>DHIW01000122.1:0-1521 GCA_002404015.1 Chloroflexi bacterium UBA4736
AGGCGACCAGGACGATGTCGCTGCTCACGCCGCGGACCGCGGCCACGGTCTCGGCGTCGCCCGCTTCGCTCGCATCACCAGCGAAGTCGCCGGCCACCGACAGGCCAGGGTAATCGCGAGCCAGGGCAGCGGCCGCCGCGGCGCCCACACCAGGGGCGGCGCCCAGGAAGAAAACCCGGTCGCCGCGGCCCACCGCAGCCGCGGCCAGGTTGCGGACCAGCTCCACCCCGGTAACTCGCGCCGGCAGTCGATGTCCGAGGATGCGCGCCGCCAGCATCAGGCCGGCGCCATCCGGGGTGGACAGACCAGCGCCCGAGAGGACCTCGCGGAAAGCGCCGTCGCGACGCGCGAGCATCACGAACTCTGGATTGACGGTGGCGACCTGAAGCGGACGACCCCCGTGACCGCGGCGCGCATCGATGGTCTCGTCGATGGCAGCCACGGCCTCGGCCCTGGTGACGGCGTCGACGTCAACGCCGAGAATTCGTACCGCGCGAGCCAAGTCAGCCGTCCCCTAGGTGGCCCATGTCTCGAGCGCCATTTCCAGGTCTTGGACGGTGATGCGCTGGATGCATGCGGCCCCGCAGCCGGCCATTGGGCCGCCGATCCCCGCGCATGGACCACAGTAGATGTGAGCCTGAACAGCGCGATGGCGCGCCCCGTAGGGTCCCGTCTTGCGAGCCGAGGTGGGCCCGAAGATGCCCACCGTAGGAGTACCTACGGAAACCGAGAGGTGCATCGGCCCGCTGTCATTGCTGATGACAGCGTCGCAGAGCTGCATCACCGCGCCCATGCTGTCGATGTCGGTGCGACCGGTAAGGTCGAGGACGGGGTGGTCGATGTTCTCGCGGATCTGGAAGCAGAGCTCCCGCTCCGCCTCTCCACCGAGGAGGATGACGCCCCCGCCGTGCTTCTCGATCAAGCGGTTGGCCAAGAGGGCGTAACGCGCGGGCGGCCACCGCTTGTGGGGAAAGTCGCGCCCGGAGCTGCTCTGACCGCCGGGGAAGAGCGCAACCCGAAAGGGGAGGTCCTCAAACCCCTCGGCGTGGAGCGTCCGCACCGCTCGCTCGAGCGACGCCTGGGTGGGGACGTACTTCATCTCGCGGGCGATGTGCTGGCGCAGACCCGCCGCCTCGGCCAGCTTGAGGAAGATGTCGACCTCGTGGCTGCGAGTCTCGTCGGCGACGGAGTCGGTGAGCAACCCAGCGCGGCCAACTCCGCGGATCCCGAAGCGCCGCGGAACCCCGGCCAGGTACGCGACCATCATGGTCAGCGGACGCCGATCGGGTATGAAGGCCAGGTCGTAGCGCCGCCAGCGCAGCCTCAACGCCGAGCTGATGGCCTGGGCGAGCCTCCTGGAGGTCGACGCGAAGGGGTTGAAAAGGGGCAGGACCTCATCGATGTCAGGGTTTGTGATCACCGCCGGCCTGGCCCAGTCCCCCACCGCGTAGTCGATCCGGGCGTCAGGGTAGGCGGCCCGCAGGGTCGCCAGCAGCGGCGTGGTCATCAACACATCCCCCA
>DHIW01000122.1:1726-3985 GCA_002404015.1 Chloroflexi bacterium UBA4736
TTGCCCGGCCCGCCAGGTGGGTCATGTGGCTGACCTGAGCGCGGTGGCCCCGGCGCCGCCGGCGCGCTGGAGTCGAGGCTGGTTCGCCGTCGGCGTCGCCTCAACAATCTTCGCCGCCAACATCGCCTGGAGTTGGGTCCAATTCGCCGGGGGCAGCCTCCAGGGAGCCGATTTCGTCTCCTTCTACGCTGCCGTCAAGCTCTACCTGCAGAGCGGTGCCTCGCACCTCTACGACGCCGACCTGCAGTTCCACTACCAGAACCAGGTCACCAGGATGTGGCCGGGGCACTTCACCCTGCTGCCTTACATTCATCCCCCCTTCTACACCATCCTGATCGCCCCGCTGGGCACGCTCGATTTCCACACCGCATACCTGGTGCTGGCCGTCTGCAACCTCCTCCTGGTCGGAGCCAGCATCGTGGCGCTCTCGCAAGCCAACCGGTGGAATCGCGCCTCGACCATGCTCGCGGCCATCGTCACGATGGCCTTTTTCCCGGTCTGGGTGGTCGTCTTCCAGGGACAGTCGGACTTCCTGATCCTGTTCGCGCTTTCGCTGGCCTACTACTTCTGGACCCGAAACCAGGCCGGATGGGCCGGCTTCTTCGCGGGCCTGGCGATCGTGAAACCGCAGATGGTGCTGGTCATCCCGCTGCTGTTCCTGGCCCGTCGGTCCTGGCCGGCGATCCTCGGTTTTGGGATCGCGGCGGGGGGCCTGGTGGTGGTGTCGCTGGCATTCTTCAACGTCAGCGTTTGGGGGGACTACCTGCGCGTGGTCGGACCCTGGGCGGTCGGCGGCACCCACAACTTCCCCATCACGGGCCAGAGCGCCTACTCCCTGCGTGGACTCCTCGAGGGGGCGCCCGGCGGCCGGCCTGGTGCGCTACTGCTGCTCGCCGTCGTCCTGGTGCTGGTCTTTGCCACGATCGGCTGGAAGGCGCCCGGCTCTGCGCTTGACCTCGGCTTCGCGGTGGCGGCGTCGGTGGTGCTCAGCCCCTACATCAACATCCACGACCTCGCCCTGCTGGTGGTGCCGGGCTTCGCCCTCGCCGGCCTGGCCCACAGCCGAGACCTGGTCCGGCCGCGGCTGGGCTGGGCGGTGCTCGCCTTCAGCTACCTGGCGATCGAGTTCAGCACGCGCTTGGGCCCTTCCCTGGGTGCCATCGGGGCGATCATCCTGGCGCTCTACCTCGCCAGCGAGCGGCTGTCCATCGGGCCCCAACCGCTGGAGCTCGGCGAGATCATCTGGAGCGGCCCACAGCCCCGCCGGGTTGTCGTCCTGCCGGCCTATCACGCCGAGAAAACCGTGAGAGGTGTGGTGTCCCGGATCCCGCGCGACGAGGTCGACCGCATCCTCCTCGTCGACGACGCCGGTTCGGATCGCACCGCCGAGGTGGCGCTGGAGCTCGGTATCGACGTGATCAGACATCCGCGCAACCTCGGCTATGGAGGCAACCAGAAGACCTGCTACGCCAATGCCCTGCTCATGGGTGCCGAGGTCGTGGTGATGCTCCACCCCGACGGGCAGTACGACCCCCGCCTGGTTCCCGCGCTGTGCCGCGCAATCGAGGAGGGTCGCGGCGACGTCGCCCTGGGATCGCGATGGCTCGACCTCGACCCGGCGAAGTCGGGGATGCCGCGGTGGAAGCGGATTGGCAACCGCATCCTGACGGGGGCCGAGAACCAGGTCCTGGGGCTGGGGCTTTCGGAGTACCACACCGGCTACCGCGCCTATTCCCGGCGCTTCCTCGAGACCGTGCCCTATGCCCAGAACGCGAACGATTTTGTCTTCGACACCCAGATCCTGGTGCAGGCCGCCAAATTTGGCTTCAAGATCGCTGAGATCCCAGCCGAGGGTCGCTACTTCGAGGACATGAGCTCGATCGGGTTCAGGACCTCGACCGTCTACGGGCTGAAGACGCTGGCAGCCCTGGTCGCTTATCTCGGCAACCGCGCCGGCCTACCCTGTCGCTGGTTGGTCAGCAGCGCGCCGCCAGTGCGAGAGAGGCGCGGCGCTCCCGTATGAGATGAAGCCCAGCGACGCCAGCCACGCCACCTCCGCGATCAGCACCGGCGCCGGCCCGATGACAAATCCGAGGTCGATGCCGAAGTACACCGCGACCGCGAGCGCTCGATGCCAGCCGGGGGCATGGCGCCAGACCAGCCACGTCGCGGGCAGCATCATGACCATGTCCTGGATCCCAAGGTAGGCGCTGAAGAGCAGCGAGCCGGCGACGCCGGCGGCTACGACGAGGTCAAGGC
>DHIW01000120.1 GCA_002404015.1 Chloroflexi bacterium UBA4736
CGCCGTCCTTCGGTGGATTCGGGCGTGTGGGGAGGGTTGGGGAGGGGGTCCCTTTCTGCGAACCGGCCGAGCATCGGCTGCCAGGTTCCGATGAAGACCCCCACCCTCACCCTCGCCACAAGGGGGAGGGAACCACTTTCCCCCCAAGAACTCCCTCCCACAAGGGAGGGATCCACTCCCGTCAGATCCGGGTGACCGCCTCGGGGCCCAGTTCGGGAAGCGAGCGGTAGCCGCAGAGGCCGAGCGTGGACTCGGTGTCCGCCAGCAGGTTGCGCATCACCTGTTGGACGCCCTCGACCCCCCCGACCGCCAGCCCGTACACGAACGGCCGGCCGATGAGGACGGCGCGGGCCCCCAGCGCCAGGGCCTTCACCACATCGGCGCCGCGTCGGATCCCGCTGTCCATGAGGAGCAGGCGGTCCGCGCCGACCGCCTCTCGCACCGCCACCAGCGCGTCCAGCGCAGCGATGGCGCCGTCCACCTGGCGGCCGCCGTGGTTGGAGACGATGACGCCGTCCAGGCCGATCTCGAAGGCCCGCTGGGCGTCGGCCGGCGCCAGCACGCCCTTGACCAGGATCGGCAGCGAGGTCTGCTCGCGAAGCCACCCGAAGTCCTCCCACCGCAGCCCCATGTTCGGCTGGATGGCCAGCATCGCCGCGCCGGCCTCCAGGTCCTTGCCCTCGGGGTCGAAACCCAGCTTGGCGCGGAAGACGGGATCGGACGTGAACTGGGCTGTGCCGTGGCCCTTGAGGAAGGGAAGGTAGCCGTTGCTGAGGTCGCGGTCGCGCCAGGCCAGCGTCAGCGTATCCAGGGTGACCACGATCGCCTGGTAGCCGGACGCCGCCGCTCGGTCCAGCAGGCTCTTGACAACCTCGCGGTCGCTGACCCAGTAGAGCTGGAACCAGCGCGGGGTGCGCGGCATGACCGCCGCCACCTCCTCCAGCGAGCGCGAGGCCGCGGTGCTGAGGACCAGCGGTAGCCCCAGCTCCTCGGCCGCCCGCCCCACTGCCAGCTCGCCCTCGGGGTCGCACAGCCTCTGGATGCCGCCCACCGGGCCGAAGAACAGAGGCGCCGGGTGGCGCACGCCCAGGATCTCGACTGAGAGGTCGCGCTCCGGCGCCGAGCCCAGCATGCGGGGCACCAGCCGCCAGCGCCGGAAGGCCTCCCGGTTGGCGTCCACCGTCGTTTCGGCGCCGGCGCCGCCCGCGATGTAGTCGTAGACGGCGGGGTCCAGCTTCTCGCGGGCCCGCTTCTCCCACTCCACCGGGTCCACCGGCCACTCGACCGGCCCCAGGTAGAACTCCGCCATCCGCTGCTCCCAGCCCATCAGGGCGCAATGTAGCTGTATAGCGAGTTTTGCAATCTCACTTGACGCCGTCAGGGCGGGAGCGGTACTCTGCGGAGCGGGGCGGAGGGCACGCCAACGTCAGCCGCTCCGACCCTCCTTTCTACCCGAGGCCGCCGGTATCCCTAGCCCGGCGGCTTCGGCATTTCCACGGCCAGCGTGGAGCCCCAGGAGAGCCGCGGCTCGCGCACCCGAACCCGCACCAGGCCGCCGGCCGTGTCCCCGCCCGCGAGCCCGACGGTCGCGATGGGATTGGCGTCCTCGGGGTCGAAGCCGGCAGGGTGCCAGGCGCCCGCCGTCCAGTCATAGATCTCGACCTGCTGCGCCCACCGCTTGTCCCAGGAGAGCTGGACGCCGGGGGTCGTGTTGAGCGGCAGCACGAGGTCGTAGGCGTCGAGGAAGCCGTCCCTCTGGTTGCCACTGGTCGAGGCCAGGAGCGTCCGGCTGAAGTCGGCCAGCAGTCCATCCGCAGCCTCCAGCGTCACTGGCTGCTCGAGGGCGGTAATGGTGGATGTGGGGGGCTGCTCGCCGTCCACCTGGAGGCTGCTCGCCAGCGGATCGGTGAAGGCGACGATCAGCGGCATCCGGTCCCGCTCCATGGCCGCCGTCGCCAGGATGCGCGCCAGCGCGGAGCCCTCGCGGCCCTGGCCGGGGGCGCCCGGCGCCGGTCCCGCCGCCAGCTGCATGCTGGCCGCGTCCACCTCCGCCACCCCGCCCGGGGGGATCGACCCGGCCAGGTAGGCCGAGTGGAAGAGCTGGCCGTCGAAGGAGAAGAGCTCGACCCCGCGCACCGGCCGGGCGCCCAGGTTGGCCACCGTGCCCTGGACCCGGCCGCCTTTGACTGCCAGGTGTGTGGCCAGTCCCACCGGCGGACGGCCGGCTGTCGTCGTCGCCACCACCCGCACACTCCCGTAGACCACGCCCTGCTCGTCCACCAGCGGACTGGCGCCCGGGATCACGTGTTCGGAGCCGGCCGCCAGGCCCGCCAGCTGGACCGTGCAGCGCTCGCAGGTGCTGCCGCTCGTCCGATAGGTGTTGAGCGTCATGGGCGCCACGATGGAGCCGGCCGCCGCCTGGACAACATGGTCGCCCCGGCGCAGGAAGAGGATGCGGTCGTACTGGATCTGGGCGGCGACCCCGTCCGGCGCCAGGCGCAGGACCTGGACGGAGTGGTCCTGCAAGCTGCCCTGGAGGGTCTGCCCGATCACATAGAAACCGCCCGTGAAGGAGACCGCCACCAGTGGCGCCGTCAGCCAGAGCAGCGCGGGACGCTTCAGCCGGCGGCGCAGGAAGAGGTAGTTGATCGGCCCCACGATCACCAGGTAGCTGAGCAGCAGGGGGCCCACCAGCCAGGGCGACGGCAGCGGGGCGTCCGCCGGAGGCCCGAAGTAGAGGCTGAAGTTCGACTCCGGCCCCGGCAGCGCGCTCACGGTCGGTGAGCCGCCGGGCAGCTCGGCGAAGGCCCGGCCGATGGCCTGGGACCAGGCCGCGTTGGCCAGGCCAGCCGGGACTCCGTCCGCGGAGGGGTCGAAGGCCAGCTCGATGATCCGGCCCGCCCCGTAGGCCGCCTCCACGACCAGCGGCGAGCCCTCGGCGCCCGCCAGGACCACATGGGCACCGGCGGCGAGGGCACCGGCGGCGGCCGGCACGGCGGCGTCAGGCAGCTTTACCCCCGCCAGCGCGGAGAGCGGCGCCAGGGATGCCGTCGTGGTGGCCGACGGTCGCAGGGGCAGCAGCTCGCCCGGGAGGGGGGCCAGTGTCCGGCGCCAGTTCACACCGCCGGCCAGCACCAGGGCACCGCCCAGGCCAACGTAGTCGCGCAGCGCCTGCAGCTGCGCCCGGCTGAGGGCGGCGGTGTCGAACTGGTCCACGACCACGGCGGCATAGCTGCCGAGCAGGAGAGGGGTCGCAGGGAAGCCGCGCGCCTGCTGGTACTGGGCGACGTGCGTCGAGTAGCGATCGAAGTGGACACCGCCAATGGCGGTGGCGGCGGCCTCCAGGTCGCTAAGCACGGCGACCGGCACGACCGGCACGCGGTCCACCTCGGCGTCTGCCAGCGGGTTGCCCGCATCGTCCCGCACCTGCGCGTAGTTGAAGCTGTCGGGCGCCACCACCGTGATGGTGCGGTCCTTGCGGGCCGCCACCGTGAGGTGGACCTCGTAGGCCGACTCGGGTGCGACCTCCGAGCCGGCGCTGGGCAGGTTGGCCGGCTTGCTGGTGGACGGGAGCTGCAGGGCGGACGCGCCGGAGTCGGCGGGCACGTCGTGGTCGATCAGAACGACCTGGCCCGAGAAGGCGCTGTCGCTCGCGTTGTGGACGGTCAACAGGTAACGGACCCAGCTCCCGGAGCCCGTCTGGGTGGCGGTCAGCGCGACCTCGGCGGCCGGCCCCGGCGCGACTGCGGTGCCGCGCGAGGGCGCGCTCACGCCGTACCAGACAGCGCTGGCAATCGCCACCAGGATGGCCACTACGCCGAGGAGCTTGCCGGTGCTCGTGAATCGGACGCTACACCCAGCGGAGAGCACCCGCCCAACCCAAGTTCTAGTCGGGCGGGGGGGACTCCTCGAGCCACTCGACCTGGCCGATCGTGACGGTGACGTGCGCCATCGGCCCCGAGCGGCCGGCGCCGTGCCAGTGCTGCTCGCCAGGTGCTGCCGAGATCGAGTCGCCCTCCGTGATCGGCTGCAGGGGGGCGCCCCGCGCCTGCACGTAGCCCGAGCCCTCCACAACGTGGAGCAGCTGGCCGCCGGAATGGGAGTGCCAGTGGTTGCGGGTCCCCGGCTCGAAACGAACCACGCTCACCGCCACCCGGTTGGGCTCCTCGTTGACGAGGAGCACATGCGAGGAGGCGGGGCCTGTGAAGTGGGCGCCGTCCATGGCCTGGCCCTGCAGCGCCTCGGCGCGGGGCGTCAGTTTCATCGCCCCAATATGATGGCCTTATCGCTGCGGTGGGAGTCCCGCGGCGCCGGCTCGAAGGCGGCGCCAAGGTGACAGGTGCAACGCGCTTCACGGCCGACCTCCGGCTGACCGAGCTGGACCACGCCCGGCTCCTCCTCAGCCCGCACGCGCACGCGCGCCTTGTCAAGGTCGACCTGGAGGCCGCCCGCGGCGCCCCCGGCGTGCTGCTGGCGATGGCTGGCGCCGACCTTCCCCGCCTGAACGTCTCGGGCGCCGAGTTGCCGTTGGCCCAGGGCCAGGTCCTCTACGCCGGCCAGCCGGTCGCGGCGGTGGTCGCGGTCAGCGAGGCGGCGGCCGCCGACGCGGTGGCGCTGATCGAGGTGGAGTACGAACCGCTGCCGGCCGTGGTCGATCCCCTGGCCGCCATCCGCCCCGGCGCGCCGCTGGTGCTCGAGCCGGGCGGGTCGGCCCTCGACGATGCCGGCGCGCACGGGATCGGGGGAGGCGAGGTGGCCGTGGACGAGAAGCCGCCCAACGTGACCGCGGTAGTCGAGTTCAAGCAGGGCGATGTCCACGCCGCCCTGGCCGGCTCCGAGGCAGTCGTGGAGGGTCGCTACGAGATGCCCGCCGTTCACCAGGGCTTCATCGAGACCCACATCACGATGGCCCGGCCGGAGCCCGACGGCGGCATCACCGTGTGGTCGCCCACCCAGGGCAGCTTCCTCACCCGAAAGAGCGTGGCCGACGCGCTGGGCCTTCCTCTCGGCTCGATCCGGGTGATCCCGGTCCCGGTTGGAGGCGGCTTCGGAGGCAAGGTGTACCTGCTGGAGAGCCTGGTCGTGCTGCTGGCCCAGCGCACCGGTCGCGCCGTCCGGCTCGAGCTCACCCGCAACGAGGAGTTCCTGATGGGCCGCGGGGCCCCTGGCTGCGTCATCGACCTGAAGCTGGGCGCCGACCGCGAGGGCAACCTCAAGGCGCTCTGGGCCCACATCGTGTTCGATAACGGGGCCGGCCACGGCGGGCTGGGCGGACTGGCCGGCATGTTCCTCGCCGGCACCTACCGGCTGCCCGCCTTCGAGGTCACCGGGTATGACGTGGCCACCCACAAGACGCCGGTCGCCGCGTACCGCGCCCCGGGAGCGCCGCAGGCGTTCTTCGCCCTCGAGTCCGCGATGGACCAGCTGGCCGAAAAGCTGGGCGCCGACCCGATCGAGTTCAGGCTGCGCAACGCCAGCCGCGAGGGCGACGCTCGCCCCGACGGCACCCGCTGGCCCCGCATCGGGCTGGTCGAGTGCCTGGAAGCGGCTCGCGAGCACCCGCTGCTCAAGGCGCCGCTCGAGGCCGGCGAGGGCGTCGGGCTGGCCGTCGGCGGCTGGGGAGGCGGCCGCGAGCCGGCGGCTGCGGGCTGCCGCGTCGAACCGGACGGGTCGCTCGTCCTCCACGTCGGCTACGCCGACATCAGCGGCACCGACACAACGATGGCGATCATCGCGGCCGAGACGTTCGGGGTCAGCGTCGACAAGGTCAAGATCCAGACCGGCGACACCGACAGCGCGCCCTACTCGGGCATGGCGGGTGGCAGCAAGATCACTTACACGGTGGGTCCGGCCGTCCAGCAGGCGGCCGCCGAGGCCCGCCGCCAGCTGCTGGACATCGCGGCGGAAGAGCTCGAGGCTTCGGCGGAGGACCTGGTCATCGAGGATGGCGAGGTCCGGGTGGCAGGTGTCCCGGGACGCTCGATCGGTATCGGCCACCTGGCCGGCCTGGCGGCCCAGTTCGGGGGCCGCTACCCGCCGGTACTGGGGCAGGGCCGTACGGCAGTCACGGTCCAGGCGCCCATGTTCACCGTCCAGATTGCCCGGGTCCAGGTGGACCAGGAGACCGGTGGCTGGAGCCTCGCCGGCTTCGCGGCCATCCAGGACGTGGGCCGCGCGATCAACCCGCCCGAGGTGGTCGGCCAGATCCAGGGCGGCGTCGTCCAGGCGCTGGGCCGGGCTTTCGGCGAGGAGTTGGTATACGACCCGGAGGGCCAGCTGCGGACGGCATCGTTCCTGGACTACCAGGTGCCTTCGATCGACCAGGTGCCGGACATCGACGTCCGACTGCTGGAGATCCCGTCCGCGGTGGGTCCGTTCGGCGCCAAGGGGGTCGGCGAGCCGCCCGCGGTCCCCGGGCCTGCGGCGGTGGTCAACGCCATCCACTCGGCCACCGGCGTGCGCCTAAGCCGCGTCCCGGTCCGCGCGTACGAGCTCCTGGCCGCGACCCGCGAACCTGCTCAGCGGCACTAACCGCTGGCCGGCGCACAGCCGGATAATTCGGCTGACCAATTGGCCTCTTCACCCGAGATCGCGCGGAGGGCTCTCGAGGCGCTGGGTGACGCGGTCGTGGCCGCCGGCCGCGACGGCCGCATCAGCGCCTGGACAGGCGCTGCTGCTCGCCTGACCGGCTACTCGGCGCGCGAGGCCATCGGGCGGCCGATCGCCTGGCTGTTCGAGGGCGCCGACGGGGAGGTCGCCGCCGAGCTCGCCGACCTGGGCGGCGCCGATCGTATGGAGGCCATCTTGACCGTTCGGCGTAGGCGCCGGGGAGTCTTCCAGGCGGCCGCGACCGCCACCCGCCTCGGCGCCGGCACCGCCTGGCTGCTGAAGCCCATGGGCTCCTGGCTCGACCTCCCCGAGGCGGCCGGCCAGGCCTACTCGGACTGGAACCAGCGCCTGGGCTCGATCGTCCGCGACCTGATGGACATGGCCGGCCAGGACCTGGCCGCCCTCGACTCCACTGAGACACTTGCGCCGCTCCTGGTGGCCCAGGGCCAGCGCATCGTACCGGACGCCGAGTGCCTCCTCAGCGTGGTGCCCCGCGAGCGCCCCGACCATTTCGTGATCCTGGCCGGGGCCGGCGCCTGGGCAGAAAGCCAGGTGGGCAGGACCTGGCCCTGGCTGGGGACGGTGGCCGGCCTCGCGATGAGCCAGAGGCGCCCGATCGAGACAGTGCGCCTGATGGAGCGCAGCAACCTCCGGCACACTCTCGAGGAGGGGGGGATTCACACCGGCCGCCTGCTCCCGCTCTGGAGCACCGAGCCGCTGCCGGACGGCCGCCACGCCCTCGGCGCGATCGGCTTCTACAGGAAGGACCAGGCCTATTTCACGCCTTACGAGCGGCGCCTGATCGCGGAATTCGCGCTGCTGGTCAGCTTGACCCTTCAGCGAACCGAGCTTGGCCGCTCCACCCAGGAGACCATGCAGCGGCTCCGCGTGGGCGTGGATGTCGCCCTCGACCTGGCGGCCTCCCTGAACCAGCGCGAGGTGATCCGCCGCCTGATCAATCGAGCCGCCTCCGCAACTGGCGCCGACCGGGCCTCTCTGCTCCTGATCGACGGCAGCGACTACATGGTGGAGGATGCGGTGGACTCGAGCGGGGTCCCAGCTGTGGGCCGGCGCCATCCGATCGCCGCGGTCAAGTCAGACGGACGGCCCGTCCTGCAGCTGGCCGTCACCCAGCGCCTGCCCGTGCTGAGCGGCGGCTTCGTGGTCGACAGCCTTGACGATTCTTACGCGGATGCCCTGGACAGCCTCAAGCACAGCCTGATCCTGCCCCTCGTGCTGAGCGACGAGGTGCCGGCGGCTCTCGCCGTCGGGCGCCGCTCCGACCTGCCCTTCGGCGTCGGTGACATCGCCACGCTCCAGCTGCTCGGCAACGTGGCGGTCCTGGCACTACGCAACGCCCGCCTCTTCGCCGAAGCCGAGGAGGCGAACCGCATGCGCAGCGACTTCCTGAACATGGCTGCCCATGAGCTCCGGACTCCGCTCACCGTCCTTCACGGCTACCTCTCGATGCTGGAGGAAGGCAGCTTCGGGCGGGGGCCGGAGCGCTGGGGGCAGCCCATCCAGACGCTGGTAGGCAAGACCGAGGAGCTCGGCCATCTGGTCGAGGACCTGCTGCTTGCCTCCCGCCTGGAGTCGGGTCCGATCCCGGCCGACGTCGTCCGCATCGATCTCCGGAGCCTGGTCCGCGATGCGGTGGCCCGGGCCCGCCCGCGCGCCCGGCTGGTGGGCGGTCGGCTGCGCGGCCGGTTTGGCGCCGACGAGCTGATGGTCGTGGCCGACCCCGACCACGTCGGCAAGATCATCGACAACCTGATCAACAACGCGCTGACGTACGTTCGGGACACCGAGCCGCCGGCCGTCAGCGTGAGCGTTCGGCGCGACGGCGTAGAGGCGGTCGTCAGCGTCGCCGACCGCGGCCGCGGCGTGCCCGAAGGCGTTGGCGGGCGGATCTTCGAGAGGTTTTTCCGAGTCGAGGAAGGCCGCCACGACCGGCCCCCAGGCACCGGGCTCGGTCTCTACATAAGCAGCGAACTGGCGGGGCGGCACGGCGGCCAGGTGGCCCTCGACTGGAGCCGCCCCGACCAGGGCAGCCATTTCTCGTTGCGTCTCCCACTGCTGCCATGACAACCCGCCCTCGCGCGCTCATCGAGGCCCTCGGGGACGGCGTGATCGTAGTCTCCGACACGGGCCAGGTGCTGGGCTGGTACGGCGCCGCCCAGCGCCTGTTCGGATATTCGGCAGACCGAATGCTCGGCCGGCCCGTCTCCACCGTCCTCGATGAAACCGCCATCCGTGCCGAGCCGCAGCGCGTCAGCCTGGCTCAGGCCGACGGGTCCGTATTCGACGCCGTTGTGACAGCGAGGCCGGCCGCCGGCATCGGCACGGTCATCGCGGTGAAGGAGCTGGAGCCCTGGCTGGGACCGGTCGGGCTGCCGGCAGGCGCGGCCGGGGCCGCGGCCACCGAGGCGCTGGGCGACATCTTCCGGCGGACCATGGAGGTTTCGGGGGCGGACTTCGAGTCTGGCGAGCAGGTGGAGTCGGCGGCACGGTTGCTGGCCGAGCAGGGCCGCCGCCTGGTCCCTGACAGCGACTGCCTGATCCTGCTGGTGCCTGCCGACCGCCAGGACTGGCTGCGGGTCGTGGCCGGGGCAGGCCCCTGGGGAATCACCCAAGTGGGGCTGGAGTACGAGTGGCGCCGGGCTCAGCTCGGGCAGGCCCTGGTCCGCCACCAGGTGGTCGAGTTCGAGGACGCGCCGTCGGACCCCGTTCGGGGAACCGCGTACGCGGAGGGCGGGATCTGCGTCATCAGGGCCGTGCCTCTCTTCACGCGCCAGCCTCTACCTGACGGGCGCACCTCGCTGGGAGTCCTGGGGCTCTATCGCCGGGTGGCCGGGCCGTACAGCCCGCTGCAGCGCCGCCTGATCGACGACTTCGGGCAGCTTGTGAGCATCTCCCTGCAGCGCGCGGAGCTGCGGCTGGCGGCGACGCGCACCAGCGAGCGACTCCAGGTGGCGGTCGATGTGGCCGTGGACCTGGCGCAGTCGCTCGACGTGCAGGAGGTGGTCGCGCTGACCATTCGGCGAGCCATGGGGGCGGTCGGCGCCGAGCGAGGCGCCCTGGTCCGCGTGGAGCGCGGCGAGACCGTCGTAGAGGATGCCCACGACCTGACCGGTCGGGCCGACCTGATCGGCTACCGGCAGCCGGTGGCCGCGCAGCCCCTGATGGCTGAGGCGATCCGCCTCAAGGAGCCGGTGCTGGGCGGCGGCTACGACGTCCGCAAGCTGCCCCGCGTCCTGGCCGAGGCTCTCCACGACGTTCGGCACACGGTCACGCTGCCTCTCCAGTTCGGCGGTGACGTGGTGGCCGCCCTGATCCTGAGCAAGCGGCGCGGCCCCGGCTTTGGAAGCGAGCAAGTCGAGACCCTTCAGCTCCTCGGCAGCGTGGCCGTCCTGGCCCTGCGAAATGCCTGGCTGTTCGAGGAGACGGCCGAGGCGGGGCGCGTCAAGAGCGAGTTCCTGAACATGGCGGCCCACGAGCTGCGCACGCCGCTGACGGTGATCATGGGCTACCTGTCCATGCTCCGCGAGGGCAGCCTCGGCGAGGTCCCGGAGACCTGGCGGCACCCGATCGACGTGCTCGGCGAAAAGGCCGACGAGCTGGCCCGGCTGGTCGACGACCTCCTCACCGCGGCGCGCCTGGAGACCGGGCGGCTGGCTTTCAGGCGGACCGCGCTGGACCTGCGCGAGGTCGTCAGGGAGGTCGTGGCCAAGCGGATGCTTGGCGAGGGCGGCGAGGTGGAGCTGGAGCTGCCGCCGGAGCCGGTCAATGTTGAGAGCGACCCCGACCACGCGGGCCGCATGATCGAGAGCCTTCTAGCCAACGCGGTCAGCTACACGCGCGACGGTCAGGCGCGATGGGCCCGCGTCACAGTGGCGGCCAAGGGCCGCCGCGCGCTCGTTACGGTCGAGGACCGCGGCCGCGGGATCGCCGCCGAGCATCGCGAGCGGATCTTCGAGCGGTTTTACCGGGTCGACGACCCCGTCAACACCTCGCGCTCCGGCACCGGTTTGGGCCTTTACATAGCCCGCGAGCTGGCCAGGCAGTACGGCGGCCGGGTCGACCTCCGGCGCAGCCGGCCCGGCGCAGGCAGCCGATTCCTGCTCACGCTCCCTCTCAAGCGATGAGGGCGGTCGTCGCGACCCGGCAGGGCGGTCCCGAAGTGCTCGAGCTGCAGGAGGTCGCCGACCCGGAGGCCGGTCCCGGGGAGGTGCTCGTCGAAGTCCGCCGGGCGGGCGTCAACTTCGCCGACACCACCTCGATCACCGGCCAATACCATTCGGCACCCGAACCGCCCTTCATCCCCGGCCTCGAGGTGTCGGGCGTGGAGGTCGGCAGCGGCCGCCCGGTCCTCGCGCTGGTCAAGTCCGGCGGCTACGCGGAGAAGGTCGCCGCGGACCGCCGCCTGGTTTTCGACGCCCAGGGCCTGGACCTGGACGAGGCCGGCGGATACGCCCTGGTCACCCTGACGACCTTCTACGCACTGGAGCACTGCGCCCGGATCCGGCCTGGCGAGAGCGTCCTCGTGCATGCCGCCGCCGGCGGCATCGGAAGCACGGCGATCCAGATGGCGAAGGCACTGGGTGCCGGGCGCGTCATCGGCGTTGCCTCGACCGAGGACAAGCGGCGATTCGCCCTGGAGCAGGGCGCCGACCTGGCGATCTCGTACGAGGAGGACGCGCCGCCCGTCGACATCGTGATCGACACGGTCGGCGGCGAGGCTTTCCGACACGCCCTCGAGCACGTCCGCCAGCTGGGCCGCATGGTGCTGCTCGGCCGCTCGGCAGGCCCCCCGCCCGAAATCCCCGGCTTCGACGAGCTTCGGCGCCTGAATGTGGGCATCCTCTGCTTCAGCTTCGGCCAGTTCCGGGGCGCCGACCCCGACCGGGTCGCGCAGACCGCCGGGGCTCCTCTCGAGCTGCTGCGCTCGGGTCGGGTCCGCCCGCCGGTCAGCCAGACCTTGCCCCTGGCCGGCGCCGCCGAGGCCCACCGCCTGATCACAGGGAGGCGGACGGTCGGCAAGATCCTGCTCGCAACCTGAGACAGCACGCGCCGGGCCTGCTCCTGGTCACCGTGGTGGCAGTTGTCGCCAGGCTGCTCACGAGCCAGACGGCGGTGGTGCCGGACGTGCTGGTGGCCCTCCTCGCCGGTCTGGCTATCCGCAACCTGGCCTGGCGCCGGCCTTCGAGCCCGGCGCCCAATTCACGGTCAGATACGTGCTGCGGGTGGCGATAGTGCTGCTCGGATCCCTGCTGAGCATCACCCAGGTCGTCGTCGGAGGCGTCCGGACCCTGGTCCTCGTCGTGCTCGTGGTGGCGACCTCGATGTGCCTCGGCCTGCTTCTCGTGAGGGTCCTGGGCGTCCCCCGCAGGGTTGGGATCCTGGTCGGCGCCGGCACCGCGATCTGCGGCTCCACCGCGATCCTCGTGATCGGGCCCCTGCTGAAGGCGCGGGACGAGGAGACCGCCTACGCCATCGGCACAATCTTCGGATTCAACCTTCTCGCGATGCTGACGTACCCTCTGATCGGCCACCTCTTGGGGATGGGCCAGGTCGCGTTTGGCACCTGGGCGGGGACCGGCATCAACGACACCTCGGTCGTACTAGCGACCGGGCTCTTCTACGGCAGCCAGGCGGGCGGGGTCGCCGTCCTCGTCAAGCTGGTGCGAACCCTCCTGCTGCTCCCGCTGGCGGTCGTGATCGGCCTGGCGAGCGCCGGCGCCGGCCCCTCGGTCGCGGCGGCCAGGGCGGCGGTACCCTGGTTCATCCTCGGCTTCCTGGCCCTCTCCCTGCTGCACAGTGTTGGCGTCATCACGGACGCCGAGGCGAGCGTCCTGGGCTGGCTGGCCCGCTTCCTCGTTGTGATGGTGCTGGCCGGAGTCGGCCTGGGGACGGACCTGCGCGCCCTGGCCGGCCTGGGCTGGCGGCCCCTGGCGGCGGGTCTGATCCTGGGCGCCACGATGGGCGGCCTCACGCTGGCAGCGGTCGAGGTGCTGCGGATCGCCTAGGGGCCCGGCACCCCCCACCTAGCCTGAGTGTCAAGCTAGCCGGG
>DHIW01000037.1:0-1026 GCA_002404015.1 Chloroflexi bacterium UBA4736
CAGAATCCAGGCGGCCAGCAGTCCCGTGGAGAGCGTAGAGACAAAGTAGATCACCGGCATCGCGGACCCCTGGTTCTGCGAGAACCAGAGGTCAATCCAGATGATGGCCGGGAGGACTCCGGCGGTCACCGCCGCGACGCCGCGCAAGCGTCCGGCCAAGAGCAGGAAGGCAAGCGGCCAGGCCATGTACTGGTCGGAGACCCCTGGAGCCAGGGTGATCAGCACCAGGGCGCTGACCCCAACCACCTCGGCGGCAGATGCGCCCCGGCGGGCCATCAGGAAACCGGCGCCGAGCGTGCCGATGCCGGCGACCAGGGCGGCGGCTACCAGGATGGGCACGGCGGCGTGGTCGGGGATCAGGAAGCCCATCCCCAGCCCCTGCCAATGTGAGACGTAGATCGCCACCCTGAGGATGCCCAGGCCCAGGTGGGCGGGGTGGATCACGCCGTAGACGGCGAATGCCAGGGCCGGCGCCACCGCCATTGTCGCAACCGTCGCCCACCGTCGACTCCTAGGGACGAGGGCCAGCACCGGTAAGGCGAAGTAGAGCGGCCATGGTTTGACGGTCGCGGCCAGGCCCACGAGCAGGCCACCTCTCAGTGGCCGCCGTCCGATGGTGGCCGTGGCCAGGAGCAGCGGCAGCGCCACCACCGGGTCGAATTGCCCGTGTAAGGTCGGCACCGCAGCGGCCACCGGGTTCAGCGCATAGATCCAGCCCGCGCGAACACCCACTGAATCCCGACGTAGCAGCGTCAGCGTCGGGGCGATGGCGGCGTCCAAGCTCCAGAAGGGCGCCCGTACGACGGCCGCGAAGAGGTGGTCGTGGCCGGTGGGGACGATGGACGCGGCGGTGGCCCACCACCAGTAGATCAATGGCGGATAGTTCGACAGGCCGATCCAGGGCGGCACAAAGATATCCCCACCCTGGCGGAGATGGTCGCCCACGAAACGGAAGGCGTGGAAGATGTCGTACGGACTGCCGTCGACGACCAATGAGAGCGACGCCCGAAAGGCCAGCGCCACGAC
>DHIW01000037.1:1301-1626 GCA_002404015.1 Chloroflexi bacterium UBA4736
CGATCCCGACAGCGGCGGCCGCAACCATCCCCGCCACGGCGAGACCGCGAGCGGTGGGGTAGGGCAGTGGGATCACGCGTACAGAGTAGGTGCGCCCCGGGGGCTGACTAGGTCAGGAGCAGCTTGTTGAGGCGACGGGAGGTCACGGCCAGCGAGAGGATGCCGAGGACCGCGAGATAGGCGATGTCAATCAGCAGTTGGGGGCCGAGGTTGCCGGTCGTGAGCCCACGGATGAGGTCGACGCCGCGGTACAGCGGCGTCAGCTGCACCAGGACTTGCACCGGCTGGGGATAGGCGGTGATGGGGAAGAAGGTGGCTGAGAACA
>DHIW01000037.1:1771-2904 GCA_002404015.1 Chloroflexi bacterium UBA4736
ACGGCGGCGAAGGTGAAGCCGATCAGCACCGCCGCCGGCAGGGCCAGGACGGCGGTCGGCGAGGCGACCAGGCGCAGCGCCACCATCACCGCGATGAAGCCGGTCGAATAAATGCTGCCGCGCATCAGCGCCCACGTCACCTCGCCCAGCGCCACGTCCGCGGTGCCTACCGGGGTGGCCAGGATAGCGTCGTAAGTGCGGGCATATTTGAGCTTGTAGAAGAGGTTGAAGGTGCTGTCGTAGATGGCGCCGTTCATGGCCGCGGTCGCCATCAGCGCCGGCGCTACGAAGACGGCGTAGCTGACCGGGTGCCCGTTGGCGTCCTGCACGCGACCCACCAGCGAGCCGACGCCGTAGCCAATGCCGAAGAGATAGAGGAGGGGCTCGAAGAAGCCGGAGAAGATGATGATCCACGTCCGCCGGTAGACCAGCAGGTTGCGCTCCACCAGGCGCTGCGCGCGGCGGGGCAGCATCACCCGCATCGTCATCGGCCGGGGCATCGCCGCCCTCAAGCCACCAGCCTCCGCCGCAACATGAAGTAGGCGGCGGTGCCGCCCGCGACGACGTAGACCAGCGGCACGACGATGTGGATCAAGGCTTCGCCGGCGCTGATCCGGCCGAGCGTGAGCCCGCGGCTGAGAGCAACGCCGTGTGCCAGCGGTGTGAGCCAGGTGACCCCCTGTAGAACGGCGGGGAGTCGATCCAGCGGGAAGAAGGTGCCCCCGAAGAGAAACAGGGGCGTGATCACAAACCTGGTCAGGGCGGCAAATCCGCTGTCTCGGCGTTGGGAGGCGGAGAAGGCCATGATCGGAGCCGCGAAGGCCACCCCGGTGAGGATCCCGGCGCCGATGGCAAGCGGCGCCAGCGGCGAGCGGGTCGCTCCCACGACCTGCATCACCGCGTAGAAGCTGATCGCGACCAGAGCCACCCGCGCGGTGATCCAGGCAAGCTCGCCCAGGACCAGGTCGCGGACCCGCATCGGCGTTGCCAGGATGGCGTCGTATGTCTTCCACCAGACGACCTTGGCCATGATCGGGTAAGTCATCTCAGCGGCCGCGGTCTGCATCGCCGTCGCCACCAAGAGGCCTGGGGCGATGAAGTCGCGGTAGGGGACGCCGCCCACGCCGCCGCTG
>DHIW01000121.1:0-34268 GCA_002404015.1 Chloroflexi bacterium UBA4736
CTGGACTGTTCCCAGCTCGTCGAGTAAGGCCGCGCTGTGACCGTCCTTGTGGGTGTCCACCCCAACCACCTCCTCGTGTAGCGTCCAGTGAGGCGCCGGTCGTGACTTCAAGCACTGGCGCCCTCCAAGTCTCACAGGGAGGGTTTGGGGAGGGGGTCTCGTGACCACCCGGGGACCGGACTGCCTAGGTCGCCTCGACCGCCCCGAGAACGGGGATCGGCGATGCCTCAGGGCGCTCGACCAGCTCGATCAGGTAGTCGACGTTGAACGGCTTCGTGACGTACTCCCGCACCCCGACCGCCAGCAGCTCCTCGCGCACGCCCGGCATGTTGTCGGCTGTCAGCACCACGATCCGCAGGTCGCTGACGGACGCGTCCTCTCGGATCGCCGCCGCGACCTGGAAGCCGTCCATTCGCGGCATATGGAGGTCGAGGAGAAGGAGGTCGTAGCGCCGGTTCTGGATCCTGGCCAGCGCCTCGGCGCCGTTGCGCGCCCAGTCGACATAGTGGCCCCGCGAGCGCAAGGCGGAGTCGACCAGCTCAAACCCGAGCTCGCTGTCGTCCGCCAGGAGCACCTTGCGGCTGATAACCGGTTCGTCCACGTGGTCAAGTCTCCGAGCCACCGGCGTCGGATCCCCGGCCTCCCGGCTACCGGGCGGGGTCAGGTCTGGCTCGCGCTGGCGTCAGCCGAGGCCCGCCGCACGACCGTTCAGGCCGGACCGTTCCGCCCCGGGTGGCCCGCCGCGGCCAGCGCGGCCCACACGCGCTCCGGCGTGAGCGGCATGTCGATGTGCCGGATGCCCAGGTGCGACAGCGCGTCAACGACCGCGTTCTGGACCGCCGGCGTCGAACCGATCGTCCCGGACTCGCCGACCCCCTTGGCGCCCAGAGGATTGTTCGGGCTCGGCGTCTCAGTCGTCGCCGTCACCACCTCGGGGATCTCGCCGATGGTGGGGATCAGGTAGTCGAGCAGCGAGGCCGTGCGCGGGGTGCCCTGGTCGTCGAACACGACCTCCTCGAACAGCGCCTGGCCGATGCCTTGCGCGATCCCGCCGTGGACCTGCCCCTCGGCGAGCAGCGGGTTGATGATGCGGCCGCAGTCGTCGACCGCGAAGAAGCGGGTCAGGCGCGCGTCCCCGGTCTCCAGGTCGACCTCGACCACGGCGCAATGGGCGCCGAACGGGTAGCTGCCGTCTCCTGCGAAGTCGGCCTCGGTGGCGAGGCCCGGCTCCATACCCTCGGGCAGTCTTTCGCGGTCGCCGGCAGCCGTGACCAAAGAAGCCCAGGAGAGCGAGCGCTCGGGGACGCCGGCCACGCCGACCGTTCCGGCCACGAAGACGATGTCCTCGGGGCTCGCCTCGAGCAGGTGCGAAGCCAGGTCGCGCGCCTTATGACGCAGCTCCAATGCGGCCTGATGCACGGCGGAGCCGCCGTGCTGCATCGAGCGCGAACCCACCGTTCCGGTGCCGCGCTCGACGGCGTCGGTGTCGGACTGGACGACGACAATCGAGTCGAGCGGCAGGCCGAGCTGCTCGGCCGCGATCTGGGCCAGCGAGGTCTCATGGCCCTGGCCGAACGAGGTGGTGCCGCAGCGCACGGTCGCCGTCCCATTCGTCTCGATGCGAACCGCTCCCCACTCCGGGCCGATCCCGACCGCGGTCACCTCGACATATACCGAGAGCCCGATCCCGAGCTGCAGGCGGTCGCCGCGCTGGCGGCGCCGCGCCTGCTCAGCGCGCAGCTCCGGGTAGGCGGAGATCTCGAGAAGCTTGTCGAGCGCCCTCTCGTACTCGCCCGAGTCGTAGGTCGCCCCGCCGGCCGTCGTGAGCGGGAAGCGATCGGGCGCGATCAGGTTGCGGCGCCTAAGGTCGGCTGGGTCGATTCCCAGCTCCACGGCCAGCATGTCCATCGCGCGCTCCACCATCGCGGCCGCCTCCGGCCGGCCGGCGCCGCGGTAGGCGCCCAGCGGTGTCGTGTTGGTGACGACGCAGTGCGCCTCGTAGTCGATGGCCGGGATCTCGTAGACGCCGGCCGACATCTGGCCGGTGAGCATCGGCAGCAGAACCGCGATCCCCGGGTATGCGCCGATGTCGGCAAGCACCCGGGCGCGCAGGCCGACCAGTTGGCCGGCGCGCGTCGCCCCCAGCTCCACCTGCTGCACCTGGCCGCGCCCGTGGGTCATCCCGACCAGGTTCTCGGAGCGGGTCTCGATCCACTTCACCGGCCGCCCGAGCTTGCGCGCGGCCGCGGCCACGACGATCAGCTCGGAGCGGGCTCCGGCCTTCGCGCCGAAGCCCCCGCCCATGTCGCCGACGACCACCCGGATCTCAGCCTCGGCGATGCCCAGCGACGACGCCAGCTCGGCGCGGAGCCCGAAGGGGGTCTGGCTGGTCGCCCAAACCGTCAGCCGGCCTGCCTCGGGCACCACCAGGATCGCCTCCGGCTCCATCGGCACCGGCGCCAGCCGCTGGTTCACGAAGCGGCCCTTGATGGTGACCTCGGCGCCGGCCAGCACGTCATCGTCGCCGCGGGGCGGAAAGTGGCCGGCCACGTTCGAGCCGTGGGCGGGGAACAACAGGCCCGAGCCGGCCTGGCGGGCGGCTTCCGGATCGACGACGACCTCGAGCGGCTCGAGTTCGAGCCCGACCAGTTGGGCCGCGTCCACGGCCGCCTCCGGGCTCTCCGCGATCACAAGCGCCACCGGCTCGCCCACGAAGCGGACGCGCTCGACGGCGAGGGGGGGGCGGGCGAAGACGCCGGGCACCATCGGGAAACCGACGCGCGCGGGAAGGCCCAGGTCGGCAGCGGTGAGCACGGCCACCACGCCAGGCGCCTCCGCGGCCGCGGCGACATCAACTGAGCGAATGGTGGCGTGGGCCAGCGTCGACCTAACGAAGGCCACGTGAAGACACCGGTCCGGGTGGATGTCGTCGACGTAGCGGCCGGCGCCCGTGATGAGGCGCGGGTCCTCGCGCCGGCGAACGCCGTGGCCGAGGATCGAGCCGGGAGTGAGTGTCTGCATGGCCAACCGGAGGGTAGCCTTTATTCGCGCGCAGCGACAACACCCGGGCTGCGCTGCAAGTGCGGCCGAGGCAGCGGCTGGCGACTGTCATACTCGACCGGCATGACCGGATCGGTCAAAACGGTCATGGGACCGGAGGAGACCTGGCGGCACCCATCTCCCCGGCTGAGCGCGATGCGGCGGGCCGAAGTGGTCGGTGCCAGCGCCGTGCTCGCGGTGCTCGTGGTGATCGGCAGCGCGGCCGGAGCACTCAGCGGAGCTGGCCGGGCCCTCCCCGTCGGAGCGCTGGGCCTGGTCGCGGTCGTGGTTGCCGGACTGGCCGGCGACCGGTTCGCCCAGCGCCGGGTCCGAGCCTGGGCCTACCACGAGCGGGACGACGATCTCCTGGTTCAGCGGGGAGTGCTGATCACGCGCCTGTCGGTCGTCCCCTATGGCCGCATGCAGTTCATCGACGTGGTCGCCGGGCCGATCGAGCGCTCCTTCGGCCTGGCCACGGTGCGGATGCACACTGCGGCCGCGTTCAGCGACGCCCGTATTCCAGGGCTGAGCCACGAGGAGGCGGCTCGGCTCCGGGACCGCCTGGCGGAGTTGGGCGAGGCCAAGGCCGCCGGCCTGTGAGCGCAGACGGTCGCCCGGCAGGCTCTCCGCCGGCCGGCGCCGGCGCCCAGCCGGTACCGCTCGACAAGGCCACCTGGCACCGGCTGCACCCCCTCTCGCCTGTCATCCGGGCCGGGCGTGCCCTGATCGGTGTCGTCGTCGTGTTCGTGGGCACGCTGGTGCCGGGTTCGCAGGGTGGCCGGGGCAGCGTGTTCGGACACCTGGTTTTCGGCGCCGCCCTGGTGTTGCTGGGCCTGGTCTCCTGGCTGGTCACGCGCTGGCGTGTGCAGGATGGCGACCTCCGGATCGAGACCGGCCTGATCCGGCGCAGCTCGCTGCGATTTCCGCTCTCCCAGATCCAGGCCATCGACATCGTCCGCCCGGCGCTCGCCAGGATTTTCGGGCTGGCCGAGCTGCGGCTCCGGACCGGCGGCTCAGGCGGCAACGCGGGCCGGCTGGCCTACCTGACGGCCCCCGAAGCGGATATCGTCCGGGCCCAGCTGCTGGCGCTGGCCCGCGGCGGCGAGGCGGATACGGCCCCCTCCGGGGAGCGGGTCCTGGTGTCGGTGCCGGTGGGCCGCCTGGTTGGTTCCATCGTCCTCAGCGGCGCAGCGCTCGTGGTCCTGCTAGTGGGGATCGGGCTGGCCGTCGGCGCGTTGGTCGCACCGGCCGGGGCCATCGCCGTGATCGGCTCCAGCGGGGCGGTCGGATTGGGGCTGCTCACCATGCTCTGGCGCCGCTTCAACGGCGGCTACAACCTCACGGTCGCCGAAGCGCCCGACGGGCTGCGCGTCCGATCGGGGCTGATCGACACCACGGCGGAGACCATTCCGGGCGGCCGCGTTCAGGCCGTGCGGATGGTCGAACCCCTGCTCTGGCGACCCCTGGGCTGGTGCCGGCTGGAGGTCGACGTGGCCGGCAGCCACAGGGGGAGCGGCGAGAACACACCCGAGAGCCGGCAGCTGCGGGCCGTGCTGCCGGTCGGCACCCACGAAGAGGCCGAGCGGCTGCTGAGCCGGATCCTGCCGGACGCCCCCGGGGACCGGAGCCCGGCCCCCCCGCGAGCGCGTTTCAAGAGCCCGCTGCGCTTCCACAACCTCTCTTGGGGCCACAACGAAACCTGCGCCGTCACGACGACCGGGAGGCTGGCCCGGGTCACCGCCTGGGTGCCTCTCACGAAAGTCCAGAGCCTGCGCCTGGTGCAGGGTCCTGTCCAGCGCGGCCTGCGGCTGGCAACCGTCTACCTGGATACGGCCGGCCGCAGCGTGCACGCCGCGATCCGAGACCGGGACGCCGGCGAGGCCGGCCAGGACCTGGTCGAGCTCACGGATTTGTGCCGGGCGGCCCGCCAGTCGGGCCGGTTACCCAAACCTCCGCCCGGACCGTCCGAGGGCGGGTTGCAGGACGCCGCCGCCGGGCCTTCGAGCAGCAGCTGACTCCAGCGTCGGCGCGGATGTCGTTTTCGAGGCCGGGCTGTTCGTCGTTCTGGCAAGGGCGGCCATCGAGGCGCCGCCCATGGGGTTGAGCGGCGCGCGGCCGCGAGACGGATTCCAGGTGGAGGTATCTCTCGATGGCCAATTTCTTGCTTCTCTACACCGGCGGCGGAATGCCCCAGGGCGAGGCTGAGCAGGCGAAGGTGATGCAGGCCTGGGGCGCCTGGTTCCAGAAGCTGGGAGACGCCGTCGTCGACGGCGGCAACCCGTTCACGCCGGAGGCCAAGACGATCGCCAGCAACGGCAGCGTCAGCGACGGAGCCTCACCGTCGGCCAGCGGCTACTCGGTGATCAAGGCCGACTCGATGCATGACGCGGTCGAGAAGGCCAAGGGCTGTCCGGTGCTGCAGGGCGGCGCCAAGATCGCGGTCTTCGAAACCTTCCCGGCGATGTAGCGACCGACCCGAGGGCGGACGGCTCCGAGCGGATCGGATGCTGTCCGCCCCTCATCGCGGGGTCCTTCTGCGGAATCCAACACACGATCGCCTCCCAATCTGTAGGAATCACACCGTGACACTCCAGACGCCCGCTCCTAGATTGGCTGCGAATGGGCGCAGAACCCACGGAGGCCCGGCCCCTGGTCCTTGAAGCCAGCCGGCTGGCCAAGAGCTACGGCGGCCACCTGGTGCTGAAGCACGTCGACTTCGCAATCGCGGCGGGCGAGATCGTCGCGGTCATCGGAGAGAACGGGGCCGGCAAGTCGACCTTCGCGAAGATAATCGCCGGCGCTGTCCAACCAGAGTCGGGCGAGCTGGCGGTCCACGGCGGGCAGGTCGATTTCCAGTCCCCGCGTGACGCGCTCCGCGCCGGCGTCGGCTACATCCCCCAGGAGCTGGCCTACCTCTCCAACCGGACGGTCGCCGACAACATCCTGGTCGGCCGCTGGCCGCACCGGCAGGGCGTCACCAGCGACCTGACGATTCGCTCCATAGCCGCGGCAGACGCGAAGCGGTTCGGCATCCAGGTCGACGTGCGACGCCAGATGGCCGACCTGACGCTCGCCGAAAGGCAGCTGGTCGAGATCGTGAAGGCCCTGTCGCGCAGCTCGGCGGTCCTGGTCCTGGACGAGCCCACGGCCTCCCTCACCAGCTCTGAGAGCCAGAACCTGTTCCGGGTCCTCCGGAACCTGGCCCAGACCGGGCTGAGCATCATCTTCATCTCCCACCGGATGGACGAGATCTTCGATGTGGGCGACCGAGTGGTCGTCCTTCGCAACGGTGAGGTGGTGGGGAACGTTATGACGGCCGATACGACCCGGCCGCAGCTGATCGGATACATGCTCGGCGCGGCGGCGGAGGAACTCAGCGAACGACACGAGAGCGGCCCTTTCACGGAGCCCGCGCTGGAGCTTGCCGGCTGGAGCTGGAGCGGCGAGCCCGCGATCACCGACTTCAACCTGACGGTGCACCGGGGCGAGATCGTGTGCCTGTTCGGACTTCGCGGCTGCGGCGGCGAGGTCATAGCCGAGAGCCTGGCGGGGCGCAACCGGAAATTCCAGGGCAGCGTGCGCATCGAGGGCCGGCAGTACGCGATGTTCCGCCGGCCGGGGGCGGCGGGTCGCGCGGGAATCGGCTATGTGCCCGCCGAGCGCAAGCGCGAGGGCCTCGTCATGCCGCTCCCAGTCCAGGCCAACCTGAGCCTCCTCGTCCTGCGCGCCATTTCCCGGCTCGGCTGGCTAAGCCGGAACAAGGAGAAGCGCCTGGCTGCGGACCTGCGCCAGCGGATGCAGATCAGGGCGCGTTCCCTCTCCCAAACCGTGGCGACTCTCAGTGGCGGCAACCAGCAGAAGGTCCTTCTGGCCAGCCGGCTGGCCGCCCGGCCCCGAGTCCTGGTGCTCCAGGAGCCGACCCGCGGTGTAGATGTCGGGGCCCGGGTCGAGATCCACCACTACCTCCGCTCAATAGCCGCCCAGGGGACTGGCGTGCTCTGGGTGACGACCGATGTCGAGGAGGCGGTGCTGGTCGCCGATCGCCTGGTCGTCCTGAGGGAGGGGGCGGTGGTCGCGCAGCTGACTGGGACCGACAAGACGCAGGGCAGGGCCCTGGAGATGGCGACGAAAGATGCAGCTTAAGACCAGGCCGGCGGGCGGCGAGGACGAGGCTCCGGGCGGACCCGGCGGGGGGCGGGAGGCGTCCGCCTCCCGCGGCACGCGTCTCGCGCTATCGGGCATGCAGGCGCTGGGCCTGGGCGGCTTCTACGTGCTCGTGCTGGTGTTCTTCTCACTGCAGGCGGAGCACTTCTTCTCCTTCAGCAACACCGTCAACATCCTGTCCAACGTCTCCGTGATCGGGATCGTCACCCTCGGCCAGGCGCTGGTCCTGATCGCCGGAGGTTTCGACCTCTCCGTCGCGGGGACGGTGCCGTTGGGCGGGGTGATCTTCACGACCCTGATCAACCGCGATCTCAACGTCGGCGAAGCCTGGGTTGGAGCCGTGATCGCGGGCGGGATGATCGGGATGGCCAACGGCCTGATCATCACCAGGATCGGCATCAACGCCCTGGTGACCACGCTGGGCACGCTCTCGATCACCGCCGGCCTGGCCTACGTCGTCACGGCGGGCGTGACGATTCCCTTCAAGAACCTGGACAACGGACCGATCGACAACGTGGTCGCCGGAATGCCGCTCTACGTCTGGGTCTGGATCCTCATGAACATCCTGGTCTTCCTGGTCCTCAGGTTCACGGTGTTCGGCCGGATGATCTACGCGATCGGCGGCAACCGAGAGGCGAGCCGGCTGGCCGGAATCCGGGTGGACCTCGTGACGACGCTCGTCTACGTCATCAGCGGCTCCCTGGGCGCCTTTTCAGGGGTGATGCTCGCCCAGCAGCTGCTGGCGGGGGCGCCGACGGTCGGTTCCACGGCCGCGCTCACCTCGATCGCCGCGGTGATCCTGGGTGGCGCGGCGCTGACCGGCGGGGTGGGCGGCGTGCCCGGCACCATCGTCGGCGTGCTGGTCCTCGGAACCGTCGCCAACGGGATGGCGCTGATGCAAGTACCCGCCTTCTACCAGCAGATCGCTACCGGGTCGATCCTGCTGCTGGCCGTCGGCTTCGGCCGTCTGCGCGCCCTCTTCGGGCAACTCGGTGATCGGTGAAATCGGATTGGCCCGGCACATGGGAGGTTCGGCTATGAGACCCAGGGCATTGTTGATCGTGATGGGCTGGCTGGTGGCGTCCGCCTGCGGCGCCGGGAGCGGCAGCAGCTCCACGTCCAGCAGTACGCTCAAGATCGACTTCGCAAGCGCGGACGACGCCATCGGAGTGTTTCAGACCGTAGGTGACGGCATGGTCAAGGGCGGCCCGGTCGCAGGGGTGAGCGTGCGCCGCTACGACAACAAACTGGACGGTGCGGTTGCGATCCAGAACGCGGACCTGATGATCCAGGACCACCCGGACATCATCATCGACTGGAACGCGGTCGCCAATGTGGGCGCAGCGCTCGGCAAGAAATTCAACAACGCCAAGATCCCCTGCCTGGCCGTCAACCAACCGATTCCAGGCTGCGTCCAGTACAACCTCTCGAACATGCAAATGGGCGTGGACGCCGCCAATGTGATCGTCCCCATCGCGATGCAGAGGGGTTGGACCTCCGCCAACACCACGATTCTCATGTCGGTGGCCTCGCCCAACGGCGTCGAGGTCAATGACGGGCCGCGCTACTTCTACATCACGATCGCGTCGAAGATCCCCGGCTTCCCGACCCTGACGCCGGACCAGCTGAATCCCCAGACGACGAAGGTCGGCAACTTCCAGGGTCTCCAGTACGAGTGCAACCAGACCGTGGATGGGTCCTACACCAACGCCAAGAACCTGCTTCCGACCATCCCGGCCGGCAACCACGTGCTGCTGTACGGTTCTGACAGCGATTGTTCGCTCGGCGCGCTGCGGGCTCTGACCGAGGCCGGACGCGCCAGCAATACGCTGACCTGCGGACTGGGTCCGACACCAGACGGCCTGACCAACCTCCACACGAACGCCTCGTGGGTCTGTGAGGGCTCGGCCTTTCTGGAGGACTGGGCGGAGTTCATCATCGCAGAGGCCGTGGCAATCCACAGCGGCGCCAAGGTGCCCGCGCTCACGCACAGCCCACAGCTGATGCTGACGAAAGCCACCGTCGACACCTACTACAACGGACCCACGATCAAGCTGCTCCCGCCGCTGTCCAAGGACGCCGAGTATCTGAAGGCGACCGGCGTGCTGCAGAAGTTCAAGAACGTTCAGGGCGCCGGCGGCTAGACAGCGACCACGTCCCGGCCGGCCTCGGATGGGCCGGTCGGGCGCTACATCCCATCGATCCCATTGAGGAGTTCACCAGATGAGCAGTACAGCGCAGCGCGCGACCACCGGACCCAAAGTGGCCAAGCTCCAACAGATCATGGAGCGCAAGAACCTGGACGGCGTGGTGGTCTCCTCGTACCAGAACGTCTCCTACTTCGGCGGCACCTACCTGGCGACCCAGAACTCGATTCCGGATCGCCTGGCCTTCCTGGTGGTGCCCCGCGGACAGGCGCCGACACTCGTGGTGTGCGGCATCGAGACGCGCCAGGTTCTGACCCAGACCGACATCGCGGACGTCCGGGACTACGTCGAGTTCGCCGAGAACCCGACCGACGTCCTGGCCCGGGTGCTCCAGGAGCGCGGCCTGGCGGGAAGCTCGCTGGGGGTTGACGCCCGCCGCCTGCCGATGGCCTCCGGCGATCTGCTGAAGGAGAGGCTGCGGGGCTCCGAGCTGGTGTCGATCGACGATGAGGTCGAGCTGGCCCAGTCCGTCAAGGACCGATCGGAGATCGCGATGCTGGAATCGGCCGCTCAGGCCACGCTGGCGGCCGCGGAGGAGACCGCCGCTGAGCTGCCGCCCGGCTCCTCCGAGCGCGACTTCTCGACGCTGGCGTTCCTGAAGCTGATGCAGAAGGGGGGCACGCCCCTGTTCCAGGTCTTCGCCACGGGCGAGCGCACGATGCAGGCCCACCCGGAGTCCACCGAGCGGCGGCTCGAGCCCGGGGTGCTCTGGCGGATCGACTTCGGAGCCCGGTTCCACGAGGTCATCAACTCGGATCTCGCCCGCACCGGGGTCGTCGGCGAGCCCAGCGCGGAGCAGGAAGCCACCCTGAAGGCGCTGCGCGCCACGCAGGACGCCGGGTTCAAGGCGATCGAGCCCGGCCGGCGGGCCGGGGACGTCTTCAGGGCGGTGAAAGACGAGTTCAAGAGCCAGGGACTGCCGTTCTCGATGCCCCATATCGGCCATGGGATGGGCATCGGCCTGCACGAGTTCCCGATGCTGGAGCCCGGCTGCGACATCGTCCTCGAAGCCGGCATGGTGCTGAACATCGAGCCGATGGTCGTGATGGAGGACCGCAAGGAGGCCTACCACACCGAGGACCTGGCGGAGGTGACCACGGCGGGGCCGCGACTGCTGACACCGCCCCAGGAGGGCCTTTTGAGAGTCCGCGCATGAAACCCGACGAGGTGGACGCGGGGCTGATCCGGACGCTGGCCCACGTCGCGGGCATCAGGGTCCCAGAGGAGGATCTCGAGCCGCTGGTGGCGGCCTACAAGAACCACGTGGCCGGCATGGCCGCCCTCGACGCCCTGGACCTCGAGGAGCAGGACCCGATCGTCGTCTTCGACCCAAGGTGGCGATGAGCGAGCTCTGGCGGCTGAGCATCCGAGAGGCCGGCGACGGTCTCGTGGCCGGCCGCTTTTCCGCGGTCGAGCTCCTGGAATCGACCGTCGAGCGGTTGGAGGCGACCGAGCCCACCGTCCATGCCTACGCGACCCTGATGCACGACTCCGCCCGGCGCGAGGCGAGCGCCGCCGACGCGGACATCGCCCGCGGCCGCTGGCGGGGCCCGCTGCACGGGATCCCGGTCGGAGTCAAGGATCTCTGCTTCACGGAGGGCGTGCCGACCGAGGCCGGCTCGAAGGTCATGAAGGGCTTCATCCCCGACCACGACTCCACCGTCGTCGGCCGGCTGAAGCAGGCGGGCGCTGTGATCGTGGGCAAGACGGTCACCCACGAGTTCGCCTACGGACAGGACGTGCCCGTCACCCGCAACGCCTGGAACCCGCGCTGCTACCCGGGCGGGTCGAGCGCCGGTTCCGGTGTGGCGGTTGCGGTCGGCTCCGCCTTCGGCGCCATCGGGACCGACACGGGGGGCTCGATCCGGGTCCCGGCCTCGGTTAACGGCGTGGTCGGGCTGAAGCCGACATACGGGCGGGTGAGTCGCTTCGGCGTCTTTCCGATGAGCCCGACGCTGGACAATGTGGGGCCCCTGACACGGACCGCCGAGGACTGTGCCCTGCTCTTCGGCGCGATCGCCGGCCACGACCCGCGCGACCCGGGCAGCCTGCCTGAGCCGGCGGCTGACTTCAGCGCCGGCATCGGCGAGGGAGGGCGCGGCTTGCGTCTCGGCCTGGACCGCGACTACTTCTTCTACGACCGCGTCACGGACGAGGTGCGGGCGGCCGCGGAGGCCGCGATCCGGGAGCTGGAGGCCCTGGGCGTCGACATCGTGGAGGTGCGGATCCCCGAGCTGGGGTACGCACCGCTCGCGGGCATGACCGTGCTGCTGGCGGACACCAGCGAGTGGCACCGGCGGCTGCTCCGGACGAAGGGCGACCTCTACGTTCCAGGAGTCCGGGTGATGCTCGAGCTGGGCGAGATGGTGCTCGGCGCCCAGTACGTGCAGGCGCAGCGGGCGCGATCCGCCATCCGGGACCGGGTCCGCAACGCTTTCGACCGATATCGTCTCGACGGGCTGGTCGGGCCCACCCTGCCCATGCCGACGATGCCTCTCGAGCAGCATTCGGCGAAGCTCACAGGCGGGACCGACGCCGACCTCTCACCCTTCCTGCACCACTGCTTCCTGGGGAACGTCATCGGCATCCCCGCGCTCAGCTTTCCCTGCGGCTTCAGCCCCACGGAGCTGCCGATCGGCCTCCAAGTCTACGGGCGCCCGCTGGCCGAGGCAATGCTCTTCCGGGTCGCCCACGCCTACCAGCAGGTCACCGACTGGCACACGCGCCGGCCCGAGCCGCAGCGGCAGGTCGCGACGGCTCCGTGAACGAGCTGGCCGGGCTGACGATCGCCGACGCGGAGGCGAGGCTGGCCCGCCGAGAGGTGTCGTCGCGGGAGCTCGTCGAGGCCGTCCTCCAGCAGGCGGCCCAGACCGAGCCCCTCGTGCACGCCTTCGCCCACCTGAGCCCGGAGAGCGCGCTGGCCCAGGCCGACCGCGTCGACTCCGAGCTGAAACGGGGCACCCGGCGCGGTCCCCTGGCCGGCATCCCGATCGCGTTCAAGGACCTGGTCTACACCACCGACGCCCCGACCGAGGCAGGTTCCCGGGTCCTGGAGGGCTGGGTGCCGGACTTCGATGCCGAGGTGATCGGGAGGCTGCGCGAAGCGGGCGCCGTGGTGCTCGGCAAGACACACACGCACGAGTTCGCGTACGGCGTCAACATCCCGCCCACCCGCAATCCGTGGCGCCTCGATTGCTATCCCGGCGGCTCGAGCGCAGGCTCCGGGGCGGCGGTTGCCGCGCGCTCGGCGTTCGGCGCCATCGGCACCGACGGGGGCGGCTCGATCCGCTGCCCCGCCTCCGTGAACGGAGTGGTGGGCCTGAAGCCGACCAACGGCAGGGTGAGCCGGCGCGGCGTCGTCCCGATGAGCTCGACCTTCGACACGGTGGGCCCGCTGACCCGGACCGTGGACGACTGCGCGATCCTGCTGGGCGCCATGGCCGGCTACGATCCCGGCGATCCGATCAGCCTGCTTGAGCCGGTGCCCGACTTCAGAGACGGTCTGCAGGGCGGAGTTCGGGGGCTCAGGCTGGGGGTCGAGCGCGACTTCTTCTTCAACGCACGCCTGGACGCCGATGTGCGCCGGGCGGCGGAGGGCGCGCTCGACTTTTTCGTCGCGGAGGGCGCCCAGATAGTCGAGCTCAGCATCCCCGGGCTCGAGCTCGCGGTGGCCATCGCGATGCCCCCGATCCTGTCCGACACCACGGCCTATCACCACGACTGGATCAGGGAGCGCGCCGATCGCTACGAGCCCGCCACCCGGGTCATGATCGAGCTGGGCGAGCTGATCCCGGCCACCCACTACGTGACAGCCCAGCGGGCGCGGAGCTTCCTTCGCGAGCGGGTTCGAGCAGCGTTCGAGTCCCATCGCCTGGACGCGATGTTCGCGCCGACTCTGCCGCGGCCGACGGTCCCGGTTGAAGAGGTCGGCCTCGACCTCACCGAAGGAGCGGGTGAGACGCCCGGCTCGTCCTACTTCCGCCACTGCGTGACGGCCAACATAGTGGGGGTGCCCGCACTGAGCTTCCCTGGCGGCTTCAGCAGCGCGGAGCTCCCGATCGGCCTGGCCCTCTTCGGACGGCCGTTCCAGGAGGCCCGGCTATTGCAGATCGCGCGCGCGTACGAGGCTGCTCACCCCTTCCACGAGAGGGCGCCCTCGTTCCGAACGCCTGACCCGGCGGGGAACCTCGCTGGTGCGCGTTAGGTCGCTCGACAGCCAGGTGGTGCGAGTCCCGCTGCATGGGAACCTGGCGATGTCCATCGGGTCCTTTGCCTCACTGGACCACGTCATGGTCACGCTGACGACCACCGAGGGGCTGGCCGGCCGAGGTGAAGCGACCATCGTGCCCGAGTTCCTGGGCGAGTCGGTGGAGCAGGTCCTGGCCGACCTCGAGGTCCTCGCCGGCGCCCTCTGGGACGTCGACGTCGGGGACCTCGCCGGCGTTCACGCGGCGATGCGGCGGCAGAGGCCGGGCGCTCGCTCCGCCTCGGCGGCGGTCGACCAGGCCTGCCACGACGCGCTCGGCCAGGAGCGCGAGGTCCCGGTCTGGCGCCTGCTCGGCGAGCCCGCCAACGGCGGCACGCGGTGCACCTGGGTCATGGGGCTCCAGAGTCCCGCGGCGACGGAGGACGAGGCCCTGAGCAAACGTGCCCTCGGCTTCCGCACTTTCAAGCTCAAGGCCGGGATCGATACCGACGAGGATGTGGTCAGGGTTCGCCGGCTGCGCGAGGCGCTCGGCCCGGACGCCCTGATCCGGCTTGACGCCAATGGCGCGTACACGCCGGAGCAGGCGCTCTCGGTGCTGGATCGACTGGTCGCCTACGACCTCGAGATGGTCGAACAGCCCTGCGCCGCCGGCGAGCTGGACGGAATGGCCCGGCTCCGGCGGACCCTGGGTGTCCGGGTACTGGCCGACGAGTCAGTCCTGTCGGATGAGGACGCCGAGCGCGTCATCGACTCGGCGGCCGCCGACTTCGTGAACATCAAGGTCCAGAAGCTCGGGGGGCTGCGACCAGCGCTCGCGATCGCCGGTCGGGTTGCGGCGAGCGGCCTCGGCTGCATCGTGGGCAGCTGCCTCGAGGTGGGCGCCGGCGCGGCAGCCAGCGCGCATCTGGCGGCGGTCTGCCCGGCGATCGCCGGCGATTCGGACCTCGCCGCCGGGCTGCAGTACTCGCTCGCGACCGACTGGGCGCCGAATTGGTGGGATTCCGGCAGCCGGTTCGGGCGGCCGACCGGCGACGGTCTCGGCCTGGCGGCAGCGCGCGTCAACGACCCCAGCCCATGCTGACGACCACGCTCGGCGGGATCCCCGTCGGCCGCCTGGGGTTTGGCTGCTTCGCCCTGTCCGGCGGCTACGGCGAAGCCGACCCGGCCGCCGCGGTGGCAATGATCCACGCCGTCCTCGACGCCGGCGTCAACCTGCTCGACACCTCGGACGCGTATGCAGCCGGCGAGAACGAGGTCCTGGTCGGCCGGGCGCTGGCGGGCCATCGCGAGCGGGCGGTGGTCGCGACCAAGTTCGGCTGGGTGCTCGACGACGCGGGCCGGGCGGTCCGTCTCGACAGCTCGCCGGCCCAGGTTCGGAAGGCCTGCGTGGCCAGCCTGCGGCGGTTGGGGACCGATCACATCGATGTGTACATCCAGCATCGCGTCGACCCCGAGGTGCCGATCGAAGCCACGATGGGCGAGCTGATGCGCCTACGCGAGGAGGGCAAGATCCTCGCGATGGGCCTCTCGGAGGCGGCGCCCGCCACGCTCAGCCGCGCCAACGAGGTGGCGGAGGTGGCCGCGCTCCAGACCGAGTACTCCCTCTGGTCCCGCGAGCCCGAGGCCGAGCTGCTGCCCCTCTGTGATCGCCTGGGGACCGGGTTCATGGCCTACAGCCCGCTGGGACGCGGCTTTCTGACCGGCACCGTGCGCAGTGTCGACGACCTGCCGGAGAACGACTTCAGGCGCGACCAGCCGCGTTTCGCCCGCGCCAACTTGAAGCGCAACCTGGTGCGGGTCGACCGCCTCGCGCAGCTTGCCGGCGACCTCGGCTGCAGCGCCCCGCAGCTGGCGCTGGCCTGGCTGCTGGCGCGTCCCTGGAACGTGATCCCGATCCCCAGCACACGCAGCCTGGGCCACCTCCAGGACAACCTGAAGGCGCTCGAGCTGGAGCTGAGCGCCGCCGACCTGGCGGCGGCCGGCGAGGCCGTCAGCCCGGACAGCATCCAGGGCGAGCGCCACCCGGAGCAGCACATGAAGACCCTCAACCGGTAGGACCGGTGACCGGCCGAGCCGCGGGCTGCGGTGCTATCGTCGGCTCGGCCTCATGAGCGCGATACGGCCGGTGAGCCTCGACGCGGGGTCGGAGTGGGCCCTGGCATCCGTCGACAGCTGCGAGCGGCTCGCCGCCATCGACCTGGATACCGTCGAGCCCGGTGCCCTGCTCACGGCCATCGAGGCCGAGGCCGTCCGCCTGTTCGGGCTGAGGGCCGCCCGGCTGGAGCTTGGCGGCCGGCTCCGCGCGGGCGGCCATGTCGCCGCCACCCCGACCGGCCTCGTGATCCAGCTGCCGCACGGCCGGCTGGTCGGCGATGGTGAGCTCGGCGTCGCCTGGGAAGCCCAGGCGCGGCTCTTCGCGGCTCACGTCTCGGCGCTGCTCCACGCGCACGCCGCGATGACGGCCACCCACAGCCGCGAGGCCGAGCTGAATGCCCTCTACGCCTCGGTCGGCCAGATGACCGCCAGGCTGGATGTCGAGGGCGTCCTGAGAACCGTGGTCGAGCGCGCGCGCGAGCTGCTCGGCTCCGAGATCGCCTACATCATGCTGCTCGACGAGGGCGGCAGGATGCTCCGGATGCGGGTGGTCACCGGCAACCGGACCGCCAGCTTCGCGGAGATCACCCGGCCGGTCCGGGCCGGTGTGTCGACGGAGATCGGCGCCCCCATCCAGACGCCCGACTTCCTCAACGAGGTGGAGCTGGACCACGATCCCGAAACCGACCGGCTGACCCGCCTGGAGGGTGTTCGGAGCGTGCTCGCGGTGCCCCTCAAGACGGAGCTCCTGGTGCTGGGGACCCTGATGGTGGCCAACCGCCAGGTCAAGACGTTCAGCGAGCGCGAGGTCTCGGTCCTGGCCAGCCTGGGCGAGCACGCCGCGCTGGCGCTCGACAACGCCCGGCTCTACGAGGAGGCGGTGAAGGCCGCCGCCGCGGCGACCAGCTCGCGCTCCGAGGCCGAAGTGCACCTGAACCGGCTGCGCCACGCGGACGAGGTTCACAACCGGCTGACCGAGGTCCTGCTGGCCGGGCAAGGGGTGCCGGGGGTCGCCGACACGCTGGCCCGCGCGTTCCCCACCAGGGTCCTCGTGACCGACTGGCGGCACCGGCTGGTGGCCCGATCGGCGCTTGCCGACTCGCCGGAGCGCCCGGAACCGCCGTCGGCCGGCTTCATGCGCCGCAAGGATGTCCGGGGGGCGCTGGCGGTCTGCGCGAGCAGCTATGAGACGGCCAGGGTCGGCCGCGAGTACCTGGTCACGCCAATCGCGGCCCGCCGCGAGCTGCTCGGGTACATCTGGGCGGCCTGCCCCACCGACGAGGAGGCCGTCGACCTGCTCCGGACAAGCATCGAGCAGGCGGCCCGGGTGGTTGCGCTGGAGATGCTGCGCGAGCGCGAGGCGGTGGAGACGGAGCGCCGGCTGCGCAGGGACTTCATGTACGAGCTGCTCGGCGAACGTCCGCCCGACCCCGCGATCATCGAGCCTCGAGCGCGCCAGGTGTGGCCGCGCCTGGGCGTCGACCACCGCCCGCTGATCGTGTCTGTGACGGCGACCGCCGCGGTTGGCGGCAACCCTGTCGAGCGCGGTCGCCGGCTGCTGGCGGAGGACCGGCCATCGGACTTCGTCACGGTCCACGGCCGCCACCTGGTGGTGCTGACGACCCGCGTCAAACGGCGCGACGTGCTCGCCGAGGTGACCGAGATCCAGGAGCTCCTCTCGCGAAACGGGATCCAGTCGGGGATCGCCATCGGTGTCGTTTGCCGCAGCCTGCTCGCGACCCGGCAGTCGATCCTCGCCGCCCGCAACCTGCTGGAGCTCCTGGCCCCCCGTCGGGTCATCTGGGCGGAGGGGCTGGAGGCCCTGACGGTCCTGTTCGACTCGTCGCACCGCGATCGCCTGCAGGCTTTCGTGCAGCAGGCGCTGGCGCCGTTGGAGGGCAAGGAGGCGCTGATGGCGACGCTGCACGCCTACTACGAGTCGGGCGGCAACCGGGCGGACGCCGCCCGGCGGCTGGGCGTGCACGTGAACACCCTGCGCCAGCGGCTGGACCGGATCGAGGTCCTGCTGGGCGGCTCCGTGGACGAGTCGGTCCGGGCCGTGCCCGTGCGCCTGGCACTCCTGGCCAAGGGCATGACGACCGCACCCTGACGCGCCCGGCTGTGGTTCTCGCACCCCTCGGCCGCCGAAATCTATGCGAATCCCACGCTGACTTCGGGCTGTTCGGGGCTCTAGGCTCAGGCGCGACGATCGTGAATCGCAGCGTCGGATGGGCCCCTGGTCACCGGAGGATTGAAGGATGAGCAGCACTCTCGGCAGGACCTCGACCGCTCCCAAGATCGAGAGGCTCCGCCGCCTGATGGAGGCCCGGGGCCTGGATGCGGTTGTGGTCTCCTCCTACCAGAGCGTGTCCTACTTCGGGGGCACAACAGTCATGACGCAGGTTCATCTCCCGGATCGCCTGGGCTTCCTGGTGGCGCGGCGAGACGGGGCGGCGACGCTGCTGTTCTGCAACATCGAGATCTCCCAGGTCCGGACTCAGACTGACATCGAGGACGTGCGCGAGTACGTCGAGTTCGCCCAGGACCCGACCGTGGAGCTCGCCCGGCTGCTCCGCGAGCTGGGCCTTGTCGGGGGCAGCATCGGGCTTGACACGCGCCGCCTGCCGGCCGCCTCGCTGGCCACCCTCCAGTCGGAGCTGGCCGGCCTCGAGGTGGTGCCGATCGACGACGAGATCGAGCTGGCGCAGGCGATCAAGGAGCCAGCCGAGATCGAGGCCCTGGAGCGGGCGGCCAACGTCACCCTGGCCGCCCTGGAGACCGGACTGAAAAGTCTGCAGCCGGGTTGCACCGAGCGTCAGGCGAGCAGCGCGATCTACCTGAACCTCATGGAGAGCGGGGGGATGCCCCTCTTCATGGTCTTCGCCTCGGGTGAGCGGACCCTGCAGGGCCACCCGGAGTCGCTGGCCGCCCCGATGCCGCCGGGGACGATCTGGCGCATCGACTATGGCGCCCGCTTCGAGGGCGGGATCAATTCCGACCTGGCCCGGACGGGGGTGGTGGGGGAGGCCAGCCCGGAGCAGGCCGCCACGCTGGCAGCCCTTCGCGCCACCCAGGACGCCGGGTTCAGTGCCATCGAGCCGGGCCGGCCCGCCAAGGATGTGTTCTTCGCGGTCCGCGACGAGTTCAAGCGCCAGGGCCTGCCCTTCTCGATGCCGCACATCGGCCACGGCATGGGCATCGGCCTCCACGAGTTCCCCATGCTCCAGCCCGCCTGCGACATCCGGCTGGAGGTCGGAATGGTGCTCAACATCGAGCCGATGACCCTCATCGCCGAGCGGTCCGAGGGCTACCACACCGAGGACCTGGCGGCCGTGACCGAGGATGGCGCCCGTCTGCTGACGCCGCCGCAGGAAGGGCTGCTCAGAATCCCCGCCTGACGCCTGCTGTCCCAGCCTCGTGCAAAATCACACACCGGCGGGCGCTTCATGTAGCGGGAATGCACATCGACACGGCGAGGCCGGACCAAGTAAGTTCCGCATAACCCCCAGGCCAACTGGGTCCTGACGAGAGAGGAGCACCCTGGATGGACGAGCGATTGATTTTGAATTCCGCGCTGACCCGGCGGCGGCTGCTTCAGTTCGGGGTGCTGGCCGGCGCCAGCTGGACCGGGCTGGGGTTGCTGGAAGCCTGCGGCACGTCCACGTCCACGTCCACGTCGACCACGGCCCCCACCGGGGGCACGCTGATCTTCGGCGAGGGCACCGGACCGGCCAACCTGGACCCGCTCGGGCCGGGCGGCAGCACGCCGCTGCTGGGTTACTGGCGGCAGATGTTCGACACCCTGGTCTGGTACGAGAACGGCAAGGTCGTCCCTCAGCTCGCCACCAGCTGGAAGAACGTCGACGACCTGACCTGGGAGTTCAAGCTCCGCACCGGTGTCAAGTTCCACAACGGGGAGGCCTTCGACGCCACCGCGGTCAAGTTCACCCTCGACAGGATCCTGGACCCCAAGCAGAAGGCAACCCAGGCCTCCCGCTTCACAGCGCTGAAAAGCGTCGAGGTGGTCGATCCCCAGACCGTGCGCATGCACACGACGACGCCTTTCCCGGTCCTGCTCCTCGGGCTGACCCAGGCGTTCATCGTGCCCCCCCTGTACACGGCCCAGAGCCCTGACAAGGCCCTGACCGCGCCGGTCGGCACCGGTCCGTTCAAGTTCGACGCCTGGCAGCAGGGCGCCCAGCTCAGCTACGTCGCCAACACCGGCTACTGGGGCGGCCGCCCCAAGCTGGACAAGCTGGTGTTCCGGGTCATCTCCGATGACGCGGCCCGGCTGGCCGCCCTCAAGGCGGGCGAGATCCACATCGACATGAACCTGCCCCTGGACGCCATCGACGCGGTGTCGAGCGATCCCAACCTGAAGGTGGCGAAGGCCTTCATCGACAACTCGCTCATCCTCGAGATGGACACGCTGCGGGGCGGTCCGACGGCTGACCCCAAGGTCCGGATGGCGATCAACTACGCCATCGACAAGGACGGCATCAACAAGACCCTCCTGTCGGGCAAGCTCCGGCCGCTGGCCGGCCAGCTGCTGACCGACGATGCCTTCGGCTGGAACCCGAACATCAAGCAGGTCCCGTACGACCCCAACATGGCCAAGCAGCTGCTCACCCAGGCCGGGTATCCCAACGGCTTCGACACCCAGGTCAACGGTCCGATCGGCAAGTACACGGCCGACAGGGACATCGTGATCGCCGTGGCCGACCAGCTGAACAAGGTCGGCATCCGGGCCAAGGCCAACCCCATGGACTACGGGCTCTTCGTGCAGAAACTGATCTCGAACCAGCTCGGACCCATGTTCCTGGTCGGCTGGTTTAGCTTCGGCGACCCGGCGCTGGCTGAGATCTGGCTTTCGTCCAAGTCGACGCTCGGCCACTACTACCAGGACCCGACCTACGACGACTTCATCACCAGGGGCGCTTCCGACCTGGACCAGAAGACGCGGCAGGCCACGTACTTCCAGGCCGCCCAGTACATGCACGACCAGGCGATGGCCGCCTGGCTGTTCCAGGCCGCGACCTACTACGGCGTCAGCAAGAAGGTGACCGGGTTCGCGCCGCGCAACGACGAGCTTCCGTTCTTCTTCTCGGCCGCCATCTCCAGCTAGTGTCCCGCCCCAGAGGTTCGTGGAAATCTTCAGGCTCTGGGCGCCGCTGCGGGCGTCAGGGGGCCCGGCCTGTCGTCGTCACGCACTACAAGTGCGCTCCTCCTAAGGCCACCCCTTCCTTCGCAGCGGCGCCCAGACCGGCAGCCTGCGGCTGCCTGCCAGGATCTTTCGAACGAACCTCCGGGGCACGACACTAGCCCCGCGTCCGAGGTGGCCCTTTGATCGAGTACGTCCTGAAGAGGCTGGTGCAGGTGCCGATCACCCTCGTGGTGATCACCGCGGTGGTGTTCGTCCTGCTCCACCTCTCCGGGAACCTCGTCAACCTGCTCCTGCCTCTGGACGCCAGCCCCAGCCAGCGGGCGGAGCTGACGCACTCGCTGCACCTCGACGAACCGCTGCCGCTGCAGTACCTGCGCTTCCTGGGGGCGCTCGCCCACGGCGACCTCGGGACCTCGCTTTTCTACCAACGGCCGGCGCTGGCGGTCGTGTTCGACCGGTTGCCCGCAAGCCTCGAGCTGGCGGTGGCCGGGATCCTCATCGCCACCGTCTCCGGGATCGGGCTGGGCATCCTGGCGGCCGTCCGAGAAGGCTCGCTGAGCGACACCCTGATCTCGGCCCTGACCGTCTTTGGCCAGTCCATGCCGAGCTTCTGGCTCGGGATCATGCTGATCCTGCTCCTGGCCGTGACCTGGCACCTGCTGCCCACCGGGGGAATGGGCCAACCGAGCCAGATCATCATGCCCGCGATCACCCTGGCCGCCTTCCTGGCCCCCCAGATCCTGCTGCTGACCCGCGCCAGCATGCTGGACGTGCTTCACGATCCCTACATCACGGTCGCCAGGTCAAAGGGTCTGCCGGACCGGATCGTGATCCTGAGACACGCCCTCCGAAACGCGTTGAACCCCGTGATCGCCTCGGTGGGCCTGCAGTTCGGCTCCCTGATGGGCGGTGCGGTCATCACCGAGACGGTGTTCGCGTGGCCGGGGCTGGGCCAGCTCTCCGTGCAGGCCATCTTCAGCCGCGACCTCCCGGTGGTCGAGGCCTCGGTCGTGGTGCTGGCGGTCGGGGTCCTGCTGGCCAACCTGGCGGTGGACGTCCTCAACGCGCAGATCGACCCCCGGATCCGGTACCGGTAGATGGCGGCCCTGACCGACGCCGGCCTGGTCGCTGGCAGCCCGGCGCCCAGGGCGGCGGGCACAGTCGCCGGGCGCCGGGGCCTGCGCACCGTGCGCCGCAACCCTCGGCTCTATATCGGGGCGCTGATCCTTGCCCTGATCTGCGTCGGGGCGATCGGGGCGCCTCTGATCACGCACTACGGCCCGTCCACGCAGGAGCTGGTGAACCGGCTGCGGCCCCCGGCTTGGAACGCCCGCGGCAGCGTGGCTCACCCGCTGGGGACCGACACCTTCGGCCGCGACGTGTTCAGCCGGCTACTGTTCGGCGCTCGCTACTCGCTCCTGGTGGCCTGCGGCGCGGTCATCGGTTCGGGTGTGATCGGGGTCGTCCTGGGCGCGGTCGCCGGCTACTTCGGCGGCTGGGCGGAGGCGCTGATCATGCGGGCGGTCGACGCCCAGCAGGCCCTCTCCGCGATCCTCCTGGCCCTGATGGTGGCGGCCCTGTTCGGCAACAGCCTGCTCAACCTCTTGCTGGTGCTGGCCGTCACCGGCTGGTCCACCTACACCCGGATCCTGTTCGGCGTCGTGAGATCCATCCGCGGGCAGGAGTATGTCAGCGCCGCCATCTGCCTGGGAGCCCGGCCGACCGACATCGTCATCCACCACGTGCTGCCCAACATCGTCTCGCCGATCATCGTCATCTCGACCCTGCAGGTCGGCCGCATGCTGCTGCTGGAGGCCGGGCTGAGCTTCCTCGGACTCGGCGTCCCCGAGCCTCTGCCCGCCTGGGGAACGATGCTCTCCGACGGCTACCGGAACATCTTCACCGCGTCCTACCTGACCACGATCCCCGGGGTCGCCATCACCATCACCGTGTTCGGCGTGAACCTGCTCGGCGACGGACTTCGCCGCGCCCTCGACCCGCACCTTCGCGGCACCTGAGCAAAGGAGATTCAATGCCCGCTACAGAGATCAGCACCGACCGCGCACCGAGGTTTGCATCGCCGCTCTCCCAGGCCATCCGTTCCGGCGAACTGCTCTTCACCTCGGGCCAGGTGGGGGCTCACCCGGAGACGGCGGACATGGTGGAGGGGGGCATTCGGGAGCAGACCGAACGCGTCATGGAGAACCTGAAGGCCGTGCTGGAGGCCGGGGGCAGCTCGCTGGACGAGGTCCTCAAGACCACCTGCTTCCTGACGGACATGGCCGACTTCGCGGCCTTCAACGAGGTCTACGCGGGCTATTTCCCAGGCCGCCGGCCGGCACGCTCGACCGTCCAGGTCTCTGCCCTGGCCGGGGCCTACGTCGTCGAGGTGGAGGCCATCGCAAGGGTCCCGGAGTCGGGCCGGTGAGCGCCCTCAACCTGGCCGCCTGCACCCGAGCGCCCTATGTCGACCTGGACCGAATCCGGCGAACCATCGACGAGGGCCCCTACGACGCCGTCCTGGCCCTGGCCCCCGAGAACGTCCCCTACTACAGCGGCTTCTACAACATCGACCTCCGCTTGCTGCCCGAGCGGCTGCACGTCTGCATCTGGCCGCGAGGCGGCGAGCCGGCGCTCGTGGTGGTGGAGCGGCGGGCCCGCCTGCTGCGCCCCGATGAGACCTACCTGACGGACATCCGCGGCTACCAGGGCGAGGGCCTTGACGCGATGCGGGCCGTCGCCGAGGTGCTGCGGGACCGCGGGGTCGACAAGGGCCTGATAGGGTACGAAGCCCGCAGCTTCCCCGGCGGCCAGCTCGTCGAGCTGATGCGCTTGCTGCCAGGGCTCAGGTTCGAGGACGCCTACCACTTCCTCGAGGGCCCGCGGGTCATCAAGACCCCGGCCGAGGTGGAAGTGATGACGCGCGTCAACCGCATGACCACTGACGCGATCGACACCGCCTTCCGAGCGGTTCGGATCGGCGACACCGAGCGCTCCGTCATGGCGCGGATGCACGCCGAGCTGATCGGCAACGGGGTGGACGTGGTGATCGCGCCCCTGCTCGCGGCCGGTCACCGCTCAGGCATCTGGCACGGCACGGCCGGCGACCTCCGGCTGGAGGAGGGCATGGTCCTGAAGACCGACTTCGGGGGCCTGCTGGACGGCTACTACTCAGACATCGCGAGGACGGCGGTGGTCGGGCGGGCGTCGCCCCGCCAGCGGGACATCCACGCCAAGATCACGGAGATCAAGCACCGGATCGTGGCCGGCATCCGGCCCGGCATGCCGGCGGGCGACGCCGCCCGGATCGGCATCAAGGCCTACGAGGACCTCGGGCTGGAGTTCAAGTGGCACATCCTCGGGCACTCGCTGGGACTGGGCGTGCACGAGGCGCCCCAGATCTATCCCTGGGTGGAGGAACCGATCCTGACCGGAATGACGATGATGATCGAGGTCGGCTTCAGCGACTACCCCAACGACAGCTTCCACGTCGAGGACCTCATCTACATCAACGAAGAGGGGGCTGAGTACGTCACCGACGCCAGGGCGCACGAGCAGATCTGGGAGCTCGGCCGTGATTGAGCTGAAGAGCGCCCGCGACCTGATCAACACCGAAAGGCTGCAGCGCGAGCTGGCGGAGGCGGGACTTGACGCGGTCGTCGCGGTGGCGCCCGAGAACACCTACTACCTGTCGGGCGCCTACATCCGAACCCAGGTGTCCATCCGAGACCGCCTCGCGCTGGTGCTCTGGCCGAGGCAGGGCGAGCCGACATTCATCGTGTGCAACATCGAGGAGAGCCTGGTTGCCCGGGAGTCCTGGATCGGCGACGTCCGGACGTACGTGGAGTTCGCGCAATCACCCGTCAACCTGCTGATCGAGGTCATGCGCGAGCGCGGCCTCCAGGGCTCGCGCATTGGAATCGAGCGCCGCTTCCTCACGGCTGAGTACCACGACGAGCTGCTCGAGGGCTTCCAGGCCGACTACCGGCCGGCCGACCAGCTGCTGGAACGGGTCCGCGCCATCAAGATGCCAGGCGAGGTCGAACGGATCAGGGACGCCTTCGTCAGGACCGAGGCGGCGATCCGCGCCGCCTGGGCCGCCACGCGCGCGGGCGACAGTGAAAAGGTCATCGCCGAACGAATGTCGGCCGAGATAACCGAGCGCGGCGCCGACGGTATCCGCCACGTGACGCTCGCCAGCGGCGAGAACACCATCCACGCACACCGCCGCCCCGGTGAGCGCCGGCTGGCGCCGGGCGACCTGCTGCTGACCGATATCGGCGGCAACTGGGGAGGGTTCAACTCCGACATGGCGCGAATGGGCGTTTGCGGTGAGCCCACCGCCGAATCCCTGAAGGAATACGGAGCGTACCGCGAGGCATACGTCGACACGCTTCGGTTCCTCGGCCCAGGGGTCACCGCCGCCGAGGTGTTCAACCATTGCGCGCGGGAGTTCGAGAAGCGCGGCATCGCGCTGAGGGCGCCCCACATCGGGCACAGCCTCAGCCGCGGCGGCGGGCACGAGAACCCGATCCTGCACCCGTTCAACGAGCAGCGCCTCGAGCCGGGGATGCTGATCGCGCTGGAACCGACGTTCCAAGCCAGCGAGACGCGTCGCTACCACCTGGAGGACCTTGTCCTGATAACCAGCGACGGCCGCGAGATCCTGACCGATTGGCAGAGCACGGCCGACATGATCCGACTCGCGACGTAGCGTGCTGCTCCAGGTCCAGCACCTCACGACGGAGTTCGTCACCGACCGTGGCGTGGCCAAGGCCGTGGACGATGTCTCCTTCGAGCTTGCGGAGGGCGAGGCGCTGGGCGTGGTCGGCGAATCGGGTTCGGGCAAGAGCGTGACCGCCCTCTCGATCATGCGGCTGGTTTCCCGACCCGCCGGCCGGATCACGGCGGGCCGGGTGCTGTTCGAGGGGCAGGACCTGCTGGAGCTGGACGAGGACGAGATGCGGAAGGTTCGGGGGAGCCGGATCGCGATGATCTTCCAGGATCCGATGTCCAGCCTGAACCCGGTCCTGACGATCGAGCGCCAGATGACGGAGACGCTCGAGCTCCACGAGGGGCTGAGCAGGCGGCAGGCCAGGGTGCGCGCCATCGAGATGCTGGACCTGGTCGGCATCCCAGACGCCACCCGCCGCGTCGACGACCACCCTCACCAGTTTTCAGGGGGGATGCGGCAGCGCGTCATGATCGCGATCGCGCTCAGCTGCTCGCCCCGACTGCTCATCGCCGACGAGCCGACCACCGCGCTCGATGTCACGATCCAGGCCCAGATCACGGACCTGGTGCAGCGGCTCCGCAGGGAGTTCACGACATCGATCATCTGGATCAGCCACGACCTCGGCGTCGTGGCCGGCCTCTGCGACCGCGCCATGGTGATGTACGCCGGCCAGGTCGTGGAGGTGGCGCCGGTCGACGACATCTTCGCGGACCCCCGCCACCCGTACACGCTGGGGCTACTCAACTCCATCCCGCGGCTCGACCGCCCCGTCACCGCCGAGCTGGTGCCCATCGAGGGCTCGCCCCCCGACCTGCTCAACCGGCCGTCCGGCTGTCCCTTCCAGCCGCGCTGCACGTACTCGGTGGCGCAGTCGCTCGAGCAGCGGCCGCCGCTGGAGGAGGTCAGACCAAGGCACCACGTGGCGTGCTGGGTCGACGTCACGGCGGTGGGCGCGTGAACGCGGCGGTCGGAGCCGAGCAGCGGCCGCTGCTCGAAGCTCGCGACCTGAAGACGTACTTCACGGTGCGGCGGGGGCTGCCGCTGGCGCGGCGGACGACTGTGATCCGGGCGGTCGACGGAGTCGATCTCACGATCGCGGCGGGCGAGACATTGGGCCTGGTCGGCGAGTCGGGCTGTGGCAAGTCGACGCTTGGCCGGAGCCTGCTCCGCCTGGTCGAACCGACCTCCGGCACCGTGACCTTCGACGGCACCGACGTCACGTCAGCGGGGGACGACGAGCTGCGGCGGCTCCGCCGCCGGATGCAGATGGTGTTCCAGGATCCCTTCGGCAGCCTGGATCCCCGGATGACGGTGGAGCAGGCGATCGGGGAGCCGCTTCGCATCCACCGGCTGGCGTCGGGATCGCGGCGCCGCCAGCGCGTGCGCGACCTGCTCGGGTTCGTGGGCCTCGATCCCTCGGCCGGAGACCGTTATCCGCACGAGTTCTCGGGCGGCCAGCGGCAGCGGATCGGGATCGCCCGGGCCCTGGCCGTCGAGCCGGACTTCATCGTCTGCGACGAGCCGGTCTCCGCTCTCGACGTGTCGGTCCAGGCCCAGGTCCTGAACTTGCTGGACCGCCTGCGCGACCAGTTGAAGCTGACCTATCTGTTCGTGGCGCACGACCTGAGCGTGGTGCGGCACATCAGCCACCGCGTCGCAGTCATGTACCTGGGCAGCGTCGTGGAGGTGGCATCTCGCGACCGCCTTTACGCGGAGCCGCTCCACCCTTACACCCAGGCCCTTCTCTCCGCCGTGCCGCTGCCCAATCCCGGGATCGAGAAGCATCGCCGCCGGGTGATCCTGAAAGGCGACGTCCCGAGTCCGGCCCGCCCGCCTTCGGGCTGCCGCTTCCACACGCGCTGTCCCATTGCGATCGACAGGTGCAGCGTAGATGTGCCGCCCCTGGAGGAGAAGCGCCCCGGCCACGTCGCAGCCTGCCACCTGGTAGAACCCGCAAAGGCCTGAACGCCCAGCAAAGTCCCACCCCATTCCAGGAAAACTCCCTCCCCACAAGAACTGAACAAGGGGGAGGGAACCTACAGACGCTCTGAGGCTTTGCTCGACGGTCGATCGACCGGCTCACTGTGCCATCGTGAGAACGTGAGCCGGACCATGCCGCGCGCGCACCGCGAGCACCACTTCACCGGCAGCCAGTCGGTCCGGGACATCGTGATCGGCATGTCGGACGGTCTGACCGTCCCCTTCGCTCTGGCGGCGGGCATCTCCGGCGCGGTGGCTGCCACCGGGCTGGTCGTGACAGCCGGCATGGCAGAGATCGCGGCCGGCTCGATCGCGATGGGCCTTGGCGGCTACCTTGCCGCCCGCAGCGACACCGAGCACTACCAGACCGAGCGGCGCCGGGAACGTGAGGAGGTCGATCACAAGACCGCCGCCGAGGAAGCGGAGGTCGTTCAGGCCCTCCGAGTCGGCGGTGGAGAAGTACGCCAACGCGATCTTCTCCAAGCTGGGCCTGTCTGAGGAGCCGCAGGTGCACCGGCGGGTGGCGGCGGTGCTGGCCTTCCTTCGCGACTCGCATTGATGGTGCTCCCAGGTTTACACAATAGGAACCTTTTGACATTTCTTAACGGGCACCTGATCGTACTCAGCGACAGGCACGCGAAGCTCCGTCGGGATTGCTACCACCGGTAGACGGTGCAGCCTCCAGATTCTCCGGGCGGCTTTCAATCTCCGTACGCGCCTTAGGCAAATCTCCGAACGGCCACGGCCGTCCAGCCGCGCCAAGGCGCGCTCGACCCTAGGAAGCCTGAAGGGCAGGGGGGCCCAGGTATCGCCGCCATCCCGCGACTCCCACACCGTGCCGTCGGCGAACCCCACGTCAAGCCTCCCCGGCTCAGGCCCGGTGATCAAGCTGTACGGCATCGAGTTCATCGGCTGCGGCAGCCCGCCCGCGAGCCGCTCCCAGGGGCCACCACCGCGGCATCTCCATATCGCAGCGTCGGCGTGGTCCGAGTGAGCCTCGACCCCATGTGACGAGGATAGGAACCATGTCTCGCCGTCGGCGACGGCGGCGACGGCCCAGCCATATCTGCGGTCGAGGCCGGCCGGGCGTCGCCACACGGCACCGTCCTCGCTCATGGCCCCGCCACCGTAGCCCGCCTCAAAAAACCGCCCCGCCGCGGTCGCCAGGGAATGGCAGTCGCGCATCGCACCAGCCCGGTGTCCCTGCCAGGTTTCGCCGCCGTCGATGCTCCGGACAACTGCACCAGCCTCGATTCCGGCGATCACGATCTTGGGATGGCGCTCCGAAACGACGATCGATTGGACGTACGCGGTGAAGGGCCTCTCCGCCGGCGAACCAGAAGAAGCGCTTGACACGCTCGAACCCAATCTGCCGGCGCCAGCCCCGTCCGCCGTCGTCCGATCGGTAGACGGCCGCGGGTTTCACGCCCGCGAAGACTAGCCCCGGCTCCGCGGCGCTGATCCCGACCGCCGTGACGCAGAGACCGGGAAGTCCCGAGCCGGTAAAGGTGCGCCCGCCATCTTCGGAGCGGTGGACGCCGTCACGATGGGTTCCGGCCAGGACCGTGCCGTGCCTTGATCGACTGCGAGGCACCGAACGTCGAGGCCGCCGGCGACCATCTCGATCTTCCAGGCGCCGTCGCCTCTGCGCTCGGCGCGACCGACGCCCGGTCTAAGCGTCGACAGGTAGATCATCCGGCGGCCTCGGCGATGACGAGCCGGCGAATCGAGTAGGCCAGCCATTCCTCAAAGCGATCGGGCGACCAACCGCGTTCCATGACCAGCTGTCGGAAGATCTCGGAGCCGGTCAGCGCGTAGAGCACGTCGGCGGCGTGCGTCTCGTCGAGGCCCGAGCGGAGACCGCCGCGCCTGGCTAGATAACGCGCGACCTTGGTCACCACTTCAAAGTGGCCCGCCTGCCAGGCGTCCCACATCGACTCCAGGATGGGGTCGTTTCCGCGCCCCGAAAGGAGAATCCCGGTGACGCCGGCGGTGCGCTCGTGGAGCTCGCGGATCAGGTGGGCTCCGATACTCGCCTGGCGCTGAGGATCGACTTCGTCGAGCACTTGTTGCACATCGAGCGATGGATCTTCGCTGGCATCGGCCAGGAGCGCGGACACCAGCGCGAGCTTGTTTCCGAAGATGAGGTAGACGGTGGCCACCGACACGTCGGCTTCGGTGGCTACCGCCTCCATCGTCGTTCGTCCGAAGCCACGGCTGGTGAACAGGCGGCGCGCCGCCTCGAGGATCTCGCGTCGGGTGGCGTTTGCCTGTTCCGCCCGCTGAGGCGAGCGATAACGACGCTTGACACGCCGGTCATTTGGCTCTAGATTCACCCTAGTCAATACAAGGGTAACTATATCGAATTTGTTCGGCGGCCGGGTTTGTGAGGTGCTGAGAGATGCTGAGAGCCGGAGACCAGATCGAGAACGCGCGGACAGGGCAGCGGATGAAGTTCGTCATCACAGGGGAGGACAGCGGCGGCGAGCTGCTCAGGCTGGAGGAGCACAGCCCGCCTGGTCCCTTCGAGCCGGTGCACGTCCATCCCGAGCAGGTGAGCACGGCCGAAGTCCTGTCGGGTTCGCTGCTGTTCATGGTCAAGGGGCGTGAGGTAAGGGTGAACGCTGGAGAGAGGCTCGAGATCCCGGCCAACACGCCGCACACCTTCCGGAATGACGGCAAGGATGTAGTGGAATGGATCGGGGAGTTCCGACCGGCGCTCAGGAGCGCCGAGTTCTTCGAGACGTTTTTCGTCCTGTCGCAGCGCGGAGAGCTGGACGAGGGCGGAATGCCGTCCCTGCTGCAGATCGCGGTCTCGGCCCCGGTCTTCGCAAGGGAGATCCGGCTCGCCTCGCCACCCTGGGCAATCCAGCGGCTGGCGCTTGCTCCGCTCGCACCGCTGGCGCGACTCAGGGGACTGCAGCCGACCTACGCCTGGAGTTCGCTGCCCGCGATGGTACGCGAGGGTCGGGTCAGCCGTTCGTCAGTCTGAAGCTTTGCGCCTTCTCTACTTCACCGCTGCCCTGTCGTGGCTGGGGCTGTGGTTTCACGACGCCCGCGAGTTTCCGGGCACGGCCGGGATCACGGTGGACAGCGTCGGGATGGGTCTCGTCGCTGCGCTCTTTGTGCTGGCCACGTGGCGCGCGCCGAGAGCCCGCTGGCCGGTGGTGGCAATGCTGGTGTACGGAGCGCTGATGCTGATCGGGGGTGGGCTAAGCGTGCTGCCGCTGCCGATCCTGCCGTTCTCCCCTGAGCAGAGCTATGCACACTATCTCTCGCATGCGGTATACGCGGCGGCGCAGCTGCCGCTGGTTGTCGCTTGTCTCCAGCGCTTGTTGCCGAACCCCCTGCCAGGTTCTCACGGGAGAAGGTGACGTAACCCAGCCTTACATAACAAGGCGGCCGGCGGCGTGCCACGGGCGATCGTCCTTTTCAAGAGCCCACAGCTCTTCGTAGTTGTCCAGGCGACCGATGAAGTCCTCGTCACTGGCGTCGGGCGAGCCGACACAGTTGCCGAACTTGTCGAGCACGTCGATTAGGTTCCCCGCTCGCGGTTGTACCCGAGCGCCTCGACCACGATGGCCCAACGATGCTCGTCCCGGACGGCATGCACGCACTGATCCACCGGATAGAAATTAGCCGTTGTCAAGCATTACAAAGCGATAGTCGCGTGGCTCAGCAACCTGCGCTGCGATCGTGTTGGCCTCCAGAACGCTGTCGCCCTGGACGACCGCCTGCCGACTCGGGAGGAGATCGAAGAGATCCTCACCGAGGTCTGCGAGATGATCGCCTCATCAACCAGGGAGGGCCACATGGCCCTGACGTCCGTCCTCCTCGGGCCGACGCGCGTGGTGGGCCGCCACTCGATCCAACCCTCGTTCATCGTGCCCACTCAAAAGGTTCGCGTTCTGTCAAGGGGTGGTGCGCCTGGCAGGAATCGAACCTGCTACCTCTTGCTCCGCAGGCAAGCGCTCTATCCGGTGAGCTACAGGCGCAGACGCTCCAGTGTAGAAGAGCCGGCCAAGGTGCCTCCTAGCGGACGCGCCCAGCCACCGAGCTGAGGGCCCGCTGCGACTCGTCCTGGGACAGATCCTCACCGAGGAAGAAAACATCGAAGCTGTGGCCCTGCCAGAAAGCAAGGTAGAGCGACCGGCCCTGGACCGCCTCTTCCAGGGCCCAGGAGTTAGCGCCCAGCCCGGTCCCCGTTCCCACCTTCAGTCCAGGCGTCTGCTGTCCCTGGGTGGGGGAGGGAAAGCCGAGGATGCCGTGCTTCCAGGCGATCGCCGCGCTGCCGTCGTCCTTGAACTGGATCACGAAACTGGCTGCAGTCCGGCCTCGCCCGGTCCCCATCTCGCCGGTGCAGGCGGCCGGATCGGCGGCGTAGCTGACGATCGCGGCATTCTTGGCGCCCTGCGCCTGGAGCTTCTTCCAGGCGTCCAGGGTCCCGTTGTAGCCGTCGACGTTCTTGGTCTTCAGGTTGGCCAGGTAGGAGTTGATATCGCCCGAGGAGGGGCAGCGCTCGAGATCCTTGGGCAGGTCGGAAGGCTGCAACGAGACTGACGTCGGGGAAGTTCCCCCGACGATCGGAAGGGCGGTGTCGCAGCCGGCTGTCAGGAGCGCCGCGCCGGAGAGCGCGACCAGCCCGCAGGCTACACTGAGGACCCACCCGCGCCTGTAGCTCACCGGACAGAGCGTACGGCTCCGGACCGTAAGGCAGCAGGTTCGATTCCTGCCAGGCGCACCATTTTTTGATCTTAGCGGGCTGCCCAAACCGGCTACTTTAGGTTGCCTGTGTAGCAACGCGTGTAGCAACGCCAATTTGTGGATGAACCACAAATTCAGAAACTGGTGCCGAACGAGCCGACAGCGCAGAGTAAGGTGCTTGGGTTTCCAGAGGGCCCGGGGTGGGGTAGCTGAGCTCCGCCCGGTCGGAGAGGCGTGGGCGTTAGCTGTCTAGTGGGTCGCTAAGGGCGACCACGCCGCGTGTTGAAGGCCGACCGCGGCGTACGTTCAAGGCAATCTTGGCGCTGGTCTAAGGTCACCTCTTCGCCCTCCGCTGGACGTCGCCTCGGGCACCACAGTTGGACCGAAATGTCGTTCTGTCATCAGATGAGACGAACAGGGGTCGCGAACGCTGCGGCCAGGAAGAGCTTCCCGCCCTGACAGGTTCGGACCGCCGAGTTGACGCCTCGCTCAGACGGTCCCGGCTCGACATTGGGCCGGCACCCGGTATCACGATCCCAACCTAGGACGATGGACACAGAGGGATCCCCTGCCGGGGACGGTCGGACTTCCGGGCCGGATGAACCGCTACGTCTATGTGGGTGACGATCCGATAAACGCCACGGACCCCACCGGGTACGCCACTTCTCCTGGTTCGACGCGGTAATGGCGGGCCTCGGGATAGTGGCGGCGGTAGTGGGTGTCGTCATAATCTTCGTGACGGCGCCCGCATGGGTGCCCCCAGTGCTCGCAGGAGTCGGTATCGGTCTAGCGGCATACTCTGTGGCGCGACTACTCGGATGGGATCCAGGAGGCCCGACACTCAGTCTGGGGTGGTGATGCAGCTGGTTTGGTCCAAAGTGTGATGCCAAAACTAGACAACCGGCAACGCCTTGGTCTCCTGTTCGGGTTACTCACCATCGTGGCGGGCATCGGACTCACATGGGCCACGCACAAGCCGGTCGTCATTGGGTTCCTCGGCCAGAGCGCGATCATCATGCTCTTTTTCCGCAAGCGCGGACCAGCGCGCCGTCGGTGAGGTCGAAACGAGTTTCACGTACACCGCAACTACGACCCCAGTATTGGGAGGTGGCCGCAACAGGACCCGGTTGGAGGCTCAATCGCCAATCCCGCCTCTCAGGACTCCTACACATATGCGAGCGATGATCCTGTGAACCGAGTCGACCGCAGTGGCTTGCTGGGTTGGGTTGACATAGTTGCTTACATTGGGCATGGCGTTCATTGTCGCGGGAGTCGGTGTAGCTGTTTTCCTGGGTTCGCTTGTTGGCGTGGTGGCCGGCGTCGTCCTCACCGTCCTCGGGTTCGCGGTTGTCGGCTGGGAACTTTGCCACTCCACGAATGACCCGAGCTGGCATTGCGGCCCGTAGTGACGCGGATAGCCGGCGAACTGTCGTGATGCAGCCAAGACGCTGGCGGCCAGGTGGCCACCGGCTTGCGTTCTGGCGATCTGTGGCGGCCCAGCGGTGCGGTTGATTCGTTGGGCCAGCTGGATCACCATGATTATTGGATCACTAGCTGTGTCCGCCGGGATCGGGAACTGGCTAGGTCTGCGTATCGTGTTTGCTGCTGTGACGGTCGCGGCGTTCATCGTGATGACCGGTCTGGTCATCACGGCCGTTGTACTCAGGCTGCGTCAGGGCCACGCTTAATTGGACGGTGGTCTTCGGCGGTTAGCGCTCGCAATCGCGATCGCTGGATGTCTCGTGCTGCTAATCGGAGGCCGTTCCATATTCTCCGGGCGTTCGACGCGGAAGCAGCTTGGTGCAGGTTGGTTTCTTAATCCCGGTCTTGGCGCCCAAACATTGTTGGTTTGGTCAGGCATGGCGATGCTAGTGTTTGCTGTGTCACTAATACTAAATCAGCCATTGATCGCCGCGCCAGTGATCCTGTTAATACCGCTCGCCTGCGACGAGGGGATGTCGGTCTGCGGTGGCT
>DHIW01000121.1:34531-34836 GCA_002404015.1 Chloroflexi bacterium UBA4736
TGCCATGGCCACCCTGGCGGCCGGCCTGATAAAGGCCGCCTGACTGTCACCCGACGGCGGTCATCGCCCTTTAATCTGCCTCAGCCCCAAGTGGCACCGCACAACTTCGCGGACTCGCTGCGAGACCTGATCCGCGCCGCGGAGAAGGACGCGAGCTAGCAGAGGACAGCCGCCTTCGGCATAGTCCACCCTCTCGCCTGTCCCGTCAGTACGCTCGGGCAGCGTGATGCGAGTCGACGGACCATGGTTAACGGGACATGGGCTCCACCATGTCTACGAGAGAGCCGCTTGAACCGGATCGACTT
>DHIW01000087.1:0-50874 GCA_002404015.1 Chloroflexi bacterium UBA4736
GCTGTTACGGTCCACTAGGTCGTGTCGAGGGAGATGTGGTTGCACCGCCGGCGACGCTGATCTGCCAGGGGACCTGGTCGTTGAGCTGGATGACTACCGCACGTTTCGGCAGCGATTGGCGACCGAAGAGGAACCCATCGAAGCCGTGAGCATCGAACGAGATGCGCACGGAGCCATCGCCGGCGACCACGTTGGGCCGGCCGCCGGACGGGTATTGAAGCGTCGCGGTGTACAGCTGGTCACCGAGCGGTCTCGTCGTCGCGGTCACGGACAGCGTGCCGCCATCGATCTCGCGCGTCCCGGTCATCGCACTGCCGAGCGGGGCTCCGGCAGTGTTCGACGTGGGCCCTGGCTTGGGGCCCGGCCCGGCCGCCACGTACGTGAGGCCGGCCACCAGCAGCAGGATCGCGAGCCCGGCGGCGAACGGCCGCGCGGTTGCCGGCGCCGCGACCGAGCGGAGAAGGAGCTCGCCGCCCAGCAGGATCAGGACCAGCGGCAGGAGTACCCACAGCCGGCCGGCCTGGTTCCAGGTGATCACTCCGAGGTTGGCCAGTAGGAGCACCAGGCCCGCCGCGATCACGACGAACGGCAGCGCGAGGCCGCGGTAGGTGGCGGCCAGTGGACTTTTGTTCATGTGGGTCTGACCCTAGGCCCTGGCTGCCGCGGGACTGTGTCCGAACGGCCTCGACTGCGACGCACTTCGGCGCCCTCGGAGCATGCGAGTTCGTCGACAGGACCGTACCCGCTGCGACGTCGACATGATCAGTCCACGAACCGGTAGCCGACGCCTCTGACCGTCTCGATCCGATCGCCGAATGCTCCCAGCTTCTGGCGGAGGCGTCGCATGTGGTTGTCGACGGCCCGATCGAAGACCTCGTAGTCGCCGCCCCAGATCCGCTCGATCAGGAACTCGCGGTTGAAGGCCCGACCAGGGTTGCAGGCGAACAGCACCAATAGGTCCCACTCCTTCGGCGTCAGGTCGACCTCGGCGCCGTCCAGCAGGACGCGCCGCCTCCAGGTCTCGATGCGCAGCGGCCCGTTCACGATCGGGCGCTGGTCGGTCTCCGCTGATCGCTCGGCGGGGAGCTGCGTGTCGAAGTCAAAACGCCGGAGGATCGCGCGCGTGCGCGCGGGCAGCTCTCGCATCGCGAACGGTTTGACGAGGTAGTCGTCGGCGCCCACCTCCAGGCCCATCACGCGATCGACCTCCTCCGAGCGGGCGGTCAGCATGATGATCGGCATCAGGTGCTCGCGCCGGAGCTGCCGGCACACCGCGAGGCCGTCGACGCCGGGCAGCATCCAGTCCAGGATCACCAGGTTGGGGAGGCGCTCCTCGACCATCTGCAGCGCAGTCGCGCCGTCGAACGCCTGGCGCACCTCGTAGCCGGCGGCGATCAGCTCCTCGAGGATAACGTGGTTGAGCGCGACCTCATCCTCGACCACCAGGATCGACTCACGCCGGCGCTCCGGCGGCCGCCTGCAAGACGATCTTGAAGCGGCTGCCGCCGCCCACGTTGCTGTCGACTTCGATGGTCCCGCCCATCGCGGTGACGAGGTCGCGCACGTTCGCCAGTCCAAGGCCGAAGCCGCCGGAGTCGCGGGCCCGGGACTCGTCGGTGCGTCAGTTCCGCCGCGTCTTGACGGAGTCGCATACTCGCGCCACGGACACCCCCCGGCCGCCTCAGCACTGAATTCGAGGGGCGTAGCAGTCGCCGTCCTCAGCCTTGTGGTGGGCGCCGCGGTCGGCGCGGCCATGGCGGTCATGTTCGTGCAGATCCTGGCTCCTCTCTTCACGATTGCGCCCGCCTCGCTGACAGTGCCGGCCGGCGAGCTCGGGCTGCTCGCGACCCTGGTCCTCGGGGGCATGGGGCTCTCGGTGGTGCTGGCAGCCCGCAGCCTTCGGCGACTCAATCCGGTCGAGCTCCTCCGAGAGGAGTAGCGATCGTGGTAGCGGCGCGTGCTGGCGCCCTCCCGGCCGGGAGTACGCTGTCGCCGGTCGAGCGTTGAAACGAGGTGCTCTGCGGATCCTGCAGGTTGGGATGGGCGGCTGGGGCCGAGACTGGGCCTCCCACGTGATCCCCGAGCTACCGGAGGTAGAGCTCGTGGGCTGCGTGGACCCCAACCCGGTTGCGCTAAGGCTGCTGAGAGACCAGGTTCCGATCCCGGCCGACCGCTGTTTCGCCTCCGTGGAGGCGGGTCTCGAGGCTGCCCAGCCGGACGCGGTGCTCGTGACGACTCTCCTCCCCGGCCACGTTCCGGTCGCGCGAGCCGCCCTCGCGGCCGGAAGGCACGTCCTGGTGGAGAAGCCGTTTGCTCCCAGCCTCGCCGAGGCGCGCCAACTGGTCGGGCTCGCGTCCGAGCGCGGACTCGTGCTCATGGTCAGCCAGAACTACCGCTTCTTTCCCGCCGTCCGAGAGGTCGCCCGGCTCGTCAAGCAGGCGCTCCTGGGCGAGCTGCACCAGGTCTGGATCGACTTCTCCCGCCCCTCGCCGGTCGGCGCGAGTGGCCCCAACCCGCACCACGGCTACGACCAGCCGCTGCTCGTCGACATGTCGATCCACCACTTCGACCTCCTGCGAATGATCCTCGGGAGGGAGCCGGTCCGGGTCTCCTGTGAGGCGTGGAATCCCCCCTGGAGCGGCTTCAGCGGGCCGTCCGCCGCGGCCGCTTCAATCGTGTTCGAAGGCGGCCCGGTTGTCAGCTACCGTGCGAGCTGGATCGGCGCCGGGCCACCTACACCGTGGGCCGGCAAGTGGCGGATGGACTTCCAGCGCGGCGAGGTGCTGTGGACCAGCCGCGGAGACGACAACAGCCTGGCCGACCAGGTGATGGTTCGGCGGCGGGGGGGCGAGCCGAAGCCGGTAGCCCTCAAAGTCATGCGGCGCACAGATCGCTGTGGCAGTCTCGCTGAGTTCGTCGGCGCGCTGCGCGAGAACCGCGAGCCGGAAAGCTCAGGACGCGACAACCTGGGCAGCCTGGCCCTGGTGGCAGCGGCGGTGGAGTCGGCTACCCGACGGGAGACCGTGAAGTTGCCGCGCGACTGACCAGGCCGTCTACCCGGTCGCGGCCCTGCGGTCTTCATCGTCGTCCGCCGGAATCTCTGCAAAGGCCGGCTGTGACTGTCTCCTGATCGGCACCTCGCGCATGAAGAAGGTCGCGACCAGGGCGACGACCATGATCGCCGACGCGTACAGGAAGAGGTCGTGCAGGGTGTCCGCGAGCGCCACCCGGGTCGCCGCGATGACGTGGTCGAACAGGACCTGCGCCTGGGCCGGCAGTCCGACCCTGGCCGCCGCCAGCTGGTTGGCGTCGAAAAGCGCCTGCGGGCTCCCCCCGGTCTTGAACTGGAAGGTCGACGGCAGGTGCAGAGCCGCCACCTGGGTGGCGATCGCATCGGGCAATCGCTTGGCGAGGATCGAACCGAGGACGGCCGTCCCGACGGTGCCGCCCAGGTTCCGCCAGAACTGGATCTGGCTCGTCGCCACGCCGAGCATCTCGAACGGGATCGCGCTCTGGACAGCGACCAGGGTCAAGGGGAACGTGAGGCCCAGCCCGGCGCCGACGATGACGATGTCGCGCGTGACCTCGAGCTGGTTGGTGTGCACGGTGACCGTGGAGAGCAGCAGCATCCCGCCGATCATCAGCAGGGCGCCCAGCGTCCCGATGAAGCGGTAATACCGGATGCGCGTCATGGCCTGGCCCGCCAGGGTGCTGAAGACGATCAGCCCGAGCATCATGGGGGTCAGCAGCTGGCCCGAGTTCGTCGCGCTGGCTCCGAGCACGCCCTGGAACACGAGCGGCACGAAGATGATCGAGCCGAACATGCCGAAGGCGCTGAAGAAGGCGATGATCACGGAGACCGCGAAGACGTTGTTCCGGAACAGCGAGAACGGGACGATCGGGTGCTCAGAGCGTCGCTCGATGAAGAAGAAGCCGACCAGGAAGACCACCGCGACTGCGAGCAGGCCGACGACGGCTGGATCGGTCCAGGCGTGGTCGCGAGTGATCGAGAGCGCCACCAGCAGGGGGACGATACCGGCGCTCAGGGCGGCAGAGCCCGCGAAGTCGATGTCGCGCCAGCTCAGCTTGGAGCGGACGTAGGGCAGGCTGAGCAGCACGATGATGACAGCGGCGATCCCGATCGGGACGTTGACGTAGAAGACCCAGCGCCAGCCCGGCCCGTCCGTCAGGTAGCCGCCGACGGTCGGTCCGATGATCGAGGAGAGCCCGAAGACGCCTCCGAAGATGCCCTGGGTGCGCGCCCGCTGCTCGGGCGGGAAGATGTCGGCGATGACCGTGAACACGCTCGCGAAGAGCACTCCGCCGAACAGGCCCTGGATGCCTCTGAAGACCACCAGCTCGAACATGTTCTGCGACAGCCCGCAGAGGGCCGAGGCGCCGACGAAGCCGATCATGCCTAGCAGCAGGAACGGCTTGCGACCGAACATGTCGCCCAATTTGCCGGCGATCGGGACGACGATGGTGGAGGTCACCAGGTAGGCGGTCGTCACCCACGCGTAGTAGTCCAGGCCCTTGAGCTCGGCGACGATGTGGGGCATCGCGGTACCGACGATCGTCTGGTCCAGAGACGCCAGCAGCAGGGACAGCATCACGCCGATCGTGGCCAGGAGCTTGGCCCGGCCGGACAGCATCGCAGCGGTCATTTGTTCTCCCCCGTACCCAGCGCGTTCATGTTCTCGACCAGGCGGAAGCACAGGTGCCGCAGCTGGACGAGCTCCTTCCCCGTCAATCCCTGGGTGATCGGCAGCTGGTGATTGAACGCCTCGTGCCAGATCCCGTCGATGCGCTCGCGTCCGTCCGCCGTCAGCCGGGCCTGGATCGACCGCCGGTCATCAAGGTCAGGCACCCTCTCCACGAGGCCGTCGCGCTCCAGGGTATCGATCAGGCCGGTCACGTTGCGAGGACTGACGTTCAGCATCGTCGCCAGGTCGCCCAGCGCGACCCCCGCCTCGGGCTGGTGGCGGAGCCGAAACAGGATCTGCAGCCTGCCCTCGCTGAGACCGTGCAGCTCCGCCCAGCGCTCCATCAGCAGGTGGAGGTCCTTGGCGGCCCAGCGCAGGGCGCCCAGTGCCTCGACGGCCGCCAGGCGGTCGCCGGACCCGACGCTGCTCATCATCGACCGCATGGCCGGGTCGAATAGGCAGCGGCTGTCGTCGCGCTCGAACTTGTGGCCGGGAATGGCGGGGTGCTGCAATTGAGAGCGGTTCATAGTGAAGGTGGTAACTATTACACACTTCACGATCCGGCTGCAACGTCTTAGCCCAGATTCCCCACTTGGCTGAACAGTGGCGCGCGTGGAGTTGAGAGTGCGGCTCGACTTCCGATCCGAGCGGATCAATGGTGTTTGACGGCTGGCCTGTTAACCGCCTGGCTCAACCTCATCGGCAGCTGGCAGCAGGACCGCTGGTCGGATGGCGGCGCCAAGGGCCAGGTCGCCACGTGGTCCTTCAATGGGGGCGCGAGCTGGGGCCAGACCCCCCAGCCCTTCACGGAGTGCGCCCAGCCTTTCTACCGCACCAGGGTGCTCCAGTACGAGCGCACCTCAGACCCCTGGCAGTCGATCGGGCCGGATGGCACGGCCTACGCGGTGAGCCTGCCCCTCGACGGCGACTTCGTCCGCAACGGCCTCGGAACCGCGATCTCCCATGACGGCGGGCGCACCTGGGTAAACCAGCAGGACGTCGACCCCCTGCTGGCCCGTACGGATACGCTCAACCCGGCAGACGACAAGCAGTCGGTGACGGCCGATCCCGCCAACGCCGGTTGGGCCTACGTCGTTTGGGACCGGTTGCTCGACTTCTTCCCGCCCTGCCCCGCGGCGGCGACCCGCCAGGCGGCTCGGACCGCCCACAACGCCCCCACGCAGGCCAAGCGGTCGGCGCCGGCCGTAGGCGCGCCGGCGGCCACGCCCTGCCCCAACGTTTTCACCGGGCCGGCCTATTTCAGCCGTACCAGCGACGGCGGCCGGACCTGGGAGACGCCGCGCCAGATCGTATCGACCGGGCCCAACGAGCAGACGATCGGCAATCAGATCGTGATCGACCGCCACTCCGGCGTCCTGTACGACTTCTTCAACTTCATCGACGCGACCGGCAGGGACAACATCGAGATGGTCAGCTCGACCGACATGGGGACGCACCGGAGCGCCCCGAAGTACGTCCAGCGGCTCGCGACGACCGCCGAGCTGAGGGCCTGCTTCTGCGGGGTCGTGTACCCCGGCGACGAGACCAGGCCGCTGCGGACGGGCGACATCATCCCCGAGCCGGCAATCGATCCCAACACCGGCCAGCTCTACGTCATCTGGCAGGATGGCCGCCGAAACGGCTTCCAGAACGACATGCTGCTTGCCTCCACTTCGACCAGAGGCGGGCAGCCCGGCAGCTGGTCAGCCCCGACCTTCGTGAACCCGCCGAATGACAGGGCCGCCTTCACTCTCGCGATCGCGGTCAACGCCAAGGGACAGGTCGGGGTCACGTACTACGATTTCACGCCCCCGCTGACCAGGCCCGACGTGCTCCTCACCGACACGTGGTTCACAGCCACCTCCGGGGTCGGCCTCGACTTCGGTCCGCGCAAGCTGATCGGCGGTCCGTTCAACATGGAGGCCGCGCCCAACGCCCGTGGTTTCTTCGTGGGCGACTACCAGAACCTGGCGGCGCTCGTCCCAGCCCTTGACAGAGAGAGCGGCGACCAACAGCAGAACGGGCAGAGCGGCAGCGACGGAGGCGGTGGCGGCGAACCGAGCTCGGACTTCGTCTCCATGTTCGTGATGACCAACTGCGCCAACACCGGCTGCACCGCCCATGGGACCCTGGACGGAAGTTCGGTCGGCCCTGACTCAACCGATGCCTTCAGCACCAGGAACTCGGCCCCATCCGGGATTGAGAAGGGAACCTAGCCTCCAAAAACCCTCCGCCAAAACGCACGAACCGGGACCTGCAGGGCAGTGCAGGTCCCGGCGAGACAGAGGAGTGAACTGCTATTTGAGGATCGGCGCGCCGTTGGCGGTGACGGTCTTCAGGCTCGTTTGGGCGAGGTCCGAGACAGCCTTTGGCAGCGGCGCGTACTGGAGGTCCTTGCCGTACTGCTGGCCGCCTGTGACGAGCCACTGCATCAGGTAGGTGAGGGCCTTGCCCTTGGCCGCGTCGGCCTGGGTCTTCTTCATGATCGCCCAGGTGAATGTGGCGATCGGGTAGCTCGTATCGCCCGGGGCGTCAGTGATGGAGAAGTTGGTCGTGCTGAGTCCGGTGGTGCCGGCTGCGGCGGCAGACCCGCCTGCCAGTGATGCCTGCACGAACTTGCCGTTCTTGTTCTTGAGGTAGGCCTGCTGCATCCGGGCCTGGACCACGAAGGCCAGCTCGACGTAGCCGATGGCGCCGTCGGTGGTCTTGACCGCGTTCGCGACCCCGGCGTTGCCGTTGGCGCCGATCCCGGTCGGCCACTGCACCGACTTGCCGACGCCGACCTTCGTCTGCCACTCGGCGCTCTGCTTCGACAGGTAGTCGGTGAACGCGTAGCTCGTGCCCGACCCCTCCGACCGGTGCGTGACGCTGATCGGCGTGCCCGGCAGCTTCGTCGTACCGTTCAGCGCGGCCAGGGCCGGATCGTTCCAGGTCTTGATCTGGCCGAGATAGATCTTGGCCAACGTCGGGCCGTCGAGCTGAAGCTTGTCGATCCCGGCCAGGTTGTATGCGATCGCCGCTACGCCCAGCGTAGTCGGGAACTCGGCGATCGCGTCCGCGCCACCGGCCGCGGCGACCTCGGCAGCGGTCATCGGCACGTCGCTCGCGCCGAAGTCGACGGTGCCCTTCGTGAACTGCTGAATGCCGCCCCCGGATCCGATCGGCTGGTAGTTCACCGCGACCGAGCTGTGCAGCTGCGAGTACTGGTAGAACGCCTTCGTGTAGAAGGGTTCGGTGAATGTCGAGCCCGCTCCAGCCAGGTTGCCAGAGCCGACATCGACGGATGCTGGAGCCCCGCTGGGCGAGGAGCCTGAGCCCGCTCCCCCGCAGGCGGTGATGAGCAGCCCAGCCAATAACGCGAGTAATGCTTTCGTTTGGCGCATACAAAGATCGTGCCCGGAGGGACCTTAAGGGCGGGTTATGGCTTGATTAAGCTCCGCGTCGCACGAGTCCTGACCTAAAGGGAGCAGTCCGCGAGGAGCCGGCGAGCCGCCTTGTCCGGGTAACGCGGCACCTCGAAGGCGGCGAAAGGCGCGTTACCCGGGTTGTGCGCCCCTTCCGGCGCCGTCCGGCCGACCCCGGGACACTAGTCTTGGCGTATGAGTACTGCGCCAGAGGCCGCCTCCCCGGTCGCCGGCCGCGTCGACCGCTCGCTCCGGGCCGCCGGTCCGATCCTGCGCATCCTGATGCAGCCTCGGGATCTCGCACACCCCGACGCTTGCGACTTCCTGGCGGGCAACCCCCAGGAGCTGGCCATGCCGGAATACGTCGCCGCCATCCAGCGGGCCCTCGTCCCCGACTCACCCTCCTACTACTCCTACGGTCCGCCCTTCGCGGAGGCCATCCGGGTCGTCGCCGGCGCGCTCGCCGAGCGGCTGGGGCTCGATCTCGACCCGGCCGACGTGTTCCTGACCCGGGGGGCCGCGTCCGGCCTCCAGCTGGCGATGCGGGCCGTGGTCGATCCCGGCGACGAGGTCGTCTTCATGTCGCCGCCGTGGTTCTTCTACGAGTCGATGCTGGCGGAGCAGCTCGCCGAGCCGGTCAGGGTGCTCCTCACGCGCGACGGCTTCGATCTCGACCTGCCGGCGCTCGAGCGCGCCCTGACGCCGAGGACGCGGGCGGTGGTCGTCAACACGCCCCACAACCCCAGCGGCCGGCTGCTTTCCGAGGAGCGGCTGCGCGGCCTCGCCGAGTTGTTGGAGCGTGCCTCGCGAAAGAACGGGCGGCGCATCTACCTGCTGAGCGACGAGGCCTACGCGCGGATCCTGTTCGACGGCCGCCGGATGATCACGCCGGCCCGCTTCTACCCGGCGACGTTCATGCTCCACTCCTATTCGAAGAGCCTGCTGGCGCCTTCGCAGCGAGCCGGCTACCTCGCCATGCCGCCGTCGATGCCGGATCGTGACCGGCTCCGGCCGGCCCTGATGATGCTCTCCCTGGCCGCCGGGGCCGTCCCGGACACGGCCATGCAGCGCGCCATGCCCGAGCTGGAGCGGATGCTGATCGACCTACCCGCCATCGAACGCCGCCGCGACCGGATGGTGGCCGAGCTCCGGGCACAGGGGTACCAGCTCGAGTCACCGGAAGGCACCTTCTACCTGATGCCGCGCAGCCCCATCCCGGACGCCGTCGAGTTCTGCGACTGGCTGGCCGAGCACCACGTGTTCGCGATGCCTGGCGAGGCGTTCGAGCTGCCCGGCTACATCCGGCTCTCGCTGACCGCCACGGATGCGATGGTCGAGCGCGCGCTCCCGATCTTCGGGGAGGCTATCCGGCTCTTCGCGCCGGCCGCGTCAGGCTAGGGGCTCGGCCGGGACGGGGTGGAGTGACCGCCGCTCGGCGGGCACGCTTGGCGGCGGCCAACACGGGGAAGCATTAGTGGCAAGCTCTTGGGTGATTCTGTGACCATTCAGCCGGACGGCTTCGACATGGTGGCGGCCGCGCTGCGGGCGGACACCACCGATCTGCGCTCATTCCTCGGGGCGAACTGGCGGACGGCTCGCAAGTTCCGGAGAACTGAGATCGCGGAGGTCGGGTCCTCGACGGTGTTCATCCACCCATTCTGGTATTCGCGCTCCCACGACGACCTGTACAGTCTCCACTGACGCTGTGATTCGGTAGGGCGCGCCGGGAAGTCTGGTCGGCAGGAGAGCATTCGCGTGCTTCGAGATCTGTCCCGGCGGACGGCAGGTTGGTGGCCGCCTTACCAGGTGGTCCTGGCCGCATTCGGGATCCTCATCGGTGTCCTCCCCGGCCTGCCCCATATCCAGCTCAGCCCGGACGTGATCCTGGCAGTCTTCGTCCCGGCGCTCGTCTTCGAGGGAGCCCTGAACCTGGACCTGGCAGCCCTCCGTCGCGTCGCCCTGCCGGTCGCATTGCTGGCCACCTTAGGCGTGGTGATGTCGATCGGCTGCATAGGGACACTCGCCCGCCTCGCGCTTGGCTTGCCCTGGCCGAGTGCGTTCCTGCTCGGCGCGATACTGAGCCCGACCGACCCGATCGCCGTCGTCGGGATCGTGAGACGGAGCGGTGCCCCGGCGCGCCTGGCTGCGCTGCTCGAGGGCGAGAGCCTCTTCAACGACGGGACCGGAGTCGCCGCGTTCACGGTCATCCTGGCTGCCGTCGCCACCGGTCATGTCTCGGCCGCCGCCGTCGGCCTGAACTTTGTGCTGGTGACGGTCGGCGGCGTGGCCGTCGGAATCGTGGTCGGGTTGCTTGGGGCGATCCTGGTGCGCATGACGACGCATGCGGCGACGGAGGTTGCCCTGACCCTCTGCGTGGCGTACGGAAGCTATGCGCTGGCGGCCGTCACAGGGGCCGGCGGCGTGATGGCGGTGGTGGCCGCCGGCGTCGCGATGGCGCGGGTGGGGACATGGGGCCGGCACACGGAGCGCTCCTGGGCCCGCCTCACGATCCTGCTCAACGTGGCGCTGTTCACGCTGATCGGGATCGGGCTCCCGGCCGCCGCGGTGCTGGGCGTCGCCGGCTCTGTGGTCGCGGGATTTCTGATCCTGATCGCGGCGCGCCTGGTGCCGGTGTACATGCTCGCATTCGGCATCTCGCAGCGATGGCGCCAGCTGCTCTGGTGGGGAGGCGTCAGGGGTGCGCTTTCGGTCGCGCTGGCCCTCGCCGCCTCGAATGTCGCTGCCGTGGACCGCTCCGTCCCTGTCATCGCTTACGGGGTGGTCGCCCTGTCGCTGCTTCTTCAGGGCGCGGCGGTCAGGCCCGCCGTCCGGCTGATGCGGCTGGGCAGCGCCCAGCCAGATCAGCCTTAAGGGTGTGTCCCGGACTCAGCTAATGGCGGCAGCCGTGTCGCCGCTCATGATGATCTTGGCCTCGGCCAGGGTCATGTCGCCTGCCGGCAGGATGACCGCTGATGGTGAGAGGTCGTCCTGTCCCAGCTTCTGGCCCTTCGTCCTCACGAACTCCAGCACCGCGCTCACAGAGGCGTTGAACGCGGCCTCGTCGCCGGCGCTGATGGCCGCCACCACCTTCTGATCGTAGTCGTCCAGCGCGGCGTGGTCGGCCTCCGATATCCGGTACTGGTCCTCGCCCTGGATGCGGACCACGACCCCTCCCGAGGGCAGCGCCAGCTGCTGCTTCATGGCCGCCAGCTGCAGGTCGACGCTGGAATTGGTGCTGGCTGCCGCGAGCTGGCGGTCGATGTCGTCGATCAGGGCCGATGCGATGCGCGACATCCCGGGCGTCCTCCGCTGGTCGGGGAGCGCCAGCAATCGCCAGGACTGGGTCGCGGTGCTGGTCCGAGATCGGGAGTCCCTGAAGCGGCTGGCCGCGGTCGAGGGTTACGCCGGCCACCTGGCGGGGGCCGCGGCTGGGTTCGTCCTGATGATGGCCGGCGAGCGGCCCGAGCAGGACGCCTTTGACGAAGGCCGGCTCGCGGAACGCATCATGCTGTCGGCCGAGGCTCACGGTGTCGCGTCCTGCATCGGCTGGTTCAGGGACGCCGGCCGGGACGAGGCCAAGCGCATCCTCGGCGTGCCGCCCGACCGGATGGTGAGGACGGCGGTCTCGCTGGGCTACCCGGCCGAGGGCGCCCGGCGCGGTGGCCGCCGGAAGCCCCTCCAGGACTTCGTCCGAGAGGAGCGCTTCCCGTAGGGGTCGCCGGTGCGCAAGCCTGGCGGCCTGCGTACGTTGTGCTGTCTGGCTGTGGGGCGCGAGCGCTACGTGGTGGTGGCGGCTGGCTTGATTTCGTGGGTTCTGGCTGCCTACGCGCTCCTCGTCATCGACCGCCTGCACTGAGCAGGCGTGGTCGTGGCGGGCCGAACCGATTGCAGGTACGCAAAATAGCGGGATTGAGAGAGGACCCGCGGGGCCGCGGGCCCTCTCAACCCTTCTGACAGGCCGTTCTAGTGCTGGTGGTTGTCCTCGTGCGGGAACGCGAGGCCCACGCACTGGCCGCTGACATCGCCCTGGACCGTGTTCAAGGTGTTGCCGACTTGTACGGAGTCGCCAAGCTGAGGCGCCGGGTCGTTGCCTGAACAGCTCAGGTTGCCCTCGATGTTGTTGGTCGCGATCTCGTTGCCGTCCTCGTCCGCCTCCAGATTGTCGCGCCAGCTGAGGTCACTGGACAGGTCATTGCGGAAGAACCCCGCCCAGCATGTCCGCAGGCCGCGGATCGAGACTCTGCCGCCGATGACGTTGTCCTCGTAGGTGGTGTAGGCCGGCGGCCCGTTCGGCCCGAGCGGCTGCGACGCGCATGTCACGCCGCCGCCGCCACCCTGCTGGGTGACGCTGCCGCCGATCCTGTTTCGGTGCAGCAGCACCATCATCGCGTCGCTGGCGATCAGGTTGTGCCCGATCGTGTCATTGGTCTGCATGCCGGGCGTACCGCCCGTATTGCCATTGGGGTCGTTGAAGCAGGGGAACGCGTTCGGTTCGCAGCCCAGGATGAGGATGCCGTCCCGCTGGACCCTTACGTCGCCACCCACCGTCAGGTTCGACCCGGAGAAGGCAGCGTTGAGCCCGCCGCCGGGCAGGATTGTCAGGTTGTGCTTCACCCTTACGTTCCCGGAGTCCAGCTGACAGAAGCCGCTGATCTCGAGCGAGTCGTACGTCCCGGGTGCGATCGAGGTGGGCGCCGTCGTCCCACCGTTGCACCTGGATAGGCCGGCGGCGGAAGCGGTGCCGGCGGTGACCGCGAAGACGGCGACCGCCAGACCTGCAGCCGCCAGGAAACTCGGCAGTTTTCGGTTCAGCATGGTTCCACTCCCCAAACAGACCGCTGCCTTGCGGGTCCCTGCGCCCGCAGGATGGCGGCATTCAAGCACAGGCTCGGGAATCGGTCAACGACCTGTCCGCGCTGCGGGGCGAGGACTACTCGAAAGCGGTCAGGTAGGGGCGCTCGGCCGCCCACATCTCGTCGAACATCCGGCTGATCTCCTCGAGCGAGCAGACGGCCGCCGTCAGCGGATCCAGCATGAGGGCCAGGCGCGCCTTCTCGCGGTCCCTCTCTAGGAGCGCCTCGACGACGAGCTCGTGGACCGCCATGTGCGAGCGGTTCAGCGCGGCCAGCTGTTCCGGCAGCGCACCGAACCGACTGGGCTGGACGCCCTTGGCGTCGACCCGGCAGGCCACCTCGACGTTGCCGGCCGGGAGGTTCTCGATCGCGCCGTCGTTGCTGACGTTGCCGTGGATCTCGACCGGGCGGTCGAGCTCGATCGCCTCCACGATGTAGGACGCGTACTCGTGGCTGCGGTCCAGGTCGAGAGGAACGTCATCGTTCAGCGTCGCGCGGATGTGGGCCGCGCCGGCTTCGCGCCACTGGGGCCAGTTGCGCGCGTAGAAGCCCGACTCCCCGCGATAGCCCGCCCGCGCGTACTTGGCGACCAGGTCGGGGCGCTTTCGAAAATACGGCACGTACTCTGAGAAGTGCCCGCTCGACTCGGTGACGAAGGCGCCCAGGTGCAGCATCACCTCGAACCTCACCGGATCCCGCTCGTAGATTTCTGGCTCGCGCGCGCGCTTACGCAGGCGCGGGTACATGTCCGTTCCGCGATGGGAGAGGGCCGTGAACCAGGCGTTGTGGTTGATCCCGGCGCACTTCCACTCCAGCTCGAGGTAGGGGACCTCCAGGAGATCCGCCAGCAGCCTGGACGTTCCCTGCACGCTGTGACAGAGCCCGACCACGGACAGGTCCGTGATCCGCGCCGCAGCCAGCGTCAGGATCGACATCGGGTTGGTGTAGTTCATGACCACGGCGCCAGGGGCCAGCCGAGCAGTGTCCGACACGATCGCCAGCCAGTCGGGTCCGGTCCGGAGCGCCTTGAAGATGCCGCCCGGCCCGATGGTGTCGCCGATGCACTGGTCAACGCCGTACTTGAACGGGATCTCGTAATCGGGTTGGACGCAGTCGAGGCCCGCGACTTCGATCGAGTTGACCAGGTAGTCGGTGCCCGGCAGCAGCTCCTCGCGATCGGTCGAAGTCACGACCTGCCATTCCTTGGCGGAGGCCTGGATCACCTTCTCCGAGATCCGCCGGGTCAGGTCGAGACGGTCGGCATCGATGTCGACAAGCGCGAAGGTCCCGCTGTCGAGCCCGGGGGTGGCGACGATGTCGGTGATGAGTCGAGCCGCGAAGACCGAGCTGCCGGCACCGATGAACGTGATCTTCGGATTGGCCATCGCCGGGCATCATAGGTGACCTCCGCCGCTGAGCCGTCCGGCCGGAGCGGTCTCAGGAAACCCTGAGGAAACTGCCAACCTCGCCTCAGGCTGGCGTCCCAGCATGATCGCCATGGAGGACAGGTCTTTCGATCGCCGGAGGCGGCGCTATCCCGCCGCCGCCGTGGCGTCCGCCGCGGGCAGGGTGGCCACCAACACGTCCTGGCTGGCGCTGCTCGTGCTCTGCGCTGGGCTGATCGTGCTGCCGGTCATAGTGCTGATCGTCGGCATCGTGGCAGCGGCCAGCACTTAGCCCGGATCCACCGATCCACGGCGGCGCCTTGCCGCCCATGCTGTTTGTCTTCTTCGCTGATCGCACTAGCATACGAGGGCCTCCATGAAGCTCGGAGTCCTGACCGCCCTTTTCGCCGACCGGCCGTTTGAGGAAGCGCTCGAGCTGGCCCGGTCTGCAGGGCTCGACTGTGTCGAGGTGGGGACGGGGAACTACCCCGGTGGGAGCCATTGCGACCTGGACCGCCTCTTGGCCTCAGCGAGCGAACGAGAGTCTTACCTGGACGCGGTGACCAGCCGGGGCCTGGAGATCAGCGCCCTGTCCTGCCACGGCAACCCGCTCCACCCGCGCCCCGAGGTGGCCCAGGCCAGTCACGACGTATACAGGCGCACGGTCGAGCTGGCCGAAAAGCTGGAGGTCCCGTGCGTCAACCTGTTCAGCGGCTGCCCGGGCGACTCCGACAGCGCCCTCCACCCCAACTGGGTCACGTGCGCCTGGCCGCCCGACTACGCCGAGCTACTGGAGTGGCAGTGGCGCGAGAAGGTGATCCCCTACTGGAAGGAGGAGGCGGCTTACGCCGGCGCCCACCGGATCCGGCTCGGGTTCGAGATGCACCCCGGATTCGTCGTCTACAACCCGGCCGGCCTGCTCCGCCTCCGCGAGGCCTGCGGCGAGGCCGTGGGGGCCAACTTCGACCCCAGCCACCTGTTCTGGCAGGGCATCGACGTGGAGACGGCGATCGCGGAGCTGGGCGCGGCCGGCGCCATCCATCACGTCCACGCCAAGGACACGGGCATCAATGCCCGCAACACCGCTCGCAACGGCGTCCTTGACACCACCCCGCTGGACCGCGTCGGGCAGAGGTCGTGGGTGTTCCGAACCGTCGGCTACGGACATGGGGAGTCGGAGTGGAAGCGGATCGTGAGCGCACTCCGGCTGGCGGGCTACGAAGGTGTGCTCTCGATCGAGCACGAGGACGCGCTGCTGTCGGTCGAGGAGGGCTTCCTGAGGGGCGTCGAGTTCCTGCGCCGGCTGGTGCCCACCGAACCGGCGGTCAGCGACGCCTGGTGGACGCGTTGAAGCCGGTCGGCGGGGCCTGATCGGGGCGGCCGTCCCGCCTAAAGGTCCCGAAAAGGCTCAGGCACCGGTGCGTCTCTTGCGGTTGCCGGCCGGCTCGGTGCCCGCCTCGCGCCAGCGCAGCAGCTCGATCCGTGGATGGTCCGCCGGGTAGTCGCGAGGCGCGGTCTTGAGCTCGTTGCCGCCAACGTTCAGACCTGCTTTTCGCATCTTCTCGACCCGGCGCGCCAGGTCCTCGCCGGCCGGCCCGGCCGCCGCCGCGCGGTATCGTGCCAGCCAGGGGCCGTCGGGCATGTGCGCGCCCGTGGCGACGAAGAACTGCTCGGCGTCGAGGTGAACGCGGCGGAACAGGTCCTCACTGGCTCGCAGGTGGTCCTTGGCCTGCTGTCGTTCCGTGAGGTCCTGGACGACGGCGGCGATATAGGCCGGCCGGCCGGCGGCGTCGCGAATGAGCGAGCATGTGGCCAGTGCGAGGACCTGGGTGCCGTCCTTGCGGAGGTACCGCTTCTCCAGCACAAAGTGGGACGTGAGACCCTGGAGGAGCTCCTCCAACTTCGCCGCGTTCGCCGCGACGTCGCCAGGATCGGTGATCGACTGGACGGTCTGCTGCAGCAGCTCAGCGCGGGTGTAGCCGAGCAGCCTGCAGAGCGAGTCATTGACATCCAGCAACTGGCCGGAGGGCGAGGCTGTGGACTGGGGGACTGGGGAACCCAGGAAGACATCGTGGAGTCTTCGATTGCTGGCGATCTGCGCCTGTTCCCATCGCGGTGCCACCGCGCGCCGGCCGTGACGCGCCGCGACGCCGGTCCCGGCTACTCCCACGCTCCGAAGACCCACTCCATCACGATCACTCTGGTGCGCGGGGGGCTTGCCGCAGCGTCTTGTCAGCTTCGCACGGGAGTCCCAGACGCATCAAATCGGCGTCGTCGCGCGAATCCGCCCCCAGTTGTCTAGGCCCGTTTCCTGACGGCCGCAACGCCGATCACGACCAGCGCCAGCAGGGGCAGCCAGGCGGACCACCCGCTGCCGGCCGGGGGGCCGCCGTCGTTGGGCAGCCCAGGGACGGTGCTGCCGGTGACCTGGGCCGAGGCGGAGTCATTGCCCGGGTCCAGGTCTCCGGGGGCGCTGGCGGTGCGGGTGGCCGTGTTCGTGAGCGTGCCGGCGGTCGTCACCCTGACCACGATTTGAAGCGTGGCGGTCGCGCCGTTGACCAGGGCGCCCACGTTCCAGATCCCGCTGCCTGCGGTATAGGTGCCCTGGCTCGGCGTCGCCGAGACGAACGTGAGGCCGGCCGGGAGCTGGTCTGTGAGCTGGACGCCCGTGGCGTCATTGGGCCCCAGGTTCTTGGCCGAGATGGTGAATGTCACCTGGCCGCCCACTGGCGGGGAGGCGTCGCTGACCGACTTGGTGACGGCGATGTCGGCGGCGGCGGCGACGATGTTCACGGGGGCGGATGCGCTGCCGCTGGGGTTGTACGTCCAGATGTCCAGGCCCTTTGCGTCACCGAAGTTGCCAGTGCACGGTACGTTCGTGTTGCCGCCGGCGGCGGCGCCGAAGGCGCGCTGGGTTGACGAGGAGTCGAAGCCGTTGACCGGGTCGGCGAACGTCGTGGCCGGCGGCGCCCCCCCGCAGAGGACATTGCCGACCGTGTTGCCCGAGTCGACGACCGTGCCGTTCGCGGTCTGGTACGCGCGATCGTCGTAGAAGGCCGCCTTGCAGCCCCCGGTCAGCACTGGGCAGATGCCGCCGGGCGGGTTGAGCAGCGTGACGGTCGGGCCGCCCTGGGTGCTGTTCTCGACGTCCAGCATCGGAAAGTGGTACTCGCCGCCGTGGATGGCGGCTTGTGCCTGGTACGTCCCTACCGGGAAGGCGGTGTTCGAGTTGTCCCGGCCGTTCCAGCTTACGGACTGCGTGCCGGCGGCGCGGGCGCCGCGCAGCGATCGGTTGGCCGGCAGCGTGGGGTCGAAGTTCACGCCATCGCGGCTGATCACGATCTGGTAGACGCCGGAGACGTTGCTGGTGTAGGAGAAGGTGCCGCCCGCGTTGACCGCGCTCGTGTTGCCGCCCAGGTTGCCGGCGAACGAGACCGAGCTCATGGTCGGTGCGATCGGCGTGGCCGGGATGCCGAGCGCGGCGACGGAGGCAGCGGCGGGCGGCTCCAGGAAGAGCGGGAAGCTCGGCAGCGCCAGGCTGACCCCACCCTGAATGGTCGTGAGCTGACCCGGGCTGACGCCGGCGGCGGCGACGGCGTCGTGGTACAGGGGCGTCACCCCGTCCGAATCGAAGAAGCCGACCTGGTTCCCATATACCAGCCAACCGTTGGGATCCATCCCTCTCAAGTCGACCTGGTAGCGATAGCCGTCCCTGGTCAGTGCGTAGACGGTTGGGTTCACGGGCAATCCGTTGCCCCCCGTGAAGAGGGCCAGGTAGTACGTGAACACCCTGCCCGTCAGATTGGCGGAGGACGCCAGGCCGGAACGCACGGTGGCATCCCACGCCGCCACCGATGTCCCCTGGGCGGCGCTGAAGTCCGAGGCGGCCGTGAGAGCGACGTCCGCGGCCACGGCGGCGTCGGCGTCGGCCGCGAACCCCAGCGGACCCAGGAAGACGACGTCGTAGACGCCGGTGGCGGGGGCCTGGTAGTGGCAGGGCACGTAGGCGTTGGGGATGCTCGCCGGCAGGGTGTCCGGGCCGGTCAGCTCCTGGAGCCGGCTCGTGATCATGCCCTGGTTGGCAGGGCCGCCAAGGCGCTGGGTATTGCAGCTGAAGCTGGCCAGGGCCGGTACCGGCACGGTCTCTGTGCCGACCGGCCCGGTGACCTGGCCCGGGTTGTAGACGAGGATGTCGCCGGCGCCCTGCCCGATCGCGGTGGAGCCGAGCAGCAGTACCTCGCCCGCGTTCATGAAGGACTTGACGAGCGTCCGGCGGGCCAGCGCGCCGTTGCCGTAGGCACTGGTTCGCCACTCCGTGTTGGCGCGGTTGCCCGGGGCGCCACTCGGCCACAGGTCCTGGCTGCCCGCCGCAAGGGCGGCCTGCGCACCCAGGCCCGCGCTCAGGGCGGCGAGAAGGACCGCGACGAGGCCGCGGACCGGCCGTGAGTGGTTATTCAAGGGTCGCGCTCACAAGCAAGCGCTGCGTGTAGCTGCCCAGGCCGGCGTTCCACCAGCCGGAACAAGTGATCAGCGTGACGGTCGCCGTCTGGCTGGCGGCGAACAGTGAGATGTCGCGGGCGCCGGCCGGCAGGCTTCGCAGGCCGGTCACCTTGAAGGAGGCCCGGGTCCCGTCGCCCCGGACCACGAGCACCCGGTCACCTGGGCGGAGCTCAGCCAGCCGGGCGAACACCGCCGAGCCCGTCCACCAGCTGACATGGCCGTTGATCAGCGCATTTCCGGGCTGGCCGGGCTTCGGCCCCTGGTCGAACCAGGCCACGTCCTTGGCGTCCGCCGGGATGGCGAGCGCCCGGTTCTGGTCCAGCCCGAGTGCCTCGATGCTGGCGTCGACGGCGATCCGCGGGATCAGGAGCCGGATCGGCGCTGGGTCGGCGACGCTCACGGGCGCCGGAGGGGCGGAATCGCCGGTGCTTGCGATGGCCGGCGGGGCCGGCGTCGGGAGTTCCGCCACCGGCACGACCAGGCTGGGAGCGCCCGCGGTCAGCGTCAGGGCGACCAGCGAAAGGCACAGGAGCAGGGTCCGCCGCAGCATGCTCGCGGGATTGTAGGCGCTGGCGCCCGAAATCAGCTCCCGTCCCGGACGGAATCTGGAAAGCGGCCCGCCGTCGAGCGGGCCCCGGTCCAGCTACTGGCAGGCACCGGCGCGGTTCGACCACTCCAGCTGCACGTTGAAGCCGCCCAGCTTCCTCGTCTGCCAGGCGCAGATGTCGCCGATCTCGCCGTTGCTGTCGTCGTACCAGCCCTGGCCGGGCACGGGGTCGGTCACGGCCTCGCAGAGCTCGTGAGAGCTGGTCGACGTGAGGGCCTCGAAGGCGGACACGCCGCCCAGGCAGCCGCTGCAGTCGGGCGCCGGCATCACCGAGTAGAAGACCTTGCCGCCGATGGCGTCGTGATAACCGCAGAAAGACTGGCACGACGAGCTGCCGCCGAGGCTCACGCTCACACCGCTCGGGAGGTACACGAAGTAGAGGGTGTTGGGGCCGGCCTTCGGGAAGGCCGCGTTCGTCGCGATCTGGTCCTGGAGCATCCGCTGCACGTCCACGTCCGTCACCGAGGCGGCGGGATCCGGTGGCGAGACGATGATGCTGCCGGTTCGGCGACCCTGGCCGATCGGCGTACCCGGGACGCTGTACTCGGCCAGCTGGTCCATCAGCGGGCTTGTCAGCACGTAGTCGAAAAAGCCATCCAGGTCGCTCTTCAGCTGGGCCTGTTGGGTCCAGGCCGCCCCCCAGAACACGTTGAAGACCTCAACGGCGCTCAGGAGCGGACCCCCGCGGTAGGTCAGCTTAGCGGCCTTCGGCGGGGCGGCCACCCTGGCTGCTTCGGGCTCATGGAGGGGAACGATCTGGATCGGGCCGGCTGTCTGGAGTCCCATCCTCCGAGGGTAGCGCCAAGCGCCGGGCGCTGCCCGGAGGGGCGCTGCGGGGCGCGTTCGCGCGGATCCCGGCCAGACCGGCGGGGGCTGACCCGGCAAACTCTCCTCATGCGGCCGATTGCTCAGCGCGGGGAGTCCGGTGCCGGCTGACCGTCTTTTCGGGCCCAGCCTGACCAGCGCGGCGATGGCAGTGGCGGTCTCGGACAGCGCCTGGCTGGCCGCACTGCTGCGCTTCGAGGCGGCGTTATCGGCCGCCCAGGCGGCTCGCGGCCTGCTCCCCGCCGGGATCGCGGCCGAGATCGCCGCGGCCTGCAAGCCGGAGCGCTTGGACCTGGCCGCGATCGGGCAGGAGGCGATCGCGTCTGCGACGCCGGTGGTGCCGCTCCTCGACGCGCTGCGCAGCCGCCTGGGCGCCGACGCCGCTCGCTCGGTTCATATGGGCGCGACCAGCCAGGACGCGCTGGACACCGCGATGATGCTCGTCTCGCGTGACGCGCTGGACCTCCTGCTGGCCGACCTGTCCGCGCTCGCCGAGGAGTGTGCCGGACTGGCCGAGCGCCACCGGGACACGCCCATGGCCGGCCGCACGCTGCTCCAGCAGGCGCGCCCCATCACGTTCGGTTTCAAAGCCGCGATGTGGTTGGCGGGCGTGCTGGACGCCCGCCGGCGGCTGGCCTGGATCCGCGCGCACCGCCTGGCCGTCCAGCTCGGTGGCCCGGTGGGGACGCAGGACACCTTCGGCGACCAGGGACCGGAGCTGGCAGCGGCGCTCGCCCGGGAGTTGGGCCTGGCCGAGCCGGAGCTTCCGTGGCACTCGGCGCGAGGCCGGGTGGCGGAGCTGGGATCGGCCCTGGCCATAGCCGCCGGCGCCTCAGCCAAGATCGCGCTCGACGTCGCGCTGCTGGCCCAGACCGAGGTCGGAGAGGTCGCCGAGGCGGCCGAGGGCCGGTCCTCGGCCATGCCTCACAAGCGCAACCCGGCGCGTGCGGTCGAAGCCCGCGCGGCCTTTGCCGGGGTCGCCGCCCAGGCCGGGGTCCTCCTGGCGGCAATGGCGGGCGAGCACGAGCGCGCGGCCGGCGCCTGGCAGGCGGAGTGGCCGGCGATAAGCGAGGCCTTCAGGCTCACGGCGGGGGCGGTCAGCCGTTCCCGAGAGTCGCTGACGGGTCTGCGGGTTGACGCGCCCCGCATGCTTGCCAACCTGCGTCAATCCGACGAGGAAACGCAGCCGCCCGGAGACCTGGAAGGGGCGCGGAGGCTCGTGGATCGGGCCCTGGCCATCTATCACGACGAGGAGGCGGTGCAATGAGCGATGACGCGGAGAAGCGGGGCATGGAGGTGCGGCGCGCTGTCCTCGGCGACGCCCATGTCGACCGGGCGGAGGCGGCCCGAACTCCCTTCACGGAAGAGTTCCAGGACTTCCTGACCCGCGTTGCCTGGGGCGAGATCTGGAGCCGGCCGGGGCTCGACCGGAGGACCCGGAGCTGCATCACAGTGGCCATGCTGGTGGCGTTGAACCGCGAGGAGGAGCTGGCCCTGCACCTGCGCGGCGCGCTCAACAACGGGGTGACCGTAGATGAGCTGAAGGAGGTGCTCCTGCAGACCGCCGTCTACTGCGGGGTGCCGGCCGCCAACAGCGCGTTCCGCGTCGCCGCCCAGGTCATCGGCTGAGCCGGCGGACAAGCTGACGCCCGGGAACCTGGCGCCCAGGTTGGCCGATCAGTCGGAACCCCAGACCGACCGGGCCACCCGGCCGACCAGCTCCAGCTTCTGGTGCTGCTGGTCGGGCGATATCCGGTTGCCCTCCATCGTGGAGGCGAAGCCGCACTGGGGACTCAGCGCCAGGCGCTCGAGCGGCACGTACGCGGCCGCCTCGTCGATGCGGGCCCGCAGCTCGGCCTCGGCTTCGAGCGCCGGCTTCTTGGTCGTGATCAGGCCGAGCACAGCGACGCGGTCCTCGGGCAGGTGGCGCAGAGGCTCGAAACCGCCGGATCGGGCGTCGTCGTACTCCAGCAAGAAGCGCTGGAAGAGCGTGTTCTGGAAGATCCGCGCGATCGGCTCGTAGCCGCCCTCGGCGTAGAACTTGCTCTGGTTGTTGCCGCGGCATATGTGCAGCCCGAAGGTCACGCCGGGGTGGCCCTGGATGATGGCGTTGTCGAGCTCGATGCAGCGGTCGATGAGCTCCTCGGGGTCGCTGCCGCGCTGGCGGTAGCCCTCCCGCATCTTGGGGTCGAGCAGCGCCGCGTACTGGGGTGCGTCGATCTGAACGTACGTGCAGCCCAGCCGCACGAGCTCCTCGACCTCGCGTCGCGACACGTCGACGACGTCGGCGAGGTACTCGCCCCGGCTTCCGTAGGCCGATCTCGACTTGTGGGGGTCGTAGTAGGCGGCTGCCTGCTGGGCGCTGAGCAGCGTCACCTTGCCCGGCCGCTTGGCTACCGCGCGGAGATACGTCCACTCCTCGCCGCACATGCTGCGACGCCAGCGGAGCCGGTCGACGACGACCGGCCGCTTGAGGATCAGCTCCTCCCCGGTCTCGTCACGGAAGGGGATGGCCCAGCCGCCTTCCCTGTCGAACCCGTCGAAGGACTCGATCAGGTGTCCGTAGAACGCGAACCGTCGCAGCTCGCCGTCGGTGACGACGTCGATCCCGGCCTCCTCCTGGAGGCGGACCGCGGCCTCGACTGACTGGTCCTCGAGGCGCTTGAAGTCAGCCGCCCCGAGCCGCCCCGCTTCGTGGCGCTTCCGCGCCTCGACCAGTTCGGCCGGTCGCAGGAGGCTGCCCACGACCTCGGCGCGGGCCTGCTCCACTGCGACTCTGGCGGCGTCTCCGCCGGCGACGCTCTGCGCACTCATCTCACTACCTCAACTCTCTTTGATCGGGGGCCCCTCACAGCTCGAAGAAGACCGTCTCGTCGTCGCCCTGGAGGCGGATGTCGAAGCGCAGCACACCATCCTGGTCGCGCGCGACCAGCGTTTGGCGGCGCGGTCCGGCCAGCTCCAGCGCCGGGTCGGAGGCATTGGAAGGCTCGCCCGGAAAGTACATCCGGGTCGCCAGGTGCCGCAGCAGGCCGCGCGCGAACACCGTAACCTCCAGGTGCGGCGCACCGTCACCGGCGCCTGCCGCCGGTTTCTCGACCACGAAGTGGAAGACTCCTTCCGGATCGGTGCGGCAGCGCGCGAACTGGCCCTTACTCCAGACCTCTAAGAGGCCGTCTCCCACTGGCGCTCCGGCCCCGTCCAGCAGCTGGCCTTCGACCCGAAGCGCGGGCCCCCGCGGGTCGACCGCCGTCGCATCGCCCTGGAAGGGCAGGGCGTATCCGAAGAAGGGGCCCACCGTCTGGGACGGGGTGGGCGGCACCGCTCCCTACGCCTCCATGGGGGTCGCCTGCCGGCCTCTCAGCACGATGTCCCACCGGTATCCGAGTGCCCACTCGGGCTCGGTGACGTCCCGGTCGAACCTGGCGACCAGGCGTTCGCGCCCCCGCGGATCCGGGATCGACTCGAGGATTGGATCGGCGGCCATGAGCGGGTCACCTGGGAAGTACATCTGGGTCACGAGCCGGCTCGCCAGCTGCGGCCCGAAGACCGAGAAGTGGATGTGGGCGGGCCGCCAGGCGTTGGGATGGTTGTTCCAGGGGTAGGCTCCCGGCTTCACGGAAACGAACCGATAGCGTCCCTCCCGGTCGGTCAGGCAGCGGCCGGCGCCCGTGAAGTTGGGGTCCAGGGGAGCCGGGTGCTGGTCGCCGGGGTCCACGTAGCGCCCAGAGGCATTGGCCTGCCAGACCTCGACCAGGCTGCTCGGCACCGGGCGGCCGTCCGAGTCCAGGACCCGGCCCGTGACGATGATCCGCTCCCCCAGAGGCTCGCCGGCGTGCTGGCCGGTCAGGTCGGCGTCCTCAGGACGGACCGGCACACGTCCGAACGCCGGTCCGGCCGACTGGTGGAACCACTCGGCGGGGAGCCTGACCAGGGGGCGCTTCGGTGCCCGCAGGACCGTGGATCGGTACTCGGGGTAGAGGTAGGGGGGTTCGAACTCGCCGTCGCCGGCGGGATCGCTCATCAGTTCATGTCCGGGATCTCGGGAGCCTCGGCCGCCGAGCGGGCGGCGGCGGCCCGGATCGCCTTCGCCAAAGCGACCCCCAGCTCCGCCAGGTCGAGGGGCTTCATGAGGTAGCCGTCAGCGCCCAACTCGATCGCCCGCTCGCGGGCCTCCCGGCTGGGGTCGGCCGACAGGACGATCAGCGCCGGCCGGCGCTGAGGCGGCGCGTCCCGCAGCCGATCCAGGACCCCATACCCGTCGAGGACCGGCATATGGAGATCGAGCAGGACCGCGTCGATGTGCTGCCGCTCGAGCGCCGCCAGGGCCTGCTCGCCGTCGGCGGCGACCAGGACCGTGCAGCCCTGAGAGCCCAGGGACTCGACCACCAGCTCACGGGACAGGGGGTCGTCGTCGGCGACCAGTATCTGGGGGCCTGACAGGCCCTGGGTTTCCATCGCCCTCCCAGCGTAATCGGCGATCGAGGTTGTGGCGCAGGGCCGGATTCGAGGCCCCGGCGATAGTTCGCAGGCTGCTAGCGTGGCTCAGGGATGGAGCGGGCATACGACGCTGACGCGGTGGTGGTCGGCGCGGGTCCCACGGGATGTGCGCTCAGCCTCGACCTGCGCCGGCGAGGTTGGCGGGTGCTGCTCCTCGACAAGGCCGCCTTCCCGCGCGACAAGCCGTGCGGCGAGGGCATGATGCCCAGCGGAGTCCGCCGGCTGGCCGAGCTGGGGGTCGATCTCTCGAGTTTCCCCAGCCTCGAGGGGATCCGTTACCGGCTGCCCGACGGAAGCTCGGCCGGCGGGCGCTTCCGAGCTGGACCTGGGCGCGGGGTGCGCAGGGAGCGCCTGGACGCGATGCTGGCCGAGCTGGCCCAGGCCCGAACCGGGGTTGAGGTGACAGGCGTCTCGCCGGCTGCCGGCGGTGTGGAGGTCGCCACCGCGTCTGGCGGGCTTCGCTGCCGAGCCCTTGTCGGCTGCGACGGGCTTCGCTCCCCGGTGCGCGCCATGCTCGGCTGGGACCGCGCGCCGGGCGCGAACCGGCGGCACGCGGTCGTGGGACACCTTGCCGCCGAGCGGCAGCGCCAGGCCGAGATAGTGGTCACGGTCCTTCAGGGTCGGGAGGTTTACTCAGCGCCGTCCGGGCCGGACGAGATGCTCGTCGCGCTGCTGGGCCCGCCCGGCAGCCTGAGGGCGCCGGGCCGGAGCGTCGAGGAAACCTACCGGGAAGCAGTCGAGCAAGCGCACCCGGAGCTCGCGGGCGCGCCCCTTTCCGCGCGGCTCTGGGGCGCGGGCCCGTTTCGCACCAGCCCGCAGACCGTGGCCAGGGGCCGGGTGTTCCTGGCCGGCGACGCGGCCGGCTTCATCGACCCCCTGACGGGCGACGCAATGGCGGCGGGCCTGGCCGGGGCGGCCGCCCTGGCGCAGTTCCTGACAGCCGATCTCGCCCACGCGGCCCCGCGCTACCGGCGGTGGTATGCGGGCCAGTGGCGGCGCCGCCGCCTCGTCACAGGACTGGCGCTGACCCTGACCGGCTCGCAGGGCCTGGCCGCTCGGGCCCTGGCCGGCGTGAGCCGGCGGCCCGCCGCGCTCGACCGCCTCCTGGAGGTGAACGACGGCTCGCGCCGCCTGAGCCAGGTCGCTGTCGCCGACTGGGCGGCCCTCGCGGGGCTCGGCGGATGACGAGCGGGTTCCTCGGCTTCGGGGTTGCCTTTCCCGACCACTCCTTCGACAACACGGAGTCCCGGGAGGCGCTCCGGCGCCTCTGGCCCCGGCTCCGGCAGGTTGGAGGGGCCGAGCCGGGTCCAGGGCTGAGGCATACGGTCGAGCCCCTCGAGAAAGTGATCGCGGCCCACGGTCTCGGCGACGCCATGAAGCTCTTCGCCAAGCACGCGCCGGCGCTGGCGGAGAGCGCAGCCCGCGACGCGCTCCGCGCGTCCGGCACCCAGCCGGAGGAGATCGACGTCGTGATCTCCGTCTCCTGCACCGGCTACCTGGTGCCTTCGCTGGGCGCGCACCTGGTGCGCCGGCTGGGCCTTCGCCCGGACGTGGTGCGGCTGCCCCTGACGGAGCTCGGCTGCTCGGGCGGAAGTGCCGCCGTCGCGGCCGCCCACCGGCACCTGGTGGGCTACCCCCAAGCACGGGTCCTGGTGGTCGCGGTCGAGCTACCCTCGCTGAGCTTCCAGCCCGGCGATCGCTCCCTCGACAACCTGACCGCCTCGATGGTCTTCGGAGATGGTGCCGTAGCCTCCGTGATGGGGGACGGCGGCGACCTCTCGGTCGCGGCGGCGGCGTCCCACCTGATCGAGGACAGCTCCGAGCTGCTCGGTTTCGAGCTGCGCGACGGCGGCTTCCACGTCGTGCTCGACCGCCGGCTGCCGGGCCGGATCGAGCGCAGCCTGGGCCCGCTCGTGGCGCGGTTCCGCAGCCGGCAGGGGCTCGACCGGCTGGACTTCGTCGTGGTTCACGCCGGCGGCCCCCGGATACTCCAGGCGGTGAACCGCGCCCTGGGCTTCGAAGCGGATGAGCTGGCAATCTCCCAACGCGCGTTCGAGAAGGCCGGGAACATGTCGTCGGCCTCCATCCTCTTCGGGCTGTCCGAGCTCGCCGGCGGCCTCGAGGGACCGGCGGGCGACGGCCTCGCGATCGCGTTCGGCCCTGGGGTCACGGTCGAGCTCACCCACCTGCGCTGGAGGCCCCGTCAGAACACGCCGGGGAAGAAGCGCGAGCGCCCGGAGAACGCCTCGGAGTAGCCGGGCCGAGCCGCCAGGAGGCGTTCCTCGGCTCGGATCCGGTCGGCCAGGACCAGGCTGTCGACGATCGAGAGCGCCAGCGCGCTCATCCAGGCGCCACCCAGCATCGGCAGTGCCAGGAACTCGACGGCCACCGCCAGGTAGTTGGGGTGGCGGATGTAGCGGTAGGGTCCCGCCGTCACCGGGACGAGGTCGTCAGGCACCACCGCGCGCACGTTCCAGCTCCGGCCCAGGCTGGCGATGCTCCACCAGCGCAGGCCGGTGGCGCCGGCGAGCAGCGCCAGCCAGAGACCGGCGGCGCGCGGTCGCGGGCGCCGGATCGCGACCTCGGCCAGCGGCAGCGTGAAGAGCGCCACGTTGATTGCCACCATGACCGGGTAGGTGCGGGCCGCGGCCCGGCTGCCGCGATAGCCGCTCTCGTGGCGGCGGGAGACCGCCAGCTCGCGGACGCGCTGCAGGCCGACCAGGGCCACGATGGAGGCATAAGTGGCACCTCTCACCGCTCAAACCTTACCGGCGGGCTATGGTGGCCCCATGTCAAGGAGGCTGCGAGACCTCCTGGCTGACGACGCTCCGCCCGTGCTGCCGGGAGGCTACTGGCGGAACCGGCCGGTCTCGGAGCGGGTGCAGCTCTTTCGGCGGCTTCGGGAGCGGGTGCCCGACCTGGAGGTCGGGGACGAATACCGAGTGGCCGGGCGCGTGCGCCTGGCGCCCGGTCGCACGCTGGCTGCCGGGGAGACGCTGAAGGCGCGCCTCCATTCCGTGTTCACCGATACCGCGCAGCCCTACTGCGTCTTCATCGAGACCCGCGCCGAGATCGAGTACTACTTCAGGGTTTCGCTTCAGGATCTCGTGGAGGAGCTGGTCCGGGTCGAGCGCTGACGGAGCGCCAGCGCCAGCACCGGGCAGCCGGCCACCGCGCGCCGGCTGTGGTCGAGCAGGTGGCTGGGCACCGGCCCGGAGACGATGATCGGGTAGCCCCAGTCGTCGAGCGTGATCAGCTTGGGAAGCAGCTCCGCGCAGAGGCCGTGGCCGTCGCAGCGGGTGCGGTCGATCCAGATCTCGAACTCCTTCTTCATGCCCGCAGAGCTCCGGCCCGCGTCCGCCCGCAGGCGGCCTCGAACTCGTCATCGAAGACCTGGAGCGCCGAGCGGAGGAAGCCCACCGCGCCGTCCGGATGCCGGCACGCGCCTCGGCCGGCGACCTCTGCGCTCCAGCGCCGGAGGCGTTCGAGGTCCTGGCCATGCGAGCTGCCGGCGGCAATCCGCTCGCAGGCGTCCGCGAGCGCCCTCAGCCCGAAGAAGCAGGGCCCGCACTGGGAGGCGCTCTCGCCGGCCAGGTAGCGCACCACCCGGGCCGTTTCCGCGACGGGCGAGGCCGTTTCCGGCAGCACCCAGAGCACACCACAGCCGAGAGACCGGCCGGCGGCCCGGAGCCCGGACGCGTCGACCCGCAGGTCGTTGGCCTCGCCGGCCTCGACCCAGGAACCGAAGTAACCACCCAGGAGGACGGCGCGGGCGCCGCCATCGGTTCCGCCGGCCAGGCCCAGCACATCCCCGACGGGGAGGCCGGCGGCGACTTCCACGACCCCCGGATAGCGAACGGCGCCGCCGATCGTCAACAGGACCGTTCCCGCCGCCGAACCGTGGCCCAGGGACCTGAACCACTCGTCACCGCGGCGCGCGATCAGGGCAGCGTGGGCCAGGCTCTCGACGTTCTGCACCAGGGTCGGGCGGCCGTCCACGCCGCGCTCGAAGGGCCGCGGCGGGACCGCGATCGGGAGGGACGCGCCCGTGTTCACGAAGTTGACGGCCGCGCTCTCCTCGCCGGTGACGTAGCCGGCGGGAGCCAGCACGATCTCGGCGCGGCGGCGGTCCGCCGGCCGCTCCTGGAGCGCCCGCGTCATGGCGGCGGCGGCCTCGGGATGGTCCTCGCCCAGGTAGATGACGACCCGGTCGGCGCCGACCGCATCGGCGGCCAGGAACGCGCCGTCCAGAACGAGGTGCGGCCGGGCGCACATCAGCACCTGGTCCTTACGGCTGAGCGGCTCGCCCTCCGAACCGTTGGCCAGGACGACGGCCGGGCCCGGGGAGGAGGCGACGGCACGCCACTTCGTTCCGACCGGGAACGAGGCGCCGCCCCGGCCGAGCAGGCCGCTTCGCTCGATCACCCCGATCAGGTCCGGGCCGGCGGCGGGAAGCGGGCCGACCCGGCCCAGGTGGTGCTGCAGGCCCTCGGCGCCGGCGCGCGGGTCGGGGCCGGCGAGCAGGCTCGAGCCGGTCATTGCCGGGGACCCCGCTGCACACCGCTTCGAAAGCGCACGCGCTCACCGGCCAGCGGGTCGCCGGCCGGCCCGAGCAGACGCGCTGCGAGGACGATTCCGACGCTGCCGATGCAGACCACGTCCAGCGCCAGCATCCAGCCGGCGCCTGAATCGGTGCCGGTGCCCCAGCCGTGAGCGACCGCGATTGGCCACGAGGCGTAGGCCAGCCAGTGGACGAGCCGCCAGGTCCGGTGGCCGAGCCAGCCCCGCAGCAGGCTGGTGACGACGATGGCTGCCATGAGCTCCGCGGCGACCGCACCAAGTCCCAGCCAGAAGGTCCGGTAGTAGGAGCTGAACGGGACCACCGCCGCGCCCCAACCCAGGTTGGTGAAGGGATCGACCACGGCGGTGACGATGTGCAGGAGCAGGAACAGCACCGCCACCAGCGAGAGGTTGCGATGCAGGTGGGTCGTGAGAAAGCGGGGCCAGCCAGGGGCCTCGAAACGGGTGGCGCCGAGGATTCCGAGCACCACGACGCCGGAGAGCAGAACGAGGCTCACCGCGCCCGCGCCCCGGGTGGCGTACCACAGGATGCTGTTGTTCACCGGCTCGGGCTCTCGATCAGCTGCGGCCAGCCCGCGAGGCGGCTGACGGCGCCGCTGTGGTCCACCAGCCTGGCCGGCAGCCCGCCGGCCTCGAGCCACTCGACCGCAGCGTCGCCCAACACGATCGCCGCCGTAGAGGCCGTGTTGGCGTCGACGCAGGTGGCCGCAACGACCGTCGCCGTGCGCCAGGGCCCCCCGGCGGGCAGCCCCGTGACCGGGTCGATGATGTGGTGAAGGGTGATCCCGCCGCGAGTCCAGCGCCGGACTGTGGTGCTGGACGTGGCGACGCCGCATTCCCAGATCCGGATCGCCTCGGCGGCGTCGGAGATCGCCTCGCCGCTGTCCTCGCTGACCTGGACCTGCCAGCCGCCGGGGGGGATCTCGCCGCGGGTGGCGATGTCTCCTCCCACGCTCACCAGCACGCCACCGCCTGCGACGGCCAGCGCCGCGTCCGCGGCCATGTCGGTGGCGAGCGCCTTGGCCGTCGCGCCAAGGTCGATCTCCACCCCGGCAGGAACCCAGGCGGTGCCGCGAGCGCGATCGAAGGCGACGTGCTGCCAGCCCACGACCGGGATCGCGACGAGCCGGATGGCGCCCCCCTCGGCGGGCAGGGCCGCGAAGTCGCGGTCGTAGCCGGCCAGCTTCAAGGCGGCGCCCACTGTGGGGTCAACCGCTCCTCCCGACAGCTCGGCGGCGCGCAGCGCGACATCGAGAGCCCTGCCCAGGAGCGGGCTGACCGACACCTTCCTGCCAGGCGTGGAGTTGAGCCGGCTCAGCTCGCTGCCCGGCCGGAAGCGGCTACATGAGTCGTCGATGTCGCGCAGGACGGCATCGACGGCGGCCTTGGCTTCAACGACAGCCCGCGGGTCGGTGACGACGACCCGCACCGCGCATCCCAGCGCTCTGCCTTCGGCGATCCCGACCTCAGGCTCCGTCCGGCTGCCGAACGCTCCCATCAGGAGCCCCCGGAGACGGCCTTTGAGGGCGCTGCCGTCGCCGCGGGCTGGGGGGTCGCGGCGGCCGCCTGGAGGCCTGACCCGGTGGTGGTGGTCGTCGTCGTGGTCGCCGCCGAGGTGGCGGCCGCGCTGGAGGCGGCGGCGCCGCTGCTCGCGCTGGCGGTGGCCGCCGACGAGCCCGGGATGGTGGCAGCGCTGACCCCCGCCAAGATGGCGACGGCGACCGAGGCGCCGCCGGCGGTTCCCAGCGTCAGCCGGCGAAGGCGACGCAGCGCCCGGTTGCGAGAGTCGGGCGTGAAGGCCCGGTTGTTATTTTCCATGAGCCCAACGATGGCCGCCGGCCCTGCGCTGAACCTGTGAGAGAGCTCAGAAGTTGCTGTGAAGTTTTCCGCCCGGTCTGGGCCCAGACGCACGAACGGCCGGCTCGACAGCCGGCCGCCGTGTGCAGGTTGGGGAACCTGTCGGGTTAGGGGACGGTCGGTACCTGCCCCGCGTTCTCCTGGGCCTCACGGGCGGCGCTCTCGCCGGCCTCGTGGGCCGCGGTCTCGTTCGGTGTGAACGTGCCTGCCGCTGGCGCTGTCGCAGCGGCCGGCGTGGCTGCGACCGTAGTCGTCGCGGCGCTGGCCGCAACCGCGCTGGTCCCCCAGAAGGCTGCGCCGATGACGCCGCCCGCCAGCATCGAGGCCGCAACAGCGCCTCCCGCGATGAACATTCTGATCCGGTTCATGTCGATATCTCCTTTGGAGTGAATCTGGATGGTGACGTCCCTGGAGGGACGCCGGGTCTGTCGCTGTCGCCTGTCACAGGACTGTTCGTGTCAGCCGCATCTCGGGGTCACCTCCTGGTTTCAACTCAGCTCGTTTGAGCCGGCGAGCCTCACCCTGAGGCCGCTTCCCGGGTGCGCTCTGTGAGTGCGCTGTGAACTTGGCCAGAGGCTGAAGGCGGCCCTTTCTGGGGCGTAGGGAGTGGCGCGCGCGTGTGCGAGGAAGCACAGGAACTTCCCAGCAAGTCCCCATCTGCGTCATAGGCGGGGGCGGTCTCCTGATGACAAATGATTCGCGTCAAGCAGCGCCTGGCCAGGAGCTCCGCATCACTGCGACGGCGACTTCGCGTGGTCGCGCTTGTGGTCGTGTGCATGGCCTTCTCCCTGCCTGGCGCCGCGACCACCGCGTCGGCGGCGCCCCTGGAGTCGGCCGCGCCGACCAGCAGCCCGGCAGCGGTCGCGGCGGCAGCGCCTACCCCCGCCCCGGTGGCGGCCGCCACGGCAGCACCGCAGGCCGCGGCGATCGAAACCCGGCAGCTCAACGTGCCCTCCTACCTGCAGACGTACCAGCTGAGCTGCGAGGAGTCAGCGTTGCGGATGGCGCTCGCCAGCGAGGGCATCCAGACGACCGACGCCCAGGTGCTGGCCCTGATCGGGGTTGACAGCAGCGGCTCCTACTACGACAGCAGCGGGCTACGCTGGGGCGACCCCTACACAAGCTTCGTGGGCGATCCCAACGGGAGCGAGGTCGCGCTCACCGGGTACGGCACCTACTATCCGACGATCGCGCGGGCGGCCACCCTCCTGGGCGGCCAGGTTCTGCGCGCGGGCCAGGGCATCACCCCCGCTGACGTGTACGCGGCCATCCTGGCCGGCCACCCGGTCGTGGCCTGGGTCACCTATCAATGGGTCATCCCCCGGCGGGCCGACTACACGGCCACCGACGGGCGCCTGGTTCCTTACGCGGGCCCGGTCGAGCACGCGGTCACCGTCGTCGGTGTGACCCCGACCGAGGTGTACGTGAACAACCCGGACTCGGGGCCGGAGGTCATCTCCAAGGCGACCTTCGAAGCCGCCTATGCGACCTACAACCAGATGGCGGTCGTCCTCGGTTAGCCGGGTAGGCGGGCGTTCCCATCGATTTCCCAGCCAAGTGGGGGTGGGTTTTCAGGTTCCGGCGCGAGGCTCAGAACCGAGCATGACTCTCATCGGAGGTGATGAAACCAGGCTTGACGAGCCGTGCCATCGGAAGTCGCGCCGCCGGCTGAGGCGTGAGAGCCACGAGCCGCGGCCCAGAACAAGGAGTACCTGAGTGATACGGATTCGCAATGCCATAGCCGCCGCCGTGATCGGTGGCGCGATGGCGATCGGAGGTGCGATCGGGGCACTAGTGGCAACTGCCGCCCCTGCCGCGACGCCGGTGCTCACGGCGAGCACCAGCCAGGCGCCAAGCCAGGTGGCCGCCACCCCGGCGCCCGCCAACCCGGCGACTCCGGGTGGAACGTTCAAGTCCAACGAGGACCCCACCCACGAGGCGACGGAGAGTGCTGCTCGCGAAGCGCAGGAAAACGCGGGTCAGCGTCCGACCGTCCCGTAAACGACCGACAGACAGGAAAGAGGGCCGGCGCACTGACGCCGGCCCTCTCAACTCCCTCCTCCGGTCGTGGGTTCCCTCCCCCGTGTACAAGGGGGAGGGAGAGCTGCTGTACAGCGGAGGGAGCTCTAGTGGTGGGATCCACCGGAGACTGCCCGGGACGGGGCGGAGGGTGCCGCCGGCTGGGGCGCCGTGACCGCCGGCTGCAGAGCCGGCGAGCTGTTCGAGGCCGCGCTGCTCTGATTGGCCGCCGCGCTACCGGATGTATCGGCCGCGGTCGTGCCGTCGGCCGCCGCCGAGCTTGCCGGCAACGTCGTCGCGGCGCTGCTCGCGGTGCCGGGGATGGTGGCGGCGCTGACCGCGGTCAGGCCGGCGAAGGCGGCGCCCGAGGCGCCCGCGATGCCGATCGTCAGCCGGCGAAGCCGGCGCAGAGCCTCGTCGCGCCGCGCGCTGCTCAGGTGTTGTTCGGGGTTCATGCCTGACACGATCCGCCTCCCGCCTGTCGGCAGGTTGAGGGGGACCTCAGAGTTTCCTGGGAGTCGCGAGGCTGATCAGCCGCAGGCGGCAGCCGCCGGCAGGGTCTGCGGGGCCACTGCCGCCGCCGGCATCCGGACTTCGAAGGTGGCGCCGCCGCCCGGCGTCTGGCTGACGTTGATCTCCCCGCCGTGCTCCGCCACGACCGCCTCCGCGATCGAGAGCCCGAGACCGGAACCGCCGCGGTCGCGGCTCCGGGAGGGGTCCGCGCGGTAGAAGGGCTCGAACGCCCGCTTGAGCATCGCGCCGGACAGTCCAGGGCCGTGGTCCACGACCGTCAGGACCGCCTGGTCGTCTCGCGTTGTCAACGAGATCTCGACCGGACTGTTCGCGGGCGTGTGCACCAGGGCGTTGCGAACCAGGTTCCCCACGACCTGGCGCAGCCGGAGATCGTCGCCGGTGACGTTGACCGGGTCTGGCGCGGACATCGTGATCGGTCGTTCCGGGGCGACCGCACGGGCGTCGCTGAAGGCATCGAGCACGACCGCCTGCAAGTCCACGGGATCGCGCTGCAGCGGGCGGCCCTGGTCGAGGCGCGCCAGCAGCAGGAGGTCCTCGACCAGCACCGTCATCCGCTTCGATTCCTCCTCGATGCGCCGCCGGGCAAGCGCCGAGTCTTCCGGGGAGTCCTGGGCGCCCCGCCGCAGCATCTCGGCGTAGCCGCGAATCGAGGTGAGGGGCGTGCGCAGCTCGTGGGAGGCGTCCGCCAGGAACTGGCGCAGCTGCTGCTCCGAGCGGAGGCGTTCGTTGAAGGCGATCTCGATCTGGGTCAGCATCTTGTTCAGCGCCAGCCCCAGCCGGCCGATCTCGGTCTGCGAGGTCGCCGGCTCGACCCGGCGGGTCAGGTCGCCGCCCGCGATGGTGTCCGCCGTCTGGCCCATCCTGTCCAGCGGTCGCAGGCCGACGCGAATCAGGGCGATCGTCATCAGGGCCATGGCGAGCAGCACGCCGGCGGTGATCGAGGCCTCGATGCCAAGCAGCTGGCGGAGGGTCGACTGGACCTCGGTCAGGGGGACGCCGATCACGAGAAAGTTCCCGCCGGCCGAATCCTCAGCCTGCACAAGCACCCGGTACTGGGAGACTCCACCGCTGCCGGAGAGGGTCAGCAGGGTCGGCTTGTCGAGGCCGGCGTTCGGCAGCGGCTTGGGCAGCGTGGGCCGGGAGGTGATCGTGCCGGAGCCGAACCCTGGTACCTGCTCGATGAGGATCGTGCCGTCGGGCAGCGCGAGCGCCGCGTAGGTGCCGGGGGGGAGGGACGCCGGAGGCCCGGCACCGAAATGGCCGTCGCCACCCACCGGCTGGGTCAGCGCGTTCCGCACCTGCGGGACGCCGTCGTGAAGCTGCTGGTTGACGCGGTCCAGCAGGAACGACTCGAGGGACTTGTAGGTGGCGATGTCGGCCACGGCCAGGCCGAGGACGGTGAGCGCCACCACCCCGACCAGGAGCCGGGTCCTCAGCGAGAGCGTCAATTCCGGGGCGCTCTCAGCACGTAGCCCACGCCGCGAACGGTCTGAATCAGCGCCGGCTGGGAGGCGTCCACCTTCCTCCGCAGGTAGCTGATGTACGTCTCGAGCACGCTGGCGTCGCCGCCGAAGTCGTAGTCCCAGACGTGGTCGAGGATCTGGTTGCGCGTGAGGACCCGTCCGGCGTTGACCAGCAGGTAGCGCAACAGCCGGTACTCGGTGGGAGTGAGCTCGATCGAGCGGCCGCCCCGGCGCACCTCGTGCGCATCCTCGTCCAGCTCCAGGTCCTCCAGGGTGAGCACCAACCTCTGCTCGGCAGAGCCGCCGTTCCGGCGGAGCACGACCCGGATCCTGGCCACCAGCTCTTCGATGCTGAAGGGCTTGGTGACGTAGTCGTCGCCGCCCACGGTCAGGCCGTGCACCTTGTCCTCGGTGGCGTCTCGGGCGGTCAGGAAGATGACGGGCACCTTCTGCCCGGTGGCCCCCAGCCGCTCGAGCACCTCCAGGCCGGTGATGTCGGGCAGCATCACGTCCAGCACGACCAGGGCCGGTTTGAACCGCGGGATCGCGGCCAGCGCGTCGCGGCCGGTGGACGCGGTCTCCACCTCGAAGCCCTCGTAGCGAAGTGCGAGGGCGACCAGTTGGGTGATGCTCGGCTCGTCGTCGACGACGAGCACCCGGGGGAGGTTGACGGGGGTGGCGCGGCTGCTCGCTCTGGCCGCCCCGGCGACGCTCAAGACCGCTTCCGATATGGGGCTTTCATGGCGTAAGCATGGGCGCGTCCTCTGAGTGGTTGCTTGGGGTTTTCTTACAGCTTCCTGTGAATGGTGGAGGGCCGGGGGCGTCCACATTTTCTCAGCAAACTCCAAGAGTCCTCCCGCTTGATCCTCAGGCCTCCGCCGCAGCATGAGCAACGTTGAGCGGCAGGAACCAAGCGCAGACTTGAGTCGCTCGGCATCTGCAGTGAACGACTGAAATGACCGAAGGAAGATTGGACATGAACAACGACCCGACGCGGCGGCGAGAGCCCAGCCTGGGCCCGCTCGCGACCACCCCTGATCAACGGCCGTGGGGCGGGGACCTGATCCCCGACTCGAGGCCCATTCCGGCTGCCGCCGGCGGCTGGACAGCCCCGCCCCTGCCGCCTCCACCGATCCCACCCACCGGGTCCCGAGGCTCTCAGTGGCCATTCGTTTTCCTCGCCGCCGTGATGGCCGCGCTCGCGCTGCTGGGCGGCGTGGGCATCGGCTGGGGCGTGGCCAGGATCGGCCATGCCGCCGCCACCCCCGCCCGGAGCACGGTCGCGCAGGCTCAGAGCCCGATCCAATCGGTTCCCCAGATCAACGGCTCCGGCTCGGCGAACAGCATCAATGTCCAGGCGATCGCCAACCAGGTCAGCCCGACGGTCGTCGACGTCAACACCGTGATGGCAGCGGGCGGCCAGGCCGCCGGCACCGGCATGGTGCTGACCTCAACGGGCGAGGTCCTCACTAACAACCATGTGGTCCACGGCGCGAGCAGCATCCAGGTCACATTGGCCGGCCAGACGACCACCCACTCCGCGCACGTCATCGGTGTGAACGTGTCCGCCGACGTCGCCCTGATCCAGGTCGACGGGGTCTCCGGGCTTCCCACCGTCACCCTCGCCAACTCCTCGACCCTGACGGTCGGAGAGGCGGTCGTTGCCCTCGGCAACGCGCTGGGCCAGGGCGGTGCGCCCTCCGTGACACAGGGCCAGGTGACGGCCCTCGACCAATCCATCACGGCCGGCACAGGGGGCGCTAACCCTGAGCAGCTGACGGGCCTCATCCAGACCGACGCCTCGATCAGCCCCGGCGACTCGGGCGGGCCGCTGGTCAACGCCTCGGGCCAGGTGGTCGGCATGATCACGGCCGGCGCGACCCAGGGCCGCCGGCAGACGTCCACCACCGTCGGGTTCGCGATCGCCTCCAACTCCGCGCTGGCAGTCGTCAACCAGATCCGTGCCGGGGACACGAGCTCGGGCGTCCTCATCGGCCTGCCGGGCTACATAGGCGTCCAGGTCCGGAACCTCGATTCCGCGACCGCCGCGCAGCTGGGTCTCAGCGCCACCTCGGGCGCCCTAGTGATGGGTACCGTGCCGGGATCGCCGGCAGAGCTGGCCGGGCTCTCGCGCTACGCGGTCATCACCGCCATCAACGGCAACTCGATCGCGTCTGCCGACGCGCTGGGCCCGGCGATCCAGGCCTTCAAGCCAGGTCAGCGGATCCAGGTGACCTGGGTCGACCAGAACGGCGGGACGCACACCGCCACGCTGACGTTGGTCCCCGGGCCGGCCGCCTAGCTGGCGTCCGGGTCCGACCTTGGCAACAACGCCGACCGTCCTCCGCACCGGTGGCACCACCGGAAAACGAGGGTGGTCGGCTGTTGCAGCTCAGCCCTGAAGTAGAGTCCGCACTGGCTCTGCTGGAGGCCCGGTGCGATCCTGTGGTGGCGGCCGTCGGCCGACTCCAGCACCTCGAAATGGAGTCCGGTGGTCTCGACCGGGATGCGCATCGCCACGCTAACCTCCTGCCTCATCCGCGTCGGTCAAGTTGGCGCGGACATGGGCCCGGATCTCGTTGGACCTGATCCAGCCCCATGGCATGGCACCGTCCACCGGTCCCACCTCCAGCCACTCCTGGCCGGTGGTCGCCTGCAGCACCTGGAAGACCTTCCGGCGCTCACTGCCGTAGCTGACTAGGTCGCCTTCCCGGTACGGTCCTGTGGTCTGTCCGAAGGCGCGGATTGCCACTTCTTACAGGCTCCCAGGCAGCGTCTGGGAAGATAGGTAAAGATGAAGGCGGGCGTTGCCTCCCTCCTTGGAAACCCGGAGCATCAGCTGCTCTTTGCTCGCCTCCACCATTCGCAGTAACGTCCATCCCGCCCCATCCCTGCGGAATCCAAAGCAGAGGTCATTGAGGCGGGTTCCGGCAAGGCGTGGCTAGAGGCAGGTCGCGCGCCCGCGCGAGGGCACGGCCTTGTTATGACGCGCTCAGGCTCTATCCGAGATGCAGGATCGAATTGCGAGTCGCGTCGCACGTTTGGGCGGCCGAACAAATGCGTACGCTGAATTCAAATGGCTCGCGCAGCCCGGAAGGTAAGGGAGCGTCGGGACCCCGAGAAAACGGAACTCCGGGAGGCGATGGACCACGTCCAGGAACTCTGGCGCCAGGTCTGGGCCATGCGCGACGACAACCCGTCGTGGTCGGCGCTCGTCGCCCAGCTGGAAGCCGCCCAAACCAGGGTGCTGGCGCTGCGACTCAAACACCGCCTCTGAGATGACAATAGTCAGCGTCCTGGCACGACGGGAATGAGCCGAAACTCCGGATCCGCGTGACTGTCGGCAGGCAGCCCGCGGGCCTAGCGTCTTGGTCATCCCACATGACCAGGAGGCACTGTCGATGACGACCATCTTCTCGAGCCCGCTCCGCTCCGTCGCGCTCTTCGGATTGCCGCTTTTGGGCTGACGGTGCTGACCGGGGCGACCTGGGCCGGACTGCTCGTCTTAAACCTCCTGGCCACGCCCCTGGTCCCATGGTCCGTCGCCGCCATGGCCGTCGTGCTCTGGGCGATGTGGCAGTACCTGGGCGGCCGCTGGCGGCCCGCCGGCACCTCAGCGGACAGGCGCCGGTACCGGCGTGCCAACCCGGTCCCGCCCAGGCTGTTTGCCGGCGCTTTGCTCTCTGGGCTGCTGGGTTTGGGAGCCCTGATCGCGGGCTGGATCGTGATGTTCCAGTTGGTCAAGATGCCGGGCAACAGCCTGCCTGACTTCGCGAAGTACCCGCCGCTCACCGTCGGGCTGGTGCTGGTGATGGCTTCGGTCGCCACGTCGGTGGCCGAGGAGGTCGGCTTCCGAGGCTACTTCCTGACCAGGCTGGAGCGGGAGGTCAGCGCGCCGGTTGCGATCCTGGTCGCCGCCCTCGTGATCTCGCCGGCCCATGGCATGACGCAGGGTTTTCCGTGGCCGACGCTGCTGTGGTACGTGGTTGCGGACGTGATGTTCGGGACCATCTCCTACCTCACGCGGTCGATCCTTCCGGGCCTGGCGATCTTCTTCAGCTTGGTCTGGCCGAATGACGCTCATCGGCGCCTGGTCTGGGCGGTCGGAGCGTCACCCGTGTTCTGGTGTGAGGTGGCGCTCGGCCTGGTCCTGGCGGTCCTGGCGGTCCTCGCCTTCCGCCGTCTGTCCGGATTGCGCCCCGCCCGTGCTCCGCAGCAGGCCCCGCCAACGCCCTCGGCGCATCAGCCTATGCTCGTCCCGTGGTGATCTGATGGCGCCATCAGCCTCGGCCGCCCCGCCGGAACGGCTTCTGGGCGAGCTCGCCAGGCTCGCGCGGCCCCTCAAGATCCTGGTCTACCTGCTGATCGTGCTGGCCGTTGTCGAGCTGTATCGGCAAGCCTCGACCCTCGTGCTCCAGCTGACCAACATCGCCCTGATCTTCATGTTCGCGGCGGTGGTCGCCATGCTGCTGACGCCCGTGGTGGACTGGATCGAGGCCCTGCCGCTGTTTCGGGGGCGCCGGGGCATGGCGGTCCTGGTCCTGTACAGCGCCGCGGTGGTCGTGCTCGGGTTGGCCGCGGTCCTGCTCGCCCCCACCGTGCTGGTCGACGCCACCAAGTTCGGGAGCCAGGTGCCCGCCATCGAGGACCAGGCCCAGCGGTTCCTCGACAAGATGCAGGGCAGCCTACGCGGGCTGGGCGTCAACCTGAACTACCGGATCCCGCGCGGCGGGACGGCGATCGGCGGCGAACTCTCCGCCGCCAGCCTCACCAAGATCGGCGGCCTGGCGACCCCGGTCGTGAACCTGCTGCTCGTGATCGTGGTCTCGATCTACCTGACGGTCCAGGGCCGCCTCCTGGTGGCGACCGGGCGCAAGCTCTTCCCGGCCCAGGAGCGCGTCTTCGACTTCACGATGCTGGCCGTCGGCGCCGCGGTCGCCTCCTACGTGCGGGCCCAGCTCCTGATGTCCCTCCTTATGGGCCTATACACCGGTGTCACTCTCGCCCTGCTGGGGGTGCACTACGCGGCCGCCCTGGGGGTGGCTGTCTTCTTCCTCGAGATGCTGCCCATGATCGGGGCGCCGATCGGCTTTGCGCTCGCCATCGTCGTGGCCCTCACCCAGAGCCTGCAGCTGGCGATCGAGGCCACGGCCGTCAGCCTGCTCGGCCACGCGATCGAGGCCTACATACTCGGCCCCCGAATCAGCGGCAAGGTGACGCGGATCCATCCGCTGGCAGCGATGGGCGCCCTCCTGGTCGGAGCCGAGCTGGGAGGCATCCTGGGCGCCCTGCTGGCGATCCCCGTCACCGTCATCGGGAACATCTTCCTGGGAGCGCTGTACGCCTCGTCACAGGGTCTCGACGGGATGGCGGTGGCTGACACGCCGGGCCCGGTCGGGATCGCGGACCTGCCGAGCCTGGCCGACCAGATCGCGGTGACCGCCGAGGAGGACCACCCCCCGATCGGTTCAGACCTAGTGGTCCCGGCCATCCCCCGGGCGCGTCGCAAGCCGCCCACAGCATCGAGGCGGCCCGCCAGGCGGCCGGACTAGACCGGCCGCATACGTCAGGCCAGCCTGGCCAGGAACTCCTCGATCGCGTGGTTGGCCGGGTCCGGATGGGTGAGGTTGCTGGAGTGGCCCGCACCCCCGATGACGACCACCTTGGAACAGCCCTGCAGCATCCTGCAGAGCGCCTCCGCGTTGCTCAGGTGGATGGCGGCGTCGGCGTCGCCGTGGATGACAAGGGCGGGCGCCGTGATCTCGGTCAGGCGTGACGTGACGTCGTCGCGATCCATCAGCGTGCGGTAGATCTGCGTGACCGACTCCTTGGGGCGCGCCTTCCACTTCGCGATCCACTCCGCCGACTGACTCCCGTCCCCGCCGATGATGATCGCGGCCACCATCTCCGCCAGCTGGTCGCTGGGCCCGTCCGTGACCCAGACGTCGTGCATGATGTCGTACTCGGCCACCTTCTCAGCGTCCTCGGGCCCCGAGCGGGTGTCGATCAGAACCAGCCCCGCCGTGCGCTCGGGGTAGCGAAGCGCGAAGCGGAGAGCCACGAACCCGCCCTGGCTCATGCCGCCCACCACGGCGCGCTCGATGCCCAGGTGGTCGAGCAGGCCGCGAAGGTCGTCGGCCGAGTCCCAGTAGGTGAACGGATCCGCGGTCGACTCGGTGCGGCCGTGGCCGCGCCCGTCCCACGTGATGACGCGAAAGCGTGATCCCAGCGCCGCCTCCTGGGGTGCGAACATGTCCGCGTCCATCAGCCAGCCGTGGGCCAGAACCAGTGGCAGGCCGCTCCCCCCGCTGTCGCGGAACCAGATGCGCTGGCCGTTGGTGTCGGCGTGCGGCATGGGCGACCAGAATAGCCCGAACTCAGCGGCTGAGTCGCTGGGCGATCCCCACGACCGCCACCGAAAGCGCGCCGGCCGCCAGGAGGATCACAACGATCCCGAGCAGCACCGAGATCACGGCGCCACCGACCGCCCGGGAGAGGGCCAACCAGGCGCTCAACGGCAGGCCGACCAGGGCCACCGCGATCGTGAGCTGGAGGGTGGCCGGCGTCACCCAGGTGCTGCGCAGCGACCCGGTGGGGGGCCGCGAGACCATCAGCACCATGAACAGGTCGGCGGCCTGCAGTGCCAGCCGTGCGCCTGCGGGCAGGTCAGGCACGGGACCTTCGGGGACCCGGGTTAGGCGATTCGGCACGGAGCGGTCGAATCGTATTCCTCCGGACGCCGGCTTTGGCGCAACGGACCAGCGGGCTGCCGCGACCGCCTCAAGCCCCGCTGATCGTCAGAGCCGCCCGCATAGAGGTCGACCGCTTCGTGTGCCGCTCACGATGACTCTGATATCGGCGCGGCGCACGATCGTCGCATGATCGCTTTTTGTGCATCCTGTGCTCGTGAAATAGCCGGCGGACCCATCTTTCGAGGTGGTTGGCTGTACTGCAGCTTCACATGTGCGCGCGAGCCCGGCGCTTCCATTGCGCTGGGCAGGGACGCGACCCTTCGCGGTCGCAGCGAAGAGCACGTCCTCAAGCTGGCCGGGCAGGTCGATCGGCTCGGCTGATCAGATTCGGAACCGCGCCCCGATCGGTCCCAATCAGGCCGTAATGAGCTCGCCCGCGCGATCGCAGTCCAGAGCGATCACGTCCAGCAGGTGACGCGCCACCCCCGACACCTCGGCGATGCCTTCGAAGGCCAGCCACACCGAACCGTCGCGCGGGTTGATGAGCCCCCGCAGCCGGGCCGCCACCAGCGGCACGGAACCGCCGCCCTTCTCCAGCAGCCAGATGGTGCAGATCACGGCCCGGGGGGCGGTGATCGGCAGTCCGACCTGCAGGCGCAGGCCGGAAAGCTCGACTTCGGCGCCCTGGTTCTGGGTCAGCCACAGCTGGATGTTCGCGAGCGATGTGAAGACCGTGGTTTCGGAGCGGACGCAGGTGACCATCTCTTGCCTCCTGGAGTTGATGGAGTCACGCTAGCGGGCGCCCGGCGCGGCCGATACGGAAGGTGAACACGAGCTTGAGCGGTTGAATTCGGTCGCCAGGCACGTGGGGCGACCCGACCTACACGCTCTTCTACGATGTGACCGTGGGGTAGCGAGCCCACCGCCGGGTGCGCCGCTAGCGGAGCAGTTCCGAGTTGTGCCTGCGGAAGACTTCGGCGGGACCGGGGCTGTCGGGCGCGTGCAGCTCGGCGATGAGCCGGGCGATGTCGGGCGTCATCACCACCAGGTATCGCGTCAGTCCGGGGTCCGGGTTCCAGAACGTGTGCGCGATCCCCGGAGGCGCAAACACCGCTTCGCCCGGCCCCGCTTCCACCTCGGCATCGCCCAGCTTGAAGCGCAGCCGGCCTTCCAGCACGTACCAGGCCTCGTCGTCGCTGTGGTGCATGTGGAGGGGGGCGATGTAGCGGGGCGGGCCGGGTGGCGCTCCGGCGTCCTTCCACTCCGCGATGACAAAGCCCGAGCCGGGCGCCTCGAGGGTGCGACCTGCGAGCGGAACAGATCGCGGGGATCGATCGTCAGTCATGGCCTGGCAATCATGCCTCGCCGGGCCGTCAAAACATCACGGGCTCCCAATCTCTGAGGTCCAGCATCTCCGCCCGCGGCTCCGGGTCCGCGGGCTCGGGGGCGGCCGCCGCGCGCCGGCGCCGGTCCGCCGCCGCCTGCAGGTCTAGCTGGCGCTGGCGCGCCAGCCGGTAAGTGATGTCCGGATCCCAGAACACGCCCAACCCTCCTACTGGTGTATTCGCAGTTCGCACGCAAAGAACACGCATTGCGTTCGTTCCGTTGCGACGCCGCCAGGCCTGGGTTTGAAGCACCGCCTCGACGGCGATCGAGAGCCGGAACTGACTGCCGTGCCGGCACCTCCGGGCGCCCTACCCTTGAGGCATGTATTTGACCATTCGCGAGTACCGAGTTCCGGCCGGCCAGGTGGAAGAGGTGGCCCGCCGGGTGGACGACGACTGGCTGGACCGCATCCGCGTGCTCCCGGGGTTCCTCAGCTACCAGGTCGTTCGGACTGGTCACGAGCAGCTCGTGTCACTGGCCGCTTTCATCGACGAGGCGCATGCGCAAGGGGGCGCCGAGGCCAGCGCAGAGTGGGTCGGCGAGCGGCTCAGCGACCTCGACGTTGAGTTCGTCCAGATGCGCCAGGGACCGGTCCTGGTCCACGGCGGCGAGTAGGACTCTAAGCCGCGGCAGGCAGTCGGGCGGGCTGGCGGATGTTGGCGAAGTCGAGCCCGGCCAGCGCCAGCCAGAGCACGACTATGCCCGTGACCTCCCAGCTCGTGATCGACTGGCGGGGCGTGACCAGGTAGAGGTTCACCAGAATCCCGGTGATCGGGAAAGCCAGCTCGGCCAGGGTGGCCAGGCTGGCCGGGGTGCTGGCCAGTCCGCGGTAGTAGAGCAGCAGCCCCAGGCCGCCGGGTAGAAGCGCCAGGCCCAGGTACAGCGGGAGGTCGCTCAAGCGGTAGGCGCCGAAGCCGGCGAACCCGCCGAGCAGCAGCAGCACCACCGCCAGCGCCGGCAGCCCGAACGTGAAGCGAAGGGCGGTGAGCGTCGTGAAGCGCACGTTCGCCAGCGCGTAGCGGCCGAAAACCGTCGCGCTGCCCCAGAGCGCAGCGGCAGCCAGCGCGAACAGGCCGGCGACGACGTGGAAGTCGGCCCAGGCCTGCTCGGGGTGGAGGGGGTCGGGGATCACGATCATGTAGGCGCCGACCAGGGCGATCGGCACCCACACCCAGGCCTGGGGTGAGATCCGCTCCCGCAGCCAGAGGTTGGCGAGCAGGATCGCGAACAGGGGCTGGGTCTTCTGCAGCAGGAGCGTCTCGATGAAGTGCCCGTAGCCGAAGGAGACGGTGAATAGGACCGTCGCCAGCGCCGACGCGCCGACCCCGATCGCCGCGATTGCCCTCCACTGGGCCGCCGTCAGCCGGCGCAGCTCGCGCCGGGCCCGCCAGAGCAGCGGCAGGCAGGCGATCACCAGGACGAGGTGCTCCATGAAGACCAGCTGGGTCGAGGCCAGGAGGCGGTCGCCGGAGAGATGCGACAGCAGCGGCGCTCGGAAGATGGCGTCGGTGCCCCAGAGCATCGCGGCGACGGCGACCAGCACGACGGCGAAGCGGTCTATCAGGCGGCTCACCACCACCAAACCTTACTAATGCGCGGGCCGCCCGATTTCTTCCAGCTTCCGGCCGAACCCTAGCAGGGTGTTGGAAAAGGTCGGCGAGTGATTCGCATGGGCGCCGAAGCACCGTCGATTCCTTTTTCAACGGCCTGCTAGGTGCCCAGAGCCGACATCACGTTCGACATCAGGTTCTGGACCTGCTGGCCCAGGGTGACGAGGACCATAACGACGACCACGGATACCAGGGTCAGGATCAGCGCGTACTCGACGAATCCCTGGCCCAATTGCCGCTTTCTCTCTCCGAGCACTTCCATGGGGCAGGGAGGCTACTTCAAGTAGCCTCGATTGTCCAGTTCCGGGGCCTACCCTTGGGACATGAAGGAGTACGCGAACCTCTTCGACCTGGGCGGCCGCACCGCGCTGGTCGTGGGCGCGGCCAGCGGGATCGGCGAGGCCTGCGCCCAGGGGCTGGCCGCCTTCGGCGCCCACGTCGCCTGCGCCGACCTGGACCTGGAGGGTGCCGGCCGCACCGCCGCCGGCATCGCCTCGGAGGGCGGCCAGGCGGAGGCCTTCCAGCTGGACATGCGCGACGCCGCCAGCTGCGCCGCCGCCGTCGAGCGGGTCGGCGCTCCGGACGCCCTGGTCATCACACCGGCCATCAACGTCCGCAAGAGGGCGATAGATGTAACGGACGAGGAGTTCCGGCGCGTCATGGAGCTGAACCTGCTCGGAACTTTCCGCGTGATGCGCGACTTCGGACGCCTGATGGCGGAGCGCGGCCGGGGCAGCATCGTCGTCTTCTCGAGCATCCGGGCCCAGGTGGTGGAGCCGGGCCAGGCCGTGTACGCGGCCACCAAGGCCGGCACGCTCCAGGTGGCGCGCACGATGGCCTCCGAGCTCGGAGCGAGCGGCGTCCGCGTGAACGCGGTGGCTCCCGGCGTGGTGGAGACGCCGCTGACCCGGCAGATCAAGGACCAGCCCGAGTGGTACGACGCCTACGCGCGCAAGAACGCCCTCGGCCGCTGGGCCCAGCCCTCGGAGATGGTCGGCGCCGTCGTCTTCCTCTGCTCGGACGCCGCCAGCTACGTCACCGGCTCCTACCTGACCGTCGACGCCGGCTGGCTCGCCCAGGACGGCCGTTTCACGCCCCCCTTGTAGCCGCTAGCATCCCCCTAACAATCAGCGTTTAGGAGCACTCGATGGACAGCAACCGCATCCCCCGGGACCGCGAGGTCAGCAGCGTCCTCGGCCAGTGGCTGGACGGCCGCCTCAGCCGGCGCGAGGTGCTCCGCCGCCTGGGCGTCCTCGGCCTCAGCCTCCCGCTCGCGTCGGCCGTGCTGGCGGCGTGCAGCTCCGGCAGCTCCGGCAGCACCAACACCGTGTCCACCAAGAGCAAGTTCATCGTCGGCATCGTGCAGGAGCCGACCTCGATGGACCCCACCGCGGCAGCCACCAACTCGATCAGCGTCACCCTCCGCGACAACGTGTTCGAGGGCCTGATCCGGATCGACCAGGGCGGCAAGATCATCCCCCAGCTGGCCAGGTCCTGGGACGTGAGCGCGGACGGCAAGACCGTCACCTTCCACCTGGTGCAGGGCGCCAAGTGGCACGACGGTTCGCCGTTCACGGCCCAGGACGTCAAGTACTCCTGGATGCGGGCGGCCGACCCGACCACGAAGCCGCCCAACCCCCACACCGACTACTGGGCGCCGGTCTCCTCATACGATGCCTCCAGCGACAGCGTCTTCAAGGTCGTGCTCAGCGCCTACAGCGACAACTGGCTCTTCCACATGGCGGCCGGCTCCGCCGCCATCGTCTCCAGCAAGACCGAAGCCACGAACGCCACCCACCCGGTGGGCACGGGCCCCTTCAAGTTCGTGGCCTGGAACCAGGGCTCCAGCCTCCAGCTGACGCGCAACGACGCCTACTGGGGCTCTCCGGCCAAGCTCAAGGACGTCGAATTCCGCTTCATCGCCGACGCCAACGCGATGAACAACGCGCTGAAGGCCGGCGACATCGACGCCATCGGCCAGGTTGGCGGCCCCGAGCAGCTGGCCGGCTTCAAGGCCGATCAGAACTTCACGGTCCTGCAGGCCCAGCCCACCGGCAAGTTCATGATTTCGATGAACAACAGCAAGGCCCCGCTCAGCGACAAGCGGGTCCGCCAGGCCATCTACGCGGTTGTCGACCGCCAGGCCTGGATCGACGGCATCGCCTCCGGCTACGGCAAGCCCATCGGCAGCCACGCCGTCCCCAACGACGGCGAGCCCTACTACGTCGACGAAACGGGGGTCAACCCGCACGACGCGGCCAAGGCCAAGCAGCTGCTGTCGGCGGCCGGCGTCAGCAACCTGACCCTGCGCTTCGCCCAGGTCAACGAGTTCCCCTACGCGCTGCGCGGCAGCGACATCCTCGGCAGCGCCCTCAAGGATGTCGGGATCACGCTGAAGGTCGAGCCGATGCCCTTCGCCACCTGGCTGGCCAAGGTCTTCCTACCGACCGGGCCGCAGGACTACGACCTGACGATGATCAACCACGCCGAGGAGCGGGACATCGGCAACTACGGCAACCCCAAGTACTACTGGCACTACGACAACACCCAGGTCGCGACCTGGCTGAAGCAGGCCGACGCCGAGCCTGACGCCGCCAAGCGCAAGGCGCTGTACGCACAGGTCCAGAAGCAGCTGGCGGACGACGCCGTCCACGCCTGGGCGTATTCGGCCAACTCCCTGGCGGTCGTCAAGCACAACGTGAAGGGCTTCCAGCTCTATGGCATCTCGCCTTCGATGTTCCTGGGGAACACCTACTTCAGCTGACCTGCTTGGGACCTGAGCCGTGGCCGTCCTCGTAACGACCAGGCTGGCTGCCCTCCTGGCCAGCCTGGTCGGGGCGTCGCTCCTCGTCTTCGCGGTCGTGAACGTGCTGCCGGGCGACGTGGCGGCCGTGATCCTTGGCACCAACGCGACCGCCGAGAACGTGGCCCAGCTCCGCCAGCAGCTCGGCCTCGACCAGCCGGAGTGGCTGCGCTACCTGCAGTGGGTGGGCGGGATGCTGCGCGGCGACTTCGGGACCTCTCTTCTCTCTCACGCGGCGGTGGGCGGGCTGATCCTGCAGAAGCTGACCGTCAGCGGCCCGCTGGCCCTGCTCTCGGGGGCCATTGCGCTGGTCATCTCGGTTCCCCTGGGCGTGATCGCCGGGGTCCGCTACCGGCGCCTCAGCGGGGCCCTGATCTCAGCGCTCAGCCTGGGCGGCATTGCCATCCCCGCCTTCTGGGCCGGCCTCCTGCTGGCAACCGTCTTCGCGATCGAGCTGCGCCTGCTGCCGGCCGGCGGCTTCATCGACTGGAGCGAGGACCCCGTGGCCGCCCTGCGCTCGCTGATCCTGCCCTCGTTCGCCCTCGGCCTGGTCCAGGGCGCCGTGCTGACGCGCTACATCCGCTCGGCGATCATCGACGTCCAGCGCGAGGACTACATCCGGACGGCCCGCGCCAAGGGCCTGACCCGCTGGCAGGCGCTGCGCCGGCACGGCTTCAAGAACGCCGCCATCCCGGTCGTGACGATCCTCGGCATCCAGCTCACCGGCCTGCTGGTGGGCGCCATCGTGATCGAGAACGTCTTCGTCCTGCCCGGGCTGGGCCGCCTGCTCTTCCAGTCGGTCGGCAACCGCGACCTGGTTGTGGTGCAGGACCTGGTCATGCTTCTGACGGCGCTGGTCCTGGTCGTCAACTTCCTGGTCGACCTCTCCTACCGGCTGCTCGATCCCCGGCTGGGGCCCCGCTCGTGACGACCCGCCACCTCCCCCCGGCGCTCGTCGCGGGCGTGGCGCTGGTCGGGTTGGTGGTGTTGGCCGCCCTGGTCTCGCTGGCCTGGACCCCCTTCGACCCCACCCACGTCGTGATCGCGGAGCGCTTCCGGCCGGCAGGAGGCGCGCACCTCCTGGGCACCGACCAGCTGGGCCGCGACGTGTTCAGCCGGATCATGGCGGGCGCGCGCAACACCCTGCTCGTAGGCATCGTGACCGTTGTCATCGCGATCGGGATCGGGGTTCCGCTCGGCGGCCTGGCGGCGCTCTTCCGGGGCCCGGTCGAGGAGGTCACGATGCGCGTCAGCGACGTGCTGCTGGCGTTTCCAGCCATCCTCCTGGCCCTGCTCTTCGCGGCGGTGTTCCACCCCAGCCTGCTGACCGCAATGGCGGCGATCGGGATCGCCTTCATCCCGGTCTTCGCCCGCGTCGTTCGGGGCGCCGGCCTGCAGGTGATGCAGCAGGACTACGTCACCGCCGCCCGCACATTCGGCAGCGGCCGGGCCTGGATCTTCTGGCGCCACCTGCTGCCCAACATCAGCTCGGTCCTGATCGTGCAGGCCACGATCGCCTTCGCGGTTGCCATCCTGGCCGAGGCGGCGCTCAGCTACCTGGGCCTGGGCACGCCGCCGCCGACACCGTCGTGGGGCCGAATGTTGAGCGACTCCCAGAGCTACCTCTTCCAGGCGCCCCTCCTCGCGCTCTGGCCAGGCCTCTCCATCGCCCTCGCCGTGCTGGGCTTCAACCTGCTCGGCGACGGCCTTCGGGACCTCCTCGACCCCAAGCTGGTCGAGCGGCTGCCGGCGCAGGGATGACCGATACCGCGCTCCGCGTCGAGAACCTGACCGTCCGGGTCGGCGCCGTCGAGGCGGTGCACGGGATCAGCTTCGATCTGCCGGCCGGCCGGCGCACCGGCCTGATCGGCGAGTCGGGCTCCGGAAAGTCGCTCACGGCGCTGGCCCTGATGGGCCTTTTGCCGGACGGGCTCGCCGCCGGCGGCCGCGTCCTGTACCAGGAGCGCGACCTGCTCGACATGGACGACGCCGATCTGTGCGAGCTGCGCGGGGACCGGCTGGCGATGGTGTTCCAGGAGCCGATGACGGCGCTCAACCCCGTGATGCGGATCGGCCAGCAGGTCGCGGAACCCCTCCGGGTCCACCGCGGGCTGGGCCGCCGCGAGGCCCACGCCGCCGCCCGGACCCTCCTGGAGCGGGTCCGGATGCCCGACCCGGACGACAAGATGGCCTCCTATCCGCACCAGCTGTCGGGCGGCCAGCGCCAGCGCGCCATGCTGGCGATGGCGATGGCCTGCACGCCGGACGTGCTGATCGCCGACGAGCCCACCACCGCTCTCGACGTGACGGTCCAGGCCCAGATCCTGAAGCTGCTGAGCGAGCTGGTCACGGAGACCTCCTCCACCCTGCTGCTGATCACGCACGACCTGGCCGTCGTGGCCAACGTGTGTGACGCGGTGCTGGTCATGTACGGGGGCCGGATCGTGGAGTCGGGCAGCGTGAGCGACGTCTTCGAGCGGCCCCGCCACCCCTACACGCGGGCGCTGCTGGACGCGATCCCACCCATCGACCGCGAGCTCCCGGACCGGCATCTGAACGCCATCCCGGGGTCGGTGCCGGGCCTGGGTGATTTCCCGCCTGGCTGCCCCTTCCGGAACCGCTGCCCGAGGGCGCAGGAGGACTGCGCCCGGATGCCGCCCCTGGAAGGGACCGGCCACGCCTTCGCCTGCTGGCACCCGGTCCCCGAGCCGGAGGCGGCGCCGTGAGCGAGGAGGTGCTGTTTCGCGCCGACCATGTCAGCAAGCGGTTCCAGCTGCCGCGAACCAGCCTCTTCAAGCCGCGCCGCTCGCTCACCGCGGTCAAGGACGTGAGCTTCGAGCTGCGCCGGGGCGAGACGCTGGGAGTGGTCGGCGAGTCGGGGTCCGGCAAGACCACGCTGGTCAGGCTGATGCTGGGCCTCGAGCGGCCCGACGAGGGCAGCATGGTCTACACGGGCGGATCTCTGACGCGGGATGTCCAGGTGGTGTTCCAGGACCCGGCCAGCGCCCTCGATCCCCGGATGCGGGTTGGCGAGATCATCGTCGAGCCGCTCCGCGTCATGCGCCTGCCGGGTGACCGGAAGGCGCGCCTGCACGAGCTGCTGGACGCGGTCGGCCTGACGAGGGACTCCGCCCGCCGCTACCCGCACGAGTTCT
>DHIW01000087.1:51030-59961 GCA_002404015.1 Chloroflexi bacterium UBA4736
CGCTACCCGCACGAGTTCTCGGGCGGCCAGCGTCAGCGCATCGCGATCGCCAGGGCGCTGGCGCCCAACCCCCGCGTCCTGATCGGGGACGAGCCCGTCAGCGCCCTCGACGTCTCCGTTCGGGCCCAGATCCTGAACCTGCTCGAGGATCTCCGGGTGGGCTTCCAACTGACCCTCGTCCTGGTTTCCCACGACCTCTCGGTGGTCCGCCACATGTGCGACCGGGTGCTGGTGATGAACGGCGGCGAGGTGGTCGAGGAGGGCCCTACCCGGGAGCTATTCCGCTCGCCCCGCCACCCCTACACACGGCTGCTGCTCGACTCCATCCCCACGCTGAGGAACAGCCGGGCCGCCTCCACGTAGACCTCGGCCGCACGGACCAGCTCCTCCACCTCCACGTACTCGTCCACCTGGTGGGCGATCCACTTGCCGCCGGGGCCGTAGGTGACGATGGGGATCCGGGCGTCGCGCCAGAGGATGGTGCCGTCGGTCGTGCCTGGCACGCCGCCGAAGCGCGGCCGCTGGCCGTACACGCGCTCGTGGGCCGCCACGACGGCGACGACCACGGGGTGGTCCTCGGCGGTCTGGGTGGGCGGGCGCTCGTCGATGACCTCCAGGTCGAGGCCCCCCTCCAGCCTGCCGCGCAGCCGCTCGAGCAGCTGGGCGTGGTCGGTGCGGGGAGTGGTCCGGATGTCCAGGAGGGCCCAGGCCGTGTCGGGGATCACGTTCAGCTGCTCCCAGCTCCCCGCCGACACCGCGGTGGGGGTTATGTAGTCCCAGCCCAGGTAGGGATGCTCGCCGTTGGCGGCCTGCAGCTCGCGCTCCAGCTCGCCGCAGGCCGCCAGGAAGCGGCCCAGAGGAGGGATCGGGTTGACGCCGTGCTGAGGCATCGCGCCGTGCGCCATCTGGCCCTGCGCCAGCACCCGGACCCGGATGGCGCCCTTCTGGGAGATGCAAACCTCGCGCTCCTCCGGCTCGCACACGATGGCGGCATCGACGCCGGCCGCGTGGCCGCGGCGCACGAAGTCCTTGACGCCCAGCATCATGCCCTCCTCGTCCGCCAGGGCGGCCACGATCAGACGACCCGGGAAAGGCTCTCGAGCGATGGCCGCGGCGGCGTGGATCATGGCCGCGACGCCCGACTTCATGTCCGCGGCGCCGCGGCCGTACAGCTTGCCCTCGGAGATCTCAGCCCCGAAAGGCGCCCGCGTCCAGGCCGCCGCCGCGCCCTCGGTGACCACGTCCGTGTGGCCTTCGAACAGGAGCGTGGGCCCTGGCCGGTCGCCCTCGAGGATGGCGAAGACGTTGGGCCGCCGGGGAGCGGCCTCCTCGACGACCGGGGACCAGCCCAGCGAGCGCATCTGCTCGGCCACCAGCATGGCCGCGTCGTACTCGGTGAGCCCCTCCGCAGGGCGGTTGACGCTGGGGATCCTGACCAGCTCCTGGGTGAAGGAGATCAGTGCTTGGCGGTCGATCCCTCCTAACACGCATTAAGGCTAACCTTCAGCCCGTGCCCCTCACCGCCATCCCCGGCATCCGGATCGGCCACTGGTCGGACCTCGAGAACCGGACCGGCTGCACGGTCGTGCTGGCGGGGCCTGAGGGGGCGGTCGCAGGCGTCGACGTGCGCGGCTCGGCGCCCGGCACCAGGGAGACCGACCTGCTCCGGCCGGGCTGCCTGGTGGAGCGGGTGCACGCGGTGCTGCTGAGCGGCGGCTCCGCGTTCGGCCTGGCGGCCGCCGATGGGGTGATGAGGTACCTGGCCGAGCGGGGGGTGGGCATCCAGTCAGGTCGGGCCCGCGTCCCCATCGTCCCGGCCGCGGTGATCTTCGATCTCATGAACGGCTCCGCGATCGCCTACCCAGGGCCGGAGCAGGGCTACCTGGCGTGCGTCGCCGCGGAGGCCGACGAGCCTGGCGCCGAGGGCCAGGTGGGGGCCGCCACCGGGGCCACCGTCGGCAAGGTGCTGGGCTGGGAGCGGTCGGCGCCGGGCGGCCTGGGCACCGCCGCGCTGCAGCTGCCGTCGGGCGCGACCGTCTGGGCGCTGGCGGTGGTCAACGCGTTCGGCGACGTCGTCGACCGCCAGGGCGCTGTGCTGGCGGGCGGCGGCGCCGACGCCTGGCAGCACCTGCTCGAGGTGGGGCCGCCGGTCAGGTCGGTAGCCGGCGCCCACACCACGCTGGGTGTGGTCGCGACGGACGCGGCGCTCAGCAAGGAGCAGTGCGGCAAGCTCGCCTCCGTCGCCCACGACGCGCTGGCGCTGGCGATCCGCCCGGTCCACACGATGTTCGACGGCGACACGGTCTTCGCGCTCTCGGCGGGCGACAAATCGGCCGACCTGACGAGCCTCGGGGCGGCCGCCGTGGAGACGCTGCGGTCGGCCGTGGAGCGGGCTGTCAGCCACTCCCAGGAGAGATGAGCCAGGAAGAGCGCAGCGCCGCCTTCCTGGAGATGCTGGAGCGGCTTCACGAGCGCCACCTGGTCGGCGTCGAAGGGGTCCGCGAGGTCTGGCTGATCCGCCATGCAGACGCCTATACCGGCATCGAGACGATCGGGCCGGGACTCGTCGACCCCCCGCTCAGCCCCGTAGGTCGCGAGCAGGCGGCCCGGCTGGCCGCCCGGCTGGCTGACATCAGTATTGACGCTGTCTGGTCTTCCGACCTCCGGCGGGCCGTCGAGACGGCGCAGGCGGTGGCGGCCGGCCACGGCCTGGAGGTCAGCCAGGACCCGCGCCTGCGGGAGGTCCGTACCACCTGGGACGAGGGCGGCTCGGCGCCGCTGGGCGAGCCCGGCCAGTATCCCTTCCCCGAATCGGAGCAGTCCGTGCTGGCGCGGATGACCGACTTCATGAAGCAGCTGGTCGGCGGCCTGCGGCCGGACGGCCGCGCGGTCGTCGTGTCCCACAACGCCGCGATCGGCATCTACGTGTCCGGCGTGCTCGGACTCGGCTGGGGCAAGCTGCCGATCCTGCCCGTGTACACGAGCATCACGATCCTGGCCGCAAAGGACGAGCGGGTCGTCGTCCGCTCGCTGGCGGACGCCACCCACCTGCTCGGCTAACTGCGGGGGGTCAGCTCCTGTTGTAGTTGACCAGCCAGTAGCTCTGGCCACGGGTATCGCCGGCGGCGGCCTGCTTGGTCACGCGATGGGTGAATCCCGGGAACTCCGCGATCGCGGCCTTGTCGACCACCCAGGCCTCGTCCGAGGGGTACCAATCGACCGGCTGGTCGTCGGCCAGCCAGGTGAAGCGGGAAACCTTGCCGGTGGCCGCGTCGAATTGGACGGCGACCGCCTTGCCCAACGGCTGTTCCGGCGCCATGGCCCTGGTTAGATCCATCTGCGACTACCTCCCGGAGACTGCTTGTCTCACTGAAAGAACGCCCGAGACCCCGGATGTATGCGAGCGGATGTCTGGAGTCGGACCCCGTGGCCAGTTCAGCCGGGCCTCAGCGGCCCCGCCTTCAGTTCGGCCAGACGTAGAGGTCGGCGTCGACGCTGGTGCCCGTGGCCACCAGGTCGGCGGCGACCCGAGCCGCCACCCAGGCCTGAACGTGCCCGGTCCCGTTGTAGCCGCCGAGGGCCAGGATCCGGCCGTCGCTGCCGGGCACGGGCCCGCAGGTCGGGACCGGGTCGTCGGCGTAGCCCACGATCCCCGCCCACCGGTGCGTGACCGGCGCAAAGACCCCCAGCTCGTCTCGCAGGTAGCTGGTGAGGCGGTCCTGGACCGGCGCCGACACCACTGCCGCCTGGGTCCAGCTGGCCTCGCCGTCGAGGTCGGAGAAGCCGCCCAGTGTCACCCGGCCACTGGGCAGCTGCTGGGCGTACTCGTAGCCATCCCTGGCGTAGATGGGTACAGGCAGGAGGCCCGGCCGCGCCGGGCCCGTGGCGAGCATGTTGAGGCGCCGGGGCCGCACCCGATGCACCGAGGGAAGCAGTGCGGACAGCCCCCCGTCGGCGGCCACCACCACGTAGCCCGCCAGCACCGTGCCCTGAGCCGTCTCCACGCGGACCCCCGCCCCCTCCGCCGTAGGCGGCTCCAGGACCCTGGTTCCCTCGTAGACCTGGATGTCCTCAGCCAGGGCCCGTACCCAGCGGGCGGGCTGCACCGAGCCGTCGTGGGCGGTGAAGAGCCCCAGCCGCTCTGGCCGCTGGAGAGCGACCGGTAGCGCATCGGGTCCGACCAGCGAGCCCTGGAAGCCGTCCGCCAGCAGCGCGGAGTGGTGGGAGCGCAGGCGCACTGCCTCGTCAGCGTCCATGGCCACTCTCAGGACTCCGGTCAGCCGGAACTCCTGCCGGGCGCCCACCTGGGAGGCCGCTCCCAGCATCTCGGCCTGCGCCGCCAGGGTGGCGAGATGGCGCCGGATGGCCAGCGGCCGCCCCCACAGGCGGCAGGATTCGTCGTAGGCGGGCGCCACGCCCGCGATGAAGAAGCCGCCATTGCGGCCCGTGGCGCCCGAAGCCACCGTGAAGGCCTCGAGGACGACCGCGCGCACGCCCCGCCGGGCCAGGTGCCAGGCGGTCGCGATTCCTCCGATCCCGCCTCCGATCACGCAGACCTCGCAACGGAGGTCCCCGGCCAACGGCGGCCGGGGCGTGTAGGCGTAATCCAGCCAGACCGGGAGGCTGTCTCCCGTCAGGCGCGCGAGGCCGAGGTGTAGTCCCGCGTGTTGTTCGCGGGCATCAGCGCCGATCGGTTCGGGTACAGGAAGATCAGCAGCCCGGCGAAGATCAGGGAGGTCACGAACGGCACCACGCCGAACGCGCCCATGCCCAGGAAGAGGCTCCACACGATCTCGTAGATGACCTCGAGGCCGCAGTAGATGATCGCTGCCCGGACCCAAGCCGGGTGGCTGGCCGGCTGTACGCCGGCTGTCGCGATGCCGATGCCGAATGCCACACCCGCGATCGAGCCTCGGGTGCCGACGTACTGGTCGAACGGAAATAGCGTCGTGCCTACGGTCGCGAGAAGCGACCCCACGATCAGCAGTACCCCAAGCACCACCATTACGAGCGGTAGCGCGATGTGGTTATACCTTGCCATGCTTGCGGCTCCTCCTAAGAAGTGATGGCGCAACTAGAACAGATTGCGCAAATACTGACGCCTAAAAACGAGAAACGCGCCAGGGGCGCCAAGTCTTGCGCGGCGGGAAGACTAGCGGTCGGCCAGCTGCTGACGGAGTTGGAGCCTTGCGCGGTGCAGTCGGAGGCGGCTGCGGGAGGGGCCGGCCACGTCCACCGGGACGAGCGCCAGGCGGACGATCTGGAGAGCGATTCGAGTGAACATCCAGGCGTGCAACGCGATGGGCCGGCCGTCGGTTACGGACTAAAGCAGCTGGCTCAGCCTTTGCCCGAAGGCCTGGGCGACGCAAACCGCGAAGCCGGCCAGGGACGCCACCAGGACGCCGGCGACCAGGACCGGCTGAGACCTGGCCACCCGGCCGCCGGGCTGCATGGCCCGCTGCAACATGAGCGAGGCCGGCAACGCCAGGACGACCGTGGCCGCCGCCACCCACATGCTGTCGTCGAAGGCCCCGCCTATCGCCGCGGCCATCAGGCCCGGGGTGGGTCGCACGTGGGCGGGCAGGTGGGCGGGGATCCGGGCCTGGATGACAGTGGCCAGCACAGCGATGCCGAGCGAGGAGAAGATCCGCTGTAGGGTGTTCGACATCGCTGTCGCTCGGTTGATGTCGTTCTGGGCCAGGCTCACGTAAGCGGCGCTGAAGGCGGGCATCATGGCGAAGCCCATCCCGATACCGCGGAGGCCGAGCAGCAAGATCCAGTTCAGCGACGTGGTATTCTGCGACACCCCGGTCATCAGGACTGTGGCCACCACCAGGACCAGGACGCCGAAGAACACCACGAGCTTGGCCCCGTAGCGGTCGGTCAGGTACCCGGACAGCGGCATCATGGCCGCGGCGGCCAGGCCCTGGACCCCGAGCAGGAGGCCCGCTCCCAGGGTGTCGTAGCCCTGGACCTGCTGCATGAACACGGGAGCCAGGAAGGCAGGCCCGAACAGCGAGGCCGCCGATATCACGCCCACGATCGAAGCCGCCCGGAAGGCGCTGTTCGAAAAGATCCGGACATCCAGTAGGGGCCGCTCCTGGCGCAGCTCCCAGAGGGTGAAGAAGACGAGCAGCGCAGCGGCCGCGGCGATCGGGACCAGCGTCTTCCAGGAGCCCCAGCCGTTGGCCGCGGCCTGGGTCAGCCCGAATATGACCAGGGCCACGCCCGGCGTGCAGGTCAGGAAGCCGATCATGTCGAACCGGCCCGGGTCCATGCGCTCCGACTCGCTCATCCGGCGCCAGGCCAGGTACGCGGCCAGCAGGCCGAACGGGATGTTGATCCAGAAGATCAGCCGCCAGTCGACGAGCTTGATCAGCAGACCGCCCACCGTGGGGCCCAGGGCGGGTGCCAGCATCATGGGGACGCCCAGGAACGACATCATCCGGCCGCGCTCGTTGGCGGGTGTCATCCGCATCAGGATCGCCATCCCGACCGGCATCACCATGCCCCCGGCAAGGCCCTGGATCACTCGGAAGACAACCTCGGAGCTGATGTTCCAGGCCAGCCCGCAGAGCCCCGAGGCGAACGTGAAGGCGATGAGAGTCGCCAGGTACATCCGCTTCGAGCCGAACCGGTCGGTCGCCCAGCCCGAGAGCGGGATGGTCGCCGACAGCCCAAGCAGGTACGCCGTGAGCACCCACTGCACGTCATTGAGGGGCGCGTTGAACACGTGCTGGAGATCTGAGACGGCCACGTTGACGACCGTGGTGGACAGGAGCGAGGAGGCCGAACCGATGGCCACGATCCCGGCGATCACCCAGCGCGAGGCGGGCACCATGTCACGCCGTGGCGCGGGCGTTGCGACGGCCATCGGGACCTCCCTCACAGGGCGACCCGCTCCGGAGCCGGCAGCGAGGCCAGCCGGTCCATCGCGGGGAGCGCCTCGCCGAGAGCGTTGATCTCAGCGTCGGACAGCTCTTCCAGCATCTCCCGCATCACCTGCCGGCGCAGCTCGACCAGCCGGTCCAGCAGCTGCGTGCCGAGCGGCGTCAGCGATACCCGGACCAACCGCCGGTCCTGGGGATCCGCAGCGCGCACCACCAGCCCCGCGGCCGCCAGCCGGTCGGCCAGCGTCGAGGCCGTGTTGAGCGCCACGGCCCGCCCTGCCGCCAGCCCGCCGATCGTCTGCGGGCCTCGCTCGCGCAGCAGCTTCAGCACGGCGAACTGCTCCGGCGTGATCCGGCCCAGGCCGGCGATCTCCAGGGGCAGGCCGAGCCGCATCCGGATGAAGAGCCGAGGCAGTACCTCGAACATCCCGGCGTGAACGCGGGCGCGCTCGGACTCCGGGAATTGCTTCACATATGGAACTATTCGGCCGGAGGGCTGTTTATTTCAATCCAGGGGCCGAAAACGCGGCGGGCGCTGGTCGAGGAACGACTGCACGCCTTCCTTGAAGTCGTCGGTCTGCAGCGAATCCGCCATCAGCCGCAGCGATTCCTCCAGCGCCTCCCGCAAGGCCAGGTCCGAGTGCCGGTAGACCTGCGACTTGATTACCGCCATGGAGGTCGGCGAGCAGTTCTCCGCCAGGTCGCGAGCGTAGGCCAGCGTCTCGTCCAGGAGTGACTCGGGTGCGACCACCCGGTTCACCAGCCCCATAGAGAGAGCCTCCTCGGCCAGGAACACCCGCCCCGAGAGCAGGATGTCGAGAGCCACTGCCGGGCCCACCAGGCGGGGCAGCAGCCAGGACGAGCCGTACTCCGCGATGAGGCCGCGGCGCACGAACGAAGAGGTGAACTTGGCGCCCCCCGCGGCAAAGCGCAGGTCGCACATCAGGGCGAGCACCAGACCCACGCCCGCGCAAGCGCCGTTCACGGCGGCGATCACGGGCTTCCGGATCTCCAGCGTGTGGGTCGGGTAGCGCGAGGAAGCCTCCCCGACCACCGCCGAGCCGCCCCCGATCGACTGCAGCAGCGACATGTCGGCGCCCGCGCAGAAGCCGCGCCCGGCGCCGGTGACCACTATCACGCGGACCTCGGGATCCGAACCCGCGTGCTCGAGGTGGTCGAAGTAGAGCTCGCCCATCTCCGGGGTCCAGGCGTTCAGGCGGTCGGGCCGGTTGAGGGTCACGACCGCGACCCCGTCGGAGACCGCGTACTGGACGACGTCGCTGCCGATCTCGGTGCTCATGCCCTCTATTCCTCGGGCACCACGGGCGGTCGTTCGAGGTGCTCGTCGCTGGGCTCTGGCACCTCCAGGGGGTCGTCCGTGCTGTTCCTCAGCTCGGCCATGTCGTCGGGGTCGGGGCCGGAGCTGACGAAGTCGCCCAGGTCCTCCAGCGAGTCCTCCTCGACCAGGTTCCCGGACTCCCTGAACTCGCCCAGCATCTGGTCGTAGGTGCCCTCCGCCTCGCCGCTCGTCTCGTACACGTAGAACTCCGAGTTGTCGGTGCTGAACCCACCATCCGCGGCGGGCCCGTGGAGGAACACGTAGCTCTTGCCGTCGAGCTGGCCGAGGAAGAGCGAGAGGTAGCGGTCGCCGGTCAGGCGGGCCCTCCGGTCGGCTTCCTCGTCGTTCTCCAGCTCGAATAGGCGGGTCAGCACTTCCTGTTCGCTCAATGCCATGAGTCCCACGATACGGTTAGCCGGATGCCGGATGCCCTGAGTCTTTTCTCCCCGACCGCCAGCGAGTGGTTCCGGAAGGCCTTCGCCCAGCCCACCGAGGTGCAGGAGCGGGGCTGGCGGGCCGTGGCCGGCGGCTCCCACACGCTGATGACCGCGCCCACCGGCAGCGGCAAGACGCTGGCCGCCTTCCTCTGGTGCCTCGACCGCCTGGCCGGCGAGCCGACTCCGCCCGCCGATCAGCGCTGCCGGGTCCTCTACATCTCTCCCCTCAAGGCGCTGGCCCACGACGTCGAGCGCAACCTGCGGG
>DHIW01000087.1:60019-81797 GCA_002404015.1 Chloroflexi bacterium UBA4736
CCCCCCCCCCCCGCCGATCAGCGCTGCCGGGTCCTCTACATCTCTCCCCTCAAGGCGCTGGCCCACGACGTCGAGCGCAACCTGCGGGCCCCCCTGGCCGGCCTGCGGCTGCAGGACCCCAGGATGCCGGACCTCCAGGTGGCGATCCGGACCGGCGACACGCCCAGCCAGGAGCGCCGGGCCATGGAGCGGACGCCGCCCGACATCCTGATCACGACACCGGAGTCCCTCTACCTGCTCCTGACCAGCGCCGCGAGGCGCATCTTGGCGAGCGTCCGCTGGGTGATCGTGGACGAGATCCATTCCGTCGCAGCCACCAAGCGAGGCGCCCACCTGGTCCTCAGCCTCGAGCGGCTGGCCGCGCTCACGGCTCAGGAGCCGCAGCGGATCGGACTCTCCGCCACCCAGCGGCCACTGGACGAGATTGGCCGCTTCCTGGCCGGCACCGACCGCCCCGTCGAGATCGTGGACGCCGGCCGCCGCAAGATGATGGAGATCACGGTCGAGGTCCCGGTGGACGACATGTCCAACCTCGACCGAGGTGCCCCCCAGCCCGCGAGCGAGCTGCCCCAGCCCCGGCGGAGCATCTGGCCGGCCATCTACCCGCGGCTACTCGAGCTCGTCAGGCAGCATCGAAGCACGATCGTCTTCGTCAACTCGCGGCGGCTGGCCGAGCGCCTGGCGGCCCGCCTCAACGAAGAGGCCGGCGAGGAAGTGGTCCTGGCCCACCACGGCTCGATCGCCCGCGAGCAGAGGCTGCTGATCGAGGACGCTCTCAAGGCCGGCCGCCTCAAAGGCCTGGTCGCCACGTCCAGCCTGGAGCTCGGCATCGACATGGGCGCGGTCGACCTGGTGATCCAGGTCGAGGCGCCCCCCACAGTCGCGGCCGGCATCCAGCGCATCGGTCGCGCCGGCCACAGCGTGGGCGAGGTCAGCAAGGGCACCATCTTCCCCAAGTACCGGGGCGACCTGCTGGAGTCCGCCGTTGTCGTCGAGCGCATGCAGAAGGGCGAGATCGAAACCACGGTCATCCCTACCAACCCGCTCGACGTCCTGGCCCAGCAGGTGGTCGCGATGTGCGCCCTGGAAGAGTGGAAGGTGGACGACATGGCCGCCCTGGTCGCTCGCGCCCACCCCTTTCGAACGCTGAGCAGGCGGGCCTTCGAGGCCACCCTCGATATGCTGGCGGGGCGCTACCCGAGTGACGAGTTTGCCGAGCTGCGCCCGCGGATCGTCTGGGACCGCGTCAACGGCACCGTCCGCGGCCGCGCTGGGGCCCAGCGGCTGGCGGTGACCAACCCGGGCACGATCCCTGACCGCGGCCTCTACACCGTGAACCTCCTGGAGGATGGCAAGCGGGTGGGCGAGCTGGACGAGGAGATGGTCTTCGAGACCCGGCCCGGTGAGACCTTCGTGCTCGGCGCCACCACCTGGCGGGTGGCCGAGATCACGCCCTCCCAGGTCCTGGTCACGCCGGCTCCGGGTGAGCCGGGCAAGATCGCCTTCTGGCACGGCGATTCACTGAGCCGCCCTGCCGAGCTCGGCCGGGCCCTGGGCCGGATGACCCGCGAGCTGAGCTCGGCGGGGCCTGCCGATGCGGAGCGGCGCCTCAAGGAGAACGCGGGCTTCGACGACCGCGCCGTCAGCAACCTGCTGCAGTACCTGGGCGACCAGGCGCAGGCCACCGGCGCCGTGCCCGACGACCAGACCGTCGTGGTCGAGCGCTTCCGAGACGAGGTGGGGGACTGGCGGGTCTGCATCCTCACCCCCTACGGCGGCCGGGTTCACGCCCCCTGGGCCCTCGCGCTCGAGCACAAACTGTCCGAGCGACTGGGCATGGAGGTCCAGTCGATGTACACCGACGACGGCATCGCCCTGCGCCTGCCGGACGCCGACGAACCCGTGGAGGTCGCCGACCTGGTGCTGGACCCCGAGGAGGTCACAGACCTCATAACGAACCAGCTGCCCGGCTCGGCACTCTTCGCCAGCCGCTTCCGCGAGAACGCGGCCCGCGCCCTTCTTCTGCCCCGCCGCCGGCCCGGCCAGCGGACGCCGCTCTGGATGCAGCGCCAGCGCAGCTCCGACCTGCTCCAGGTCGCGTCCGGACACGCCGACTTCCCGATCCTGATCGAGACTTACCGCGAGTGCCTGGCCGACGCCTTCGACCTGGAGTCCCTGCGCGACCTGTTGAGCCGGATCCGCTCCCGCCAGGTCAGGGTGGTCGCGGTCGACACCGACCGGGCTTCGCCCTTCGCCGCGTCGCTCCTCTTCGACTATGTCGGCCAGTACCTGTACGAGGGCGACGCGCCGCTCGCGGAGCGGCGGGCCCAGGCCCTGACGCTCGACCGCGAGCTCCTGTCGGAGCTTCTGGGCACCGAGGAGCTGCGCGAGCTGCTCGATCCCGACGCCATGACGGAGCTAGAGCTGGAGCTGCAGGGCCTGAAGCCGGATCGCCAGCCCCGCGACGCCGACGAGGCCCACGACCTGCTGGCCCGGCTCGGCGACCTGGACCGGGCGGAGCTGGCGGCCCGCGGCGTCGGCGGCGAGTGGCTGAACCAGCTGCTTGCGGAGCGGCGGTCCGTCCCGGTGCGGATCGGCCGCGCCGAGCGGTTCATCGTTGCCGAGGACGCGGGCCGGTACCGGGACGCGCTGGGCGCGGCCCTCCCGGGCGGCCTGCCCGACGCCTTCCTGGAGAGTGTCCCTGAGCCCCTGGAGTCGCTTCTGCGGCGCTGGGCACGGACCCACGTCCCCTTCGTGGCGGGCGACCCGGCCGCGCGCTGGGGGGTGGCGGTGGAGGCCTCCCTGCACCGGCTGGTGCAGCGGGGAGAGCTGCTGGCCGGCGAGTTCCGGCCCGGCTACAGCGGGCGCGAGTTCTGCCATCCGGATGTCCTGCGCACACTCCGCCGGCGCTCCCTGGCCGCGCTCCGGCGGGAGGCCGAGCCCGTGCTGCCCGAGGTGCTGGCCCGCTTTCTCCCCGCCTGGCACGGCGTCGGCACGGAGGCCCGCGGCACCGAGCGGCTGCTGGAGTGCGTCTTCCTGCTCCAGGGCCTGGCGCTGCCCGCCTCGGTGATCGAGCGTGACGTGCTGAGTGCCCGGGTCAGGGGCTACAACCCGGCCCTGCTGGACGAGCTGGTCTCGATGGGCGAGGTGGTGTGGGCCGGGCGGGGCAGCCTCGGCCCCGCCGACGGCCGCCTGGCGCTCTACCTGCGGGACGACGCCCCCCGTCTGCTGCCCGAGCCGGTGGACCCGCCTGGCGGCGAGCGGCACGTCAAGATTCGGGCCCACCTGCAGGGACGCGGCGCCAGCTTCTTCCGCGATCTCTACAACGCGGCGGGCGGAGGCAACGAGGAGGCGGTACTGGACGCGCTCTGGGACATGGTTTGGGCGGGTGAGGTCACCAACGACATTTTCGCCCCGCTCCGCCTGCTGGGCCCGGCGCCCAGGCGCAACCCGCATGCCCGGCGACCCCGCCTGCCCCGGCTGACCCAGCCCCGCGCCGCCGGCCGCTGGTCGCTGGTGGCCGACCTGCTGGGGGCCGGCGCCCTGCCCACCGAGCGGCTCTACGCCCAGGCCGGTGTCCTCTTGCAGCGGCACGGCGTGCTGACCCGAGAGTCGGTCGTGAGCGAGGGCTGGGTGGGCGGCTTCGCGGCGCTCTACCCGGTGCTGCGCGCCATGGAGGAGGCGGGCCGGATCCGGCGCGGCTACTTCGTGCATGGGCTGGGCGGCTCCCAGTTCGCGCTGCCTGGGGCGGTCGACCGCCTGCGCGGCACCCGCGAGCCGGACGGCGCGGTCAGGGCGCTGGCCGCCACCGACCCGGCGAATCCCTACGGTGCGGTCCTGCCCTGGCCCCAGTCCGACGCCCGGATGGCACGGGCAGCAGGCGCTTTCGTCGTGCTGGACGGAGGCGAGCTGCGGCTCTACCTGGAGCGGGGGGGGCGCACGCTCTGGACGCTCGGCGAGGTTCGGCGCGAGCACCTCGAAGTCCTGGTCGCCGCGGCCACCCGGGCCGGCAGGGTCGAGCTGCAGCGCGTGGACGGGCAGCCGGTGCGCGAGGCCGCCATCGCGCGGCTCCTCAAGGAGAGCGGATTCGGCGCCACGCCGCGGGGCATGGTGGTCTGGCCGAAGGGTGCCTGAAGGGGACACGATCTGGCGCAGCGCGGCTTCCCTGCGTGCCCGGCTGGTCGGCAAGCAGATCCTGAAAGCGGTACCCCCGACCCTCGTGGGCCGCACCGTCCAGGCCGTCGAGCCGGTCGGCAAGCACATCCTGGTCCGCTTCGACGGCGGCCTCGCGCTGCACACCCACCTGCGCATGTCCGGCCAATGGCAGCTCTACGCACCGGGCGAGCGTTGGCGCCGGCCGGCCTGGCAGGTCAAGGCGCTCCTGGAGACGGAGGACACGGTCGCGGTCTGCTTCGCGGCCCCGACAGTGGAGCTCGTGCGGGAGGGTCGCGAAGGCCTGCAGCGCCTGGGCCCCGACATCCTGGCCGCCGAGTTCGACCTGGAGGCGGTGGTGGCGCGCGCCCGCTCCTCAGGCCCGGTTGCCCTCGGCGAGCTGCTGCTCGACCAGCGGGTTGCCGCCGGTATCGGCAACATCCACAAGAACGAGGCCCTGTGGCGGACGCGGCTCGACCCCTTCCGCGCCGACTACACCGACGACGAGCTGCGCTCGCTCTACACCGACGCGCGGGCGGGCCTGCAGGCATCGATCGGCGGCCGGCGGCCGGCTGAGTCGGTGTACCGGCGCACCGGCCGGGCCTGCCGTCGCTGCGGCACCCTCATCCGCTCCCAACGCCAGGGCGAGCGGCTGCGCCGCACCTACTGGTGCCCGACCTGTCAGGCCTGAGCCGTTTTCCGCGCCGCCTTGACCACCCGGTCCAGGGTCGGCAGGTACCAGCCCTCAAGTGAGCCCGGCGGGTAGGGCGTATCCCAGGCGGTGACACGCGCGATGGGCGCGTCCAGCGAGTAGAAAGCCTCCTCCTGGATGGTGGCGACAATCTCGGCGCCGAAGCCGGCGCTCATCGGCGCCTCGTGCACGACCACCGCCTTGCCGGTGGCCGAGACTTCCCTGACCAGCGTCTCGACGTCCAGCGGGACCAGCGTCCGCAGGTCGAGGACGCCCGCCTCGATGCCCTCCTTGGCCAGCTCGCCGGCCGCCCGCAGGGCCATCTCGACGGCGGCCGACCAGGCGATCAGGGTCAGGTCCTTGCCCTGCCGCCGCATGACCGCCTTCCCGAAGGGCACCGTGTAGTCGCCCTCCGGGACCTCCTGGCGGCCCAGCCGGTACAGCCGCTGAGGCTCTAGGAAGAGGACCGGGTCGGGGTCGCGGATGGCCTCGATCAGCATCCCCTTGGCGTCGTAGGGGGTGGTCGGGCAGACGATCTTGATGCCCGGCTCTTGGACGAACTGGGCCTCGATGGCGTCGGGGTGGAACTCCGGCGTCTTGACGCCGCCTCCGAAGGGCGCCCGGATCGTGACCTGGGCGCCGAAGCGGCCCTTCGAGCGGAAGCGGTAGCGGCCCAGCTGAGGCCCGATCTGGTGGAACGCCTGGTGGGTGAAGCCCAGGAACTGGATCTCGGCGACGGGCACCATGCCGGAGATGGCGAGGCCCAGCGAGGCGCCGACGATACTGGCCTCGGCGAGCGGCGTGTTCACGACCCGGTTCGGGCCGAACCTGTCCAGCAGCCCCTGGGTCGAGCGGAAGACGCCGCCCAGGTCGCCTACGTCCAGGCCCAGCACCATGACGCGCTCGTCGCGCTCCATCTCCGTCGCCAGCGCGTCGCGGATGGCCTCGACGACGTTGAGCTCAGGCATCGCGGTTGATGAGCTCCTCGCGCTGCTTCATGACGCGCGGCGGCGGGGTGACGTAGACGTGGTCGAAGATGCTCTCGGGCCGGGCGACCGGCATCTCCAGGGCCGCTGACACAGCGCCCTCGACCTGCTCGTGGATCTCGCTGTTGACCGCAGCCGCGGTGGCCTCGTCCCAGAGGCCCTGGGCGGCGAGGTAAGCCTGGACGCGGCGCACGGGATCCTCCTTCTCGGCCTTCTCCAGCCAGCCCTCAGGGAGGTAGGCCTTGGGGTTGTCGGTCGTGTTGTGGAAGCTCATGCGGTAGGTCTGGCTCTCGATCAGGGTCGGGCCCTCGCCCTTCCTGGCCCGCTCCACCGCCTCGCTGGCGACCTCGTAGACGGCGATCAGGTCGTTGCCGTCCACGCACCGGCCAGGGAAGCCGTAGCCGGCGGCGCGCTTGTAGAAATCGCCGGCCGACTGCACGTTGCGGCTGGTCGAGATCGCCCACTGGTTGTTCTGGAGGAGAAAGACGACCGGCGCTTTCACGACGCCGGCCAGGTTGCAGGCCTCGTGGAAGTCGCCCTCGGAGGAGGCGCCCTCGCCGCAGAAGGCCATCACCACTCCTTCTTTGCCCTGGAGCTTGAGGCCCCAGGCCAGGCCGACCGCGTGCGGCAGCTGGGTGGCCAGCGCGACCTGGTTGGGCAGCACGTTGACCCCTTCGGGGATCGCTCCCGCCACGCCCTTGCCCAGGAGGCTGCCGAAGATCCGCTCCATCGGGTAGCCCTGGCGCACGAGGGCCGGCAACTCGCGGTAGGAAGGGACCACCCAGTCGGTTTCGGGGTTCAGCGCCAGGGCGGCGCCCACGACGGTCGCCTCCTGGCCGGCCACCGGCGAGACGGTCCCGATCTTGCCCTGGCGCTGCAGGGCCACGGCCTTGGCGTCGAAGGCTCTCGACAGCAGCATCCAGCGCAAGCCGTCGAGAACCTGCTCGCTGGCGAGCTTCGGCTGGGCCCCGTTGGCCAGCTTGCCATCCGGGTTGAGGACGCGATGCCGGTCGGCCAAGTCATGGTTATTCTGCCCTGTTGAGCATCGACGAGACGGCGCGCCGAGCCTGGGACCCGGCCGGGGCGGCGTCCTACGATCGGGGCCGGCCTGGCTACGCGCCGGGTGCGCTGGGCTGGCTTGTCCGCAAAGGCGTGCTGGGGCCGGGTCGCTGCGTGGTGGACGTGGGTGCGGGCACCGGCAAGCTGACCCGCCAGCTCATGCTGGCCCGGGCGCGGGTCGTGGCGGTCGAGCCGCTGCCGGCGATGCGCGCTCGGCTACCACCTCGGCTGGCTGTGGGAGGGGTCGCGGAGGCTCTGCCGGTCGCGTCGGGGTGGGCGGAGCTGGTGACGGTGGCGCAGGCGTTCCACTGGTTCCGCCCGGCCGAGGCGGCCGCCGAGATCGCCCGGGTCTTGCAGCCACGCGGCTGGCTGGCGCTGCTCTGGAACGACGAGGCCAAGGAGGCCGACTGGCCGGACCTTGACCATCGGCTGAAGGAGCTGCTGGCTTTCCACGGCATCGTCACTCCCCCCGGCCGCGCGAAGGGCGCGTGGCAGGCCGAGTTCGACGCGAGCGGGCTGTTCTCGCCCTGGGAGGAGCGGCAGTTCAAGCATTCGGTGGAGTCCACCCTGGACACGCTGGTGGACCAGTTGGGCTCGTACAGCCGGCTGGCGGCCCAGCCCTTGGAGCTCCGAGAACGGATTCTCCGCGAGGCGGCCGCCCTGATCGCCGCCCATCCCGTGATGGGCGGGCGGCGCCAGGTGCTGGTTCCCTACCGCACGACCCTGATGACCTGCACCCGGCGCTAGAGGTCCGGCCGAAAAGCCCGACGGAGCCTCGGCGCCCATGCAACCCATCCGCGGCGTCAGCTTCTGCGGTCCTCGCGTGCACACCTGAAGTGCGCGTGCTGCGGTCCTCGGCGCTTCCTTGCGGCTGGGTCACCTGGTCACCGATTCTCTCGCCGTACTTTCCGGCCGAACCTCTAGGCGAGGCGCTCCAGGAAGCCGAGCTCGAAGAGCCGGCGCGCCACCTGGAGGCCCAGCTCAAGGTCCTCTGGTCCGAGGCTCTCACGCAGCGGGCGGCTGCCGTCGAGGCGGGCGAGGATCGCGGCGGTTCGCTCGTCGAGGGTGCCCGTGAAGCCGACGCCTTGCTCTAGCCTGAGCGTGGCCTCGGCCAGCTGCCAGCGGCCGTCGTGGACCTTCAGAACCTGGTCCTGGCGGTGCTCGGGGGCCAGCCTCAGCCGCAGGGCCAGGAATGCCTGGTCGCCGTCTGACTGGCGCAGGACGTCCTGGGCGTCGAAGACGCGCTGGGCCTGGTCGCTGGCCGAGCCGTCCGCCGAGCGCAGTTCGCCGGTCACCGTCCAGTTGGCCGGCGGGCCCTGGCGGCGGTGGAGGCTGATGGCGCCGAAGGCGATCTCCTGGATGCCCTCGCGCCGGTAGTAGTCCAGCCAGGCGTCGACGTTCTGGGCGAATACCGCGGCCGCCGAGGCGCTGAACGGCTGGTTCCACTTGGCGGCGTGGGTGAGCGGGTCCTCGGTCCGATAGTGAAGGAGCCAGGCGTCGCAGCCGCGGCCCTCCACCCAGGGCCGGACCGCCGCGGCCTCGTCCTCATCAGGTTCCTTGACCCAGCTGACCAGCAGCTGGCCGTACCCGCCCTCGTTCAGGTAGTCGGGGATCAGCCCGGTGATGCGGCGGCAGAGGGAGTCCCGCTGCTCGCCGCTGTCGCGGTAGGCGAAGGAGGACTCGGGGGAGATGACGTAGGGCGGGTTGCAAACGATGAGGTCGAAGCGGTGCCCGGACACGGGGGCGAAGAGGTCGCCCACCTCGAACTGGACGTTGCCGATGCCGTTGAGGGCAGCGTTGAAGCGGGCAAAGGCGATGGCGCGGGGGTTGATGTCAAGGCCGGTCACCCGCTCCGAGTGCTTGGCCGCCAGCAGCGACTGGATCCCGTTGCCGGTGCCCACGTCCAGGGCGTGCCCGGCGCGGCGGCGGATCGTCAGGGCGGCTAGCAGGATGGCGGGGCCGTTGATGCCGGTCACCACCCGGGGGTCGCCGGGGCCCTCGACTTCGTGATTCAGATCGCAACCGATCAGCAGCTCTCCGTGGGGCACGATCCGGACCAGAGCCCGGACACCCCGCTCGGTCACGTCGAGGATGCGGCTCTCCTCCAGGGCGGCCAGGCCGGCCCTTCGAAGCGCCCGCTCCGCATCGGCCTGGGAGGCGGTGCCGCCGAGGAGGAAGAGGCGGGCCAGCGTCGAGAGGTCGTCGCCAGGTTTCAGCCTCCGCTCGTAGATCGCCACTCTGTCCGGCGCCGAGGAGAGCTCACTCTCCGCGTGGAGAAGCTCGCGGACCCCCTCGATCGTGAAGTTGGCCTCGCCGAGGAGGCGGCGAAAGGCCTCGGCCAGGCCGGGGCTGGGGGTCTGCGGCGCCGTCTGGTCGGTGGTCGCGGAGCTCAAGTCGGCGGCCAAATTTTGGCACGGCGGGGGCTCCTTTTCGGGCCTACCATTTCGGCCACCAGCCGCCTGTAGGGGGCGGCGGATCGGAGGAGGTTGCCATATGGAGAGAGAGGGGACCAGCCGGCGCTCCATCCTGGGGCTCGGCGCTTTGGGCCTCGGCGCGCTGGCCGGGGCGATCGGGCTGGGAGGCGCGGTCGAGCGCCTGCAGTCCGGCCAACCGTTGCTCGGCGCCCGGGGCGCCAAGCTGGTGCTGCACGGCAGCGACTGGCATCTGATCGGAGCCGATCTCAAGCGCGGGCAACTGCCAGTGCGCGGGGATCGGGTTTCCGTCCACGGACTGCTCTCCGCCATCGCGGGCGGATCGCCTTCCGGCCAGTTCCACGCCACCCAGATCCACCTGGACGCGCCCTTCGCGCACGGCAGCCAGGCGGGGGCGGTGATGGAGATGCACAACTTCAACCTGGCCGATGGCACGCTGGTCGGCATGGGCACCGCCGCGCCGGGAGCGGGCGGGGTGTTCACGATCCTCGGCGGCAGTGGCCGCTACCTGGGCGCGACCGGCAGCTACGTAGCGGAGCAGAACCCGGTCGAGACGGGGGGCGACGGGTCCGCCCGATTCACACTGACCCTGATCATGAGGGAGGGCCAGCATGGCGGTAGTTGATTACTTCTTGAAGTTGGATGGGATCGACGCGGGCCCCGGGACGCACAAGGGCGAGATCCAGCTGGACTCCTTCAGCTGGGGCGTCTCCAACACCGCGGTCACTCCCGGGCAGCCGGGCAAGGCGTCAGCCCACGACTTCGACTTCGTGGCGAAGAGCACGATCGCGTCGCCAAAGCTCATGGTCGCCTGCGCCACGGGAATGCACATCAAGGAGGCGAACCTCACGGCCATCACGACGGGGCTGAAGGGGACGCAGACGACGTTGATGAAGATCAGGATGCTCGACGTCCTGGTGTCCTCCTACCAGAACAGCGGCAGCGACGCGCCTACGCAGCCCGCCAACGTGGACGACTCACCGATGGATTCGGTGAACCTGGGCTACAGGTCGCTCGAGTTCACCTTCGGCACCGTCACCGGCACAATGACGCCGGGCGCGCCGACCTAGCCTTCGCTCACTGGCGCCCGGGGGCCGATCGCCTCCGGGCGCTCCCTTTGGCGGTCGGCCGCGAGTACAACGGGTTTCGGGATTCGCAACGGCTGCTCCCGACGCCAGGGTCGCTTTTCCGCGAGGGGCGGGTCCGCCGATGACCGCGTAGACTAGCCCTTGGAAGAAGGGACAGGCAGGGCGCGTCCGTCGATGAGAAACTCTGACGAGGTGATCCGCAGCGCGCGTCCCATTCGCGTCCTCGTGGCCAAGGTAGGTCTCGACGGACATGACCGCGGAGTGAAGATCGTCGCCCGGGCGCTCCGGGACGCCGGCATGGAGGTCGTGTACACGGGCCTGCATCGCAAGCCCGAGGAGATCGTGATGGCGGCCCTCCAGGAGGACGTCGACGTGATCGGCGTCTCGATCCTCTCCGGGGCGCACATGACTCTCTTCCCCAAGATCATCGACCAGATGAAGCGGCACGGCATCTTCGACGAGGTGCTGCTGGTGGGGGGCGGCGTGATGCCGGACGAGGATGTCGAGGAACTGAGGAGGATCGGCGTGGCGGCCATCCTGGGCCAGGACACATCGCCGGACACGGTCGTGAAGACGATCAGCCAGCTGGTCTTGGCCCACGGCGCCGGGGTCTGAACGTGGAGGACTGGAACTGGCCGCCGGCCTACGACGAGTCCTACCGGCCACCGCCGGACCAGCCGTACTGGTTCCCGCGCCGGGAGACGATGCCCGCCGCGGCCCGGGAGGCGAAGATCCTGGAACGCGTCCAGCAGGTCATGGCGTACGCTTGGGAGCGCTCCCCTTTCTACAGGAGGAAGTGGGAGGAGGCCGGCATCCATCCCTCCGCCGTCCGTTCGCTTGAGGACTACGAGCGCGTGCCGGTGGTCACCAAAGCCGAGCTCCGACGCTCTCAGGCCGACCATGGCCCCTTCGGCGACTACCTCTGCATCGAGGACTCCGAGGTCTTCCACATCCACGGGACCTCCGGCACTACCGGCCGCCCGACCGCCTTTGGCCTCGCGCACGCCGACTGGCGCGCCATCGCCAACGCCCACGCGCGCGTCATGTGGTCGATGGGCATCCGGCCAGCGGACACGGTCTTCATCGGCTCCTTCTTCTCGCTATACATGGGCAGCTGGGGCGCACTGATCGGCGCCGAGCGCCTGGGTGCGCGATGCTTTCCCTTCGGCGCCGGGGTGCCGGGTCAGACGGAACGGGCGGTGACGTGGATGGCATCGATGCAGCCGACCTGCTTTTACGGCACGCCGTCATACGGAATCCACCTCGCCGAGACGGCCGAGTCGTTGGGTCTAGACCCGCGCTCATTCGGTGTTCGAGTCCTCTTCTTGTCCGGGGAACCGGGCGCCTCGGTGCCAGCCATACGCGAGAAGCTGGAGGACCTCTACAGGGGACAAGTATTCGACTGCGGCTCGATGGCGGAGGTCTCGCCCTGGATGAACCTGGGGGAGTCGCTGGGCAGGGTGGGGCCACTGCTCTGGCAGGACGTCGTGTACACCGAGGTATGCGACCCCGGCACGCACGCGCGTGTCCCTTACGGAAATGAAGGCACCCCCGTGTACACAACCCTCGAGCGCATATCGCAGCCGATGATTAGACTGCTCTCGGGGGACCTGACGCGCTGGGATGCGGGGCCGTCGCCCTGCGGCCGCACCTATCCGCACCTGCCGAAAGGCATATACGGCCGCCTCGATGACCAGTTCACGGTACGCGGCGAGAACATCCTGCCCTCGGCAATCGACGAGGTGGTCACAGGGCTCCACGGATACGGTGGTGAGCACCGCATCCTTGTGTCGCGACTAGAGGCGATGGACGAGCTGACCGTGCAGCTGGAGTACGCGGCCTCAGTTGGCGACGTCGCTGCGCTGCGACGGCGGGCGGAGGCGGAACTACGCCGGACGCTGGGCGTCAACACCAAAGTGCTGATGGTGGCGCCGGGCACGCTGGAGAGGACGGAATTCAAGGCCCGGCGCGTCATTGACAGCCGGGAGGTCTTGCGCTAGGCGCGGGCCTGAGGAGGGACCAATGGCTGTTTCCAAGAAGTCCGGGACACGGCTTGTTTCGGACGAGAGCGCACGCACCGCCAGCGCTAGTCTGGGCGCTTGGGAGGCCAACGAGCTGGCCGCCTTCACCGTCCGCCAGCCCGAGCAGAAAGCGACCTATCTGACCGGCTCTCGCCGGCCGGTCAAGCGGGTTTACACGCCAGCCGACCTGGCCCAGACAACGTGGGAGGACGTAGGCCTGCCAGGCCAGTACCCGTTCACGCGAGGCCCCTACCCGACTATGTACCGGGGCCGCACCTGGACGATGCGGCAGATCGCTGGGTTCGGCACGGGCGCCGAAACCAACCAGCGCTTCCACTACCTGATCGCGCAGGGACAGACTGGGCTCTCTGTCGACTTCGACATGCCAACCCTGATGGGCTACGACTCCGACCACGAGATGTCAGAGGGCGAGGTGGGTCGCGAGGGGGTGGCGATCGACACGCTGCAGGACATGGAGGCACTGTTCGACGGCATCAATCTGACCGACATTTCCGTCTCGATGACTATCAATCCGACCGCCTGGATTCTGCTAGCTATGTACGTCGCGGTAGCGCAGAAGCGCGGCTACGAATTAAACAATCTATCCGGAACGATACAGAACGACATCCTGAAGGAGTACGTGGCGCAGAAGGAGTGGATCTTCCCGATTCGCGACTCCATGCGCATCGTGCGCGACACGATCACATTCTGCGCACAGAACATGGCGCGCTACAACCCGATCAACATCTCTGGGTACCACATCTCGGAGGCGGGTGCGTCGCCGCTACAGGAGCTGGCCTTCACCATGGCCAACGCGCGAGCCTACGTGCAGGAAGTCGTGGAACACGGAATGCCGATTGATGAGTTTGCTCCGCGGCTGGCGTTCTACTTCGTCTCGCAGGCTGACTTTTTCGAGGAGATCGCGAAGTTTCGCGCGGCACGCCGAATCTGGGCCCGAATGATGAAAGAGGAATTCGGAGCCACCAAGCCCGAGTCGATGCGGCTTCGCTTTCACTGCCAGACCGCGGCTGCTTCGTGCACAAAGCTCCAGCCCTACAACAACGTCGTTCGAACGTCTCTACAGGCTCTGGCTGCAGTGCTTGGTGGCGCGCAGTCGTTGCACACCAACGGGCTGGACGAGGCTTATGCGATCCCGTCGGAGTTCGCGATGAGGCTGGCGCTGCGTACCCAACAGGTCATCGCCGATGAGACCAACGTCACCAATGTGATCGACCCGCTCGGCGGCTCATGGTACGTGGAGGCGCTGACCAATGACCTGGAGGCAGGAGTCTGGGAATACCTGGCCAGGGTGGAGAAGCTGGGTGGGACGCTGAAGGCGGTGGAGGAGAACTTCCAGCAACGGGAGCTGGCCGACTTTGCGTACGGCATCGCGCAACGCAAACAGTCCGGCGAGCACGTCGTGGTGGGGGTAAACAAGTATCGCGACGAGGGAGCAGAGCAGCCGATCGAGATCCACCGCAACGACCCCGAGTCTGAGCAGCGGCAGATCGAGAGCCTGCAGCGCCTCAAGGCGACGCGGGATGACGCGCGGCTCGAGGCAGTGATGGCGCAATTGCAGGAAGTTGTGCGCGATCGGTCTGCCAACATGATGCCGGCCACCATCGAAGCGGTGAAGGCAGGCGCCACGATGGGCGAGATAGTCGCCGCGGTGCGGGCAGTCCTGGGTACCTACGTTGAGAAGCCGGTGTTCTGACCGCATCGCGTCTGGAGCTGATAAAGGAAGGATGACCGGTGACGGCTGAAGGGGGTTTTGAGCTCGACGAGTTCACGATTCGGGATCTGCAGGACGGGATTAAGTCGCGGACCGGCCCGCCGTGCCCTGGATGACGCGCATGCGTACGCTCATTGAAGCCGCCTCCTGTGGGCCTGGGAAGGCGCCACCGCAGTTAACTCCCGGTTATTCCGCTTACCTTCCGGCTCGCCGCCGCCTCGGCTCCGTCGGCCCTCCGCCTAGCCTCGGTCCGAATACGGACCGACCGGGTAGACTGGGCCCCTGGATCGGGGAGTAGCGTAGCCCGGCAGCGCACTTGGCTGGGGGCCAAGGGGTCGCGGGTTCAAATCCCGCCTCCCCGACCACTCCTCCGGAGGGCCTTCCGCTGAATTCAAGTCGAGTTCAGGTCAAGGACCGCCCAAGGACGAGTCAAGAAGCCCGCAAATCTGGGGAAAAATCCCCAGAAAAGGGGTTTTGAAGCCTTGTCATAGGCCCCTTGGCTCGGTCCAATGGAGGTGTGACGATGGCTCAGCCCGCGCTCAAGGTGCTCCCCGGCGGCAGCGCCGGTGCCCCCCGCAATCGCTTCCTGGACGCCTGGGAGTGGTTTCGGACCGAAAAGGAGGGTGACGGCTGCTCGCCCAAGACAATCGAGTACTACCGCTACCAGGTGCTGCCCTTCCTGGAGTGGCTGGCCCGCCAGCACCCAGAAGTCCAGGACTTCCCCGAGCTCGTGGCCGACCACCTACGCTCCTACCGGGCCTGGCTGGCCAAGCGCCCCAGGCGCTACGGGGGCCAGCTCGACGCCACCACCCTGCTCACCTCCCACAAGGCGATCCGGACCTTCCTCAAGTGGATCCAAAGCAATAACCGGCAGGTCCAGATGGACCCCGCCCTGCTCGAATTCCGGCGCCCCCGCCAGCCCTACAAGCAGGCGGTGCTCTTCGACATCAGCGAGCTGCGCTCGATCCTGGCCTGCTGCGAGACGCCCGCAGAGCAGCTGGCGGTCCGGCTCCTGGTCGGGGCCGGACTCCGGGAGTCGGAGCTCTGCGGGTTCTGCCTCAAGGGCCCCGACGGCAGCCCGGATCTGATTCCCGATCCCACCGAGCAAGGGCGTTTCCTGCTCCGGGTCCGCTGGGACGGTGGCAGCAAGGGCCGCAAGACTCGCTACGTGCCCATCTCAGTGAAGCTGGCGGCCCACGTCAAGCGCTACGTCGCCATCAGCCGGCCCACCGATAGCCCCTACCCGCAGCTCTTGATCAGCAGACAAGGGCGACCGTTCAAGCCGGAGGGGGTGAAGTCGATGATGAATCGCTTCAAGCGCCGCCTCGGCTTTCGGGTCCATGCCCACGCTTTCCGCCACACCTACGCCACCGCCTCGGTTCAAATGGATATCAACCTAGAGAAGCTGCGGGCAGCCATGGGGCACGCCGACTACGACACCCTGCTGCGCTACGTGAAGCTGGCCTCGGAACGGCCATTGGGGCCGGCCAAGGACTGGGCCGAGTTCATCTACGTGCCCGCTCGGAGCCTGGAGCACTAGCCCGTCACCGGCAGCCCATGTCGCGTTCGCGCGGTCTATTACGTCGCACGTAGGGCATTTCCGGCCTCGCCGTGCAGGTGGGCTTCTCTCCACCTAAGCGCTTAAGAGCGTCGATTTGCCAATTGCTTTCGTGCTCGAATCCCATAGGCAGCGCAGATGCAATGACTTACCGCATCATCGGCGTCCAAGCGCTATGGCTCCGCCGCTCACCAACACTAGGAAGCTGCCTCCTTGCTTGGCAATGCCGGCTCATGACGGCTCTCTGGGCGCCCGTCGGCCCGCCACGCTCGATATACGGCCCATCCGACTGCAGATGCTAGTCCTGCCAATGCCGCACCCTGGGCGACGGCTGGGACCCCTCTCAACCCGGCTGCCAGATCCCCAGCCACCCCGGTGGCCCAGCGGTTCCATGCGGCGAGCCACTCGGGGAGATAGGTGCTCTGGCCCGTGAAAGCGATGTAGAGGGCCATTCCACCGATGGCAAGGAACATGACCGCAGCCATCGCGTCTGACCACGGGAGCAGGCGGCTGCCAATCCTGAGACGGGGCACTCGCGGCAGTCCACGGAACCTGCCTCTCAGCTCGAGGCGATCCCAAAACAGGACAGCGATCAGGAGGGGAAACACCATCCCGAAGACGTAGGCGAGACCGAGACCGAGAGAGCCGGAGATGCTGCCGGCCAGGGCGGACATCGCCGCCACGCCGGCGAGCACGGGTGCGCAGCAAGAGCTGACGAAGCCGGAGGTCAGCCCAAGGGCGTATATGCCGCCGACGCTGGAGCCCGAGACGCGCAGCCGGAGCATCGGCATCGGCAACGACCAGGGCCGGCCCGACAGAACCTGGATCCCCAGCAGGGCCAGGAACATCCCAACCACGAAGAAGACCTCGCGGTGGTGGGCCGCCAGGAGCCCTCCGAGCAGGCCAATGCCTAGAACTATCGGCAGCATCACGGTGGCGATCCCGGCCGCGAATATTGCCGCCGTCACCGGCAGCCGCATGCGGCCTCGCTCAAGGGCGGCGCCCACGAACGTTGGGAGCAAGGAGACGACACAGCACGGTGCGAAGAGGGCAAGAATTCCGCCCAGGAAGGCTGCTGCGAGCGAGCTCGAATAAACGAGGGCGTTCACGAGGTCAGTTCGGCCAGCCGCTTTCGCAGCGCCCGCTCAGAGATGCGGCCATATCCCGCCAGGCTGCCGTTGACGTAAATCGCTGGGGGGAAGGCGACGCCGTCGCGCCTCACCAGCATGCGACCCTCCTCGCCCTCCCAAGGAATTTCCCGAATGACCAGAGGGGTCTCCCGCGAAATTGAGCCGAGCACCTCACCTGCCTGCTCGCAGAGATGGCAGTCGGCCGAGGTGATCAACGTCACCCGGAGGCCGGGGTCAGCCGCGCTCAAGCTGCCTTGACAGCCGCGACGACCTGGTCGACGGGGACGTGCATGCTGTCGGCGGCCAACTGCTTCCAAGCGACGTGGCGGCTGGCGTCGATCACGAATATCGAGTGGTTGTCTACCGGACCCATATTCATCCCGCTCGGCAGGTTGACGACGTCGAACGCCGAGCCTAGGCGGTGATCGCGATCTTCGAGGATCGGAAATCCGAGCTTGAGCTGGGAGGCGAGTGATTTGGAAGTCGCGACGGAATCAGTGCTCACCGCGACCACCCGGCCACCGGACGCTTGGATCGCGCCCAATTGGTCCTGCAGCTCAACGAGCTGCTGCTGGCAGGCGCCTCAACCACCGCCCTCGTAGAAATAGAGGACGACCTTGGATACGCTCAGCTGATCGAGGGAGATGGACGTCCCGTCGCTCGCGTTCAGCGGCACGGCCGGTACCGTCGCTCCGACTCGGAGGCCGCGTTCGCCCGACGTGCCGCTTGGAGTCGCTATGCCAGACGGCGCGCCGCCGCGGCTCACCACTACGAAGGCAACGACGGCGACCAACAGCGCGCCCACGACGGCATACGGCCACCAGGAGAAGCCGCCGGGGGCGACCTGACGGTCTCCCTGGGCGGACTTAGCCGGCTTGCTCACGGCAGCTGCTCGGGAATCGAGCTAAACGCGGTCGGCTGTCGAAGCGTCGGCGAGCTCCTGAGATGGCGTCGCCTGCCTACCGTTGGCGACGGGCGAACGCAGATCGTTGAGCTGGCGCTCGAGCTCGGCGACTCGCGGGTCGGGCTGCTGGCCCTTGCCCCGCATCATCACCCACATCATCACGCCCATCGTGAGAGGGCAGACCAGGACTAGCAGGTAAGGCAAGAACTGGCTCACGCTCGCCTCCCAGAACTACTAACGTCGCGTAGTACCACGTCGGGATAGTACCACTTAGATCGGCGGCCAGCGGGCTTGTGCGTACCAAGCCAGCATCGGCGAGATAAGGGGCAGCCAGCGATCGGTCACCAGGAGCACGCCCATCGCCACGAGCAGGACGCCAGCGGCGCCCTGAACGAGCGCCGGCGCGCGGCCGAGTCGGCGCATCCAGCCGTGGACCTTCGGCACCGAAAGGCAGAGCGCCATAAACGGGAGGGCGAGTCCGAGGCTGTACGCGCTGAGCAGCGCGACACCCTGGCCCAGAGAGGCAGTGGCGCCCGCGAGGGTGAGGACGGCTCCCAGGATCGGCCCGATACAGGGAGTCCAGGTGATCGCGAAGGCGGCCCCGAGGACGGGCGCCGTCCACAGCCTTCGGCCAGCCGACCACCGGCTCCAGTCGCCGCCGCGACTGAGAAAACCAACACGTCCCTCTAGGAGGAGCAACAAGCCCATCGCGAGGATGAAGACGCCCGCGACGTGTGCCAGTGACAGGCGGTTGGCCAGCAGCAAGGCTCCGAGGACAGAGGCGGTGGCTCCCAGAGCGATGAAGACGACGGAGAAACCGGCCACAAAGAGGAGCGCGGCCCCGAGTATCCGCCCGCGATTTGTCTCGAGATCGCTCGAAGACATCCCGGTCAGGTACCCGAGATATCCCGGCAGCAGGGGCAGGCAGCAAGCCGAGGTGATCGAGATGACCCCCGCACCGAAAGCCGCCGCGAGGCTGACCAGGTTCACCTGGCCGCCATGCTAACTCAGGTACTATCGCGGCGTAGTAATGGGTCCTCGGGTGGCCGGCTGGATCGCCGGAGGTGGGGTAACAGCCGTGCTGCTCGGTGCCGCCGGCTGGGGAATGTTGCACGCGGCGAGCACGTCGCCGAACAGCCTGCTTGGCAAGGCGGCCCCGAATATCAGCATTGCCGCTCTCGATGGCTCCGAACTCAGGCTGTCGAGCCTGAAGGGCACCCCGGTGGTTGTGAATTTCTGGGCGTCCTGGTGCGTTCCGTGCAGGCAGGAGGCCCCCGTCCTGAATGCAGCCGCCCGCGAGTACGCGGGGCGCGTGCAGTTCGTCGGCGTCGACATCCAGGACTCCGACTCGGCCGCCCGCAGCTACCAGGCTGAAGTTCAGAGCCCTTACCCAGTCGGCCCCGCGGGCGCGGGTAGCCACCGCGACTGGCGTGTGACGGCGCCGCCAGAGACCTTCTTCGTCAACCGCCAGGGGGTGATCATCTCCAAGATCATTGGACCGGTCGACCGCGGGCGGCTCGAGGTCTACCTAAGCCAGCTGGGAGCATGAGCGGCTCCATGCGGTGGGTTTCGATAACGGCGCTCGTCGTGGCCGGCGCCAGTGTTGCCGTGATGGCGGGACGGTTGCTACTCACGCCCGTTCAGGGCGACCTGCTCGTGCTGGCGAGCGCGCCGAAGCCAGACCGGATCGCGGCGTCGACAGTAGAGCTCCACTCCTCGACTGGCTGGACGACGCTGGGCAGGTTTACGGCTCGTAACGTCCCCGGGGCCCCCGAAACGGTGACCCTGTTAGAGACCAAGATCGCGGTCGGGCCTTACGACGCTGTGAGGGTCGGGAACGATGTCCTCCCTGTCCGGGTGACCGTTCAACCGACCGTCCTGGCGCCCATCCTGATCGGGGTTACATCCGGGCGACCGCTGAAGCAGGCGATCTACGCGGGCAGCGAAAGCGTGAGCCTTGGGCTGAACGAGCTGTCAGGGCAGATGAAACAGCCACCGCATTTCCAGCTCGTCGATCAATTTGGAAGGATATTCGACAACGCGGCCATCGCCGGTCATGACGTCGTCCTCGCCGCCTTCCACACCACCTGCCACGAAACCTGCCCCCTCTATACAGGCCTCTTTCTGCAGCTACGCCGTCAGCTGCCTCCATCAGTCCTGCTGATCGAGGCCACGACCGATCCATGGGATGACACCCCGGACGTGCTGCGCCAGTACGCCGGATCGATCGGGGCCAGTTGGACCTTCCTGACCGGAGACCCGGCCGAAATGACCAATTTCTGGAAGCCCTTCGATGTCGAGCTCAGTTCCAGTGACGTCCACCGCTCGACGCTCGCCCTGATCGACTCGCACGGATATATCCGCAGCTACTACCTGGGGACGCCTGACGTAGGTGGCAGCGTGCCGACGCCGCTCAGCGAGCTGCTTAACTCCCAGGGACAGGTGCTGCTGCGCAGCCATGGCGATGGCTGGGGCCAAGCCCAGGTGATTGATTCCCTGAATGCCATCGGCGGCCTTGCATCGCCGTCCACCAGCGGGGAGGGCCAGGCATCCGACTTCGCGCTGACCAGCCTCACCGGGGAGAAAGTCAGCCTGAGGCAATATCGCGGGCGCCCGGTGCTCATCAATTTCTGGGCCACCTACTGTGTTCCGTGCCGGGTCGAGATGCCGCTGATCCAGAAAATGGCGGACCAGCATCCCAAGCTGGTCGTGCTTCTGGTCGACGAACGCGACAGCACGCCCGCCGCTCGCAGCTTCATCGACGACCTGAGAATCCGCTCAACCGTGCTGCTCGACACCGACGGCGGGGCAGGCGACCTCTACCGCATAGCTGGGTTGCCGACGACCCTCTTCATACGCAGCGACGGGAGTATCGAAGGCCGGTACCTTGGGCAGACGAATGAGCAGATCCTCGGCCCTCACATCGCCGCCATCGGCGGGTAGGCCTCCCATGGCCGTTCTCGGCCAAGCCGACCGCCAGGAAAGGCTGATCGCAGCGGGGTTTTTTGGCCTGACGCTGGCCTGGCTGATCTACACCCGCCTCTATTTCTGGCTGCATCCGCGGGGCCTGACCTTCGATCCCAGCGCGTTTATGTACCTGACCGGCAAGCCGGATCCGAGCTGCGGCCTGACCCGTACATTCGCCTGGATGTGGCGAGGTGACCTGGGTCGGGCTGTGGCCGTCTATCCGCTGGGCCCGATCGTCTTCGTCTCTGCCTTCGTGCTGGTCGCCTATTCGGCGGCCGTCCTAGTAAGTGGCCGGTCGCTTCGCTTCAGCCTCTCCCGGCGGGTCCGGCGCGGCCTAGTGATAGTCGCGGTGGTCGCCGTCGGGCTGAATTGGGCCTCGAAACTAATCTGGCTCGGGATGTAGTCAGACTGCCGGGGTGGTATCACGGTGCGCCGGTGGCGCAGGAACCACGAGGCCGGCCACCGAACCCAGCGCCCCCAGCACGAATCCGCTGAGGATCAGCTGATGAGGCGGCAGGGTGAGCATATTCATGGAGGCGCCCATTTCCAGCGCGTGAGTCTGATGCCACAGCAAATCCCAAACGCTGGCCACGGCCACCATCACCACGCCGAGCGCCGCGGCCAGCCGCCAGGCCGTGACTGGCGAAAGCCTGAGCCAGCGCCAGGCCGCCCACCCCGCGAGCAGGACGATGGGCACATATAAGCCGACGGCGCTTCGGGTCATGCCGAATTGCATAAAGGCAGCCATTAATTGGCTGTGGCGGGCGGTCACCATCAGAACGAATGGGCCAAAGCTGATCAGCACCATGAGCCCTATGAGCGCGTAGAAGGCGAAGATCTCGGTGCGACCGATCTTGGCCCAGCTGGTGAAAGCCAGCACCCCGATCGCCAGCAGCCCACCGACATCGATGACGAGATGCGGAGCTTGATTGCTCAAGCCGACGAAATGCTCGTGCCAATCCCACAGCGTGCCCGCGACGCCCATCAGGTACGCCGCCAATAAGAGGTGGATTGGCGACGGTCTTAACGAGCGCATCTAGTGGACCGTAACGGTCATT
>DHIW01000092.1:0-1842 GCA_002404015.1 Chloroflexi bacterium UBA4736
TGGACCTCACCGGGCTGACCTTGGGGGAGGGCAACACGCCGCTGCAGGAGAACGCGGCGCTGGCGGCTTGGGCCGGGGTCAGCCGGCTGTGGCTCAAGCGCGAAGACGTGAACCCCACCGGGTCGCACAAGGACCGCGGCGCGGTGGTCCAAATCGCGGCCTGCATGGAGCGCGGCCAGCAGGTGGCAGTGATCTCTTCATCCGGCAACGCGGCGCTGGCCGCGGCGACCTATGGATGGCTCGGCGGTGTCACCGTGGTCGCGCTGCTGTCACCGCGCACCGAGCCTGGACGCGTGGTGGCGCTGCGCCGGGCGGGGGCGCGAGTGGTGGTCACCGAGAAACCGATCAATTACGGTATCCGCCTCTCCCGCGTCCGTGGCTGGCCCGACCTCCGGCCCTCGCAATCTGCCGAGGCGGTCGCCGGCTTCCGGAGCCTGGGCGAAGAGCTCGCCGTCGAGCTCCCGGAGGCGACCGCGGTGTTCGGCTACGCCAGCAGCGGCGCCACCTTCCAGGCGCTGGCCGAGACATTCGGCGAGCATGGGGCGCAGCTGCCGCTGCACCCGGTGCAGGCAGGCCTGGTCAACGGCATCAGCAAGGCGTTCGGCCGGCCTGGCGACGGCCGCCGCAGCGTGGTCGGCGACCTCGGCGTCAAAGTCTCGGATCGAGCCGCGGCGGTGGAGGCGATGGTGCGCGACGGCGGCGGCCAGGCGTGGTGGGTCGGCGACGAGCAGATCGCCCCTGCCGGCGATGCCCTGCGCGAGCAGGGACATGAGGTGGCGCTGGAGTGCTGGGCGGCGCTGGCGGGACTGCGAGTGGCGGCGTCCGAGGCAGGCGTCACCAGCGCCTGCCTACTCCTGACCGGCCGGGCGGTCTCGGCAGCTGCCGCCGACGAGGAGTCAGGTCCCGGCAGCCTGGCTCAACCGGCGGTCACCTGGGAGGACGTCCTGGCGCTGGTGGAGGACCTCCGGTGACGCTCGCCGACGTCGCCGCCCGGGCCCGCGAAGCGCTCGCCGCCAGCGGTGGTGGACCACGTCGACCCGCGGTCGTCGCCCACGACATCTGGCTCGCCTCGGGCCTGGAAACGGTGCTGCCCGAGACGGTGCTGATGTGCGTCCAGCGCAGTTCGGCAATCGACGTGCTGCGCGATCAAGGCATCGAGGTCTTCTGCCTCTCCGAGCACGTGCCCCCGGCGGAGGTCGAGGGCCGGTCGTCCGCCGACCTCATCGAGCACCCCGCCGCGATCGAGTTCTGCAGGCGGGTCGGGCCGCTGGTGGTAATGACCTTCAAGCCGTCGGAGCGCTTCGAAGCTGCGGTGCGCAGCGTCTCCGGCATCACGGTCGGCGGCGAGAGAGCCCAGATGACCGCCGCCAGGAGCTTCGAGAATAAGCTCAGCTTCGTCGACATCGCTGCTCGGGCGGGGCTGCGCACACCGCGCTGGGAGGTCGTCAGCGCCGGGGGCTGGTCCGACTACGCCGCCCTGGCGACTCGTCTCGGGCCGCGCCTGGTGGTGCAGGGCCCGCGGGGAAACGCCGGCCGGCGCACCTGGATGGTCGCGAGCCAGACCGACCTGGACCATGCCCGTCGCCGCGAGGCCGCCCCGGCGGTCCGCGTCTCCGAGCATGTCGGCGGCCTGCCCTTCACCGTCAACGCGGTTGCCGGCCCCGGCGGGTTACTCGATTGGTCGCGGCCGTCACGGCAGGTCACCGGGGTCCCCTGGCTGACCCCGTTCCAGCTGGGATCTTGCGGCAACGCCTGGGGCGAGTCGACGCTCGAACCTCACCTGGCCAGCGTCGGCGCCGCCGTCGCGACCCTGGCTGCGGCGCTGAGCCAAGCCGGATTCCG
>DHIW01000092.1:2026-4608 GCA_002404015.1 Chloroflexi bacterium UBA4736
GGCGTCTTCGGCGTCGACTTCGTGCTTGGCGCGGGCGGCCCTCTGGTGATCGAGGCCAACCCCCGCATGGTGGCGTCGCTGCCGCTGGCGACGCAAGTCGAGCTGTCGGCGGGTCTCGCTCCCTTGCTTCTGCAGCACCTGCTGGTGGGCCTCGACGCGGCTGATGACTCCGGCCCCGCCGGGAACGTACCGCCGGCGCTGCCGCCGACCTCCCAGGTCATCGTGCATCGCCTCGAGAAAGCCCCTGCAAGACGTTCGTCACTTGCGTCCGGCGTGTATTGCATCGGGGAGGGCGGTCCCCGGTACCTGCGCCAGGGCGCTTGGCTCGGCGACCTTAGCGCCACCGGCGACGAGGCCCTGGTCCTGGTCCGAGGGCCGGGCGAGCCGGTGACCCCGGGCAAGGAATTCGCGCGGATCTACCTACACGGCGCCGGGGCGGAGCGCACCACCGGCTTGCGCCAGCTTGTTTCCAAGCTTCGGGATACTGGAGCAGATACCTCGACGGCTAGCCAAAAGCGCGGAGCATAACCCCCCAGAACAGCGGCACCATCACCAGGATCACGAACTCAGGCAAGTAGACGCCCACCAGCACCCCCATCAGGCGCGTGGAAATCTGCGAGGCGGCGGCGGAAGCCCGGTTGCGCTGGCCCATGCGCACCAGGAGCTCCTGGTCGCGCAGGATAATCTCCATGCCTGCGCCCAACCGCTTGCCCTGCGATATGCCGGTGACCAGCGTCCGGACCTCCTCGACTCCGATCCGATCGGCCATGCGGCCGAGGCTGGTCTCGATGGTTTCCCCGAGCCCGTAATCCCCGAGAGCGACGCGCAGTTCGGACGCCAGCAGGTTGCCGGGATCGGCTTCGGCCAGCTGTTTCGAAACCAGGTGCAGCGCCTGCTCCAGGGGCACCTGCGCATTGGTGAACGCACGCAGCAGACCCACGATGTCGGGCAGCTCGCCAAGGATGATGGTCCGCCTGCGACTACGTCGTCGGCTTATGTAGACGCTCGGCGCGACAAAGGCGAACCACGCGGCGGCCGGCGTCAGCACCAGGACGCCCGGAGTGACTGAGCCCAGCACCAGGGTGGTCGTGGCCGCGCCAGCTGCCGCAAGCAGCTTGAGGGTGGTGACCTCAGCAGGGGTCAGGACTTCAGGATCGATGCCGGCCTCGACCAGGTCCTGGGCGGTCACGCCACGAGCCCGCATTCCGAGGTGCAGGGTCAGACGTCTCAGCAGGCTGTGTAGCAGGGCCAGGTCGTCGGTGGGCGGTGGGGGTTGATCGAGGGTGCTGGAGCGGATGAACGCCAGCGCGCCTCGGGCGGGCCTGAGGTGCGACGGGCGCGGCACCACCGCGACCAGGAGGCAGAAGATCGCGCCCCCAAACAACAGTGCCCCGAGCAGCATCTAGACCCGCACCCGGCTGAGGCGAAAGCTCAAGTAGATGCCCGTCACCTCCAGGAAGGCCGCCGCCGGAACCAGCACGTAGCGCCCGGTCCAGGTGTCATCGAGGACGTTGAGGAAGTACGGACTCACCAGCCTGAGGTAGAGGTAGATCCCCGGTACCAGCAGCGCTAGTACCCAGATCTGGACTCGCTGCCCGGTGGTCTGCGCCCGGATCTCGCCTGCCAGCTGTACGTTGAAGCGGACCGTGGCGGAGATGTCGAGAAGGAGGTCGCGCGCCCGCTCGGCGGGGATCTTCTGGTCGACACATATGGTCAGGTTGTCCCAGACCAGGCCCAGGTTGCGCCCCACGATCCGGGGCCGCACCTCGCGCAGTGCGGTCCCCATCGGGACGTCGAGGAGGAAGCGCTGGACAACCTCTGTGAGGTCCTCCGCCAGCCACCGGTCGCCGATATTTCGACGCGCCGCCTGGAGCGCATCGAAGTAGGTGCCGCCGGCTCCAAGGTTGGCGAGCAGCAGCTGCAGCAGCTGCGGAGCCTCGCGCTCGCTGCGAGAGCGCTGGCGTGCCGTGAGCAGGTTGATGAGCAGCCGGGGGCGGCGAGCCCGGCGATCATGCCGCCGACGCCGACCAGCGGCGCGACGGTCCAGCCGAGCAGCAGGCCGACAACCGGTGCGGCCACCGCGAGGGCCTCGAAGGCGCGAGGGTCGAGGCGTAGCCGCCGCTCGGGCGAGCTCGGCGCGGCGGCGGGCAAGTCGGCTCGCGTACCAGCGTCGGAAGGTGGACCAGGGCGCGGCGCCCGTGGCAAAACGCTGAGACCAAGCGCCACCACAGCGGAGCCGACCAGCAGGGCGCCTAGGAGATCCAGGTGACTCCCTCCACTTCCAGGCGCCGGCGCAACCGCGGGCCAGGGCGGTACCCGGGCGTCGATTGAAAGACAGGTCGCAGGTCCCCGCCGTTGGTGTCGAAGGCGGTTTGGAAAACCGAGCCCCGCTATGGTGGGTAGTGTTGCCGCGTCGCGTTTGAGCCGGTTTTGTATACGGAATCCCTGATCAGGTAGGCGGTCTATGGCGGCTGGTGCTGCCCTGTTGCGCTCGGTGCGGCGGCAAAATGGCGGCAAAAATGGTGGCAGCGGCGAGGGCTAGGGCTCTGACTCCTCCGGCTTGAGCGGCGCCGGCCGGAACT
>DHIW01000108.1 GCA_002404015.1 Chloroflexi bacterium UBA4736
TCGGCATTGATTGGTCGGAGAAGCCAACTCGGCCATCACCGCCTCGCCCGGCGCTCGCCGCTACTACGACCAGCTCCGTGCCCGCGGAAACACTCACAACGAGGCCTGCCGCGCTCTCGCCAACAGGCTCATCGGCATCCTCCACGGCTGCCTCCGGACTCGCCAGCTCTATCACGAATCCCTCGCTTGGACGTCCCCGCTCGAGGCGGCCGCTTGACGTCTTACACCCCTGGGATGTACTCCCCCCGCAGGCGGGGACGCTTCTATGGCATGTCAAGGCTCTTCAGGAGCTTGAAGAGGCGACGGGCGAGGTAGCGCTTTAAGCAGCGCCGGATTTCTCGGCCGGACTTGCCCTCGGCGGTTCGGCGAGCGATGTACTCGCGAGTCGCCGGGTCGAAGCGGGAGCGACTGAGGACGACCTGGTGGAGTGCCCGATTTAGCTGACGGTCACCGAAGTGATTAAGGCGGTGACGGGTGGTCCGTCCGCTTGAGGCCGGGATGGGTGCGACGCCAGCCAGGGCGGCAAAGGCGCCTTCACTGCGGAGCCTGCCGGCGTGAGACCAGGAGACCAAGAGTTGGGCGGCCGAGATCGGTCCGACGCCGGTCTGGGCCAGCAGCGGCGCCGCACTGGTGGTGAGCAGAGCTGTCAGTTGCCGCTCGTATTCAGCCGCTTCAGCCGCGAGCTCGAGCGCACGCCGGGCCACCCGTCGCAGGGTGAGAGCGGTGGTCGTGGTCTCCAGGTCACCGGCGCAACGCAAGCGCTGGCAGGCGGCCAGGTGGCGGCCGCCCTTCAGTTCCAAGAGGCGCTCGCGCAGCGGCTCAGGGGCAGTGACTACCAGCGCGTAGACCTGGTTGAGAGCCCGAGTGGAGGCGTCCACGGCACCTGCTCGCGCAGTCAGGGAAACTCGAATCGCCTCCCGCTGACCCCGTCGCCGCGGCTTGGCATGATGAGGCCTGGCAAGCGCCTCTCGAGCAACCCGAATGGCGTCCAGCTGGTCCGACTTCCCGGCTCCGCCGGGAGCCCGGCGCTGAGGCCGGTCTCCTTCGAACACCACTTCGCCTTGCTCAGCCAAGAAGCTGGCCAACCCAGCGCCATAGCTGCCGGTGCCCTCCACCGCCCAGGTCCGCTCCTCGCTCTGGCTCCGCGCCCAGCTCAGCAACCGACGGTAGCCGCCTCGATTGGCAGCAACTTCGAGCGCCGCCTGGACTGTTCCCAGCTCGTCGAGGAAGGCCGCGCTGTGACCGTCCTTGTGGGTGTCCACCCCAACCACCTCCTCGTGTGGCGTCCAGTGAGGCGCCGGTCGTGACTTCAAGCACCGAGTGGCAACACTGTGAGGGGCCACGCCGCAAGGCGGGCAAGCTTCTTATCAGGCCAACGGGGTGTCCGACCGGCACCACTGACCCTCGAGCGGACAAGTCCCCAGGAAGGCAGTCCTTACTAGACGCCCGGGAGGGTTAGAGCCACGCCCTCGGGTCACTGGCGCCCTCCAAGTCTCATCTCACAGGGAGGAATAGCTGACAGCCTAAGCCGGAGTGGCGCCTGCAACCTTGCAGAGCCATTCCACGGCGCCGCGCAGGTAGGGCCTGCACTCCACCAGCAGCTCGACCAGCAGGCGATCGCCCGCCTCGACCCGACCGGCCCACCAGCGCCACTGCCGGCGTCCGGGCTGGAACCAGAAGATCCAGGCGCGCAGGGACCACTTGTCGAGAACGCAGCTCTGCCCCGCCACGTCGTCGCTACAGGCCGCCACGAACCAGGTGGGGAGGAGGCGCTTCCACTGCTCGAGCACAGGCCACGGACCCTCCGCGTGGGCCAGCACGACCTCCAGCACCTCGCGGACACTCTCCAGCGCTGCCTCCGCTCCGCCGGGGCAGCTGAGGACAAGGGTGTCGAAGTCCCCGGCCGGCGGCCCGGCCGCGCCCCGGCGCAGGTGCTCCAGCTCCTCGGCCGATGTGATCGGGGCTACGCCTCGGGCGGCACGACCAGGCTGACGGGGTTCTCGACCAGGCGTCGCACCTCGGCCATGAACTGGGCCGCCGTGGCCCCATAGAACACCCGGTGGTCCACCGACAGGGTCATCCGCATCACCTTGCCCGCTTTGACCTGGCCCTCCTCGATCACGGGCACATCCTTGATCGCGCCGACGGCGAGGATGGCCGACTCGGGCGGGTTGATGATGGCGTTGAACTCGTCCACGCCGAACATCCCGAGGTTCGAGATGCTGAATGTGCCGCCGTCCAGGTCACCCTGGCCCGGCTTTCCGGAGCGGGCGCGCTCTATCACCTGGCGGGACTCGATCGAGATCTGGACCAGGTCCTTCTGGTCGACGTCGTGGACGACCGGGACCAGCAGCCCGAGGCCCTGCGCCGGCGGCACCGCGAGGCCGATGTTGACGGAGCGCTTGCGCTCGAAGTGGCCGTCCACCCATGACGCGTTGACCTCCGGGAACTTGGTGAGTGCGATGGCGCAGGCCCGCGTCAAAAAGTCGGTCATCGTCACCTTGTCGGCGCCGGCGACGGTGTCCTTCAGCTGCTGGCGTATGCGAACCGCCTCGTCGACGCGAGCCTCCACCGTCACATAGAAGTGGGGAACCGTAGTCTTCGAAGCCGTCATGCGCTTGGCGATCGTCTGCTGCATCCGGTTCGGTTCCACGACCTCGACCTCGGGGCCGCCCGGCCGGGGCCGGCGCTCCTCTCGGGCCGGCGCCTGCGGGCGGCCCTTGCGAGCGCCGTCGGCCGCCTTCAGCACGTCTTCCTTGACGATCCGGCCCTCCGGCCCGCTGCCCGTGAGGTCGCGCAGGTCCACCCCCATCTCGGCCGCCAGCCGGGCGGCGATCGGGGACGCCTTGATGTGCGGCTCCTCGGGTTCTTCCGCGGACTCCTCGGGCGCAGGCTCAGCCTTCTCCTCGGCCTCGTCTTCGGCCGGGGCTGCCTCAGCCTTCCGCGCGGCTTTGGCCGGGGCGGGCTCGACCTTTTCCTCGGCCTCGTCCTCGGTCGGCTCAGCCTTCTCCTCGGCCTCGTCTTCGGCAGGCTCAGCCTTTTCATCGGCCTCGTCTTCGGCAGGCTCGGCCTTCTCCTCGGCCTCGTCCTCGGCCGGCTCGGCCTTCTCCTCGTCCTCGGTCGGCTCAGCCTTCTCCTCGGCCTTCTCCTCAGCCTCGTCTTCGGCCGGCTCAGCCGCGGCCTTGGCCGGCTTCTTGGCCTTGGGCGCCTCGCCGCCGATGGTCGCGATCTGCGCCCCGACCGGGGCGGCGGCTCCCTTGTCGACGACGATGTGGAGCACGCCGTCGGCCTCGGCCTCGATCTCGAAGCTGGCCTTGTCCGACTCGATCTCAGCCAGCACCTCGCCCTTCTTGACCTCGTCGCCGTCGGACTTCTTCCAGTCGAGGACGGTGCCCTCCTCCATGGTGTCCGAGAGCTTCGGCATGTTCACATCAGGCATGGCTCAGCCGTCCCCATTCTTGCCGATCGTCTTCAGGGCCATGCGGACGATGTCGTCCGCCGCTGGGATCGCGGCGCGCTCCAGCTGCTGGTTGTAGGGCATGGGGACCTCCGCCCCGCCCAGGCGCAGGATGGGCGCGTCCAGGTAGTCGAAGCAGCGTTCCTGGATCCCCGCGGCCAGCTCGGCGCCGACGCCGTACGTCGGCCAGCCCTCTTCGCAGATCAGCGCCCGGTTGGTCTTCTTCACCGACTTCACGATCGGCTCCCAGTCGATCGGACGGATGGTGCGCAGGTCGATGATCTCGACGTCCACGTCCTCCTCCTCGAGCCGCGGGGCGGCGGCCATCGCCATCACGGCCTGCCGCGAGATTCCGACGATCGTCAGGTCGGTGCCCTGGCGCCTGAGCGCCGCCTTGCCGAGTGGGGTCGTGTACTCCTCGTCGGGGACCTCGCCGCGCAGGTTGTACAGCGACATCGACTCCAGGAACATAACCGGGTTGTCGTCGCGGATGGCCGACTTGAGCATGCCCTTGGCGTCCTCCGGCGTGGTCGGGGCGACCGTGATGAGGCCGGGGATCATGCCGTACAGGACCTCGAAGCTATGCGAGTGCTGCGACGACAGCTGATGGCCGGCGCCGCCTGGCATTCGGATCACCATCGGGACGCCGACCTCACCGCCGAACATGTAGCGGATCTTGGCGGCGTTCTGGACGATCTGGTCGTAGGCGACCAGCGAGAAGTTGATGGTCATCAGCTCCACCACCGGGCGCAGCCCGGTCATGGCGGAGCCGATCGCCGAGCCCACGATGACCTCCTCGGCGATGGGCGCGTCGACGACCCGCATGTCGCCGTACTTGTCCAGCAGCCCGTCCGTGACGCGATAGGCGCCGCCGAACTTTCCGATGTCCTCGCCGACCAGGTAGACGCGGTCGTCGCGCTCCATCTCTTCGTCTAGAGCCTCGCGCAGCGCGACCCGGAACAGCTTCTCAGACACGGGCCGCCTCCCAGTCCTCGGTGTACACGTTCTTGTAGAGCTCGTCCGGGGTGGGGTTGGGGCTCTCGTCCGCGAACTTCACGATCTCGTCGACCTCGGTGTCGACCTCGTCTCGCATCTTCTTGAAGTCCTTCTCGTCGGCGATCCCCGCCTCCTCCAGCTGGTGCTCGAAGAAGACGATGGGGTCGGACTTCCGCCACTTGGCCTTCTCCGCATCCGACCGGTACTTGTCGGGGTCCACCACCGAGTGGCCCTTGAAGCGGTACGTGAACGCCTCGATGAAGCGCGGCTCCGAGTCGCGGCGCGTCTTCTCCAGAACCTCGCTGGTCTTGTGCATCACCTCCAGGAGGTCCATGCCGTCGACCCGGATGGACTCCATGTCGTAAGCGCAGGCCCGCTTGTAGATCTCGCTGACGGCCGAGGCGGACTCGACCGGCGTGCCCATGCCGTACTGGTTGTTGATGCAGAACCAGACCATCGGCAGCTTCCGCACCTTGGAGTAGTTCAGCGACTCGTGGAAGGCGCCGATGTTCGTGGCGCCGTCGCCGAACATGCAGAAGACCACGTCCTTCGCCTTCTGGTACTTGATCGAGAAGGCGGCGCCCGTGGCCAGCGGCAGGTGGCCGCCGACGATGCCGTAGCCGCCCATGAAGCGGTGCTTCAGGTCGAAGATGTGCATCGAGCCGCCGCGCCCGTGCGACGTGCCGGTCTCCTTGCCGAAGAGCTCGGCCATCACGGCCTTGGGGTCGACGCCGCGGGCGATGGCGTGGCCGTGCTCGCGGTAGCTGGTGTAGATGTAATCGCCCGGCCGGAGCGGGATGATGCCGCCGACCACGGTGGCCTCCTCGCCCAGGTTGAGGTGGCAGTAGCCGCCGATCTTGGCCCGCGTGTACTCGGTCTGCGCCCGCTCCTCGAACCTGCGGATCAAGTACATGACGCGCAGCAGTCCCAGCAGCTCGCGGCGGCTCTCTTTGGCGAGCTCCAGCCGGCCGGGATCCTTGATCTTCAACGCCGGCGCCTCCGGTTTCGGCAGGTCCGTCCTGACCTTGCCGTTGCCGGATTGCGGCTTTTCCTGTACTGAACGGGCCACCTGGGCAGTCTCCTCCTTAGGCTTGGAAGCCGCCGCCGCGGCGGCCGGCTGGGATCTCCTCCGGTTCTGGATGTGGATCGCCCGGCCATCGGCCGCCAGCGCCGCCTCGAAGAACGACTCCGCCAACGTCGGGTGGGCGTGGATGGTCAGGTCGATGTCGTGGATCTTCAGGCGCTGCTGGACGGCCAGGGTGGCTTCGGCGATCACGTCCGTGACGCGGGGACCCACCATCTGGACTCCCAGGATGACGTCGCTCCGAGCGTCGGCCACGACCTTGATGGCGCCCTCGGTCTGGCCCAGCGTGCGGGCGCGGCCGGAGGCGGCGAACGGGAAGCGGCCGACCTTGACCGCCAACCCCTGCTCCTTCGCCTCCTGCTCGCCGAGGCCCACGTTGGCGATCTCGGGGTCGGTGTAGATGCAGTTGGGCACCGCGTGGTAGTCGGGCTTGCGGTCGCTGCCGCAGATGTTCTCGACGGCGCAGACGCCCTCGTATGACGCGACGTGGGCGAGCATGATCCCGCCGATCACATCGCCGATGGCCCAGATCCCGTCCACGCTGGTGCGTAGGTGGTCGTCCACCTTGACGCAGCCCTTCTCCAGCTCGACGCCGAGCTCTTCCAGCCCCAGGTCCTTCGTGAAGGGCGCCCGACCGGTCGCCAGCAGCACCACGTCGGCCGGACTCTTGGCGGACTCGCCGGCAACGCTGAAGCGGACCTCGAAGCCGCCCCTCTTCTTGGCGACCTCCTCGACCCTGGCCTCGGTCTGGATGACGCCGCCGATCCCCTCGAAGTGCTTCCGGTACATCTGCACCATCTCCGACTCCACCATGGGCAGGATCTGGGGCTGCATCTCGATCACGGTCACCCTGGTCCCGAGCGCGGCGAAGAGTGCGCCCCATTCCATCCCGACCACACCGCCACCGATCACGGCCAGGCTTTTCGGCACCCTGCGCAGATCCAGGATCTGGTCGGAGTTGATGGTGTGCTCGACGCCCTTGATGGGGAGGCTGGAGGGCACCGAGCCGGTCGCCACCACGATGTCCTTGGCCTGGATGGTCTCGCTCCCGAAACTGACCTGGCCGCCTTTGAGCAGCCGGCCGCCACCCTTGAAGAGCTGGATGCCATTCGCCTTCATGAGCATCTCGACACCCTTGACGTTCTGGTCCACGACCTGGTCCCGGCGCCGGCTGGCCGCGGCCAGGTCGAAGCGGATGTTGTCGGCGACCACCCCGAACTCGGCGCCGCGCTCGACCAGCGAGAAGAGCTCGCTGGACTGCAGCATGGCCTTGGTGGGGATGCACCCGCGCACGACGCAGGTGCCACCGAGACGATCCTTCTCGACGATCGCGGTGCGCGCGCCTAGCTGCGCGGCGCGGATGGCGGCGACGTAACCGCCCGGGCCGCCGCCCACCACGGCGACGTCAAAGCGCTCGGGCACTATTGCTCCTTTCTATGGTGGCTATCAGCCCAAATTATGACTGGGGCCGGTAGCGGTTCGTGATGGGCATGCGCCGGTCACGGCCGAAGGCGCGGGGCGTGATCTTCACGCCGGGCGGAGCCTGCCGCCGCTTGTACTCGGAGTTGTCCACCAGCGCGATCACTCGCCTGACGGTGGCAGGGTCGTGGCCGGCGGCCACCAGCTCCTCGACGCTGCGGTCGTCCTCCACGTAGCCCTGCAGGATGGGATCCAGCTCCTCGTACGGAGGCAGGCTGTCCTGGTCGGTCTGGTTGGGCCGCAGCTCGGCGCTGGGCGGCTTCTTCAGCACGCGGTCGGGGATGGCCGCCCCGTCGATCGAGTTGCGGTAGCGGCAGAGCTCGTAGACCAGCGTCTTGGGGATGTCCTTCAGGACCGCGAAGCCGCCCGCCATGTCGCCATACAGGGTGCAGTAGCCGGTGGCCAGCTCGGACTTGTTGCCGGTCGAGACCAGCAGCCAGTCGAACTTGTTGGACAGGCTCATCAGGATCAGGCCCCGGATCCGTGCCTGCTGGTTCTCCTCGGCAAGCCCCTCCGGCGTGCCCCGGAAGGTCTCGGCCAGCGACCCGGCCAGCGCCTCCCGGGTCGGCTCGATTGGTATCTCGAGGGTCCGGATGTCCAGGTTCTCGGCCAGAAGCGCAGCGTCCTCCATGCTCTCCCGGGACGTGAAGCGGGAGGGCATCAGGGCCCCGATCACGTTCTGGGCGCCCAGGGCGTCCACCGCCACGGCTGCGGTCAGCGATGAGTCGATGCCGCCCGAGAGGCCGAGCACGACCTTCTCGAAGCGGGTCGCCTTTCGCACGTAGTCGGCGGTCCCCACCTTCAGAGCCTCGTAGACCTCGGCCGGGCCCTCGAGCGGCGTGGCCAGGCTGCTGTGGCGCGGCCGCCGGGGGCGCTCCTGGGGAGCCTCGCTGACCATCACCTGGCTGACCTCCAGGCCGTGCTGCTGGTCCTCCTGGGCCTCCTTGCGGAGGCGGGTGTCGTGGAGACGCTGGCCGAAGACCGAGCCGACGTCCAGGTCGACGACGACAAGTTCCTCCTTGAACGAGGCGCCCTGGGCGAGCAGCTCGCCCTCGGGACCGAAAACCATCGAGTTGCCGTCGAAGACCAGCTCATCCTGGCCGCCCACCAGGTTCACCCAGGCCACGAACGCCCGGGAGTCCATGGCACGGGTCGCGATCATGGTCTGCCGGAACTCCCGCTTGCCCGCGTGGTAGGGCGAGCCGTTGATGTTCACGAGCAGCTCGGCGCCATGGGCGGCCTGGACCGAGATGGGTCCGCTCGGATACCAGGCGTCCTCACAGACCGTGACCCCGATCCGGATCCCGCCCAGCTCGAAGATCGGACAGCGGCGGCCGCGCTGGAAGTAGCGGTCCTCGTCGAAGACCCCGTAGTTGGGCAGGTAGACCTTGTGGTAGACGCCCTTCAGCTCGCCCCCGTAGGCGAAGGCGGCGGCGTTGAAAATGTCGCCCTCGAGGTCCACGAAGCCGGCGATCACCGCGATGCCCTGGCTGGCCGCCACGACCCGGTCCCGATAGCGCAGGTTGTCGCGGATGAAGCTGGGCTTGAGCAGCAGGTCCTCGGGCGGGTAGCCGGGAATGGCGAGCTCGGGGAACGCGACCAGGTCGGCCCCCTCGCCCCGGGCCCGATCGATCCAGTCCAGGATCTGGGCGGTATTGCCTTCCAGGTCGCCGACGGTGCTGTTGATCTGGGCCAGCGCCACCCGCAACGAGCGCGGCCGGTGGGTCTCCACGGCTAAATTGTGCGCAGCCTCGCGACGATAATGGGTCCGATGCGGGTGACCATCCTGCCCGACCGGGAGGTCAAGGAGGTCTCGGCGCGCACCGTGGCAGGCGTGCTGAGCGCCCTCGGCCTCAACTCGGACGCCCACCTCGTGGTGCGCGGCGACGACATCCTGACCCGCGACGTGCGGCTCTCGGATGAGGACGAGGTGGAGATCTACCCGGTGATAAGCGGAGGGCTGGGGGCGTGAAGTGCACCAGGTGCAGGGCCACCGCCAACGTCGAGGTTCGCCGCCACCGGTCCGCCTTCTGCGCCGGCTGCTACCCGGGCTGGTTCCGGGAGCAGGTGGGGCGGACGATCCAGCACGGGCGCATGTTCAGGCGCGACGACCGCGTTCTGGTGGCGGTGTCCGGGGGCAAGGACAGCCTCGCCCTCTGGCACGTCCTGAAGACGCTCGGCTACCAGGCGGACGGGATGTACATCCGGCTGGGCATCGCCGACTACTCGCGCCGGTCACAGGCCAAGTCGGAGGCGTTCGCCGCCAAGCACGGGCTGACGCTGCACCAGGTCGACCTGAAGGCGGAGTACGGCTTCGAGGTTCCCGACCTGCTCGACACCCGCAGCGGCAAGCCCTGCGCCGCCTGCGGCACGGTGAAGCGCTACCACTTCAACAAGCTGGCGGCCGACCTCGGCTACTCGGTGGTGGCGACGGGGCACAACCTGGACGACGAGGCGGCCACGCTCTTCGGCAATGTCATTCACTGGCAGACCGACTACCTGGGCCGCCAGGGTCCTGTCCTGGAGAGCACGCACCCCAAGCTGGTGCGGAAGGTCAAGCCGCTCTACAAGCTCGGGGAGCGGGAGAGCGCCGCCTACGCGATCATCGAGCGGCTCGACTACATCCTGGAGGAGTGCCCGATGGCCAAGGGTGCCAAATCCCTCGCCTACAAGGACCTGCTCAACCGCCTCGAGGAGCAGCAGCCGGGCGCCAAGTACCGCTTCCTGACCGGCTTTCTGAAGCAGGGCCGGGCGGCGCTGGGAGCCCAGCCGATCCCGATCCAGCTGGGGGAGTGCGCGGTCTGCGGCCAGCCCACCACGGCGGCGGTCTGCGCCCACTGCCGGATGGCTGAGCGGGGCCGCCGGAAGGCCGAGTCGAAGGCGCTCAAATATGGCGCGAGCTAGCTATTTCGCCCGTCTGCGCGAGGCGGCCCGGGCCAACCGGACCCACCTCTGCGTCGGCCTGGACCCCGACCCCGACCGGATCGAGGGCGGCGCCTTCGGGGCGCTGCGACACTGCGCCGAGGTGGTGCGGCGCACGGCAGACCACGTCTGCTGCTACAAGCCCAACTCCGCGTTCTGGGAGCAGTACGGCCCGGACGGCTGGAAGGCGCTGCTCGAGCTGAAGGAGCAGATCCCGGCCGAGATCCCGGTCCTCTTCGACGCCAAGAGGTCCGACATGGGCAACACGATGGCTGCCTACGCCCGGGCCGTGTACGGGACCCTCGACATGGACGCGGTGACGCTCCAGGCCTACCAGGGCTCCGACTCGCTGCGGGAGTTCACGAAGTTCGCCGACCGCGGCGTCTACGTGGTGTGCCGGAGCTCCAACCCGGGCGCCGCCGACCTGCAGCACCTGGACGTTGAGGGCAAGCCGCTGTACATCCGGGTGTGCGAGCTGGCGGAACGGCTCAACGACGCCGGCAACATCGGCCTGGTCGTGGGCGCGACCGCCCCCGAGCAGGTGGCCGAGGTCCGGGCCGCCACGAGCATGCCGTTCCTGCTGCCCGGCATCGGCGCCCAGGGCGGCGACCTGGAGGGTTCGGTGCGGGCCGCCTGGAACGGCGACGAGGCCTCCTGCCTGGTCTCGGTGAGCCGGTCGGTGCTCTATGCGGCCGACCCCGGCGCCGAGGCCCGGGCCGTCAAGGCGGCCATCAACTCCGTGCTGGCGGCGGTCTGATTTGAGCGAGCGGCAGAAGGCGCTGCTGGTCCTGGAGGGCCACATCATCGACTCGATGATGCTGCCCAAGCTGATGGACCTGGTGATGGACCTGGGCGGCGCCTTCGACGTCCAGGAGCTGCGGGTCGGCCAGCACAAGACCGACCACTCGATCTGCCGGATCGAGGTCAGCGCCGCCGACCCGGCCGCGCTGGACGAGATCGTCCGCCACGCCCGGGAGCTGGGCGCCCAGGTCGTGAGCGAGCAGCCGCTGCAGACCGAGAAGGTCACCGCCGCCGGCGTGTACCCGGAAGGCTTCTACTCCACCAGCAACCTGCCGACGTACGTCCTGCTGGAGCGCGAGTGGGTCCCGGTCGAGAAGCAGGAGATGGACTGCGCGATCGCGATCGACCGCCTGGCCAGGAAGGCCTGGTGCGTGGCGTTTCCCGACGCCCTGCCGGGCATGGACCTGGTGGTCGGCCACAGCGGCGTTCGCGTAGTGCCCCTGGAGCGATCGCGGCAGACCGAGATCTTCAGCTTCATGGCCAGCGAGGTGTCGGCGGAGAAGCCGAAGAAGCTGCTGATCTCCAAGATCGCCGAGGAGATGCGGACGATCAGGGCCGAGAAGGGCAGGATCCTGGTAGTGGGCGGCCCGGCGGTGGTCCACACCGGGGCCGGCCGCTACCTCTCCTGGATGATCGAGAACGGCTACGTACAGGTGCTCTTCGCGGGCAACGCCCTGGCCACCCACGACGTGGAGGCGGCCCTCTTCGGCACGGCGCTCGGCATCAACCTGGAGAGCGGGCTGCCGATCGAGCACGGCCACGAGCACCACATGCGGGCCATCAACCGGGTGCGGGCGGCCGGCGGGCTCCGCCAGATGGTCGCATCGGGCCAGCTGAAGAGCGGCGTGATGAAGAGCGCGATCGACCACGGTCTGGAGATCGTGCTGGCCGGCTCGATCCGCGACGACGGCCCGCTGCCCGACGTGATCACCGAGATGGGGGAGGCCCAGCGGCGCATGCGCGAGGCCATCCCGGGAGTGAGGATGGCGATCATGCTCTCGACGATGCTGCACTCGATCGCCACCGGGAACATGCTCCCGGCGGGCGTGCGGACGGTGTGCGTGGACATGAACCCGGCCGTCGTCACAAAGCTGGCCGACCGGGGCAGCTGGCAGTCGATCGGGCTGGTGACGGACGTGGAGTCGTTCTTACGCGAGCTGGCGTCCGTCTTAGAATCTGGAACCGATGGCTAAGAGCCGAGACAACCGAGGCCGCGACGACAAGAAAAAGAAGAAGCCGAAGAAGCAGGCCCTGGCGGCCAGCGCCGACGTCGGCTTCCGGCACCACTCCGTGGTGGCCACCCCGCCCGCGGCCCCCGCGCCGACCCCCGCCCCGGCCGCGGAGCCCGCCAGGGAATAGCCAGGCTCCACGCCGGCATCGGCTTCGCGGCGGGGCTGCTCGGCGGCCTGCTGGGGGTCGGGGGTGGGTTCCTTATGATCCCGCTCCAAGTGATGCTGGCGCGTACGCCGCAGCTGGAGGCCAACGCCACCTCGCTGGCGGCAGTGATCCCGATCTCGATCGCGGCGGGCCTCGTGTACTACTTCGGCGCCGGCCGCACGCCCGACGTCGATCTCCGCTTCGCCGTGCTGCTGATGCTGGGCGGGGTGGTGGGGGCGTTCCTGGGCGCCCGGGTCTCGAGCCGCATCCCGGAGCGCGAGCTGTCCATGACCGTGGCCGTCGTGCTCGGCCTGGTGGGGCTGAAGGAGCTCCTGCTGCCGTGAGTGACCTGCTGGCGGTTGCGAGCGGCTTCCTCGTCGGGCTGCTGAGCGGCGTGATCGGGGTCGGGGGCGGGGTCCTGCTGGTGCCCCTCATGGTGATCGGCTTCCGCTTCAGCCAGCACGTCGCCCAGGGCACCTCGCTGGTGGCGATCATCCCGACCTCGCTGGTCGGGGCGGCGACCCACCAGCGGGCGGGCCACGTGAACCTGTCGGCCGCCGCCTGGATGGGCATGGTCGGCGTGGCCGGCGCACTGGCCGGCGCGGAGCTCGCGCTGCACCTGCACCCGCTGGTGCTGGCCCGCCTGTTCGGCTTCTTCCTGGTGCTCTCGGCCCTGAGGATCTGGCCGTGGGCGAAGAAAGGCGAGAATCAAGGCTGATGGCGACCTTGCTGGACGTGCTCGCCCACGGCGCCGCCGCCGACCCCGCACTGGTCGTGCCGGGCGGGCCCACCTTCACCTATGCCCAGCTCCGCGACGCGGTCGAGGCGGCCGCCCAGCGCTTCGCGGAGCTCGGGCTCGGTCCCGGCGACCGGATCGCGACCGTGTACGGCAACGGCCCGGAAGCGGTCATCTTCTTCCTGGCCGCCGCCGCGGCGGGCACGGCCGCCCCCCTGAACCCGGCCTACAAGGAGGAGGAGTTCCGGTTCTACCTGGAGGACACCCAGGCTCGGGCACTGGTGGTGCCGCCCGGCCAGGCGGAAGCCGCCCGCGCCGCCCGGCCGGAGGCGGTGATCCTGATCGAGGCATCGATCCGGCCCGACGGCAGCCTCGACATCTCGAGCCAGGCCCCGCGCCGCTCGGCCTCAGCCAACCGGCCCGACGAGGACGCAGTCGCGCTCGTCCTGCACACCAGCGGAACCACCAGCCGACCCAAGTGCGTGCCGCTGCGCCACCGCCACCTGGCCGCCTCGGTGGAGAACATCGTTCCCACCTACGCGCTGACCCCGGAGGACGCCTCCCTGTGCGTCATGCCCCTCTTCCACGTGCACGGGCTCATGGCGTCGACCCTCTCCTCGTTCCGGTCGGGCGGCGCGGTGATCGTGCCGCCGAAGTTCAACCCGATGGCGTTCTGGCCGGTGGTCAAGGAGCACCGGGCGACCTGGTACTCGGCGGTGCCCACCATGCACCAGATGCTGCTCATGCGGAGCTCGGGCAAGCGGCCCGACGGCGCCGAGGCGCTGCGGTTCATCCGCTCCTGCAGCTCCGCCCTGCCGCCCGCCGTACAGAGCGACCTGGAGGCCAGCTTCGGCGCCCCGGTGCTGAACGCTTACGGGATGACGGAGGCCTCGCACCAGATGGCTTCCAACCCGCTCCCGCCCGACCCCCGGCTACCGGGCACGGTGGGGAGGGGGACGGGGGTCGAGGTGGGGGTCGTGGACGAGGACTGGCGGCAGCTGGCGCCGGGCGCCCAGGGCGAGGTCGTGGTGCGCGGTCCCAACCTGACCGACGGCTACGATCGGAATCCGGCCGCCAACGAGGCCTCGTTCCGCGGCGGCTGGTTCCGGACCGGCGACCAGGGCGTCCTGGACGAGGCCGGCTACCTCACCCTGGTCGGCCGGCTGAAGGAGATGATCAACCGCGGCGGCGAGAAGATCGCGCCCGGTGAGATCGACGACGTCCTGCTCCAGCATCCCGCCGTGGCGGAGGCCGTCGCCTTCGGGGTCCCCCACCCGACCTGGGGCGAAGAGGTGGCGGCGGCCGTCGTCTTGAAGGGCGAGGCGACCGCAAAGGAGCTGGCCGCCCACGCTCGGGAGCGGCTGGCCGACTTCAAGGTCCCCAAGACGATCCACATCGTGGCCGAGATCCCGCGCACGGCGACCGGCAAGATCCAGCGCCGCAACGTCGCCGCCCAGTTCACCGATAAGTGAAGTTCGCGATCGTCGGTGCCGGGGCCACGGGCGGCTTCCTCGGCGCCCACCTGGCCCGGGCCGGCGAGGACGTCACACTGGTCGCCCGCGGCCCCAACCTGCAGGCGCTGCGGGAGAACGGGGTGACGGTTCGGGGCCCGGAGGGCGAGTTCAACGCCCGGCCCCGCTCCACGGACGACCTGGCCGCGGCGGTGGCGGCCGCCGACACGGTCTTCCTGACGGTCAAGGCCCACGCCGTGACGGCGATCGCGCCTCAGCTGGGCGCCGCCCTGGGGCCGGAGGCGAGCCTGCTGACGGCCCAGAACGGCATCCCCTGGTGGTACTTCATAGGTGGCGCCGGCCCGCTGGAGGGAACTCGGCTGGAGACCGTCGACCCGGGCGGGGTGATCGCTGACAGCCTCGACGTCCGCCGGGTTCTGGCCTGCATCGTCTACCCGGCCACCAACCTGGTGGCGCCGGGGGTGGTCGAGCACGTGGAGGGGAACCGCTTCTCGATCGGCGAGCTGGACGGCGCCCGCAGCGAGCGCTGCCAGGCCATCTCGGCGGCGCTCGGCGGGGCCGGCCTGAAGTGCCCGGTCCAGACTCGGATCCGGCCCGAGATCTGGCTCAAGCTGCTGGGCAACGCGACCCTCAACCCGGTCAGCGCGCTCACCCGGGGCACGCTGGCGGCCATCACCGGCGACGAGCGCACCCGCGAGCTGCTGCGAAGCCTGATGGGGGAGGTGGACGCGGTCGCCCGGGCGGCCGGGGTCGAGGTGGACCTGGGCGTCGATCGGCGCCTCGAGGGGGCCGCCCGGGTCGGCGAGCACAAGACGTCCATGCTCCAGGACGTGGAGGCGGGGCGGCCGCTGGAGGTGGAGGCGCTGGTGGGCTCGGTCGTCGAGCTGGGGCGCCTGCTGGAGGTTCCGACACCGGCCCTCGAGGTCGTTTACACGCTCACCCGCCAGCTCAGCGCTTCATTAGGTAGTTGACCCGCGCGCCACTGGGCGCGTAGCCTGCTCAGTAACGGTACGTACCAGTACCGGTAGCGTAGAGGAGCACTTCGAGAACCAATGGTTTCCTACAAGCTGAGCGACGAACAGAGGGAGATTCGGGACTGGGTTCACGACTTCGCGGAGCGTGAGATCAGGCCCGTGGCCCACGAATACGACGAGAAAGAGGAGTTCCCGTGGCCGATCGTCAAGAAGGCCGCGGAGATCGGGCTGTACTCGCACGAGTTCCTGGGCCAGACCTTCCAGGACGAGAGCGGCATCATGCCGGCGATAGTGGCCGAGGAGCTGACCTGGGGCTGCGCCGGGATCGCACTGGCCATCCAGGGCACGGGTTTGCCGGTGGCCGCGATCTTCGGCCAGGGCACCCCCGAGCAGATCTCGACCTGGATCCCGGCCTGCTACGGCTCGGCCAAGGAGCCCGCCCTGGGCGCCTTCTGCGCCACCGAGGCTGACGCCGGCTCCGACGTCGGCGCCTACAAGACCAGCGCCACCAAGAAGAACGGCGACTGGGTCCTGAACGGGGAGAAGGTCTTCATCACCAACGGCGGGATCGCCGACGTGCACGTCGTCGTGGCCTCGGTGGACCGATCGCTGGCGGGTCGCGGTCAGGCCTCCTTCGTGGTGCCCAAGGGCACGCCCGGGCTCTCCCAGGGCAAGAAGGAGAAGAAGATGGGGATCCGGGCCTCGCACACGGCCACTGTCATCCTGAACGAGGTCACGGTGCCCTCCGACTGCCTGCTGGGCGGCGAGGAGAAGCTGGAGGCCAAGCTGGCGCGGGCCCGCGAGGGCCATTCCACCGGGCGCACCAACGTGGCAATGAAGACGTTCGAGTCGACCCGGCCGATCGTGGGCGCCCAGGCGCTGGGCATTGCCCGCGCCGCCTACGAGTTCGCGCTCCAGTACGCCAAGGAGCGCAAGCAGTTCGGACACCCGATCATCGAGAACCAGGCGATCGCCTTCAAGCTGGCCGACATGGCCATGAACATCGAGGCGGCCCGGGGCCTGATCTGGCGAGCGCTCTGGGAGAGTCGAAACGGCGGCGAGTTCAAGAAGGCCGAGGGCTCCATGGCCAAGCTGTTCGCCGGCGAGGTGGCGGTCAAGGTGACCGAAGACGCGATCCAGATCTGCGGCGGGTACGGCTATATCCGGGACTTCCCGGTCGAGAAGTGGCACCGCGACGCCAAGATCTACACGCTTTTCGAGGGCACCTCGGAGATCCAGCGACTGGTCATCTCGCGGACGATCGCGGCGGCCTAGCGGTGCAGGCCGTGGCCACGGCGGTGGGCTCGTCGCGGGACCTGCGCAAAGCGGCGCGGCGGCACCGCCTGCTCGAGGCGGCGCTCCGCCTGTTCAGCGAGCAGGGCTACCACGACACGACCGTCGACGACGTGGTGGCGGCGGCGCGGACCTCCAAGAGCGCGTTCTACGAGCACTTCGAGTCCAAAGAGGACTGCTTCCGGGTGCTGCTTGCGGCCGAGGGGGGGGACCTTATGAAGGCCGTCGTGGACGCGGCCGGCCGCGGTTCGGGGCCCCGCGACCGGGTGCGGCGGGGGATCGACGCGTTCGTGCGGACCTGCGCCAGCCGCAGCCGGGTGGCGCGCCTGTTCCTGGTCGAGTCGGTGGGCGTCTCGCCGGCCATCGAGGAGGTCCGGCACGAGATCCAGGGCCGGTTCGCGGCGATGGTGGAGTCGGAGGTGCAGCACGCCGCCGCCAGCGACGACTTCTACGCCTCGGTTGACCCGATCGTGTACGGGCGAGCTGTGGTGGGCGCCGTGAACGAGGCGACCGGGTATTTCGTGACCCACGCCGAAGACGACCCCCGGGCGGTCAGCGAAGGGCTCTGCCGCATCTTCGCGCCCTGAGGGGCCTGGGTTGCGCCCCGAACACTTGTTCGCTATACTCGACATCAACCATGCGAACATTGGGCACCCAGGTCCGGCTGCGGCGCCTGCTGCGCGTGCAGGCGGACTTTCAGCAGCGGCTGGCGCTGGAGGCCGAGCCTCGGCGCGTGGCCAAGGGCGCGGCGGTTCGCCTGATCGACCTGGTGGCCGGCGTGCGCGCCACCTGGCTGCAGGAGTCGGCGGGCCTTCACCTGGGCCGGCTCCGGGGCCACGTCAGCCGCTCTCTGGCCGCCATGGAGGTGGCCGCGGCGTCGCTGGAGCAGCCCGGTGCCGACTACGCGTCGCTGTTCGGTGAGCTGCGAGATGCCGGGATGCCGCTGGTGTTCTTCCTGCGCGGGCTGGAGGAGTCTGACGAGCTGGCGCTCGGCGAGTGGCTGGAGCCGGCCGTGCTCAGCCGCTCTGCCTGACCCGGTCCAGCCTTGTGCTTGGTTTAACAGCGATTATCGTTAGCATTAACCCGCCCGGACCGGCGGTCGGTAAGCCGAGTCAGGAACCCTCCCTGGGTCTCCCCACCCTGTCCGCCCGCGTGTCGTCTCGGGTGTCGAGACGCGATCGGTCTGTCTAGCCTTCGATCAGCTCGGAGGCCTGGGTGGTTATCTGCAGGGTGCCTGGAGAGAAGGCGGCCTGCAGCAGCGGCGTAATGAACTTGTAGGTGTACACCGCCTTGACGGTCACCACGGTGCCGGGCTTGACGCATTCGGTCGACGCGTAGGTGCCGCCCCCCGCTTTGGCTGCCCCGACAAAGGCGTTGCTGGCGGCGCTGTACTGGCCGCAGGCCGTGCCTCCGCCGATCCCGGGAATCAAATAGCTGACAGTCACGTACGACGGCGCGGACGACGTGTAATCCACGTTGCTGATCGTGGCCGGGATGGCGGTCAAGACCAGCTTGCTCTCGATCGTGTTGGCCGACGGTGGGTTGGCATTGGTCCAGGCGGAGGGATTGACCGACCCATATCTGGCTGCCGATCGGGCGGCATTGGTGGCGGAGATGTGGCCCGAGAAGAAGTACCCCCAGTCCATGATTCCGAGCACAACCACAAATAGGAGAAGGCCGACCAGGGCGAACTCGACCATCGATTGGCCCCGCTGCCGGCGATGCCGCCGCGTCATGCGATCATCCGGAGCTTGCCCGGCGCCACATAATTGCCACTCGCGGTGTACGTCACGTTGAGCCGGCCTCCGTGGTCGACATCGATCGTGCCGACGATCACACGCGCGGTCAGGCTCTGGTGGGATCCGATGGGGATGTACAGGTTCATCGAGGGCGCGTAGACTGTCCCGGTCGGAGCGGCGCTGCCGCCGATCGTGATGGTGGCGGTGTTGTTGCGATCCCCGAACCACACCAGTCCGGTGTAGTCGCTTCCGCTCGGGGGCGCCGACACCGTGAGGCTGCCGCCGATGCTGATGTCGCCTGGATCCGTGGGCGTTGCGCACTGAATCGCATGGCGAGTCCCGTCGGCGCAGGAGAAGTACATGAAAACGCTGTTACCTCTCAGAGTCCCGCCGATGTCCATCCCCCCCGTGATGATGTATTGGCCCGGGTTCATGGTCACCGTTATCCCCGACACGACGGTGATCTTGCCGTAGGTCCCGGGATTGATGGTTTGCGTGGCGGCGTACACGACGTCATTGCCGACGGCCCCCAGCGGGGGCACCGGCAAGGCGCTCAAGGGGTCCACAAAGACCTGCAGCGGACCGGTCGTGGCGGCGGGAGTGGTTGTCCCGGTGACAGATCCCACGGAAGTGACGGCGGTGGCACTTATCCCGCTACCACCACTCACCAGGATCGCCGGGCTGCCGCTCGAGAGCACGTTCAAGGCGCCGCCGGAGACGGTGATCTGCCCGCCGTTGTTGGCGGACACCGCTGGGCTGGCCGTCGCCGAGAGCGAGCAGACCCCACAGCCCGTCGACGCCTGCGTGATGCTCACGGTCGCGGTGGCGCTGATGCTGGCGGAGTCGATTCCCATCACGGGCAGGAACAGGGTCTGGAAGTTGTGAGCGACCGCGGCCGTCACCGTGGCCACGCTGGTCGGGACGCTCGTGACCGAACCGGCGCCGTCCTTGTAGGTGACGGTGACGTCCGCTGCATCGATTCCGGCAAAGCCGGCCACCGCGATGGCGATGTTGGTGGCGTCGGTCGTCGTATAGGCGTAGTTGTCCGCATTGATGACGGCGGTGGCGGCGGCCAGCGCCGCGCCATCGGCGGCGTTTTGGGACTGCCGCTGCTGGGCCTGGATCTCCCCGCCGTCCACCGCCAGGCCGACAAATCCGATCAGAAGGAGTGACAACGCAGCCGCCAGCACCAGGACCGAGCCTTGCTGACCGCTGTCTCCCCCCCTCATGACTGGATCACGAAGGAGGCGCTTGAACCGACCGGGAAGGTGGCGAACTGTGAGATGAACGGAGTAAGTGGCGGATAGTCGTAGAGGACGGTCACCTGGACGATGTTGCCGACCGCGACGCACTCGGTGAGCGCGTACGTCCCGCTGCCCGCCTTGGGTGCGCCTACGAACGCATTGGTTGGCTGGTCGTAGCGGCCGCAGAAGATGGTCGTCGTGGTACCAGGGGTCCAGACGAAGTACTTGATCTGTATGTGCGAGCTGTTGTTGATCACCGACAGCGTGTCGCCCGAGTAGAGAACCTGGCCCTGGATCGTGTTGTCCGCCGGCGTGGCCGAGGAGCTCCAACCCTGATTGAAGTCGCCGGAGTGCAGCGACGCCCAGCGGGCGCCCACGCGAGCGGCGTTGGCCACCTCGAGGCGCTTGCTGTAAGCCAGGCCGAAATCGATCGTGGCACCCAGCAGGAGGAGCAGGATCGGGGCGACGAGCGCGAATTCCACCATCGATTGGGCGCTCTGCCGCCGGCGCCGGCGCTGCTTGACCTCACTCACCTGTCGGGACCCCAACCGCGTGCCGGCTCGAATCTGGCGACCCTCGATATCGCTGGGATCGGGTCGGGAGCGTGGGAACGTCACTGTATTCAGGGGAGGTAACGGCATGGCTTGCTTTTTCTTTTGGAATTAGCCGCAGAGAGGGTTGAATTAGCCCTGGTTGCGCGTAACATCCCGTTCGGCCTATGGCAATTCAAAGCACTCCGCAAGCACGTCGAACCTCCATGTCCTTCACCATCCTCGGAATCGTCCTGGCCATTTTGGGCTTTGGATTGGTCCTTCTAGTCGGCACCGTCGCAAGCGGCAAGGCAGTCGGATCCGTTGGGGGCGGGGCCACGACGGACGTCGTCGTCGCAGCCAACGATGTGGCTATCCGAACCCCACTCCAGGCCACCGACGTCAAGGTGGCCCGCTTCGCAACCGGTGACGTCCCGCCGGGCGGTTTCGCGCGCGTGAACGACGTCAAGAACCTGGTCGCCGGTGTGGACATCAAGAAGGGGCAGGCCCTGACCTCCAACATGCTGGTCAAGTCGGGGGACAGCGTGATCGGCGCCCAGAGCGCCTATCTCCCCCTCCCCACCGGCTACGTCGCCCTCACCATCCCGACCGGTGAGCAGCAGGGTGTCGGCGGGTTCATCCAGCCCGGCGACTACATCTCGCTGGTGGCGATCGTGAAGGTGAACGGCATCCAGACGAACAACGTGCGCACCGTCTACACGAACGTGCACGTGCTGCGTGTGGGCCCGTCCAGCGCCGACACCTCGGCCACGCCCACCAAGGGCGGGGTCTCGAGCAGCCTCACGGTGGTCGTGACGCAGTGCCAGGCTGAGTACGTGAACTGGTTCGTCTCCAACGAGCAGCTCAAGTACACGCTGGAGTCCTACAAGGACTACAAGCCGCAGGACACCAGCGTCGACGCCACGTGTCCGTCGGTGGCCGCGGCCGGCGGCGTGAAGGAATCCGACGTGATCAAGAGGTGGCCCGGGATCAACGGGGCGTGATCAGGCCGTGAGCCCGATCGAAATTCTCGGCGCCTTGATCGTGGCCGGCGGGATCTACATGACGGTGTGGAGCATGGGCCGCCGGCGCGACGTCGAGAGCGATCCACTGAGCGCACGCCTCCGGGTCTATGACGGCTTCGTCAAGATGACCGAGGAGGAGATCGAGCTCAACACCAAGTCGTTCTCCGAGCGCGTCGTGCAGCCGGCGGTCGAGAAGCTGAGCAACTACCTCTCAAAGCGCGTGTCGGCCAACCAGCGCCAGGCGCTGCAGTTCAAGATGGACCTGGCGGGCCGGCCCGCCAACCTCTCGCCCGAGGACTTCATGGCGGTCCGGATCGGACTCGCCATCCTCCTCTTCATCGTGGGACTTGGGCTCGGGTTCTTCCTGCATACCCCGCTCTACGAGGCGATCGGGGCGGTGGTGGGCGCCACCATGGGTTACTTCGGACCCATGCTCTGGCTGAACCAGAAGGTGGGCGACCGGCGCAAGCAGATCCAGCGCGCGCTCCCCGACGCCCTTGACCTGCTGACGATCTCCGTCGAGGCGGGCCTGGCGTTCGACGCCGCGGTCGTCCGGGTGGTCGAGAAGTTTCACAACGCGCTGACCGACGAGCTGAACCAGGTCAGCATCGAGTCCAAGCTGGGCCGTCCCCGCCTCGAGGCGCTCGACGCGATGGGCCGCCGCTGCGGGGTTCCCGACCTGCACAACTTCGTGCAGGCGATCATCCAGTCCGAGCAGATGGGCGTCGGCATCGCCCGGATCCTGCGCCTGCAGTCGGACGAGATCCGGCGCAAGCGCCGCCAGTACGCCCAGGAGAAGGCCGCCCAGGCCACCCTGAAGATGCTCCTGCCGATGGTGGGGTGCATCTTCCCCACCCTGTGGATCGTGCTCCTCGGCCCGGCGATCCTGATCATCATCAAGACGCGCGGGAGCGGCTAGAGACTTTTAGTCGGCCCACAGGCCGCCACGCTGAAGGTCAAGCGCGAAGGACGCGGCGAAGCCGCTCGGGATCGACGCGGCCTTCGGCGACCACCTGGCCGTCGAGCAGGACCACGGGAACCCGGAAGTCGTAGAGCGCCGACAGCTCCTGGTCAGCGTCCACGTCGCGCAGCACCGGCTCCAAGCCCAGCTCTCTCAGTGCCACCTCGGCCTCGTCACAGAGGTGGCAGCCGGCGCGCGTGACCAGTTCCAGCACCTGCCAAGGGTAGGGCTAGATGGAGGGCACCTTGAGCTTCTGGCCGGTCAGCACGAGCGGGCTCGAGAGCCCGTTCGCGGCCTCGATCTCCCCCACCTTCTCGCGGACGTCGGCGCCCGGATAGCGGTCGCTGGCGATCCCCCAGAGTGTGTCACCCGGCCCCACGGTCACGGTTTCGTAAGTGCTGGGCGCGCTCCCGTGCACCACCTGGGCGAACCCCATGCCGAGCGCCACGACCACGCCCGCCCCGAGCGCCAGCTGCCGAGCCGGCTTCTTCCAGGGCGTGTCTGGCCGGCGGCGACGAAGGCGGCGGTAGTCGACCGTGGCGGCGTACATCTGTTCGCTCAGATAGTAGGACGAACAGGCGTTCGCGTCAACTGTTTACGAACAAAAGTTTGCCTGGAACCCGAAAAGCTGATAAGTTGGCCCCGGCCGGTCGACGGCCACCCACTCATCGCACCCCACGAGGAAGCAAGTTTTGAACGAAGAGCTAACCGAGCGCCAGGCCAAGATCCTCGACTACATCCGCCAGGTCACGCGGGCCCGCAACTATCCACCCAGCGTCCGGGAGATCGGAGAGGCGGTCGGCCTCTCCTCGAGCTCCACCGTCCACAACCACCTCAACCAGCTCGAGCGACGGGGGCTGATCCACCGGGACCCGAGCAAGTCGCGCACCGTGCAGCTGGTCCAGGGGGCGGGCGTGGAGGACAAGCGCCGGAGCACCGTCGCGGTCCCCATCGTCGGCCACGTCGCCGCCGGCCAGCCGATCCTGGCCGAGCAGAACATCGAAGACCACCTGGTGCTCTCGGCGGACGTGGCCCAGGAGGGCTGGTTCGCGCTTCGCGTCCGGGGTGACAGCATGATCAACGCGGGCATCCTCGAGGGCGACCTCGTGATCGTGCGGCCTCAACAGGACGCAGCTGACGGGACGATCATCGTGGCCCTGGTGGAGGATGAGGCGACGGTGAAGCGCCTCGACCGCTCAAACGGCCGAGTTCGCCTGCTCGCCGAGAACCCCGCCTACGAGCCGATCGTGCCCGACCACGTCACCATGATCGGCGCCGTGAGGGGCGTCGTCCGAATCCTGAACTAGTCCTGCGGTCCGGACTGGCCCTGGTCGCCGGTCTGTCCCTGAGAACCGACCTCGCCCTCGTCGCCCGACTGGTCCCGGGGACCTACCTGGCCCTCATCGATCTGGGCCGCGCCGCTGGACGGGGCTTCCGCCGCCAGGGCGATCACGCCGGTAGCCGGCGAGGGCGCCAATCACGAGCAGCGCCACGATCAACTTTTTCATCACGACGTCTGACGCTCCGACCAGCCCATGGCTTGCAGCCCGCTAGGTCGCAATTCCGAAGTCGCGGAGGGCGTCGTTCAGGCTGACCTTCTGGTCCTGCTTCTCGCCCCGCCAGCCGATGATGAGACCGGTCGCCAGCCCGAACTCCCCGGCCGGGAACCGCTTCATCCGCGTCCCCGGCACGACCACCGCTCCCGGCGGCACCTGGCCTCGGTGCTCGACCGGTTCCTTCCCGGTCACGTCGATAACGGGCGTAGACCCGGTGAGGACGACGTTGGCGCCCAGAATCGCCCTCTCGCCGACGATCACCCCCTCGGTCACGATCGCCCGCGAGCCGATGAAGACATCATCCTCCACGATCACGGGGCGGGCGTTGACCGGCTCCAGCACCCCGCCGATCCCCACCCCGCCGGCCAGGTGGACCCGCGCCCCGATCTGGGCGCAGGAGCCGACGGTGGCCCAAGTGTCGACCATGGTGCCCGGCCCCACCCAGGCCCCGATATTGACGTAGCTCGGCATCATGATCACCCCCTCCGAGAGAAAGCTGCCGTAGCGGGCGACCGCCGGGGGCACCACCCGGACGCCGGCCTCCTGATAGTCGGTCTTGAGGGGGATCTTGTCGCGGTAGGCGAACGGGCCGACGTCGATGCTCTCCATCCCTCGGATCCGGAAGTACAGGAGGATCGCCTTCTTGACCCAGTCGTTGACGACCCAGCCGCCGGCACCCTTCTCGGCGCTCCTGACCTGGCCCTTGTCGAGCAGCCGGATGGTCTCCTCGACCGCGGCCACGTCGACGGCGTCGGGCCTGTCCCAGCTGGCCTCTATCCGGACCCGCAGCTCGTCGCTCACAGCACGGACTCCAGGACCTCGACCGCCTGCCGGCACTCGGCCAGCGTCGGCACCAGGGCAACCCGGAAGTAGCCCTCGCCCGCCTCGCCGAAGAACGAGCCGGGCGCGACCACCACACCCGACTCCAGCAGGCGGGCCGCGAACGCCTCCGACGTCTCGCCGTCGGGCACCTGGCACCAGAGATAGAAGGTGGCCTGGGAGCCGGCGACCCGGATCTGCCTGGAGCTGAAGAACTCGAGGAAGAGGTCGCGCTTGGCCGCGTAGACGGTGCGCATCCGCTGGACGTGCTCCTCGCCGGCCAGGGCAGTGATCGTGGCCCACTGGATGAACTCCGGGATCGCGACGCCGGCCAGCGGCCGGTACAGCTTCAGCCCGGCCACGATCCCGGGCGGCGCCACCACGAAGCCGGATCGGTAGCCGGTCATCGAGGAGCGCTTGCTCTGGGTGTTGAACACCGCGACGTGGGAGCGGTCGCCGACCTGCATCGCGGAGACAGGCGGTTCACCGAAGTAGATCTCGCTGTAGGCCTCGTCCGAGGCCACCACGAAGTCGTGGCGGGCGGCCCGTGCCGCCAGGTCCTCGTAGAAAGCCAGGGGTGCCATGGCCGCGGTTGGGTTATTGGGGTAGTTGACCCACACGATCGCGACCTCGTCCCAGCTCGCGGGGTCGACCTCGTCCCAGTCGGGCAGAAAACCGTTCGATTCGCGGAGCGGCAGCCGGACGACCCGGCCGCCCGCCATCATGGCCCCCCGTTCGGGGATGGGATAGCCAGGATCGCAGACGACGACGATGTTCTTCCGGCTGCGCGGATCCATCGCCACGAACGGAAAGCTGTAGACCGCCTCCTTGCTGCCCAGCGTCGGCATGACCTCTTGCTGGGGGTCCAGCGCCACCCCGTAGCGGCGCGCGCACCAGGCCGCGATCGCCTCCCTGAGCTCCGGCAGGCCCTCGGCCTTGGGATAGTGCAAGCGCTCCTCGACGCTCTCCACAAGGGTTCGGCGGATGCTCTCGTCGGTCGCCTCGTGGGGGTCGCCGACGCTGAAGTCGATCAGGTTCACGCCCTTCGCGAGAGCGCGCTTGCGCGCCTCGTCCAGCGCGAGGAACGGGTACGGCCGCATGTTGGCGAGGACCGGGTTTATCCGCATAGGAAGCGCCGCAGGATGTGAAGATTAGCGACCATCGCCTCGACCGCGATTCGCTCGTCCCGCCGGTGGGCCAGCTCGGGGTCGCCGGGCCCGAAATTGACCGCGTCCAGCCCGCGCTGGGCGAACTCGGCGACCGGCGTCCAGGCCTGCTTGGGCTGGAGCGGCAGCTGCTCCTCCTCCTCCCCACTCCTCCGCAACCGCTCCAGCAGCTTGTTCTCGACATTAACGGGCGCGCCGGGCGCGTTGCTGAGCACCGTCAGCCGGCCGGCCGGCCCGACCAGCTCGCGCAGCCGTTGCTCGGCCTGCTCCGGCGATCGAGTGCCGGCGTACCGGAAGTTGAGGCCGCATGTCACCCGGTCGGGAATCACGTTGTTGGCGATGCCGCCCGCGATCTCGGTGACGCTCAGGACCTCCTTGAACTCGAGGCCGCCTATCTCGACCCGCTGTGGCGCGGCCGTGGCCACCGCCTGCAGCGCAAGCACCGCTTTGTGGATGGCGTTCTCGCCCAGCCAGGGCCGGGCCGAGTGGGCCGCGACGCCGCTGAACTCCAGGTCCGCCTTGATGTTGCCCAGGCAGCCGGCCTGGATCGAGTTGGCGGTGGGCTCCATCATCACGACCAGCCGGGCCTCCGACAACTCGGGACAGCTGTCGAAGAGGCCGTCCAGCACCGACTCGGCCAGCGGCAGCTCCTCCCGGCCGAACACCACGAACAACGGATTGAGTCGCGCACCCGCGAGATCGCGGGCGAGCTCCAGCATCACGGCCAGCGAGCCCTTCATGTCGCAGGCGCCCAGCCCGTGCACGAACTGCCCGTCCAGGCGTCCGGGAAGGTTGCCCTGGGCGGGCACCGTGTCCGAGTGGCCGGCCAGCACCACGTCGACCGGGCCGGGCGGGCCGAAGACGAGGGCGTCGGGCTGCAGGTGGCGGACGGCCTCCACCCGTTCCGCCATCCAGCTGGTGATGGCCGCCTCCTCGCGGCTCACAGAGGGGATGTTCACGAGGTCCAGGGCGAGCGCCGCCAGGCGCTCGTGGTCGCTCACGCTCGGGGGCAGATCACGAGACCAGGTAGTCCTGGAAGCGGCGCACCGCCTCGCGGGGGGCCCGGGCCCAGGCCTTGGTCCCGCTCTCCGTGTATTCGGTGCGCTCCAGGCCTCCCATCTGGCGCAGCTCCGCCAGGACCGCCTCCCGGCCGTAGGGGATCAGCAGCTCGATCACCACCAGGTCGAGACCGGTGGCCCGGTCCAGCGCACTGAGAAGGCCGTCCAGGCCCCAGCCCAGCCCGGCCGAGATCGGCACGGCTCCCGGAAACCGCTGATCCAGCTCGCGCACCACGCGGCGCAGCGTCGCGGGCCCTACCAGGTCGGTTTTGTTGAGAGCGACCACGCGCGGCTTCCCGGCCGCGTCCAACTGTTCCAGGACCTCCTCCACGGTGGCCGCCTGCTCGGCCACGGCGGGCGCGCTGACATCGAGCACCTCCAGCACCACGTCGGCGTGCGTAACCTCCTCCAGGGTGGCGCGAAAGGCGGCCACCAGGTCGGTCGGCAGCTTCTGGATGAAGCCGACGGTGTCGGTGAGCAGGACTTCGCGGCGGGTTGGCAGCTGGAGCCGCCGCGTGGTCGGGTCCAGGGTGGCGAAGAGCTTGTTCTCGGCCCGCACCCCCGCCCCGGTCAGGGCGTTGAGAATCGTGGACTTGCCGGCGTTGGTGTAACCCACGATGGCGACCGTCTTGCGGTCCGACCCCCGCCGGGAGGCCCGCTGCTGCTCACGCTGCGAGCGCACCTGCTCGAGCTCCTGCTCCAGGTCCTTAAGCCGCTTCCGAATGCGGCGGCGCTCGACCTCGATCTGCTGCTCGCCGGGGCCGCCCCGCGTGCCGATCCCGCCGCCCTGGCGGTGGTAGTCGTAGGCCCCGATGAGGCGCGGCAGCAGGTGATGCAGCTGGGCCGATTCGACCTGCAGCCGGCCCTCACGGGTGCGGGCGTGCTGGGCGAAGATGTCGAGGATCAGCTCCGTCCGGTCGACCACCCGGATCTTCAGCTCGGCCTCCAGGTTGCGCTGCTGGCGGGGGCTCAGGTCCTCGTTGCAGATCACCAGGTCGTAGCGGAGCTCGTCGCGGGCTTCCTTGATCTCGGCCACCTTGCCGCGGCCGACGAAGGTCCCTGGCTCGACCTGCTCGCGCCGCTGCAGCTCGGACGCGACGACGTCGGCGCCGGCGGTGCGTGTGAGCTCCGCCAGCTCCCTCATCTGCTCGTCGATCTCCGGTTGGGAGGTCCCGGGCAGAAGCACGCCGATCAGGTAGGCCCGCTCGTGGCCCGGTTCGGTCGAGATCAATCCATCTGCTCCGCCAGGTGCTTCAGGATAGCGGGCACCGGATCGGCGACCGCCTCCACCCAGTGGATGCGGTCGTCCCTTCGCAGCCATCTCAGCTGGTAGCGCGCGTAGCGGCGGTTGGACTGGGCCATCTTGAGCGGCAACTCGGCCAGTGTCAGCTCGCCGCGGAGGTGGGCCAGGGCCTCCTTGTAGCCGATTCCGGTCAGGACCTGGGAGCTGGCCGGAACGCCGGCCTCCAGCGCGCGCCGCGTTTCCTCTATCAGCCCCCGCTCTACCTGCTCCCGAGAGCGCTCCTCCAGGCGGCGGTCCACGACCTCCAGAGGAGCCTCCAGGCCGACCCGAATCGCTCGCCACTCGGGGGGGCGGCGCCGGCGGTGGCGGGCCAGCGGCGGCCCCGACACCTCCAGGATCTCGATCGCCCGGATCAGCCGGACCGGGTTGCGGCGGTCCACCTCGGCCGCCGGGTCCAGCCTATCCAGAAGTGTCGCCAGCTCCGCGACCGAGAGCCGCTCGAGCTCCCGGCGGCGGTCCGGCCGGGGCGGCGTGCCCGCCAGGGCATAGCCGTCGGTCAGAGCATTGACATAGAGCACGCTGCCGCCCTCCACGACCGGCAGCCGGCCCCCGGCCGCGATCTCGGCGATGGCCGTGCTCGCCGACGCCACGTAGTCGTGGACGTTGAAGGGCCGTACAGGGTCCACGAAGTCGACCAGGTGGTACGGCACGGCCTGGCGCTGGGCGGGCGTGGGCTTGTTGGTGGCGATGTCGAGCCGCCGGTACACCTGGCGCGAGTCGGCGACCACCACCTCGCCGCCGAGCGCCCTGGCCACCTCGAAGGCGGCCCGGCTCTTGCCGATGCCGGTCGGTCCCAGGATCACCGGGACCGCGAAGCCGGGTCTCAGTAGTTGCGCCGGAAGTGGCGCTTCAGGTCCTGCCACTCGAGGAGAAGGCGCGTGGGCCGCCCGTGAGGGCAGGTGACCGAGTGCTCGGCGGCCTCCAGCTCGCTCAGAAGCCGGCGCTGCTCCACCGGGTCGAGCTGATCCCCGAAGCGGACCGCCGAGTGGCACGCGAGCGAGGCGGCGGCCTTCTCGACCGAGTCCCCGGAGCGTTGGTCCGCCAGGACGCTGAGCATCTCCTGCAGGGCGCCCTCGACCCGGCCCGGCGGAGTCTCGCTGGGCGCCGCCAGCACGCGCAGAGTGCCCGGTCCGAAGTCTTCCAGCTGGAAGCCGACCGCCGCCAGCCGCTCGCCGTGGTCGGCGGCGGCCGCCACCTGGGCCGGCTCCAGCTCGACCGTCTGCGGCAGCAAGAGCTGCTGTGAGGAGGCGGGCGAACCCGCCAGGCGGGCCAGGAAGAGGTTGTAGAGCACGCGTTCGTGGGCCGCATGCTGGTCCACCAGCACAACGCCCTCGGCGCTCTCGGCGACCAGGTAGCCGTCGAGCACCTGGCCGAGCGCCCGCAGCGGAGAGGCCGGCGGGGCGGCCGGCGCCTCGGCGGCATGCGCGAGCTCGGCCGGGGGGTCGTGGAGCGTCATCTGCCGGGAAGGCCGGTCGGCGGGCTCCGAGGGGTCGGCCGGCACGGGCAGCCTGTAGGTCTGGCTTCCCGTGAGCGCTGCCCGGACCGCGCGCTGGACCACGGCGAAGAGGGCTCTCTCGTCGTGAAAACGCACCTCGCGCTTGGCCGGGTGGACGTTGACGTCGACCTCTCGCGGATCGACCTCGAGGTCGAGCACCGCGACCGGGTAGCGGCCGCGCTCGAGCTGGCCCAGGTAGGACTCTTCGATGGCGAAGCCGAGGGCCCGGGACGAGATCGGGCGGCCGTTCACCGCGAGCGTGATCGCATCCCGGTTGCCCCGGCTCAGCCGCGGCTGAGAGGTCATCCCGCGCAGGCCTTCCCCGTCCACGTCCAACATCTCCGACGCGACCGCGACTCCGTGGACCGCCGCGATCGCCCGCCTCAGGTCGCCGTCCCCCGGCGTCTTCAGAGCCGTCCTGCCCTCCACCCTCACCTCGAAGCGAACGTGGGGGTGCAGCTGGGCGTAGGCGGACACCGCCTTGAGGCAGGTTGCCTGCTCGGTTGCCTCCGACTTCAGGAACTTGAGCCGGGCCGGGGTGTTGGCGAAGAGGTCGCGGACTTCGATCACCGTGCCCGGCGCCGGCGCCTCCGCGCCCTCCTCGATGACCTGGCCTTCGCGCAGGCGGATCCGGGCCCCCGAGCTCCGGCACTCGACGTCCGCCACGGCGGCCACGCTGGCGAGAGCCTCGCCCCGGAAGCCGAGGCTGGCGATCGCGTCCAGGTCGTCCAGGGTCGCCACCTTGTTGGTCGCGTGGCGCAGGAACGCCAGCGCCAGCTGGTCGGCCGGGATGCCGGCGCCGTCGTCAGCGACCCGGATCAGGGTTCGGCCCGAGCCCACGATCTCGACGCTGACGCGGCGGGCGCCGGCGTCGAGAGAGTTCTCGACCAGCTCCTTGACGATCGAGGCCGGGCGTTCGATCACCTCGCCCGCAGCGATCGCGTCCGCGACCTGGGGTGGAAGGAGTCGGATGGGCATGGCTAGTTGAGCCGGGCGCGCAGCTCGTACAGCTTCTGCAGCGCCTCCAGCGGGCTGAGCTGGTCGAGCTCCAGGTGCTCCAGCTCGGAACGCAGCGGGTCCTCGACGGGTGCCAGCGGCAGCCCCAGCTGCTGCTCCGGGGGCTCCAGCGGCTGTCGCCGCTCCAGCTCGCCGAGGACGGCCCGGGCACGCGCGATCAGCTGCTGCGGCAGGCCGGCCAGGGCCGCCACGTGAATTCCGTACGAGCGGTCGGCGCCGCCCGGCACCACCCGGTGCAGGAAGCGCACGGTCTCCCCCTCCTCCAGCACCTCGACCCTCTGGTTGCGGACCCGGGGCAGGCGGTCAGCGAGTGCCGTGAGCTCGTGGTAGTGGGTGGCGAACAGGGTCCGGCAGCCGAGTCGGGGAGAGTCGTGGATGTGCTCGACGACCGCCTGCGCGATCGAGACGCCGTCGTAGGTCGAGGTGCCCCTCCCCACCTCGTCGAAAACCACGAGCGAGGCTCGCGTGGCGTGGTTCAGGATGTTGGCGGTCTCGGTCATCTCCACCATGAATGTGGACATGCCGGCCGAGAGGTCGTCGTGGGCGCCCACGCGGGTGAAGATCCGGTCGGCTATCCCGATCATCGTGCCCTCGGCCGCCGGCACGAAGCTTCCGCACTGGGCCAGGAGCACGATCAGGGCGACCTGGCGCAGGTATGTCGACTTGCCGGCCATGTTGGGTCCCGTGAGGATCACGACCTGCTCGGCGTCGGGGTCGAGGACGAGGTCGTTGGGTACGAAACTGCCGGGGCCCAGGGCCGCTTCGACCAGGGGGTGGCGGCCCTCGACGATGCTCAGGCGGAGACCCGCCGAGACTTCCGGCCGCGCCCAGCCCAGGTCGGCGGCCGCCTCCGCCAGCCCGCAGGTCGCGTCCAGCTCGCCGATCGCCTCCGCCGTCGCCAGCAGCGCCGGCGCCGCCTCGCCCACACGAGCGTGCAGCAGGCGGAGGATCTCGAGCTCTCTGGCCACGCGGTCCTGCTGGGCGTTCAGCACGACCGCCTCCCGCTCCTTAAGCCCCGGCGTGATGTAGCGCTCGCCCGTGGTCAGCGTCTGCTTGCGGATGTACTCATCCGGCGCCTGCGCCTGCTGGGCGTGGCTGATCTCGATGTAGTAGCCGAAGACCCGGTTGTAGCCCACCTTCAGGCTCTTCATCCCGGTTCGCTCCCGCTCTGCCGCCTCCAGCCCCGCGATCCACTCACGCGCCTCCCGCGAGGCCGACTGGATGCCGTCCAGCTCGCTGTCGTAGCCGGGCCTGACGGCTCCCCCCTCTCTCATGACAGCGGGTGGGTCCTCGACCAGCGCGGCCGCCAGGTCGGCCGCCAGCGCCTCGTCCGGAATGATCTCGGCCGCCCGGGTCCGGAGCGCCAGCGAGGTCGCGGCGGCGGCGATCTCGGCCAGGCCGGGCAGTGCCTCCAGCGAGCGCCTCAGGGCGACCAGCTCGCGGGGCGAGGCCAGGCCCTGGGCGGCCCGGCTGACCAGGCGCTCGAGGTCGCCGACCGCCCCCAGGGCGTCATGGAGCGACTCGCGCAGCCGGGGGCCCGCGGCCAGCTCGGCCACTGAGCCCAACCGGAGCTCGATCGCCTCCACGTCGCGCAGCGGCGCCCAGAGCCAGGCGCGCAGGCGGCGGGCGCCGATCGGCGTGGCCGTGCGGTTGACGAGCTTCAGGAGGCCCGGCAGCTCCAGGTTGCGGACCGTGGCCGGGTCGAGCTGCATGGTGGCGTCAGGTGAGTAGGTGCGGACTCGCAGCAGGCCCGGGCGAACAGCGACCTGGTTGCCCTCGAGGTACTCGAGCAGCACGCCGGCGGCGCCCACCGCGAGGGGTGTGTCCTCGGCCCCGACCGCCGCCAAGTGGGCGACTCCGAGGGTGTCCTTCAGGCGCCGGCGGCCGCGCTCCGGATCGAAGCGGTACTCTTCGATCGCGGGCGGGGTGAGCAGCTCGGCCGGAGCCAGGCGCTCCACCTCGGCCTGCAGGCGGTCCGCCGCCAGCTGGCACAGGAGCAGCTCCCCGGTCGAGATGTCGCAGGCGGAGAGGCCCGCCTCGGCGCCCCGGCTCCAGGCCGCCAACAGGTAGTTGGAGCGGCCCGGCTCGAGGTAGGCGTCCTCCAGGACCGTACCCGGCGTGAGGACCCTGGTGACCGCGCGGCGGACCACCTTCTTGCCGTCGGGAGCCTCGACCTGGTCGCAGATCACAACCTTGCGCCCCGCCCGCAGGAGCTTGCCGACGTAGGCCTCCCAGGAGTGGTGGGGCACGCCGCACATGGGCTGGCGGCCGCCTTTCAGGGGCCGCGAGGTCAGGGTGACGCCCATGATCGGCGCGGCCGCGACGGCGTCGTCGAAGAAGATCTCGTAGAAGTCGCCGAGCCGGAAGAGGAGGATCGCGTCCGGGTGCCGCTCCTTGGCGTCCCAGTACTGACGCATGGCAGGGGTGTCGGCCGTCACGCGGCGCTTCCGGCCAGCTGGCCGGGGGTCGCCTCCTCAACCAGTACCTGGACCATCCGGCCAGGCTGAACACGGGCGCGCTTGACGACCACCCGCTTGCCCTGGCGGTTGCGCCCGTAGGGGCGGCCTAGCTCGTCGTCGCCCTCCACCAGGACGTCGACCCGGCGGCCCACCCAGCGGGCGGTCTTGCGGCCCGCGATCGCGCGCTGCAGCTCCAGCAGGTCGTTGAGGCGGCGCCGCTTCTCCTCGGCAGGGACGTCATCCGGCCAGTGCTCGCCGGCGTGGGTGCCAGGTCGCGGCGAGTACTGGGCCAGGTGGACCACGTCGAACTCCAGGTCCTCAAGGAGCCGCCGGGTGTTGAGAAACATCTCCTCCGTCTCGCCCGGGAAGCCGACGATCACGTCGGTGTACAGGCCGAGGTCGGGCATCGCGGCCCTGGCCCGTTCCACAATCGAGCGATAGTGGCGCACCTGGTAGCCGCGCGCCATGCGCTTGAGCATGAAGTCGTCCCCCGACTGGATGGGCAGCTGCAGCTCGTGGGCCACCACGTCGCTGGCCGCCATGACGTCCAGCAGCTCCATCTCCAGGTCCTGCGGATGGGAGGTAATGAAGCGGAGCCGGAGCAGGCCGGGGATGCCCTCGACCTGGCGGACCAGCGCGGCCAGGCCGCTTCCTGAGGCGGGGTCGCGGTAGTCGTCGACGTTCTGGCCCAGCAGAACGACCTCTCGCGCGCCTTCCGCGACGGCCCGCCGGCACCTCTGCAGAACCTGGGCGGCCGGCACGCAGACCTCGCGGCCCCGCACCTGGGGGACGATACAGAAGGTGCAGTTGTGGTCGCAGCCCTGGATCACGTTGACGTAGTAGCTGATCCCGGTCCGACCCGCGGCCGGGAGCGGCTCGCCGTGCGCGTAGTCGTAGCGCGACTCCAGGGTCTCGATGAAGGGCCGGTACTCACCGATCGGCACCACCGCATCCAGCTGCGGGAAGCGCTCCAGCAGCCGGTCGCCTTCCTTCTTGACTATGCAGCCGGTGACGGCGATGGTCCGCTCCGGGGTCTTCCACTCGCGCAGCTCGTGCAGCTTGGAGTAAACCTTGTCCTCCGACTGCTGACGGACGACGCAGGTGTTGAGGACAGCGATGTCGGCCCGCTGGAGGTCCTTCTCTTCCGCATAGCCGGCCGCCAGGAGCTGTCGCGAGAGGCTCTCCGAGTCCGCCAGGTTCATCTGGCACCCGATCGTCCAGACGTGGAACGTGCGAGCTTTCGGGCTCAGCGGAGCTCCACCAGGAGGCGGATGCCGGTCCTTTCCTCGCCGTCGATCGAGATGTCTATGAAGGAGGGGATGCAGACCAGCTCGATGCCGGCGGGGGCTACGTAGCCGCGCGAGATGGCGATCGCCTTGACAGCCTGGTTGATGGCGCCGGCCCCGATCGCCTGTACCTCGACCTTGCCGGCGCTGCGGATCACGCCCGCGATGGCGCCGGCTACGGCGACCGGCTTCGAAGTCGCCGAAACCTTCAGCACCTCTATGGGTGCCCGCCCCTCGCCACTCACTGGTGTAACTACCCCCGTCAAATGTGTTCTCGATCGATGCGCTGGATCGTTGTGGCCCGGCCGGTGGGCCGATCAATGGTAATCAAAACCGAATTGAATGTCACGGGTCCGGGGGCCACCTCGAAGCGGCGCGGGATGCCGGTCAGGAAGCGCTGCAGCGCCCCTTCCTTGTCCACGCCTATGACGCTGTCGCGGGGGCCGACCATGCCGACGTCCGTCACGTAGGCGGTTCCGCCCGGCAGCACACGGTGGTCGGCGGTCGGAATGTGGGTGTGCGTGCCCACCACCGCGCTTACCCGGCCGTCCAGGTGCCAGCCCATCGCGGTCTTCTCGCTGGTCGCCTCGGCGTGCATGTCGCAGAAGACGATCTTGGGTTCGGGGTTCGCTGCCAGGACCGCGTCGGCGGCCCGGAAAGGGTCGTCGATGTCGTTTATGAACAGGCGGCCCATCAGGTTCATGACGAGCACCTGCTCGCCGTCGGCCTGGAGGACCAGGTGGCCTGTGCCGGGGACGCCGGGGGGGTAGTTCTCGGGGCGAAGGACGCGCTCGAGTCCGACGATCTCCTCCACGAACTGCTTCTGGTCCCAGACGTGGTTGCCGGTGGTGACCACGTCCGCCCCGGCCTGGCGCAGCTCGTCCACGATCTTGGCCGTGATGCCAAACCCGCCAGCCGCGTTCTCCCCGTTGACGATGGTCAGATGCGGCTCAAGCTCCCGCTTTAGCGGCTCCAACAGAGCATCGACAGCCTCCCGCCCCGGCCGCCCAACAACATCAGCCACAAAAAGAATCCGAAACTCGCCCGACACGGTGTCAAGGAAAACAAAAAACTTGAGGAAGTGCAGATGTAGTCCGGGAGGCCTGGCTCCGCCAGGCCGTCTGAGTCCCGAATACAGGACGCGCACCGACACGTAAGTCGACAAAGGGAGGAAGGGTACTGGGGAGGAACCGCAGGTTCTTCCCCAGCAGAATAGAATCCAAAAGTCAAACGCGCCCCTTATGGGCGCGCCTGAAGCACTGACCAACACGGTGAGGCTTCGTCCTCGCCTGGTTAGCACCTTCACAACCGAATAGCGAGGTGAACCAACCAATGTCCATTCCTGTCGTTTTGCTGTTGGTGGTCATCGCCGCGCTCGTCGCAGGCGGAGCGGCTTTCGCCGTTTCCTATCTCGTCCTGCAGAGGCGCCACGGAACGGAGCTCGGGGAGTCCGAGAGCCGCTCCGCCCAGCGCCTGGCGGAAGCCGAGAGTGCTGCCAAGGAGCAGCTCCTCGCCGCCAAGGAGGAGGCGGTCCAGATCCGGACCGACGCCGAGACGGACGCACGCGAAACCCGGGCCCAGGCCCTGGCCGCTGAGAAGCGGGTCCACCAGAAAGAGGAGAACCTCGAACGCAGAATCGAGGAGATCAACAAGCGGGAGCAGGGGCTGGGAGACCGCGAACGCGGCCTGGAGGAGATCCGGGCACAGCTCGAAGAGGCGGTCAAGCAGCAGCTGCGAGAGCTCGAGCGGGTCGCCAACATGACCCGCCAGGAGGCCCAGGGCATCCTAATGAACCAGGTCGAACAGGACCTGCGGATCGAGGTGGCGCGCAAGGTGCGCGAGGCGGAGCTCGTGGCTCGCGAGGAGAGCGAGAAGCGGGCCCGGCAGATCGTCACCGAGGCGATCCAGCGGATCGCCGCCGACCAGACGGCCGAGACGTCGGTCTCGGTGCTGCCGCTTCCCAACGAGGAGCTCAAAGGCCGGATCATCGGCCGCGAAGGGCGCAACATCCGTGCGCTCCAGCAGGCCACCGGTATCGACCTGATCATCGACGACACCCCCGAGGCCGTGATCATCAGCGGCTTCGACCCGGTCCGCCGCGAGGTGGCCCGGACAGCGCTCAACAAGCTGATCGTCGATGGGCGCATCCACCCGGCCCGCATCGAGGAGGTCGTGGCAAAGGCGCGCCAAGAGGTGCTGCAGCGGGTTAAGGAGGAAGGCGAGGCGGCGGTGCTCGAGGTCGGCCTGCAAGGCATGCACCCCGAGATCGTCCGGCACCTCGGGATCCTTCGCTTCCGGACCAGCTACGGGCAGCAGGTCCTCAACCACTCCAAGGAGGTCGCCTACCTGGCCGGGATCATGGCCGCCGAGATCGGCGCCGACGTCCGGGTCGCGAGGATGTGTGGCCTTCTCCACGACATCGGGAAGTCCATCGACCACGAGGTCGAGGGCTCGCACGCTGTCATCGGAGCCGACCTGATCCAAAGGCACGGGGTTCCGGCCCCGGTCGTGCACGCGGTCAGGGCCCACCACTACGACGAGGAGCCGCACACCATCGAGGCTCTTCTGCTCATCGCCGCCGACGCCATCTCAGCCGCCCGCCCGGGCGCGCGGCGGGAGACGCTGGAGGCCTACATCAAGCGTCTGGAGAAGCTGGAGGAGATCGCAAACTCGTTCCAGGGCGTCCAGCAGTCATATGCGATCCAGGCCGGCCGCGAGGTGCGAATCCTGGTCAAGCCGGAACAGATCGACGACTCGACCGCTCAGCTCATGGCCCGCGACATCGCGAAGCGGATCGAAAGCGAGCTCAGCTACCCCGGCCAGATCCGGGTGACGGTCGTACGCGAAACCCGCGCAGTCGAGTACGCAAAATAGAAGAAGGGAGGCCTCTCGGCCTCCCTTTTTTTTACGGCTGGGGAGCAACCTGCGGTTTACGGCTGGGGAGGAACCTGCGGTTCCTCCCCAGTACCCTTCCTCCCTTTGTCGACTTACGTGTTGCTGCGCGTCTTGTATTCGGGACTCAGACGGCCTGGCGGAGCCAGGCCTTCCCGCCGCGTCTTGGCCGCTGGCTGGGGAGGAACCTCCGGTTCCTCCCCAGTACCCTTCCTCCCTTTGTCGACTTACGTGTTGGTGCGCGTCTTGTATTCGGGACTCAGACGGCCTGGCGGAGCCAGGCCTTCCCGCCGCGTCTTGGCTCTGTTGAGTTAGGTTGTCTGGTCCCCGAGTGGTTGCAACACTCCGCGTGTCAGCTATTCCTCCGCCCGCAGGCGGAGGGAGGGGTCCTCCTGTCGCGGCATCTCGGGGACCGGAAGCGTTAGGTCTTCGCCTGGCGGCAGGCCTCGCGGACCACGTCCCAATCGAAGCCGCGCCGGATCAGCCGGCCTGCCAGGACGCGGCTGTCCCGCGACCCCGCCCGCCCGGCCAGCCGCAGAGCGGCCTCCAGCTGCGCCTCCCGGTCCGTGCCGGCCAGCGCGGCCCGCGCGGTCTCCCGGTCGATCCCCTTCGCCGCCAGCTCGCCCGCGATCGCGCCCGGCCCGCGGCTGGCCGAGCGCCGGCTCACCAGCGACTCGGCGAAGGCCGCGTCGTCCAGGTAGCCCTGGCCGGCCAGCCGCTCGACCGCGGCCTCGATCGCGTCCGGGGCGCAGCCCTTGCGACGGAGCTTCGACCTGAGCTCGCTCCGCGAGTGGGCGCGGACGCCGAGCAGCCGGAGCGCGACCGCCAACGCGTCGGGGGCCGCCTTCGCCGTGTCTACTCTTCCGGCTCCTCGCCCAGGCCGGCGCCCGTGCGGATGCTGGCCGAGGTGCGGAGCGGCATAGTTGCCAGGCCGGCCGCCTTCTCGCGAACCTTGGCCTCGATCTCGGCGGAGAGCGTCGGGTTCTCGCGCAGGTAGTTGCGCACGTTCTCTCGGCCCTGACCAAGGCGGACCTCGCCGTACGACATCCAGGTGCCGCTCTTTTCGACAATGTTGTACTCGGTTGCGGCGTCGATGAGGGCGCCCTCGCGGGAGATGCCTTCGTTGAAGAGGATGTCGAACTCGGCGGAGCGGAACGGTGGGGCCACCTTGTTCTTGACGACCTTGACTTTCACCCGGTTGCCGATGCTGTCGAGGCCCGACTTGATGACCTCCACCTTGCGGATGTCGAGACGCACCGAGGAGTAGAACTTGAGCGCCCGGCCGCCGGGCTGGGTCTCCGGGTTGCCGAACATGATCCCCACCTTCTCGCGCAGCTGGTTGATGAAGATCACGCTGGTGTTCGACTTGGAGATGACGGCCGTCAGCTTGCGCAGGGCCTGGGACATGAGCCGGGCCTGGAGGCCGACGTGGGTGTCGCCCATCTCGCCCTCGATCTCGGCCCTGGGGACCAGGGCCGCTACCGAGTCGATGACGATGACGTCGACCGCGCCGCTGCGGACGAGCACCTCGACGATCTCGAGCGCCTGCTCGCCGGTGTCCGGCTGGCTGATGAGAAGCTCGTCGATGTTGACGCCAAGCCGGGAGGCGTAGATGGGGTCGAGTGCGTGCTCGGCGTCAACGAACGCGGCCACGCCGCCCAGCTTCTGGGCCTCGGCGATCACGTGCAGCGCGACGGTGGTCTTGCCGGCCGACTCGGGGCCGTAGATCTCGACCACCCGGCCGCGCGGCACGCCGCCGACGCCGAGCGCCAGGTCGAGCGGGAGCGAGCCGGTGGGGATGACGCTGATCTCCCGTCCCGCCATCGACTCGCCGAGCTTCATGATCGCGCCCTTACCGTAGCTGCGCTCGATCTGCTGGATGGCCGTGCTGAGTGCCTTTTCCTTCTCCACTACGCGGTGTGCCTCCTAGTTGGATGTTTTGCTGAGTCTCGTGCTGCGACTGAGCGGGATCAAGTCAGGTTGTTAAGCCGGGGTAAGTATCGAACAACTGTTCGATGCTGTCAAGCCTTGGCCGCCTCGTCCAACAGTAGGCGGAGCGCCTCCTCGGCCGCCTGCCGGCGGTTGGCCCAGCGGTCACCCCGGAAGTTGAAGACGCGGCCCGCCCCGCCCTGTCCGGACGCCACCCAGAGGTAGGTCAGGCCCACCGGCTTGGAGGTCCCGTCGGCGTCGGGGCCCGAGATCCCGGTGACCGAGATCCCGATGTCCGCCGCCAGAACGCGGCGAACCCCCTCCGCCATCGCCCGCGCCACCTCCTCGCTCACCGCGCCGTGAACAGCCAGGTCATCGGAAGGCACCCCCAGCACGTCGCGTTTCACATCGTTCGTGTAGGCGACCACCCCGCCCAGGAAGTAGCTCGAGCTGCCCGGCTGGTCGGTGATCAGCGCCGCCAGCAATCCCCCCGTGCAGGATTCGGCGACCGCAACGGTCCGGCCCGTCCGCTCCAGCTCCTCGGCCAGGCGGCGGGCCAGCGGGTCCACCGGCGACTCCGCGCCTGGAGCACCCCCCGTGGGCACCGCGACGAGGCCTGTGAGGAAGCTGGGGTCGAGCCGCTGGAAGACATGCCGGAAGCGCCACATGTAGTCGATGCCGCTGAGGACGGTGAAGACGACCGCCAGGTAGATGGCCGTGTAAGCGGCGAACGACAGGGCCGGGTAGGGGCGGTGGAGGATCAACAGGAAGACCGCGCCCACCTGGGACACGGTCTTCGTCTTGCCCCAGGGCGTGGCCGAGATGACCCGGCCCTGGCTGGCGCTGACCGAGCGCAGGACCGTGATCAGGAGCTCGCGGCCGAAGATCACCAGCACGATCCAGGCCGCCAGCTCGGCCTCTTGCAGCAGGACGATCAGGACCGAGAGGATGAATAGCTTGTCGGCCAGCGGGTCCAGGAACTTGCCCAGCTCGGTGACCTTTCCCTGCCAGCGGGCCAGGTTGCCGTCCAGTGTGTCGGTCAGCGAGGCGCCCAGGAAGATGCCGGCCGCCCACTGGTCGTGGCCCGGGAAGCGCCCGAACAGACAGACCATCAGGACCGGGATCGCGAGGAGCCGGCTGGCCGTCAGCAGGTTGGGCAGGTTCACGGGCCAGCCTCAATTCTGGGCCGCGAACTCGCGGGTGACCACCCCTGCGCCTAACGGCCCGACGTCCTCGCCGTCCAGCGTCACCAGCGTCGCCCCCGCCTTGCCGCTCGTCACCTTCACCTTCCGGCCGATGAAGATCGCCTCGCCGCCGGCATCGAAGAAGCGGCCCGAGGGGCCATAGAAGGGCTTGCCGTCAACCTCGACGTAGATCCAGGCCTGGTCCGTCGTGTGGAGGACCACCGAGATGTACCGGGCCACCGGCTGCGCCGGCGCGGCCGGCGCGGCGGCGACCGGCGCGGCCGACGCCAACCGGGGGAGGCTCGCGATGGGCGGAGCGATCAGCGCGGGGGTGGCTGTCGTGTCCTGGCGGAGCGACTCGAACTGCCGGAAGGCGTACAGGCCGAAGAGGAGGGCGAGCAGGATGAGGCCGGCCCCGGCCAGCACCGGGCCCGTGAGGGCGAGGCCCGGAGGCGGCGGCGAGGGCGCCACGCCGCCGATGGAGAGGCTGGGCCCGGTCGGGATAGGACCGGGCTCCAGCTCGCTCAGCAGCCGGTCGCCGTCCAGGCCCAGGTAGTCGGCGTAGGCGCGCATGTAGCCGCGGGTGTAGACCGGTCCCGGCAGGTCCTCCAGCCGGCCGGCCTCGAGGGCCGCCAGGTGGTGGGCGCGGATACGCGTCGCCGCCGCCGCCTGGTCCAGGGTGAGGCCACGGGCGGCGCGCTCCTCGGCGAGCAGCGTGCCCGGGGCCGGCGTCACTCGAGTCCCAACCTCTCCAGCAGCTCGTCGACGTCGGGCAGGTTCATAAGGACCTCCCGCGACTTGCTGCCCTGGTAGGGGCCGACCACCCGGTGCTCCGCCAATTGGTCCACGATGCGGCCGGCGCGCGAGTAGCCGACGTTGAACTTGCGCTGCACCAGGGAGACGGAGGCGCCGCCCTCGGCGGCCACCGCGCGAGCTGACCGCGCGAACAGGGTGTCCAGCTTGCGCTCGCCACCCTCGTTGCCCGCCCACTCCCCGGTCTGGTGCGCCTCGAGCACCTCTTCCATGTAGTGGGGATCGCCCTGGGAGCGCCAGAAGCGGACCAGGCTCTCCACCTCCTGGTCGCTGATGAAGGCGCCCTGGATCCGGTTCGGCTTGCCGGCGTTGATCGGCTGGTACAGCATGTCGCCGCGCCCCAGCAGCTTCTCCGCGCCGCCCGAGTCGAGGATCACCCGGCTGTCGACCTGGGAGCCCACCGCGAACGCGATCCGGGAGGGGATGTTGGCCTTGATGAGCCCGGTGATGATGTCGGTCGACGGTCGCTGGGTCGCGATCACGAGGTGGATTCCCACCGCCCGCGCCAGCTGGGCGATCCGGCAGACCAGCTCCTCCACCTCGCCAGCGGCCACCATCATGAGGTCGGCCAGCTCGTCGATCACGATCACGACGTACGGCAGCGCCTTGGCGCGCTGGGCGTTGGCCTTCTCGTTGTAGACCTGGATGCTGCGAACGCCCTCGGCCGCCAGGATCTTGTAGCGGCGCTCCATCTCGGCCACCGCCCAGCGCAGCGCGGCCGAGGCCTGGTGGGACTCCACGATCACCGGCACCGCCAGGTGGGGCAGGCCGTTGTACGTGCTGAGCTCGACACGCTTGGGGTCGATCAGGACGAGCCGCAGCTGCTCGGGGGTCGCCTGGAAGATAAGACTGGCGATCAGGGTGTTGATGCAGACGCTCTTGCCCTGGCCGGTCGCGCCGGCGATGAGCAGGTGGGGCATCCGGGTCAGGTCGCCCACGATGGCCTGGCCGGAGACGTCGTTGCCGATCGCGATCGCCAGGCTGTGGCTGGCGGCCCGGAAGCCGACCGAGTCCACCACCTCCCGGATGGTGACCAGGCTGGCCGACTTGTTCGGTACCTCCAGCCCGACCGCCGACTTCCCGGGGATCGGCGCTTCGATCCGCAGGGGGGCGGCCGCCAGAGCCAGCGAGAGGTCGTTCTGGAGGCTGACGATCCGCTTGACCTGGACCCCCGCGGCCGGCTGGAGCTCGTACTGCGTGACCGCCGGTCCGGGGTTGACGCCGACCACGCGGGCCTGGACGCCGAAGGTCGAGAGCGTGCTCTCGATGATCTTCACGTTGCGTTTGATCTCCTCCTGCATCCGCTCCTTCTTGGCAGTGACGCTGTCCAGCAGGGAGACCGACGGCAGCTTCCAGTCGATGTCGGGAAGCTCCTCCGCGACATCCGCCACTATCCGCATCGGGGGCCGCGGCTCGTCGGGCTCCGGCGGCGGCCGGTCCTCGTCGCTGGGCGGCGGCACGGCCTCACCCATCGGGTCGGGGTCCGGCAGCCAGGCCTCGGGGTTCAGGGCCGCCGCCGCGGGCGCCACTGCGGCCACCGCCCCGTTGAGGGGCGCCGGCAGAGGCGCCTTGGCCGGCTGCTCCCGCACCCCCTTCGGCCGGGGCCGGACCAGACCCTCGATCCGCTTGCGCTCCGCGTAGCCCAGCCGGAGCGCGGCCGCGGTGTGCATCAAGACCGCACCCGGGCTGAAATGAAAAGCCACGATGAGTCCCAGCAGCAGGGCCAGGCCGAGCACGACCGCCGCCCCGTAGACGCCGACGTAGCCCGCCAGAAGCAGCTCGACGGCTCGGCCGGTGTTGCCGCCCGACCTTGCGGAGCCCAGGCTCAGGAGGCCGAGCAGAGCCAGGCCGGCGAGCAGGCTCGCCGCCACGTCCAGCTTGCGCAGCGGCGCCGGATCGGGCCAGATCCAGAGCCCGCCCAGGATCACGGCCGCCGCCAGCGGGATCGGCCAGCCCACCCCGAAGGCGTTCTGGATCGCCAGCTTGAGTCCCTCCAGGAGTGGCCCTCCGCCGAACACCATGGCAACCACGCCCAGCACCCCGAAACCGGCCAGCAGGACGCCGCCGCCCTCCCGGAGCTGGCGGGGGGTGAGGATCGGCTGGGAGCGCCTGCGGCCCCGGGCGCGCGCCGACGGCCGGCTTCGAGCTGAGGGAGCCCGGCGCGAGGATGTGCTGAGACGCGTTGGTCTGGCTGTGGTGCGACGCATGCTGGATCGGGTCCGCCGGGAGGCGGGCTCTGGCCGGATTATATGCTGGCCGCGTGGCAGTGGACCCATTCGCGCAAGCTGAGGCCAGGTACAGGCAGCTGGCCGGGGAGCGGCGAGCGGGCAGCCTGGATCCGCGCGGCTTCCGCGTCGCGGTCCGCGACCTCCGCGTCGTGGACGGCGAGGGCCGGGAGTGGATGCTGGGGCCGGAGAACGGCACCTGGTACCGCCGGGACCGCGACCGCTGGGTCGACGCCGAGCCGCCGCGCCGGCTGATCTGCCCCCACTGCGGCTACCACAACCTGCAGCGCCACAGCTTCTGCGTCGAGTGCGGTGGCCGTCTGGACCGCTAGCGTCCTGACCCAGAACATGTACCTCGGCGCCGACCTGGCGCCGCTCGTCCTGGCCGCCGACCGAGAGGCCTTCCTGCACGCGGAACGGGAGGCCCTGGCGGAGGTGCGCTCAGCCGACCCGGAAGGCCGAGTGGCGGCCCTGGCGGCCATCATCGCCAGGGCCGCACCGGACGTCGTGGCCCTGCAGGAGGTCGCAGCCTGGGACTTCGGCGACGGGACCGCGTGCCACTTCCTGCCCCTCCTCCTGGCCGGCCTGCCCGGCTATCGGCCGGTCGCGGCGGCGCCCACCATGGCCCTCGAGGCCCCGGCCTGGGCGCAGCGGCGGACGCGCCTGGCGGTCTCCAACGCCATCCTGGCCAGGACCACGGCCGCGATCGGGCTGACGCGGGACGGCGTCTTCCAGGCCGGCCACACTATCCCCAGCCCGATGCTGGGCGAGGTGCGGGTCGCCCGCTCCTGGTGCGCCGTGCAGGCCTCTGGGGCCTGGTTCGTCAACACCCACCTGGACGACCTCTCGCCCGAGGTGCAGCTGGCCCAGGCCCAGGAGCTTCTGGCGGTGCTGGCCGAGATGGAGGACCCGCTGGTTGTCGCGGGCGACTTCAACTCGAACGCGGCGAAAGGCGCCGGCGCTACGCCCGCCTACCCCGCCCTGCTGGCCGCCGCCTTGGCAGACGCCTGGCCGGCCCGGCACCCCGGCGAGGCCGGCCCGACCTGGGCCGGTCAGCGGCTTGACCTGGTGCTCACCCGCGGCGAGGTCGCGGTCGACGCGGTGACGATCCTCGCGCCCGGCATCTCGTCGGACCATGCCGGCCTGCTGGCCGAGCTTCGGTTTCGGGTCTAGCAGACCGCTGCTAGCCGAACTTGATCGACTGAAGAATGGCCTCCACGCGGTCGCCGTCGCCTCCCTCCCAGTCGGCGGCGGGCGCCACCGCCTCCATCCGGAACATTGCGGCAGCGCCGGCCAGCGGCGCGTAGACGAACGCCCGCTCCGTGTACACGACGATGGTGCCGGTCGTGATCCTGAGCACGACTTCCGCTCCGGGCCGGCCGCCCACAGTGATCGACTTGACCTGGCGCACCACCTCGATCTTGGACCCGGCCGGGGGTGCGATCACGAGCGGGGCGACCCGCGACGTGAGGACCGCCTTGGGGTCGTCAGGGGCGACCAGCGACAGGTCGGTCGCGGGCCGCCCGAGGTCCACGACCGTGCCCTGCGGCTTCAGGTCGGCGAGCTCCCCCTTGGCGTCGGCCGCCTTGGTCCCATCCGCGCTCAGACGGGACGCGATCACGAATGGCAGGACACGCGCGGGGTCGCTGGAGAGCGTGTAGTCCACCGCGGTCCAGTCGCGGGGCACCGAGTAGCTGAAGCTCAGGGTGTGGCTGCGCAGGGAGTTGATCGAGCCCGGCACCGGGGTTGCTTTCGGGATCAGCCCCACCGAGCGGCCCACGGCGTGTGTCACCGGGACGCCGAACCCGAGCGCGCCCAGAAGGATGCCCGCCGCCAGCGGGACCAGGGCGGCCAGCAGCCACAGCCGCCAGACCGGAGAGCGGCGGTCGCCCAGGATCATCTCGTGGCCGCAGAAGCCGCAGAAGCGGTCAAACGGGCCCGCCGTGCCCTGGCAGGCGCCGCACTGGCGCAGCTGCAGGGCGCACTGCACGCAGTGGTCGGTCATGATCGCCGGCGCATCGCAGCGTGGGCAGAGCGTGGGCGCGGTGAGGGCCATCGGCGGCAGCTTCATGAGCGCCCGCCGAGCCTGGTGGTCGCCGTCACAGCTCGGTGACCACGGTGATGACCATCGGCCGGCGCTGCGTGCGCTTCCAGAACAGCTTGGAGACGGAGTCGTGGATCGCCTCCTGGAGCAGGGTGACCTGGGGCCTCCCGCGGGCCAGCGAGCGCACCACCCGGCGGGCTTCCTCCCCCGCCGCCCGCATCAGCTCCTGCGACATCTCGGGCTCGATGAAACCACGCGATATGACCTCGGGGCCGGTGCGGACGCTCCCGTTGTCGCGATCGATGCCGAGGGTGATGAAGACGATGCCGTCCTCCGCGAGGTGGCGGCGGTCGCGCAGGACGACCTGCTCCACGTCCCCGATCCCCAGCCCGTCCACGAACACGTAGCCGGCCACGTTCTCTCGGGTGGGGTGCATGCCGTGCTCGTCGAACTCGACCACCCGGCCATCCTCGACCACCAGGACGTGGTCCTTCGGGATTCCCGCAGCGACGGCCAGCTCGGCGTGGAGGTGGAGCTGCCGATACTCGCCGTGGACCGGGATGAAGAACCTCGGCCGAACCATCTGGATCATCTGGCGCAGCTCGTCGCGGTAGCCGTGGCCGGAGACGTGCACGTTCTCGACCTCCGAGTAGAAGACGCGTGCGGCGCCGTACCGGTAGAGGTTGTTGATGGTCTGGTGGACGAGCCGCTCGTTGCCCGGGATGGGCCGCGCGGAGATGACGACCCAGTCCCCCTCCCGCACGTTGACCACCTGGTGCTGCCGCGACGCGAAGCGCGAGAGCGCCGACATGGGCTCGCCCTGGCTGCCCGCGGTCAGGAGCACCAGCCGGGGATCCTTGGCCGCCTCCTCGAGGCGCACCGTCAGGCCCTCGGGCACCTCCAGGAAACCCAGCTCGCGGGCGGTCTTGAAGGCGTTTCGTAGGCTTCGGCCCGCCAGCGCCACCTTGCGCCCATGCCGCGCGGCCAGCGTCACGACCTGCTGGATGCGATGGATGTTCGACGCGAACGTGGTGACGACGATCCGGCCGGGGGCGTTCTCGAAGATCGCCTCGAAGGCCGGCACCAGGTCGCGCTCCGACCCGCTCACGCCTTCGCGCTCGGAGTTCGTGGAGTCCCCCAGCAGCAGCAGGACGCCCTCGTCGCCGAGGCGCCTGAGGCGTTCGACGTCGGTTCCGCGACCGTACAGCGGTTCCGGCTCCAGCTTGTAGTCGCTCGTGTAGACCACCCTGCCGACAGGGGTCTCGATAGCGAGCGCCACGTCGTCGGGGATGCTGTGGGCGACGGCCACCGCCTCCACCCGGAAGGGGCCAACCTGGAACTTGTCGCCGGCGCTTATCTCGCGCAGGTCGGACTCCCTGAGTATCCGGTGTTCCTTAAGGCGGTTCTTGGCCAGGCCCAAGGTCAGCCGGGTGCCATACACGGGCACGTTCAGCTTCTTGAGGAAGAAGGGCAGGCCGCCGATGTGGTCCTCGTGGCCGTGGGTGAGGACGATGCCGGCGACGCGGCGCCCGTTCTCGAGCAGGTAGGAGATGTCGGGTATGACCAGGTCGATGCCGAGCATCTCGTCACGCGGGAACATCAGTCCGGCGTCCACCACCAGGACCTGCCCCTCCCACTCGAGCGCCCACATGTTCAGGCCCACCTCGCCGAGGCCGCCGAGAGGGATGTAGCGAAGCATCATCGGCTAGATCAGCGGGAGCTGCTCGGGCTCGGCGGTGGTCGCCACCGGCTCGGGCGGCGGAGGCGGGGCGAGGACGCGGTCCAGGTACGAGCGGACCTTGTCGAAGTCGGCCTCCAGGTCCTTGACCAGCGCGCCGTTGTGGAGCGCCGCTGCCGGGTGGTAGACGGGCATGAAGGCCACCCCGGAGCGTTCGAAGAACTCACCGTGCACCCGCGAGATGGGGCCGATGCCGGGCAGCATGCGTTCCAGCGCGTGGCGGCCCAGGATGACCACTGCCTTCGGCTGCACCAGCTTGAACTGAGCGCGCAGGTAGGGCAGGCAGGCCTCGGCCTCGTTGGGCATCGGATCCCGGTTCTGGGGCGGCCGGCACTTGAGCACGTTGGTGATGAACACGGTCTCCCGGCCCAGTCCGATGCGGGCCAGCAGCGTGTCCAGCAGCTTGCCGGCGGCGCCCACGAACGGCAACCCCTGCATGTCCTCGTTGAAGCCGGGCGCCTCGCCCACGATCATCACGTCGGCCGGCACCGGGCCGGTGCCGGGCACCGCGTGGGTGCGCGTGGAATGGAGGCCGCAACGCGTGCAGGCGCGGACCTGCGCGTGGAGTTCCTCCAGCTCGCTAAGCGACTCTGACTCCGCTCTTGAAGCTGATCAACTCGCCGGCTGCGCGTACGTCCTTCATCACCTTCTCCAGATCGGCCGGAGGCAGGGGCGTCAGGGGCAGCCGGAGGGGCCCGGCCGGGAAGCCCAGCGCGTTCATCGCCGACTTCAGGGGAACCGGGTTGGAAGCGGTGCTCATGAGAGTCCGGATCACCGGCAGCAGGCCCAGGTGGATCTCCCGCGCCGCGTCATTGTCTCCCGCCAGGTGCGCCTCGATGAGCCGCTTCATGGCCCGGCCCGCGAGGTGGGAGACGACGCAGATGACGCCGTAGCCACCCACCGCCATAAGAGGCAGCGTGAAGCTGTCGTCGCCGGACCAGACCTTGAAGCCGGCCGGCTTGCCGGCACAGACGAAGCCCATCTGGTCCAGGTTGCCGCTGGCCTCTTTGACGCCGATGATGCCCGGCTCACCGGCGCAGCGCAGGGTGGTCTCGGCGGTCATGTTGACGGCGGTCCGGCCGACGATGTTGTACATGATCAGCGGGCCCACCTGGCTCATCGCCTTGAAGTGCTCGTACATCCCTTCCTGGGGTGGCTTGTTGTAGTAGGGCACGACGCCAAGGAGGGCGTCGGCGCCCGCCTTCATGGCCCGCTCCGACAGCTCGACCGAGTGCCGGGTGTCGTTGCCGCCTGTCCCGGCCACCACGCTGCGACCGGGGATGGCCTGTTTGACGAGCTCGACCAACCGGATCTTCTCGTCGTCGCTCAGGGTCGCCGCCTCGCCGGTCGAGCCCGCGACCACGAGGCCGTCGGAGCCGTCCTCGACGAGCTGCCTGGCCAGCTGCTGGGCGGCCTCGTAGTTCACCGAGCCGTCCTCGTGGAACGGCGTGATCATCGCGGTCAGCAGGCGCCCGATCTCAGGCATCTCTAAATCACTCCCATCTCGACCGCCCGCTCGGCGATCTGGACCGCGTTGAGCGCGGCACCTTTGCGCAGGTTGTCCGAGACGACCCAGAGCGCCAGCCCGTGGCTGCAGGAAAGGTCGTTTCGGATCCGCCCCACGTAGACCTCGTCCTTGCCGGCGACCTCGGCTGGCGTCGGGAAGATTCGGGCCCTAGGGTCGTCCTCCACGACGATGCCGGGCGCGCTGCCGAGCAGCTCGCGGGCCTGCGAGGCGGTGATCATCTCCCGCGTCTCCACGAAGACGGACTCGCCGTGGCTGATCGGGACCGGGACCCGCACGCAGGTCGCGGCGATCCGCAGCTCGGGCTCGTGGAGGATCTTTCGGGTCTCGGTGACGATCTTGATCTCCTCCTCGTTGTAGCCCTCCTGCTCCGGTTTCCAGCCGCCCGGCACCACGTTGTAGGCGAGCTGGTGCGAGTAGACGTTCACCTCGGGGGTGCGGCCGGCCGCGATGGCGGCCGTCTGCTCCTCGAGCTCCTGGACCAGCGCTTTGCCGGCGCCGGAGGCGGACTGGTAAGTGGAGATCAGCACGCGCTCCAGCCCGGCCCGCTTGCGCAGAGGCTCCAGCACGACAGTCAGGGGGATCGCGCAGCAGTTGGGGTTGGCGATGATGCCCTCGTTCTCGCGGATGTCCTCCGGGTTGACTTCGGGGACGACCAGGGGCACGTTCTCCTTCATGCGCCACGCGCTGGAGTTGTCGATCACCAGCGCGCCCGACTCGACGGCCACCGGCGCGAACATCAGGGATATGTCCGAGCCCGCGCTGAAGAGCGCCAGGTCGACGTCGCGGAAAGAGTCCTCGTCCAGCTTCTCCACGAAGACCCGGGTGCCGTTGAACGCGACCTCATGTCCCACGGAGCGCTCGGACGCCAGCGCCTTGAGCTTGCCCATCGGGAAGTTCCGCTGGTTCAGCACGCGGAACATCTCGCGACCGACCATGCCGGTCGCCCCAACGACGGCGACGCTCAATCCATGGGAGGGAGAACTCATCGCACGAGTTTACCGCCGGGAGAGGGGCATTTATACGAGGCCGAGGAGCTGGTCCAAGGCCCGATAGAAGCCCGGTCCCGAGCTCACCTTGCGGATTGCGAGCAGGACGCCGGGCACGAAGGCTTCCCGGCTGGTGGTGCGGTGCGTGATCGTGAGCGACTGGCCTGGCAGCCCGAAGAGGACCTCCTGGTCGGCGACCAGGCCGGGCAGGCGCACCGAGTGGATGCCCACGTTGCCTTCCATGCCGCCCCGCGTGTGCTCCAGCGTCACCTTGTCCGCGCCCCGGTAGGAGAACTTCGCCCTGGCCGCCAGCCGGCGCGCGGTGGCCAGCGCGGTGCCCGACGGGGCGTCCGCCTTCTGGTCGTGGTGGAGCTCGATCACCTCGGCCGCCGCGAAGTAGGGCGCCGCCTTCTCGGCCAGCCACATCATGACCACCGCGCCGACGGCGAAGTTGGGGGCGACGATCCCTCCCACCCCCTTCGCGTTGCAGGCCGCCTCCAGGCGGTCGACCCCATCCGGGGGGATGCCGGTCGTCCCCACCACAGGCGCCGCGCCGTGCTGGACCGCCAGCAGGGCGTTGTCGAGCGCGGCTGAGGGATGCGTGAAGTCCACCAGGACCTGGGCCCCGGAGTCCCGCAGGAGCTCGGCCAGGTCGTCTCCGATGTCAACCCCGCCGACGAGCTCGAGGTCGGGCTCGGTGGCGAGCGCCCGGGCCATCTCCTGGCCCACCTTGCCCCGGCTGCCTGCCAGCGCGACTCGGATCATGGACGAAGGTTAGCGGTCAGCCGCATCCAAGCAGCAGCGGAATCGCCTGGCGCGGAGCGTCTTCGGGCGTGAAAAGGGGGCGGGCCGCTCGGGCCCGCCCCCATCTTTGACCAGTCTCGTCTAGCGCCGGCCGCGGTCGCGGCCACCGCCGCCGCCGCGGTTGCCGCCGAAGCCGCTCCGCTCGCGCGGTGGCTCGGGCGGCCTGGAGAGGGCGTCCGCCATGACCGCCGGGTCGATCTTCTCGTTGGCCGGCTGGCCGCTGGACTCTAGCTCCTCCAGGGCCTTCTGGCGACTCAGGTTGAGGCGGCCCTTGTCGTCGATCTCGACCGCCTTGACCATGATCTCGTCACCCACGTTCATGACCTCTTCGACCCGGTCCACCCGGCGGTCAGTGAGCTGCGAGATGTGGACCAGCCCGTCCTGGTTGGGCAGCACCTCGACGAAGGCTCCGAAGGGCATGATCCGCACGACCTTGCCGCGGTAGATCTTGCCCACCTCGACCTCGTCGGTGATGCCCTTGATCCAGTCGATCGCCTTCTGGGCGCCCTCCTGGTCCGTGGAGGCGATGAAGACTCGGCCGTCGTCCTCGACGTCGATCTGGACGCCGGTCTCCTCCACGATCTTTCGGATGATCTTGCCTCCCGGACCGATGATCTCGCGGATCTTGTCCGGGTTGATCTGGATGGTGGTGATCCGGGGCGAGTGGGGGCTCATCTCGCGGCGCGGCTCGGGGATGACCTCCAGCATCTTGCCGAGCACGTGCATGCGCGCCTCGCGCGCCTGCTCCAGGGCCTGGCCCATGACCTCCCTGGTGAGGCCCTTGATCTTGATGTCCATCTGGAGCGCCGTAATGCCGTCCTTGGTGCCGGCGACCTTGAAGTCCATGTCCCCGAGGGCGTCCTCGACGCCCTGGATGTCGGTAAGGATCGCGTACTTGCCCTCGCGCGTCACGAGCCCCATGGCGATGCCGCCAACGGGCGCCTTGATCGGCACGCCGCCGTCCATCAGGGCGAGCGTCGAGCCGCAGACCGCGGCCATCGACGTGGATCCGTTCGAGGAGAGGATCTCGGAGACCAGCCGCATCGTGTAGGGCCATTCCTCCAGAGTGGGGATCACCGGCAGCAGCGCCCGCTCGGCGAGCGCGCCGTGGCCGATCTCGCGGCGGCCGGGGCTGCGCAGCGGCTTGGCCTCGCCGGTCGAGAAGGGCGGCATGTTGTAGTGGTGCATGTAGCGCTTGGAAACCTCGAGCCCGATGTTGTCGAGCTTCTGGGCGTCGCCCATGGTGCCCAGGGTGAGCACAGTCAGGGCCTGGGTCTGGCCGCGCTTGAACATGCCGGACCCGTGCGCCCGGGGCAGCACGCCCACCTGGACGGTGATCTCGCGGATGTCCTTGGTGCCGCGGCCGTCGACGCGGACGCCCTCCTCGATGACGCGCTGGCGGACGCGGTCCTTCAGCTTCTTCTCGAACAGCGTCGAGATCAGGTCGCCCTGGTCCGCGAAGCGCTCGAGAAGCCTGGCCTTGACCTCCTTCTTGAAGGCTGAGATCCGGGCTTCCCGCTCCGCCTTGTCGGGGCCGTAGGCGACCTCGTCGAGCCGGTCGCCAACGGCCTCGTTGACCGCCTGCACGATCTCCGGGTCGTACTGGGGCGGCGTGAACTCGAACTTCGGCTTGCCGGCCTCCGCCCGCAGCGCGTGCAGGGCCTCGCAGATCCGGCCGATCGATTCGTGCGCCATCTCGAGGGCGTCCACCACGACCTGCTCGCTGACGCCCTTGGCGCCCGCCTCCACCATCAGGATCGCGTCCTGGGTGCCCGCAACCACCAGGTCCAGTTCGGAGCGCTCCATGTCGCCCATGGGCGGGTTGACGACCAGGTGCCCGTCGAAGTAACCCATCCGTACGGCCCCGATGGGGCCCTGGAAGGGAATGTCCGAGATCGTCAGGGCCGCCGAGGCGCCGTTGATCGCCAGGATCGAGGGGTCGACCTCCTGGTCCACCGAGAGAACGGTCGAGACCACCTGGACGTCGTTGCGGAAGCCGTCGGGAAACAGCGGCCGGATCGGCCGGTCGGTGAGCCGGGCCGTCAGGATCGCCTGCTCCGAGGGCCGGCCCTCACGCCGGATGAAGCCGCCTGGGATCTTGCCGGCGGCGTACATCTTCTCCTCGTAGTCGCAGGTGAGGGGGAAGAAGTCGATGCCCTCCCGCGGCTCCTTGGACATCATCGCCGTGCTGAGCACGACGGTGTCCCCGGAGCGGATCAGGACGGCCCCGCTCGCCTGCTCGGCGACGCTGCCCGCCTCGATCTTGATCTGCCTTCCGGCAAGTTCGAATGTTTTCGTGACTACTGCCACGTGCAATACCTCCAACGGGAGGCCAGGTCTCTAGCAGCTGCCGTCGAGGCGTACCTCGAAACCAATTGCTAAGGGCCTGAGCCCCCCAAAAAAATGTCGAGCGACCCCTCGGGCCGCTCGGTTGACTATCTCCTGATCCCGAGCTTCGCGATCAGAGCGCGGTAGCGCTCCACGTCGTTTCGCTGCAGGTAGTTCAGCAGGCGACGGCGCTTGCCCACCAGGAGGAGCAGGCCGCGCCGTGAGTGATGGTCCTTCTGGTTCGCCTTCAAGTGCTCCGTGAGCTGGTTGATGCGCTCCGAGAAGATGGCGACCTGGACCTCGGGTGAACCCGTGTCTCCATCGTGGAGCTTGTGCTCCCCGATCAGTCGCTCCTTGACCTCGCCTTCTACTGCCAAACCGAACGGTGATTATACGGGCGGCCGCTATTCGGCTGCCGCGACCGACCCGTCCGCGCGGGGGTCCGCCCCGCCCCGCCAGGCCCCTGGGCCGTCGACCACGATGGCCTGGGCGTGGCCGAAGAGCGAGCTGCGCGGGGGCTTCAGCTCAGCGTTCAGGGCGCGCGCGATCTCCAGCGCCTCGGGGTAGTCCGCCTCGACCCAGAGGCCGCCGCCGCCCGCCGGGACCCGCAGCCGAGGGGCCGCCACCGCAGCCTGGGGATCCAGGCCCAGGTCCGCCAGACCTACGAACACCTGTGCCTGGAACTGGGGCTGGCCGTCGGCGCCCATGTTGCCGAAAGCGGCCCAGGGCCGGCCGCCCCGGCCGGCCAGGGCCGGGATCAGCGTGTGCATCGTCTTCTTGCCGGGCTCAAGGCGGTTCACGTGGCCGGGGTCCAGGCTGAAGTAGACGCCGCGGTTCTGGAGGACCACCCCGGTGCCCTCGGCGATCACCCCGGAGCCGAACGCGTTGGCCACGCTCTGGATGAGCGAGACCAGGTTGCCATGCTCGTCGGCGGCGCAGAGGTAGATGGTGTCGCCCTCGGGGATGGCCTCTCCCCCACCCCCGGCGTCGAAGTCGGGGTCGAGGAACGGGCCCACCGGTACCTCGGCGAAGCCGGGGTCGCCGATCAGGCGATCGCGCAGGGCGTAGACCTGGTCGCGGACCCGGACCAGCTCCCGGGCGAAGCCGAGGCCGGGGCGCAGGCGCTCAGCCCCGAGCCGGGCCAGGCGGACCAGCATGCCGGCTGCAACCAGGCCCTGGCTGGGGGGCGGCATCTCGTAGACGGTCAGGTCGCGGTAGGGAAAGGCGATGGGGTCGACCCAGACCGAGCGATGGGAGCCCAGGTCGGTCGCCGCCAGCAGGCCGCCCCTGGCCTCCAGCGTCCGCACGATGGCCTTGCCGATCTCGCCCCTGTAGAACTCGATGAATCCGCTGCGGCCGATCGCCGTCAGCGTCTCAGCCAACTCCGGGTTGCGGAGCGTCATCCCGGCCTTCATGGGCGGCAGCAGGCGCTGCGCCGCCGGGTCCTCCTGCAGCCACTCGAAGTTCTCGTGGAGCGCCCGGGAGAGGTTCTCGGTGACCACGTAGCCGTCCCGCGCGTGGGCCGCCGCCGGCTCCATCAGGGGCGCCAGGCCGAGGGTCCCGTAGCGCTCGATGAGGGCGCCCCAGGCGGCGACGGTGCCCGGCACGGTGACCGTCAGCGGGCCGGTCGCGGGCATCCGCTCGTGGCCCAGCCGCCTCACCGCCTCGAGGGAGGCGTTGGAGCCTGAGCGGCCGGCGCCCTCGAGGCCGACCGGGGCCCCGGCGCCCGCCGGCCAGACCATAGCGAAGAGGTCGCCGCCGATCGAGGTCATGTGCGGATACACGACGCAGAGAACGGCGTTCGCGGCCACGGCGGCGTCGACGGCGTTGCCGCCCTCCCGCAGGACATGGGCCCCGGCCTCCGAGGCCAGGTGGTGCGGCGTCGCGACGATCCCGCGCGTCAAGCCGGATCCGGGTTCAAGCCTGGTGGATCCGCGTCAAGGACAGACGAGGTCCAGGACGCTCGGCATGACCTCGAACGTGGCGGGCAGCACGCCGGGGCCCTCGCCGTCGACGTCGAGGTGGACGGTCTGCGGCGAGGTCACCACGACCTTCCGGGCCAGTAGGTGCTCGAGCTTCGGGTTGGGCTTGTCGAACTGGCGGCCGTTGCGGATGTCGCCGAGTCCGCGTATCCACTCCAGGGTTCCCAGGTCGCCGCTCAGGATCACGTCCAGCAGGCCGTCGTCCGGGATCGCGGCGGGGGCGATCATCATGCCGCCGCCGTAGTAGCGGCAGTTGGCCACCACCACCTGCTGGGCCACGAGGTCGCGTTCCACCCCGTCGATCTCGACGTGCATCGGCTTGTTCCGCCAGCCCAGCAGCGTCCGCACCGATGCCAGGTAGAAGGTGACCTCGCCGTTGATCAGCTTGCGGCCGCGATTGACACGGTTGATCACCTCGCCGCCGACCCCGGCGTCGGCGATGTTGACGAAGTGGCGGAGGCCCTGGCCACCGCCCGGCGCCGTGAAAGTCACCCGACCAACGTCGATGCGGCGGGACTTCCCGACAACCAGCATCCGGCCGGCCTCGGCCATGTCCACGGGGAGCCCGAAGGTGCGCCGGAAGTCGCCGCCCGTGCCGGTCGGCAGGACGCCGAAACGGGCCTGCGCGGGGATCGGCTCGCCGTTCTCGAAGAAGCCGTTGGCGACCTCGTTGATCGTGCCGTCGCCGCCGGCCGCGACCACCAGCGACCGGCCTTCCTTGACCGCCTTGCGCGAGAACTCGGTCGCCTCCAGGGCACGAGTGGTGAGGGCGTAGTCGAAGTCCAGACCGGCGGCCCGGAGCCCGGCCGCGATGTCGGCCCAGCGCTTGCCGGTGCGGCCGCCGGCCGACGCGGGGTTGGCGATGACAAGGGAGTCCTTCACGCCAAGGCCGCCTGGATCCGGTCCCACGCCTGCAGCCAGCCGTCCATCTCCTGCGCCAGCCAGGGCTGGCGGACCTGGCCCACGCCGTGATGATGGGAGATCGTGCCGCCGTGCCGCAGGGTCGCGGTCATGGCTCCTGCCCAGGCCTGCTGGTAGGCGGCCTGAGCGGCGTCCTCCGAGGGCGCCGAGCCGCCGAAGGTGAAGTAAGCGCAGCAACCCTGGCCGTAGGCGTGGCTGAAGTGGCAGAGGACCAGGTCGGCGGCATGGGCGAGGGCCGACCGGACGTCCTCGTAGAGGGCCGGCATCTGGGTCCAGGAGGTGGCGACCTCGATCGTGTCCACGTACGACCCAGCCGGCTCGAGGAGGTCCTTCAACCGCTCGGCCGAGAGGTCGAACCGGTGCCGCTGCCAGCGCTCCCAGGGCGCCTCCCCGAGCGGCTCGCCGGCGACCAGCTTCTCGACCAGGGCCGCCTCGGCCTCGGCCACCGGTCCCGGACCGGCCACCGCGATCAGACCCAGGCAGCCCTCCCCTTCCAGGCCCTGGAAGGCGCTGTCGGTGGGGTCGTAGAGGCGCATGACGAGCGGCCGGATGCCGGCCTGGACCACGGCCCGCAGCCCGTCGAGACCCGACTCCACGCTGGCCAGTCGGAAGCCCCGACCGATCACGGTCTCCGGCTTCCGGTGGACTCGAAGGACCGCTTCCAGGATCACGCCGATCCGGCCCTCAGCGCCCAGCCAGAGCTGGTGCAGGGCAGGCCCGGCCGCCGAGCGGGGCGCGGCGCGGGCGGCCAGCAGGCTGCCGTCGGGGAGCGCCACCTCAAGGCCCATCACCATGTCCTCGACGTTCCCGTAGCGGCTCGATTCCTGGCCGGACGAGCGGGTCGCCAGCAGGCCTCCCACGGTCGCGACCGGCAGCGAGCTGGGGTAGTGGCCGAGCGTCAGCCCGCGTTCCTGCAGGGCCTGCTCCAGCCGGAGGCCGTTCAATCCCGCCCCGGCCCGGCAGGCCAGGTTGGGTTCGTCGATCTCGAAGTGGTCGAGGGCGCCCAGGTCGAGAACCACCTGACCGGCCGTCGGAGCCAGGGCGCCGCAGACGCCGCTGGCGCCACCCATGGGGATGACCTGGACGCCGGCGCCGTGCGCCCACTCGAGCAGCCGGCACACGAGCTGGGCCGAGTCGGGGCGGACCACCTGCACCAGCGGGGGCTCGTGCCCGGCCCGCCGGCGCATGATCCCGAGCGGCCAGAGGTCGGCCACCGGCCGCTCGCTGACCGCCGCCGCGCCGAGCAAGGACTCCAGGCTGCTGCGCACCCCCGAATTGAACGCCATACGGCGGCGTGAGCGAACATTCGGGCCATGCTGAGCCGGAGCGACGCCCTGGAGATGCTGGCCGGCCGCCGCTTCGACCTGCTGGTGGTGGGCGCGGGCATTGTCGGCAGCCGGGTGGCCTACGAGGCGGCGCAGTCGGGCCTGAGCGTTGCGCTCGTGGACGCCGGGGACTTCGGCGGGGCCACCTCGAGCGCCTCTTCCAAGCTGGTGCACGGCGGCCTCCGCTACCTGGGATCCGGGGATCTAAGGCTGGTGCGGGAGAGCCAGACGGAGAAGTCGGCCCTGCTGCGCCTGGCGCCGGGCCTGGTCCACCGGCTACCTTTCATGATGGCGATCTACCGGCACGGCCAGATCGGCTCCCGCCAGATGCGGGCGGGGCTGATGCTCTACGGAACGCTGTCGGGGTTTCGCGAGGTGTGGGCGAGCGAGCTCTCGCCGGCAGCCGCGGCGGCCCGGGTGCCAGGGCTCCGGACGGAGGACCTGGAGGCGGGTTGGCTGTACGAGGAGGGCCAGACCAACGACGGCCGCCTGACCCTGGCGACAGTCAAGGGCGCGGCGGAAGCGGGGGCGGTGGTGCTCAATCACGCGGCGGTGGTCGAGCTGGGTTCGGATGAGGCGGTCGTGGAAGCGCCCGAGGGTCGCGTTGGCGTCGGCTTCCGGGCCGCCGTCAACGCGTCCGGGCCCTGGGTGGACCACGTCCGCCGCCTGGAGGATCCCGGCTGCGTGCCGCTGGTCCGGCTGAGCAAGGGCGTCCACCTCCTGCTGCCCCTGCCCGCGGGCTTCGACACCGCCGTGTCCATCCCGTTGGGCGGGACGCGCGCCACCTTCGCCGTACCGTGGGAGGGGATGCTCCTGCTGGGGACGACCGACACCGGTTACGAGGGCGACGCCGCGGCGGCGCGGGTCGAGCCGGCGGACGTGGACATGGTCCTCGGCGAGGCGGCCCTGATGCTTGGCGAGGATGTCGTCCGGCGCGACCTGATCCGCCACACGTATGCCGGCCTCCGGGCCCTGCCGGCCGGGCCTGGCGAAACGGCGCGGGCGTCGCGCGAGCACTTCGTGAACGTCGGCCCTCAAGGCCTGGTCAGCATCGCGGGCGGCAAGCTCACGACCCACCGGCGGATCGCGATCGACGTGCTCCGGGAGCTGCCCGAGCGCGTCCGGCCGCGCGGCCTCCGCCCGTCCAACCGGCCGCTGCCCGGGTTCGCGCATCCGCCCCAGGGCCGGCGGCCCGCTGACGTGGAGCCCGCCAGCTGGTCCCACCTCATCGACCACTACGGCAGCGAGGTGGACCGGCTGCTGGCATACGGCGCGCACGACCCAGAAGCCCTCGGGCCGATCGCGGCCGGTGGCCCCGACGTCTGGGCCCAGGCCTGCCACGCGGTTGAGAATGAGTGGGCCGTCACCGCGGAGGACGTGCTCCGCCGGCGCACGACCGTCAGCATCCGCGGCCTCGGAACGCCCGAGGTGGAGGCCCGGGTCGACCGCCTACTGGCCGGCGGCCCGGGCCTCAGCCAACACGGATGAGCAGCTCGAGCCGGGGCGACCGCTACGACGCCCCCTACGAGCAGAGGTCCGCCGCGGGCGAGGACGTTCACGGCGAGGCCCACTTCGTGCGGGCCTTCTCACCCGCCTCGGTCCTCGACGCCGGCTGCGGGACCGGCCGGGTCGGGCGCGAGCTGGCCCGCCACGGGATCGAGGTGGTCGGCGTCGATCTGGATGACGAGATGCTCATGACCGCCCGGGCCAAGTCACCAGGTGTCAGGTGGATCCAAGGCGATGTCGCGGCGATCGACCTGGGCAGGAAGTTCGAAGCGGTCCTCCTGGCTGGCAACGTCATCAACTTCGTGGCACCCGAAGACCGGCGGCGCGCCGTCCAGAATCTGGCCCGCCACGTCCGGCCGGGCGGACTGCTGGTCAACGGGCACTCGATCGGACCGGGCGCCTGCTCGCCGCAGGACTTCGACGCCTGGGCAGCGGACTCCGGCCTGCAGCTCACCGAACGCTGGTCCACCTGGCAGCGGGACCCTTATGACGAGTCGTCGCAGTACGACCTGTCGGTTCACAGGCGGCTGCCCGAGATGACGCGACAGCAGGACCCCTCCCTCCGCTTGCGGGGGGAGGTTGGGAGGGGGGCGGACTAGACGGGACCGGACAGCCTAGCGTTCGGCCCCTAGCAGCCGGCGGGTTTCCGCCACGTCGGCCGCGATCCCCTTCACGAGCGCCTGGCGGCTCGGGTACTTCACCTCCTCGTGCAGCCGGTGCACGAAAAGCAGCCGCAGGCGGGTCTGGTAGAGGTCGCCCCTGAAGTCCATCAGGAAGGCCTCGACCCGCATCTCGGCGAGCTCGAATGTCGGCCGGTAGCCGACGCTGATCGCCGCCTGGTGGCGGCCGCTTTCCGTCTCGGCCCAGCCCGCGTAGATGCCGCGGGCCGGGATCAGCTTGTTGGGCGCGACGGCCAGGTTGGCCGTCGGAAAGCCGAGCGTCCGCCCGATCCGGTCGCCCGGCTCGACCCGGCCCGCGAGCGAGAACTCGCGCCCGAGGAGCCGGTTGCCGGCCGCCACGTCGCCCAGCGCCACCTCGCGTCTGATGTCGGAGCTGTGCACCTCCTCCCCGTCCAGCATGAACGGCGGCACGACGACCACCTCATAGTCGCGCACGGCGCCGTCGCCGCGCAGCCACTCCACGTCGCCCGCCCGCTTGCGGCCCAGCGCGAAGTCGGGCCCGGCCACCAGCCGGCGCAGCTCCATGGCCTGGCCGACCAGGGCCATGAAGTCCTCGGGCGGCAGCGCGGCCAGCTCTCGCGTGAACTCGAGGACGATCGCGTGCTCGACGCCGAGCGGCCGTATCAGCTCCAGCTTCTCGTCGAGGGTGGTAATCAACTTCGGGCAGCGGTCGGGGTCGAGAACGCAGCGCGGGTGGGGGTCGAGGGTGATCCAGGCCGGGGTCAGGTCGTTCTCGCGGGCGACCTCGACCAGCCGCCGCAGCACGGCCTGGTGGCCCAGGTGCACGCCGTCGAAGCTGCCGATGGCGAGGGCCGCCGGGCCCAGCCGTTCGGCGGGCAGCCCGAAGTGAACCTTCATCCCGTCAGGTCAGGACCTTCTCGGGGACGAAAGTCCGCCGCAGCGGGTCGGTGTGCCCGAGCGCCACCAGCCGGCCGTCGGAGTCCATGGCCCGGACGCGGCCGGGGCCGGGTTCGGGCAGCACGCGAACAGGGCGGCCCTGGCGCACATAGGCCTCCTGCTCGACCGTCAGGCGGACGGACTCCATCTCGGGCAGGATCACCTCGGGGGGCAGCAGCCGGGCCTCGACGGAGGCGGCGTTGGTGAGATCGTCGAGCGCCACCGCCTGCTGCTGGCGCAGCGGACCGTAAGCGGTCCGGACCAGCTGGCCCAGGTAGCCGCCCACCTCCAGTTCGGCGCCCAGGTCGCGGGCCAGCGAGCGCAGGTAGGTGCCGCTGCCGCAGACGACCCGGACCTGCGCCACGGCCGCGGCGCCGGGCGCGAACGAGAGGAGCTCGACGCTGTAGATCTCCACCAGCCGGGCGGCCGGCCGCGAGACGTCGCCTTTGCGCGCCCGCCGATAGGACCGCTCACCCTCCACCTTCACGGCCGAGAAGGCCGGCGGCTCCTGCCGGATGCGGCCCACGAAGGCCCGCAGGGCCGCCTCCACCGTCTCCTGCTCGAGGCCCGATGGGTCCGCCACCGGCTCCCGTTCGGCCTCGGCGTCGTCGGTGGCGGTGGTGAACCCGAAGTGCACGTCGGCCACGTAGGTCTTCGACAGCTGCAGGGCGAAGTCCGCCAGGCGGGTGGCCGACTCGAACAGGATGGGCAGCACGCCGGTCGCCAGCGGGTCGAGGGTGCCGGCGTGGCCGACCCGCTTGGCGCCTGTCAGCTCGCGAAGGCGGCGCACGACCGTGAACGAGGTCGCGCCCGCCGGCTTATCTACGTTGAGTACTCCCGCTCGCAGAGATCGCCTCCTTGGCCGCCTTCAGGACCGCCCTGATCGCCTCGTCCAGGGGCAGCTGGATCTCGGCCCCGGCAGCCCGCAGGTGGCCGCCTCCGCCGAACTCGGCGCACAGCGCGGCGGCGTCCACGGCGCCCCGGCTGCGCACGCTGATCTTGGTCAGCCGGTCGTTGATCTCCTTGAACATGATCGCCGTGTCCAGGCCGGCGATCGAGTTCAGGGTGTCGATGATGCCCTCGCTCTCGGCCATGACGGCGCCGGCCTCGTGGAGCATGTAGCGGGTCACCTTGGCCCAGGCCAGCCGGCCGTCCATGTCGACCTGCATGGTGGCGATGGCGAGGGCGCTGAGCTTCAGGGTCGTCAACGGACGCGACTTGTAGACCATGGTCGCGATGTACCCGGGATCAGCCCCCAGCCTGGCCAGCCGGGCGGCGTCCTCGAGCGCCTTGGGCGTGGTGTTCTCGTGCCGAAAGCCGCCGGTGTCGGTCAGCAGCGCCGTGTAGAGGTTGGTTGCGATCGTGGGAGTCAGGTCGTAACCGAACAGGTCGAGCATCCGCATCACCATCTGGCCCACCGCCGAGGCCTCCGGCTCGATCACATTGATGTCTCCGAACAGCGAGTTCGAGGGGTGGTGGTCCACGTTGACGATCGTGGCCTGGCTGGCGATCAGCTTGACCGCATTGCCGGACCGCTCCATGTTGCCGGCGTCGAAGAAGAGCACCAGCCGAGGGTCGGCGCCGGGCGGCGGCCGCTCCACGATCTGCTCGAAGCCGGGCAGCCACTCGTACATGACCGGCAGGGGCGGCGGGATGACCACCCAGACCGTCTTGCCTCGCGACTTCAGGGCTTCGGCGAAGGCCAGGCTGCAGCCGAGGGTGTCGCCGTCGGCGTCCTTGTGGCCGAAGATCAGGATCTCGTCGTTCTGCTCAACCAGCTCGCCCACGCGGCCTAAGTCGTCGTCTATGACGGGGCTCCTTCCTCGGTCTCCTCCTCCGGGAGGATCTCGCGAAGCATCTTCGAGATGTGCACGCTGTACTCGATCGAGGGATCGATCTCGAACCTGATCTCCGGCGAGAACTTGAGATTCTGCAGCCGCCTGCCGAGCGCGTGGCGGATCAGGCCGCGGGCGCTGTAGAGGCCGCGCAGTGTCTCTTTCTGCTCGGCAGCGTTGCCCAGGACGCTGACCCGGACCCGGGCGGAGCGCAGGTCGGGCGACATCCGCACCCCCGTGATGCTGACTAGGCCGATCCGCGGGTCCTTCAGCTCGCGCTGGATGATCGCCATGATCTCCTCACGGACCTGGGCCCCGACCTGGTCGGTGCGGTGGCCGCTCACTGCGAGGGCTACCTCAGATTTCCTCGCGCTCGAGCCGGAAGCACTCCATTGTGTCGCCCGGCTCGAAGGCCTCGAAGCCCTCCAGGCCGATGCCACACTCCTGGCCGGCGACCATCTCGCGAACCTCCTCCTTGAAGTGCTTCAGGGAGGTGATGCGACCCTCGAAGATCTGCTCCCGGCCGCGCGAAAGCTTGACCCAATCTCCGCGGCTCACCTTGCCGTCGAGCACGCGGCAGCCGGCGATGAGCCCGAGGCGCGGGATCTTGATCGGCATCAGGACCTCGACCTTGCCCTCCCAGACCTGGCGGTAGGTCGGCTCGCGGAGGCCCTTGGCCGCCCGCTCGACGTCCTCCGTCAGCTTGTAGATGACGTCGTAGTAGCGGACCTCCACCTTCTCCCGCTCGGCGGCCTTCTCGGCGCCGGCCGTCGGCTTCAGGTTGAAGCACACGATGATGGCGTTGGAGACGCCCGCCAGCAGCGCATCCGAGTCCGTGACCGGGCCGACCCCCTGGCCCACGATCTTGATCGTCACCACGGGGTCTTCGATCTTCTGAAGCGCGCTGATGACCGCCTCCAGGGTGCCCTGGGCGTCTGCCTTGACCACCAGGTTGAGCTCCTTGACCTCGCCTTCCTTGGCGCGCCGGGCCAGCTCTTCGAGCGTGATCCGGGGGGCCAGGCCGCGGCCGGCCTCCTGGGCCCGCTTCTCCTGCAGCCTGACAAGCGCGATCTGGCGGGCCGCCTTCTCGGAGCCGACCACCTGGAAGATGTCGCCCGCGCTGGGGACCTCGCTCATACCGGACACCACGACCGGGGTGGCGGGGCCGGCCGACTCCACCGTCTCGCCGCGGTCGTTGGTGAGCGCCCTGACGCGGCCGTAGATGTGGCCGCAGACGAAGTCGTCGCCGACCGTGAGCGTGCCGTTCTGCACCAGGACCGTGGCGACCGGGCCGCGACCTCGCTCCAGGTGGGCGTCAACGATCGTCCCGATGGCGTGCCGGTCGGGGTTCGCCTTCAGGTCGAGGATCTCGCTCGAGAGCACGATCGTCGTGAGCAGGTCGTCCAGGCCCTGGCCGGTCCGGGCCGAGACGTGGACGCACTCGTACTCGCCGCCGTAGTGGCGGGTGACGATGCCCTGGGTGGCGAGCTCCTGGTGGACCCGGTCGACGTTGGCGTTGTCCTTGTCGATCTTGTTGATGGCGACCACGATCGGGACCTCGGCCGCCCGGGCGTGCTGGATCGCCTCGATCGTCTGGGGCATGACACCGTCGTCCGCCGCCACCACGAGCACCACCAGGTCCGTGACCTGGGCGCCCCGGGCGCGCATGGCGGTGAAGGCCTCATGGCCGGGGGTGTCGACGAAGACGACGGTCTGGCCCTCGTCGGTCTGCACCTGGTAGGCGCCGATCCGCTGCGTGATGCCGCCGGCCTCGCTGGCTGCCACCTTGGTCTTGCGGATGGCGTCCAGGATCGAGGTCTTGCCGTGGTCGACGTGGCCCAGCACGGTCACGATCGGCGGCCGCGGCTTCAGCTTCTTAGGGTCCTCGTTGGCCAGCGAGAAGAAGTCCTCGCGGGACTGCGTGACCAAGTTGCCGCCCTCGCCGTCCGACTCGGTCGCGATCAGGTCCTCGGAGGCGATCGGCTCGACGGTGTAGCCGAACTCGTCGGCCACGATCTCGGCCGTGCCGAAGTCGATGACCTGGTTGATGTTGGCCAGGATCTTGCTCTGCATGAGCTTCTTGATCACGTCCACCGGGCTGACGCTCAGCTTCTCGGCCAGGTCCTTGACGGAGACGCTGGGCGGCAGCACGATCTTCCGGTCGCCGTTGGGCTCGATGCGCACCGGCGCGGAGGTGCTCTTGAACTGGCTGCGGGCAGCCTCGATCGCCGGCGGCGTGAGCGGCGCCGACGGGTTGCGGGCCAGCCGGCGCTGCTGAAGGAAGTTCAGCAGCTCCTTGTGGCTGATGTTGAGTTCGCGTGCCAGTTCGTGGGCTTTCATGGCCGAATTAATGAGTTTACCTGCGAGGTGGCCCGCTAAACCTGGGCCGAGGCCCTGGCCGCCTCGGACCGGAGCCCGAGCCCGGCTTAGCCGACCAGCGGCACCACCTCCCGGGCAAAGCGCTCGATGGCGCCTTCCTCTACGCCGTTGGGGAGGTACGCGATGAAGTAGTCGATGCCCAGCTCGACGAGCTCGCGCAGCCGCGCCGCGACCACCTCGGGAGGGCCCGTGTAGGGGCCGCGCAGGGAGGCCTCGGTCTCGCCGGTGCGGCGCATGGTGTCGGCGACCACGCGCTTCACCTCTGCCCCGTTCCCCACGATCAGGGGTTCCAGGCAGGTGGACTTCGTCAGCCGATCGTAGTCGCGTCCCAGCTCGTCGCAGTGGCGCTTGAGCACCTCCAGCTTGCGGCGGACGGTCGCCGGGTCGCCGCCCAGGTTGCAGCCGTCGGCGTAGCGGGCGACGAGGTGCAACGTGACCTTCTCGCCGCCGCCGGCGATCCACAGCGGAGGATGCGGCTGCTGGACCGGCCGGGGTCGGTTGATGGCCCCCTCGAGCCGGTAGTACGTGCCCTGGAAGCCGGCTCGGTCCTGCGTCCACATCGCCTTCAGCACCTGGACCGCCTCGCCCAGCATCCGGAGCCGGGTGGGCGTCTCCGGGAACTCGTAGCCGTAGGCCTCGAACTCCTCCTGGTACCAGCCGGCACCGATGCCAACGATGAGGCGGCCATTGCTCATGGCGTCCACGCAGGAGCTCATCTTGGCCAGCAGGCTGGGCCGCCGGTAGCTGTTGCAGGTGCACATTTGGCCCAGCCGGATCGTGCTCGTGTCGCGAGCCAGCGCCGCCATGGTGGTCCATGCCTCGAAGGTCGCCTCCGCCTCCGCGGTCGGCACTGTGTGAAAGTGGTCGTACACCCAGGCCGAGTCGAGCCCGGCCCGCTCGGCCTCGCGCGCGGCGCGGCTCATCGCCTCGTACTGGGCGGCCGGGTCGGCGATGCCGACCAAGTCCAGCTTCCAGCCCTGGGGCACAAAAGCTCCGAACTTCGGCGTCACGGTCTCCCTCCTTCGGCCAACAGCCGCGCCCAGGTCTCTTCGCCGACCGCAGCCTTCAAAGCCCGCTCCAGGGCCCGCCGGCGGCGCGCCTGGTCGATGCAGGCCGGGTCCCGGTGGAGGTACGCGCCGCGGCCCGGCAGGCCGCCGCCGAGGTCCAGCCCGACCCCGCCCTCGGGCGTCCTGACCAGCCGCACCAGGGCCCGCTTGCCCGCCTCCTGCCGGCAGGCCACGCAGGTGCGGACCGGCTCATGGCTGGCTTTCGGCATCCCCGGACCTGATGTCGATGCGCCAGCCGGTCAGCTTGGCCGCCAGCCGAGCGTTCTGGCCGTCCTTCCCGATCGCCAGCGAGAGCTGGTCTTTGGGCACCTCCACGTGGGCGGTCCGGGTCTCCTCGTCAAGCTGAACTCCGAGGACGGTGGCCGGTCCCAGCGCGCTCGCGACGAATCGCCCGGGATCGTCGTCGTAGGCCACGATGTCCACGTGCTCGCCACCCAGCTCCGCGAGCAGCGAGCGGTGGCGCACCCCCTTGGGGCCGATGCAGGCGCCCCTGGCGTCCACGCTGGGGTCGCGGCTGGAGACGGCCAGCTTGGTGCGGACGCCCGGCTCCCGGGCGATGGCGCGGACGATCACGGTGCCCGCCGCCACCTCCGGCACCTCGGCCTCGAGCAGGCGCAGGACGAAGGACTTGCTGGAGCGCGAGACACGGACCTGGGCCTGGCGCTGGCTCGGCTTGGCCTCCAGGATCACCACTGTCACTGGCCGCCCGGGCACCATCTCCTCGCCGGGGATTTGCTCGTCGGGCGGCATCCAGCCCTCCACTCCGCCGAGGTCCACGAAGACCACGCCTCGGTCCAGCCGGTCGACGACGCCACTCGCCAGCTCACCCCGGCGCTGCCCCACCTCCGTCATCGCCCGGTCCCGCTCGAGGTCGCGGATGTGGCGCATGACGGCCTGGCGGGCGGCCTGGGCCGCCATGCGGGCGAAGTCCTCGGTCGGCAGCCGGGTGAAGCGCTCGCTGCCGTCCTCCAAGGTCTCGCGGCTGGTGACCTCGATGGCGGCGGTCGCGGGGTTGAGGCGGACCGTGATGTAGCCGGGCGGGTCGAAGGCGCGCCGGTAGGCCGCCGCCAGCCCCTGCTCGACGCTCTTCACCAGCTCGTGCATGGGGACCCCGACCTCTGTGCTCACCTGCTCCAGCGCCGCCATCAGGTTGGGTTGCTGGGCCAAGGTCGTCAGAGAGACACGGCCAGCCGGCCCGCGAGGACGTCGTCCCAGGCCAGGTGGTGGATGTCGGTGGCACGACCCTGGACTGCGATCCCGGCGTCGTCGACGGCCACCAGCGCGCCTTCCAGCACGCCCTCCGCGGCGCCGGATCGGTAGCGCACGTTCACCTTGCGGCCGATGAAGCGCTCGTACTCGGACTGGCTTCGCAGGGGGCGCTCGGCCCCCGGCGAGGAGACCTCCAGCGTGTAGGAGTCCTTGATCAGGTCGGCCTGGTCCAGCAGCGGGCCGGCCACGTGGCTGACACGCTCGCAGTCGACGATCGAGATGAAGCCCTCGCCCTTGTCGATGGCGATCCGGAGCGTACGCCCGCCGCCGCCGGCCTGCTCCAGAGAGTAGATCGAGAACCCCATGTGCGCGAGCGTCGGCTCCAGCAGCTCTCGGATCTCGTCTATTGGCCAGGTCGGCATGTCGGGTCCCGGTTCCCGAAGGCTACCGGACGGTCTGCAACCGGCGCCACACCACGAGCAGCGTTGAGGCGTTGAAGATCGAGCTGTAGGTCCCGGAGACGATCCCTACCAGGAGGGCCAGCACGAAGCCCTTCAGCGTGTCGCCACCGAACAGGAAGAGCGCCAGCAGGACCAGGACCACCGTGAAGCTGGTGATGATCGAGCGGGCCGCCGTCTGCATGATGCTGAGGTTCACGACCTGCTCGAAGGTCAGCCGGTTGGCCACGATCAGGTTCTCGCGAATCCGGTCGAACACGACGATCGTGTCGTGGACCGAGAAGCCAACCACGGTGAGGATGGCCGTTAGGAAAAGGCTGTCGATCTCGCCGATCCGCAAGCCGTGGAAGCCCAGGAAGGGGATCCCCTTGCCCAGGATCGAGAACACGCCGGCCACCAGGAAGACGTCGTGCAGGAGCGCCAGCAGGGCGCTGCCCCCGAACTGGAAGCCCGAGCGCCAGCCGCCCTGGACACGGCGGAAGCGGAAGGCCAGGTACAGAAGGATCAGGAACGAGGCCAGCACGATCGCGATCAGCGCGTTCTGCACGATCTCCTGGGCGATGGTCGGCCCGACCGAGTTGACCTGGATGGCCTGGTGATCGATGGGCGCCACCTTCTTCGCGAGGTCGTCTTCGAAGGTGCCCTGCTGGGCCGGGTTCAGCACGCCGGTGCGCACGATGAAGGTGCCGTCGGTGGCCTGCTGGACCGTGCCGTGCACGTTCTCGGCGGCCACCGCGGCCTCGACCGCGGCCAGCGAGGGCTGCGGTGAGGTCTGGAACTTGATGAAGAACTCGGTGCCGCCCTGGAAGTCGATGCCCAGCAGGAAGCCCTGGGTGACCATCGAGATGATGCCCGGGACGATGACCAGCAGCGAGATCGCGAAGAAGACGTTGCGCCGGCCGACGATGTCGAGGCGGCGGGCGGGGCGGGTGGTGTCGGCCGTCTCCGCGGTGAGCGCTCCGGTCGGCTCGCTAAGCTCTGCCACGCTCGACTCCCAGCACCGCGCCGCGCCTGATCGACCCGAAGTTCAGGACGATCGCCAGCAGGTTGTGGGTCACGATGATCGACGAGATCAGGCTGATCAGCACGCCGATCATCAGGGTGACCGCGAAGCCGCGGACCGGGCCTGAACCGAAGTACGCGAGCAGCGCACTGGTGATCAGGGTCGACGTGTTCGAGTCGCGGATGGCCGGCCAGGCCCGGCGCACGGCGGCGTCAACGGCCGCGCCGATGGTCCGGCCGGCCCTGACCTCCTCTTTGAAGCGTTCGAAGATCAGGACGTTAGCGTCAACCGCCATGCCTACGCTGAGGATGAACCCGGCCATCCCGGAAAGCGTCAAGGTCACCGGCACCACCTTGAAGAGCGCCAGCACCACGCCCGCGTAGAAGAGCAGGGCCAGGCTGGCCAGGAAACCGGGCAGACGGTAGAAGGCGACCATGAAGACGACCACGATCAGCAGGCCGAGCAGCCCGGCCGCCAGGCTCCGCCGAACGGAGTCCTGGCCCAGGCTGGCGCCCACCTCGGTGGACTGGAGGACCGCGATCGCCGTGGGCAGCGAACCCGAGTTGAGCAGCGTGGCCAGGTCCTTGGCGCCCTGCTGGGTGAACCCGGTGCCCCCGCCGGTGATCTGGGCGGTGCCACCCGTGATGGCCTGCTGGATGGTCGGGTTGGTGACCAGCTTGCCGCCGACCGTCGTGGGCCGGCTGATGCTGTCCGCGTAGCCGGGGTCGTCCCAGTGCGCGATATCGTCGGCCGACAGGTCCAGCCACTCGGCGATCTGGCCCTGGGCGCAGGTGGGGTCGGCCTTGCACGTGTTGTAGGCGGTGGTGGTCAGCTTGCCGAAGATGTCAGCCCCCTGCGAGTTGAACGTCAGGTTGACGACCCAGGCGGTCCCGTTGGCGTCCAGAGAGGGGTTGGCGCCGGACAGGAGGTCGCTGGTCAGGTTCGTGAGCTGGGGCTTGTAGCCGGGCTCTGGGCCGACATTGGTGGTGGTCTGGGCCGGGTCCAGGACCCAGGTGGTGGTGATGAGCTGGGCCCGCTGGCCGATCACTGCGTTGGCCTGTGCGGCCGAGACGCCGGCCAGCTCGACCACGATCCGGTCGTGGTTGCTCCCGGCCGGCTCGACCAGCGGCTCCGACGTGCCCAGCGCGTTGACCCGCTTGGTGAGCACGTCGACCGTCTGCTGCTGCATCTGGGCTCGGTCCCGGCCGGGTGGGAAGTTGCTGAGCTGGAGCTCGAGGTGGGTGCCTCCGGACAGGTCCAGGCCCTTGTGCAGGTAGATCTGCCAGTCCCCGAAATGCGGCGGCAGCCCGGGTACGGACCCTGTCAACGGGTAGTGGTTCTGGATCCGGTACCAGTACCCGGCGCCGTCCACGAACAGCGAGAAGAGCAGGAGGCCGAGCACGATGACGCGAACCGGCCAGGAGAGGACTAGTTGCAAGTGAGCTAAAAGATTCTACCCACAGCAGGACGAGAGTTTCCGGCCGACGCGGCGCCGGGGAATCCCGAGGTGGTGGCGCCTACCGGCTACAGAAGGCGCCCCTGTTCAGGACCGCCGGCGGGCGGCTCAAGGCCGAGGTGGCGGTAGGCCAGCTCGGTGGCGACCCGGCCCCGCGGCGTCCGTGCCAGGAAGCCGTTCTGCATCAGGAACGGCTCGTACACGTCCTCGATCGTCTCCGGCTCCTCGGACAGCGCCGTCGCGATCGTGTCGAGGCCCACCGGGCCGCCCCGGAACTTCTGGATCATCGTCTCCAGGATCCGGCGGTCCAGCGGCTCGAGGCCGAGCTCATCGATCTCGAGCATGGCCAGGGCCTGGTGGGTGACGGCCAGGGTGGCCTTGCCGTCGGCGCGCACCTCGGCGTAGTCGCGCACGCGGCGCAGCAGGCGGTTGACGATGCGCGGGGTCCCGCGCGAGCGCTTGGCGAGCTCCGCGGCCGCCTCCTCGTCGATCTCCAGAGCGAGGATCCGGGCCGACCGCTTGACGATCTTCTCCAGCTCGGCATGGGTGTAGAAGTCCAGCCGGTAGGAGGCCCCGAAGCGGTCCCGCATGGGAGCGCTGAGCAGGCCCTGGCGGGTGGTGGCGCCCACGCAGGTGAAGCGGGCCAGCGGCAGCCGGGCCGAGGTCGCGCCGGCCCCCTTGCCCAGCACGATGTCGAAGGCGAAGTCCTCCATGGCCGGGTAGAGCGCCTCCTCAACGGTCGCGTTCAGGCGGTGGATCTCGTCGATGAAGAGGATGTCGCGGTCGTTCAGATTGGTGAGGATCGAGGCCAGGGCGCCGGCGTGATCGATGGCCGGGCCGGAAGTGGTCCGGATGGCGACGCCGAGCTCGTTGGCGATGATGTTCGCCAGCGTGGTCTTGCCCAGCCCGGGCGGGCCGCTGAGCAGTACGTGCTCCACGGGCTCGCCGCGCCGCCGGGCGGCCTCCAGGAGGATGCCCAGGTTCTGGCGGACCTGCTCCTGGCCGACGTAGTCGTCGAGCGAGCGCGGCCGCAGCGTGCGGTCGAACTGCTCGTCCTCGTTGGTCGCCCCCGGGTCGAGAGGGCGGCCGTCGTCGTCGGTCACCGTCCTAGAGCCTTGAGCGCGATGGAAAGGGCCAGCTGGGCGTCCGGCTTGGCCGTCCAATCGACCGCCTCAACGCCTTGCTTGGCCTGCTGGGCGCTGTAGCCGAGCCCGCGCAGCGCGTTCTCGACCGCCCGCGGCACCTCGCCGCCCCCCGCCGCGGCCACGGCGCGGGGGATGGCCAGCAGCGCCTCCTCCGTCTCCAGCTTGGGCTTCAGGTCGATGATCACCTTCTGAGCCGTGCGCGGACCCACCCCGCTGGCCCGCCGGATGGGGGCCACGTCCTCGGAGAGGATCGCCCGCTTGAGGACGTCCATGCTGGCCGCGCTGAGGATCGCCAGGCCCACCTTGGGCCCCACGCCGTCGACCTGGATCAGCTGCTGGAAGAGCTCCAACTCCTCCCGTGTGGAGAAGCCATAGAGCGCGAGCTGGTCCTCTCGGACGTGGGTGTGGATGTGCAGCTCGACCTCGGAGTTGGGCGGCCCGACCTTCTCGCGGACGCTGAGCGGAATGCTGACCAGGTAGCCCACGCCGCCGGTCTCGACGACCAGGTGGTCGGCGGCGGCCCGCTGGACCTTGCCCCGCAAGAAGGCGATCACCTCTGCTGAGCCGCGATCCGGAGCTTCCGGCTGCGCGCGTGGCACACCGCGATCGCGATCGCGTCGGCGGCGTGGTCGTCCATCTTCCCGGCCGAGGCCACCTGCAGCGCCAGCATGCGGGCGATCTGGGCTTTGCTGGCCATGCCATAGCCGGTCAGCACCGCCTTGACCTGGGCCGGCTTGTACTCGAACGTGGGGATGCCGCGCGCCTCCAGGGTGGCCAGGATGGCGCCCCGGGCCTGGGCCACGCCGATCACGGAGGTGGTGTTGCGGCCCACGAAGAGCTCTTCCATCGCGGCCTCTCGGATCTCGTAGCTCGCCAGCACCGAGGCGACCTCGGTGACGATCTGGTGGAGGCGCGGACCGGTGGGCCCGGGCGCGGTCTTGATGGTTCCGCAGGCCAGCACCTGGTTGTCGCCGGACAGAAGGGCGTAGCCGGTGCTGGCCAGGCCGGGGTCGATTCCCAGGAGGAGGCCTACCCGGGTCGCGGCCATGGCTCCAGCAGGCTAGACGTTCGCGGAGATTCGTTCAAGGACGTCGGCTGGGATGTCGAAGTTCGCGTAGACCTGCTGGACGTCGTCGTCCTCCTCGAGGGCCTCGAGGAGGCGCAGCACCGCCGCCGCGTGCTCCTCGTCGACCGGTACCGATTGCTTGGGCTTCATCGTGATCTCGGCGTTCTCGATCGTGACCCCGACGTCTTCGAGGGCCTTGCGCACGGCGTCGAAGCTGGTGGGGTCGGTGGTGATCTCGATCGAGCTGCGGTCCATCTGGAGATCCTCGGCGCCGGCCTCGATGGCCGCCAGGCCCACCTCGTCCGGGTCCTTCCCGCCGGCGTCGACGTCGATCACGCCCTTGCGCTCGAACATCCAGGCCACCGAGTTCGAATCGCCGAGGTTGCCGCCGTACTTGGAGAAGATGTGCCGGATCGCGGGAGCCGTCCGGTTCCGGTTGTCGGTCATGGCGTCGACGATGACCGCGACCCCGGCCGGCCCGTAGCCCTCGTAGCGGAGCTCCTCCAGGGCGTCGCCCTTGCCCGCCCCGGTGCCCCGGTCGATGGCGGACTGGATCTTGTCGGCGGGCATGTTGACCTCGCGCGCCTTCTGGACCGCCAGGCGGAGCCGGAAGTTGCCCTCGGCGTCACCGCCGCCCTCCTTGGCCGCCATCGTGATCTCGCGAGTGGCCCGCGTGAAGGTCTGGCCGCGCTTGGCGTCCACGATCGCCTTCTTGTGCTTGATGCCGGCCCATTTAGAGTGGCCCGACACTTAGCAGGCCGCTGAAAAAGGAATCGACGGTGCTACGTCGCCCAGGCGACCCATCTCCGTCGTTGACTCCTGCGATCCTCGCGACGCGTATCTCCAATA
>DHIW01000123.1:0-517 GCA_002404015.1 Chloroflexi bacterium UBA4736
CTGCGCGAGGGCTTTGGGCTGACCGTCGCCGAGGCGCTCTGGAAGGAGCGCCCGGTGGTCGCCGGCAACGTCGGCGGCATCCCGCTCCAGGTCAAGGACGGCGTCAGCGGTTTCCTCGTCGACAGCGTCGAGGAATGCGCCGAGAGAGTGACGCAGCTGCTCCAGCAGCCCGAACTGGCGGAGCGGATGGGCAAGGCCGGCCACGAGCATGTGCGCGAGAACTTCCTAATCACGCGCTACCTGCGCGACTACCTGCGCATCTTCGTCGACCAGAAGAACGGCACCACAGGCAGCCGGTTCGGCATCCGCCGTATCCTCAAGAAGGTCGCCGAGGCGGCACCGGGGCTCAGCTCCCCGGGCTAGCCGCCCGCCTCATCTGGGCGAGGGCGATGGGGATGGGGCCAGGTCGGCCACGACCTCGTCGAGCGTAACCACCGCCAGCGCACTGACCACCCCGGAGCGAAGCGCGGAGCCCTGTGCCGGCAGGATCCCGGGCAGGCCGCTGCTCGGATTGGAC
>DHIW01000123.1:781-2150 GCA_002404015.1 Chloroflexi bacterium UBA4736
CGCAGCGTCAGCACGGCGGCCTCCACGTCGATGGGAGCGCCATCGGCGGGCCCGGCGGTGCGCAGGTCGAAAGCCGTGACGTAGCCGGACTCTCCGCGGATCCCGACCGCCTCGTCGAGCAAGGGTTGAAGGACGGTTCGGGCAGCAGCGAAATACTGCTGCTCGCGGGAGGCGTCAAAGGCTTGCAGGAGCGCCTCGGCGATCCCCGCCTGGTCAGCCAGGTGGGTGGTGCTGTCGGCCACGTCGTGGCCGCCCTTGATGCTGGCGCTGACCAGGCCGTACGCCAGCCCGAAGTGCGGATCGAAGTCGTTTCGCATCTCCACAGCGATGATGTTGGCGCCGGCCTGGATCTTGCTCTCGTCGTGCTCCGCGTAGCCGGCCACCACCAGCGCCGCGCCCACCGAGATCGCCTCCACCGGTCGATAGACCGTGGTGGTATCGCCCAGGTGCAGGAACATCTTGGTGCCGGACGCATACCACGCCGCCAGCAGCCCGTCGGCGACCTGCTTGCGCAGGCACTGCGGCCGCTCCTGCCCGGGGACTGGAGAAACGCAGGGATCCGGGGTGTCGGTGGCGCTGGGACCCGACGCCGGCGTGGGAGACGCTTGCGCCAGCAGCAGGTAGGCGGCGCCTTGCGGCCCGTCGAGCTGGCGCACAGCCGCCGCGGATGCCGACGCCAGAGCCTGCGCCTGCGGGGCCAGGGCGTCGCCCGCACCGCTGGTCGGATGCGCTGCCAGAGATCGAGCCGCCATCAGGCCCAGAGTGTCAGCGGCGATGGCGTCCTCGCGGTAGGGACCGGCGAGTGGAACCAGGGTGCCCGGGCCCCAGGTCGGCGCCAGATCGCCGCCGGCGACGTGACCGGTCAGGCTCGCGGCCACCCGGGAACGGAGGTCGCGGAGCGCATCCAGGTCCAGCTGAGCCCTGGGGGCGGCGGTCGACACCGGGCTGGGCTGATCGCTGAAGGCGCCCCCGGCTGAGGACTGCTGGCAGCCGGCCAGGGCCAGGACGGTGAGCGCAAGAAGACCGAGGCGGCGCATGCTTTGAGTATTGCAGGCGGCCCGCTCCGCCCCAAAGCGGCCCATATAATCCGCCGCGTGAAGGTCGCCATCGTTGGTAGCCGCCACTTTCCCGAGCTGGAGAGAGTGCGCGACTTCGTGAGCTCTCTGCCCCTCGGAGCGACGGTGGTGACCGGCGGAGCCAGCGGCGTCGATGCCGCCGCGGGGGAGGCCGCGCGCTCCCGTCAGCTGGGCTTGATCAAGCTGCCGCCGCGGTTCGAGGAGTCCAACGATCCGACCGCCTCGGCCCGGCGCAACCAGGAGCTGGTCGACGCCGCCGAAGTCGTGGTCGCCTTCTGGGACGGCGAGAGCGC
>DHIW01000123.1:2332-3047 GCA_002404015.1 Chloroflexi bacterium UBA4736
GCGGCGAGGCGCCGGTTGACCTCATCCCAGTTGACGAGGTTCCACCAGGCGGTGATGTAGTCGGGCCGCCGGTTCTGGTAGTTCAGGTAGTACGCGTGCTCCCAGACGTCGAGGCCGAGGATCGGCTCCTTGCCCTCCGCGAGGGGCGAATCCTGGTTGGGCCGGTTGATCACGTCCAGCTTGCCGCCATCGACCACCAGCCACGCCCAGCCACTGCCGAACTGGTTGGTGGCGGCAGCGTTGAACTTCTCCTGGAAAGCGTTGAAATCGCCAAAGGCATCGTTGATGCCGGCGGCCACCTCGCCGCTGGCGGGACCACCCGCGCCCGCCGCCATGATGGTCCAGAAGAGGGAGTGGTTGGCGTGCCCGCCACCGTGGTTGCGAACAGCCGTCTTGATGTTGTCGGGGACCGAGTCGAAGTTGCGCATCAGGTCTTCGACCGACTCCCCATCCGGCTGCCCGGAGCCCTCCAGGGCAGCGTTCAGCTTGTCGACATAGGTCTGGTGGTGCTTGGTGTGATGGATCTCCATCGTCCGGGCATCGATATGAGGCTCCAGCGCGTCATATCCGTATGGCAGTGCAGGCAACGTGTATGCCATCAATCCTCCTTATTGGCTGGGGGATCAATGACCCCGGCGGTGCCCGTCCCTCAGTCTGCTTCGAATTCTAGTTGGAGGCGCTTGCAACCGCCTCGGTCGAAGGGCGGAGATCCGGA
>DHIW01000123.1:3308-4534 GCA_002404015.1 Chloroflexi bacterium UBA4736
GGCATCATCACGTCGAGCAAGATCAGGTCGGGCTTGAGAGTGGTTGCCAGGTCGACCCCCTCGACGCCGTCGCGGGCTTTGCGCACCAGGTAGCCTTTGGCCTCGAACAGGATCGAGTAGAACTTGGCGATCCGTTCGTCGTCCTCGATCAGGAGGATCAGCTGGCCCGCAGCGGCACCCCCCACGGGGGTGGGCGCCGGCGCGGCCGGAACGGCGGCGGCAGGCTCAGCGGGTTGGGGCGCCATCGGAGCGGGAACGCTTGGCTCCGGGAGCGCCGGCTCGGGTGGGATAGGCGGAGGCAGAACGGGCCTCGCCTTCGGCCCCGGGATGGGGATGGGTTCCGGGCTTACCGCCGGCACCGGCGCGGGTGCGACCGGCTCAACCGGCGATAGCCGCGCAGGCGGGAGCACCACCTGAGGGCGAGGCTCGGACGCCGGCTCGGGACGCGGAACCACGGGTGGCGCGGCCGGCGCGGCGGGAGCGAGGTCCGGCGCGGGCGNNGCGGGCGCGGGCGGCAGGGGCTCCCTCGCCCCGGGGGCAGGATCGATCGCCACCTGTTCTGGCTCCGGGGCGGGCGCCGACGGAATCGGCCGCGGCAACGGCTCCGGGGTCCTCAGGGGCACTCGCGCGGGGGCAGGCCCCGGCGCTGCGGAGGGGGCGGGAGGCGAGGTGGCCCCGGGGCTCAGGGTAGTCGTGGGGGAGTCCGTCGGAGCATCGGTCGGGGCCTTATATAGGGCCGGGTCGGGCGGCGGCAAGGGCCTGCCGGCGGTCTCTGGCGGAGGCGGCAAGGGTGGGGGCTGTTTCGGCACCGCAGGGTCGGGAGTGTCCGCGGCTGCGGGCGCCGAATGAGTCGCGAATGGGGTCGGCTGGGCTCGATAAATCTCGCGCTTTTGCGGATTCACGCCATCGGCGGGCGTGTGAGGTGCCGGCGGGACCAGGCGCTGATCCAGGTCTCGCTTCTCGGAGTCCTGGCGGCGCCCGCCCAGGCGCTGCGCCACGACCAGGATCAGAAAGATCACGACCATCACCGCCAGCAGGATCTGCAGCACGTTGAGGCCGCCCGAAGTGGGCGAGGCCGGGACGGGCGACGCAATCGGGTCGGGCGTGGCCACGGCGAGGAGGAGATGGAAGACGAGGGCCATTTCAGTGGCTAATGGTAATCGCCTCTTGCCCGCGCGAAACCCCGTGTGCAAACCTGCCACGCCGTATTGGAGCGCGGAGCCGCC
>DHIW01000123.1:4764-7771 GCA_002404015.1 Chloroflexi bacterium UBA4736
CGAATCCGCTACGGGCTACCATCCCTCCATCCCATTGGCGGACGCCATGGCGCCGGCGTGGGCCCACCAGAGGCCGCCGCTCAGCTAGGCAGAGCGGCTAGCGCTGTCCCTGGTGCCCGCGGACGGCGCTGACGATCTCGCGAGTAGCCCGCGACTTGTTGAGGGTGTAGAAGTGGATTCCCGGCACGCCCGACTCGAGCAGCTCCAGCGCCTGGGCGGTGGTATGGGCGATGCCCGTCTGAACCACTGCCTCGGCGTCGTCGCCGTGACCGTCCAGCTCCCGACGGAGCCCCTCCGGCAGATGCGCGCCCGAGAGCTCGGTCATACGGATGATGCCCTCGCGGTTGATGATCGGCATCAGCCCCGGGATCACCGGGACGGTGATCCCGGCCGCACGCACGTGGGCCATGAAATCGAACCAGCGACCGTTATCGAAGAAGAGCTGGCTGATCAGGAAGTCGGCGCCGGCGTCGACCTTGGCTTTGAGGTGCTGCAGGTCGAGGTCGGCGTCCGGGGCCTCCTGGTGCTTCTCGGGGTAGCAGGCGGCGCCGACGCAGAAGGGATAGCCGCGCTCGCGGATGAGCTGGATCAATTCGACACCGTGGGCGAAGCCGCCCTCCGCCTGCACAAAACCGCCACCCCCCTGGGGTGGGTCGCCGCGCAGGGCGAGCACGTTGTCGGCGCCGTCTTCGGCGAGCCGGTCGAGGATATGGATCAGCTCGTCGCGGGAGTGGGCACTGCAGGTGAGGTGGGCCATGGCCTCGATACCCGACTCGTCGCGAATCCGCCGGGTGAGGTCGATGGTGAGCTTGCGACGGCGCGCGATCTCGGTGTCCGGGGTGGGCGTGGCGCTGCCCGGGTAAGTGCAGGAGACGTAGCCTGGGTTGAGCGGAGCCAGCTCGACGACGGTGCCGAACAGCGAGTCCACGCCCTGCTCCGTATGCGGCGGAAAGAACTCGAAGGAGAAGCAGGGCTCACCCGCCTGCAGCCTGTCGATGATCCTCATCAGCGCAGCCTAGCAAGCCCAAAGGCGGCAGAGGCAGGTCGGGCGCGCGCGATTTGGGTCATGGGATGATGACGCCATGAACGTGATTGAACTGGCCGACGAGCTCCACGCACGCGTCGGGGACTATCCCAAAGCGCTGGTCTACGAGGGACGCGAGTACGGCAGCGGCGAGCTCCGCGGGATGCAGCTTCGACTTGCCGGGGCGCTGGTCGACATCAGCGTCAGGCGCGGCGACCGGGTCGCTGTGATCGCCCCCAACTGCCCCGAGGTAGGGATCACGTACGCGGCCGTCTGGCGCATCGGCGCCATCACCGTACCCATCCTCTTCCTGCTGGCGCAGTCCGAGATCGAGCACATCCTCCGCGACGCCGAGCCGGCCGTGGTGGTGACCTCAGCGGAGTTCATCAGCGTCGTCAACGCCGCCATCGCCACGCTGCCAAACAAACCGCGTGTCCTGCTGATCGGCGACCAGTCGGAGGGCGACGCCGAGGCCATGACGCCCCTGATCAGCGGCGGCCGCGAGCACCAGGAGATCGCCGACATGGCCCCCGACGAGATCGCCGGGATCAACTACACCGGGGGCACCACCGGCCATCCCAAGGGCGTGATGCTGAGCCACGGCGGTATGACTGCCGTCTCCAACGCCGCCATCAGCACCGGTGACTACGAGGACGGCAACGTCGGCCTCGGTGCCCTGCCGCTGGCCCACGGGTACGGCATCCTGACCCAGCTGCTGGCGATGCGAGTGGCCGGCACCGGTGTGCTGATGCGCTGGTTCGAGCCCGGCGCCGCCCTGCAACTGATCCAGGAGCATCGCGTCAACGTGCTCGCCGCGGTTCCCACGATGCTGGTCTACCTCCTCCACCATCCCGACCTCGACAAGTACGATGTCAGCTCCCTGGAACGCGTTGGCTGCGGCGCGGCTCCCTGCCCGGTGGAGCTTCTGCAGGAGTTCGAGCAGCGCTTCGGCTGCACCATATACGAGGGCTACGGACTGACCGAGAGCACCGTGGTGTGCACGACACAGCGTCGGGATCGGCCCAAGGTGGTGGGCTCGGTGGGCGTCCCCTTGCCGGGATTCAGCGTCAAGATCCTGGACGACGACCACAACCAGATGCCCACCGGCGAGCTGGGCGAGATCTGCGCCCGTGGGCCGCAGGTCATGAAGGGCTACTACCGGATGCCCGAGGCCACCGCGGAGACAATCCGCGACGGCTGGCTCCACACCGGCGACATCGGTCGAGTGGACGCCGAAGGCAACGTCTACGTGGTCGACCGCAAGAAGGACATCATCATCCGCGGCGGGCTCAACGTGTACCCGCGGGACATCGAAGAGGTGCTCTTCGAACACCCCGCGATCGCGGAGGCCGCGGTCATCGGTCGCCCCGACCCCGAGTACGGCGAAGAGGTGATCTCCTTCGTGGTCCTGCGACCCGGCGTCGACGCCGCGGCCGAGGAGATCCTGGCCTTCTGTCGCGAGCGGCTGGCCAAGTACAAGACTCCCAAGGAGATCTATTTCATCGCCAGCCTGCCCAAGTCCGGGGTAGGCAAGGTGGTGCGACGGGAGCTCCGCGACAAGTTGCTGGTTTAGACCGGTGCTCCGCCTCGACCCTCAACAGCCGAGCTGAAGGTTGCGGTGCCCTTAGGGGCGGCTGCCGGCGAACCAGCGCCGGAGACCGCTGTCCCCGAGGTCCGCAGCCGCTGGGTGCTCGCCCTCGATCTCGGCCATCGGCGCGTGGCGCGGCCAGGGGCTGAGCTGCTCCAGCTGCTTGGCCAGCGATAGCAGCAGGGCTTCGCCGCCCCGCGCCGCGACCAGCTGGAGCCCGATCGGCAGGCCGTCGACGGTGAGGCCGGCGGGGATGGAAGCCGCGGGCAGGTTGAGGAGGTTGGCGGCCTGGGTAAAGGGGACCTGGCTGGTAGCTGTCAGCAGCGTGGTGATGTAGCTCTTGCCCAACCAGCCGCCGGCCGGGACCGAGGGCTGGGCAGTGCTCGGAGTGAGCA
>DHIW01000113.1 GCA_002404015.1 Chloroflexi bacterium UBA4736
GATTCGGGACACGGGGGAGGGAGTCTTAGGTGAGGGTGGGGGTCCCCTTCTTGGGGAGTTCTTTAGACCTCGAGCTGGCAGCGGGCGATCGTGTCGACCAGGGCGCCCAGCCGCTGCCGTAGGCGGTTGTGCTCCTCGTCGCGGTCGTACTCCTGGTAGGCGCTCGCGTCCTCGAAGTCGGCCACCACGGCACCGTCCCAGTTGCCCTCGCGAAGTCCGGCGTCAGGGCGTGCCCGGATTCCCTGCATGCCCGGGGTCCGGAGCGCCTCGAGAGAGGCGAGGATCTCAGCGAAGGCCTGCGGGTCAGCACCCGACTTCAGCCGCACCAGCACCACGTTCCTGATCATCCTTTCAACTCCTGTACCAGCTCGCTGAGGCGGCCGACGCCCTCCCGAAGGTCCCGATCGGAGCTGGCGAGGCTGATCCGCACCGCACCCGGAGCCAGTGTCCCGAAAGCCGTCCCTGGCGCCACGCCAACGTGGCGCTCGCGCAGCAGACGGAAGGCGAACTCGCGCGAGTCGAGGCCGCTGGGCGAGACGTCGGCCATGATGTAGAAGGCGCCCTCCGGCACCGCGATCAGGAGGCCCGCCTCGCGCAGCAGGTCCACCACCAGGTCCCGGCGGCGACGGTACGCCGCGACCATCTCGCCGACGCAGTCCTGGGGCCCGTCCAGGGCGGCCTCGGCCGCCTTCTGGCTGATGGTGGAGACGCACGAAGAGTTGGACTCCAGCACCTTGGTCACGCTCTCGATGACCTCGGGCTGACCCACCGCGTACCCGAGCCGCCAGCCCGTCATCGCATACGTCTTGCTGAAGGTGAAGACGCTTATGACGCGGCCGTCCTGGGAGTGGGCGGCCATGCTCGCGGCCACCGGGGCGCCGTCCAGCATGATCTGGTCGTAGCACTCGTCCGAGATGATCCAGAGGTTGTGGCGCTCCGCGATCTCCGCCAGCGCCCGCATCGTCTGCGCCGGGTACACGGCGCCGGTCGGGTTGTTGGGGCTGTTGACCACGAGCACCTTGGTGCGCGGGCTGATCAGCGCCTCCAGGCGCTCGAGGTCGGGTTGGAAGCCGAGCTCGGCGGGGCAGGGATAGTAGAGCCCGCCGGCCTGCGACCAGGTCAGCATCAGCTCGTAGTTGGGCCAGTGGGGATCGGGCAGCATCACCTCGTCGCCGGGGTTCACCAGGGCACCGATCGCCGCCGCGATGGCCCCCACGCCGCCCGGAGCGCACGCGATCCCGGCCGGCGTCGTCACGATCCCGTTCACGTGTTCCAACTTCGCCACGAGGCGCTCCCGCAGCGACATGAGGCCCTGCGTGTGGGTGTAGTAGGTGAAGCCCTCATCGATCGCCCGCTTGGCCGCCTCGCCGATGTGGTCGGGCGTGCGGAAGTCGGGCTGGCCGACCTCCAGGCGGATCACGTCGTGCATGGTCAGGGCCACGTTCGAGACCTCGCGGATACCCGAGTGATGGGCTTCGAGGACCGCGCTCGACAGTGAGGGGAGGGTCACGTCTAGAAGGGTACCTGCTGGTCTACAATCGCCGTCCGGGGGACCGCCACTCCTCGCTCCAAACGATGCCGCACGCCCCAAGGACACCAACTCCGCACAGTCGGCCGCGATGAGCCCGGCGCCCGACACATTCGTCCACCTGCACAACCACACCGAGTACTCACTGCTCGATGGAGCCAGCCGGGTCGGGCCGATGGTCGCGCGCGCCGCCGAGCTCAAGATGCCCGCTCTCGCTCTCACCGATCACGGCGTCATGTACGGAGCGGTGCATTTCTACAAGGCCTGCAAGCTGGCCGGCATCAAGCCCATCCTCGGCTGCGAGGTCTACGTGGCACCGCGCTCGCTGGAGCTGAAGGAAGGCCGGGCTGACCGCGACCCCTACCACCTGACACTCCTGGCGGCCGACGGCGAGGGCTACCTCAACCTGATGAACCTCTGCAGCATCGGCCAGATGAAGGGGCTCTACTACAAGCCCCGGATCGATCGCGAGGTGCTCTCGCAGCACTCCAAGGGACTGATCGCGCTCTCCGGCTGCCTGGGCGGGGAGGTCGCGACAAAGATCAACGGCGCCGAGGTGCAGGCGGCCAGGGAGACGGTCGCCGCCTACAGAGACATCTTCGGTCCCGACCGCTACCTCCTCGAGGTCCAGCGCCACGGCCTCGAAGAGCAGGAGAGGGTGAACGCGACGCTGGTCGACTTCTCCAGGGAGTTCGGGCTGAGGCTGGCCGCCACCAACGACCTCCACTACGTCCACCAGCACGACGCCGAAGCCCACGACGTGCTCCTCTGCCTGCAAACGGGGGCCAACTTCGACGACCCCAAGCGCTGGCGCTTCGAGTCCCAGGACTTCTACCTGAAGAGCGCCCAGGAGATGGCGGAGGTCTTCGCCGACATGCCCGACGCGACCGCCAACACCCTCGAGGTCGCGGACCAGGTGAACGTCAAGATCGAGCTCGGCCAGACCCTGCTGCCCCCGTTCGAGGTGCCGGACGGGCTCACCCCCGATCAGTACCTCCGGAAGCTGGTTGACGAGGGTCTCAAGTGGCGCTACGGTGCCCAGCCGCCGGCCGCCGCCCGCGAGCGGATGGACGTCGAGCTGGAGGTGATCGGCCACACCGGCTACGCCTCCTACTTCCTGATCGTCTGGGACTTCTACAACTTCGCCCGCCGCCAGGGGATCGTCGCCGGGCCAGGCCGGGGCAGCGCGGCCGGGAGCCTGGTCGCCTACACGCTCGGCATCACGAACCTGGACCCCCTCCACCACGGCCTGATCTTCGAACGCTTCCTGAACAAGGACCGGGTGTCGATGCCGGACATCGACTGCGACTTCTCGGTCGAGGGCCGCGAGCGCGTCATCCGCTACGTGACGGAGAAGTACGGGGCCGACCGGGTGGCCCAGATCATCACGTTCACCACGATGGCCTCGAAGGCCGCCATCCGGGACGTGGGCCGGGTGCTGAATGTCCCCCTGAAGGAGACCGACCGGCTATCCAAGCTGGTGCCGGTCTGGCAGGGCCGCTCCAAGTCGCTTGAAGACGCCATCAAGGAGGTTCCCGAGTTCAAGGAGGCCTACGAGGGCGGGCCGATCACGGCGGCGGACGGGCGCCAGGTAGACCTCAAGCGGCTGGTGGATGTGGCTCGCGGTCTCGAGGGGGTCTCGCGCAACGTCAGCGTCCACGCCGCCGGGGTGGTGATCGCGCCGGAGCCGCTGGTCCACTTCACGCCGCTCCAGTACGGGCCGCGCTCGGCGGCGGGCCCTGACGACTCGATCCGCCAGGTCATCACCCAGTACGACATGAAGGCGGTCCAGGAGGTCGGGCTCCTGAAGATGGACTTCCTCGGCCTGCAGAACCTGGACATCATCTCGACCTGCCTGCGCCTCGTCGAACAGACCAGGGGCGACAAGCTGGACATCGACCAGATCCCCCTGGACGACCCCAAGGCCTACGAGCTCATCTCCGCCGCCGACACCCACGGCGTGTTCCAGCTCGAGGGGTCGGGGATGCGGCGGATGCTGCAGGAGATGCGGCCGGGGTCCTTCGAGGACGTCTCCGCGGCCGTCGCGCTGTTCCGGCCCGGCCCCATGAACAACATCCCGGCCTATGTCGCGCGCAAGCAGGGCAAGGAGCCGATCGAGTACATGCACCCCGCGCTGGAGCCCATCCTGCGGGAGACGTACGGCGTG
>DHIW01000076.1:0-9398 GCA_002404015.1 Chloroflexi bacterium UBA4736
TACGGCGGCGCCTACTGCGTCATGTGCTCGAAGCACATCCGGGCCGACTACAACGTGGCCTGGCCTACGGCTGAGGTCGCGGTGATGGGAGCGGAGGGGGCGGTCAACATCATCTTCAAGCGGGAGATCGATTCGGCCAAGGACCCGGCACGCAAGCGCCGGCAGCTCGTGGACGACTACAGCGAGCGTTTCGCCAACCCCTACATCGCCGCCGAACGCGGATACATCGACGACGTGATCGAGCCGAGCCGGACCCGGTCCGCCCTGATCCAGGCGCTCCGGGTGGCGCGGCGCAAGGAGCGCAAGCGGGCTCCCCGCTGGCACGGCAACATTCCACTCTAGCGACGCGGGGGCAACCCTAACGACGCGGGGGCAACCCAGCGGGTTTCCCCCACGGACCCCCCTTCCGGTTTCTTACATGCTGGTACGCGGGGTACCAACTCATTCGGGGCGGCGGAGCCACCCCTTTACGGCGCCGTCTGGTTCTTACGGGTTAACGTTTTCTCCGGGATGAAGCTGCTCGAGTACCAGGCCAAGGAGGTCCTCGCCTCGCTCGGCATCCCCGTCCCGCCCGGCAAGGCCGCCCGCACTCCCGACGAGGCCGCCCAGGCCTGCCAGGAGCTCGGTCCGGTCGCGGTGAAGGCCCAAGTCCCGGTCGGCGGCCGGGGCAAGGCGGGCGGCATCAAGCTCGCCCAGAACCCGCAGGAGGCCCGCGCGGCCGCCGAGCAGATCATCGGCATGGACATCAAGGGCTTCAAGGTGCCGCTGGTCTACTGCGAGAGCGCCCTGGACATCGAGCGGGAGATCTACCTGGGCTTCACGGTCGATCGCGATGCGCGCGCCAACATCCTGATGCTCTCGGCGAAGGGCGGCATGGAGATCGAGCAGGTGGCCGACGATTCGCCGGAGGCGATCGCCCGCCTGTACCCCAACCCCTGGCGGGGGCCGCTGGACTTCGAGCTCAACCAGCTTGTCTTCGACGCCGGCCTCGGCGAGCTGGCGCGGCCGCTGGCCGGCTTGATCAAGAAGCTCTACCGGGCGATCCCCGAGCTCGACGCCATCACTGCCGAGATCAACCCCCTCGTCGTCACGAAGTCTGGAGAGCTGGTCGCGGGCGACGCCAAGCTGGAGACCGACCAGAACGCGGACTACCGGCACAAAGACCTGGAGGAACGCTACGGCGAGGACCTGGAGGGCGACATCTACGAGCGTGCGGCCAAGAAGCTGAACCTGACCTACGTCTCGCTGGAGGGCGAGATCGGCATCATCGGCAACGGCGCCGGCCTCTGCATGGGCACGCTCGACTTGGTGCAGCGGGCGGGGGGCCGGGCGGCAAACTTCTGCGACATCGGCGGCGGGGCTCGCGCCGAGGTGGTGCAGAACGCGCTGTCCGTGATCCTCATGAACCCCAAGGTCAAGGGCGTCCTGATCAACGTGTTCGGCGGCATCACGCGGGGCGACGAGGTCGCCCGCGGCCTGGTCACCGCGCGCGACAACCTGGCCATGAAACTGCCGCTCGTGGTCCGCCTGAGCGGGACCAACCAGGAGGAGGGCCGCGAGATCCTGAAGCAGAACGGGATCGAGCCGGGCGCCAACGCCTGGGAGGCCGCCCAGAAGATCGTGGCGATGACCAGGTGACGCGCTAGTGGCCATCCTCCTGACCGAAGCCACGCAGGTGCTGGTCCAGGGCGTCACGGGCCGCGAGGGTTCCTTCCACACCGAGCAGATGAAGCTCATGGGCACCCGGGTGGTAGCCGGTGTGACGCCCGGGCGAGGCGGCGAGGAGCACGCGGGGGTGCCCGTCTTCAACACCGTCGCCGACGCGGTCACGGCCACCGGCGCCAACGCGACCGGCATCTTCGTGCCCCCGCCCTTCGCCGCCGACGCCATCATGGAGGCGGCCGCGGCCGGGATCAGCCTGATCGTGTGCATCACCGAGGGCATCCCGATCCAGGACATGATCCGGGTCAAGGATTTCCTGCGCGTCTATCCGGAAGCCCGCCTGGTCGGGCCCAACTGCCCCGGCGTCCTGACGCCGGGCGTCGGCAAGATCGGGATCATCCCCCAGCGCTTCTCGAGCCCTGGCGCCGTAGGGATAGTGGCGCGCAGCGGCACCCTGACCTACGAGACCATGGCCGCGCTGACGGACGCCGGGCTGGGCCAGTCCACCATCGTGGGGATCGGCGGTGACCCAGTCCTGGGCATGTCGTTCGTGGACGTGATAGCGATGTTCGAACGAGACCCCGCGACCACCCACCTGGCCATCATCGGCGAGATCGGCGGCTCGGATGAGGAGGGGGCGGCCGACCTGCTGGGCCGGGGCTCGCGGCTCAAGTCGGTGGCCTTCATCAGCGGCCGCACTGCACCCGAGGGCAAGCGCATGGGCCACGCCGGCGCCATCGTCTCAGGCAACCGAGGCACCGCCAAGGGCAAGGAGGAAGCCTTCCGGGCCGCGGGTGTCGCCGTCGCCGAGACGACCGACCAGATCGTCGAGCTGCTTACAAAGGCTTGATGTTCGGCCGAGGCGCGACGCGGCCCCGGTCGCGTACCGTCTGACCGAATGATCGAGGACATCGCGGACTACCTGGTGCTGGCGCCGCTCCTGCTGACCCTTTTCCTCGGCGGCTGGGCGGTCACCTGGTACGCGCGCCGCCGGATGGCGGCCGAGCGGGCGAAAAGCCGGGATATCTCCTCTTAGATAGACTCCGCGGCGTGGTGGCCTCAGCCCCCCTTGCCCTGGTCCGCGCCGACCGGAATGCCCGCCTGCGCAACCTCCTGGTCCTCACCGTGCTCGTCGGCTGGCTGGTGTACACCAGGTTCTTCTGGGGCCTCAAGGCGGTTCACGCAACATTCCCTCCCTGCCCCTTCCTACTGCTGACCGGCCACCCCTGCCCGCTCTGCGGTGGAACCCGCTCCTTCGCCTACCTCTGGCAGGGCGACGTGGCGGACGCCATGCGGCTTTACCCGTTGGGCCCCGTCCTCTTCGGTGGCACGCTCTTCGGGATCGGCGGCCTGGCGGCCGCTCTGCTCAGCGATCGCACTTTCCGCTGGCGGCCCTCGCCTCTCTGGGAGCGGCGGATCCAGCTCGGGGCCGGCGCCGTGCTGGGTACGAGCTGGCTCCTGAAGCTGACCGTCCTACCGAACTAGAGTCCGGTCAGCGGCGCCTATAGGATGAGGGCAGCGTGGATTTCGAGCTGAGCGAAGAGCAGACCGCCATCCGGTCCCTCTGCCGCGACTTCGCGAAGGAGGTCGTGGCCCCGGCAGCCGAGGAGCTGGACAGGGAGCATCGCTTCCCCTACCAGATCGTCCGGCAGATGGGTGAGATGGGCCTATTCGGCCTGCCCTTCTCCGAGGCCGTGGGCGGCGCCGGCGGCGACTTCCTGTCCTACTGCATCGCCATCGAGGAGATCGCCCGGGCGGACGCCGGAGTCGGCATCACACTGGAAGCAGCGGTTTCCCTGGGCGCCGCGCCGATCCACGATTTCGGCACCGAGGAACAGAAGGAGCAGCTACTGCCGGACCTGCTAGCAGGCCGCAAGCTGTGGGCCTTCGGCCTGACCGAGCCGGGGGCGGGTTCGGACGCCGGTGCCACCACCACCAAGGCCGAGCTGACGAGCGGGGAGTGGGTGGTCAACGGCTCCAAGCAGTTCATCACCAACTCCGGGACCGACATCACGGCGGGCGTGACGATCACCGCGGTGACCGCCCGGTCCAACGGCGCCGGCCGGGGCGAGATCAGCGCGATCCTGGTCCCCCAGGAGACCCCGGGCTTCAAGGTCCTCGAGCCCTATCGGAAGCTGGGCTGGCACTCCTCCGACACCCACCCCCTGGCCTTCGACGACTGCCACGTACCTGAGGCCAACCTGCTGGGCAAGCGCGGGGGCGGCTACCGGCAGTTCCTGCATACGCTGACCGGGGGCCGGATCGCGATCGCGGCGCTCTCCGTCGGGGTGGCCCAGGCCTGCCTCGACGCCTCGCTCGACTACGCCAGGGAGAGGTCTGCCTTCGGCCGGCCCATCTCGCAGTTCCAGGCCATCCAGTTCAAGCTGGCCGACATGGCGACCGAGGTCGAGCTCTCGCGGCTGATCACGTACAAGGCTGCGGTGAGCTACGAGAAGGGGGCCCAGAACGGGGACATCGCGAAGCTGGCGGCGATGGCCAAGCTGTTCGCGTCGGAGACCTCTAAGCGGGCCGCGGACCAGGCCGTCCAGATCCACGGCGGCTACGGGTTCATCGAGGACTACCCGGTGGCCCGCTACTACCGGGACGTGAAGATCAACGAGATCGGCGAGGGAACCAGCGAGGTCCAGCGGATGCTGATCGCGCGGGAGCTGGGCTGCTGAGCGTGGGTCCCGGCTAAGCCCTCAAGGGCCGATCCGCACCACTTTGCCGACGCCCGCCGAGTTGCTACCACCGAAGTCGGTCTTCTGGACCAGGTTGTAGTAGCCGGGCGGCAGGCCGGCGGGGAGAGAGAGGATCGAGAGCGGAGGTGCGCTGCTGTCGTCCACCGTGTGCGCCGCCTGCGCGACGACGGGAGCCGCTTTACCCGACTTCAGCGCCGTGACGGAGTCGTAGGGCCCGCGGAGCTCCAGCGTGAGCTTCATCACGGCCGGCCTGGAGTAAGTGACCCGCTGCGAGTTGGTCACCGTCCACTCCAGGCTCACGTCCCGGCCAGGCAGCCAGCTGGTGTCGCCCACACGTTGGCGCAGCAATCGAAGGCATGGGCTTCGCGAACCACGCCTCCCGGTTGGGTCTGCCCGGCGCAGGCGGCGACCAGCAGCACCGCCAGCGCGGAAGCTAATAAAGCAGGCGAGTGAGCCATCGCCTGAGCATTTTGCGGCCAGGCGGCTCGTTGTAGACCGGCAGGATGGCCGCCAGACGCTCCCGGCCCAGCGCCACCATCTCGTCGACCGTCCGCCCCTCCGTCTCGATCGGCTCGCCGATCACGACCGGGATCGCCTTGCCGAGCCACAGGTCCTTGGTGCCGGAGAGGGCGACGGGCAGCACCGGGACGCCGTTGTCGACTGCGAAGTGTGCGAAGCCGCTCTTCCAGGAGTCCTGCAGCTCGCCCTCCCGCGGCCCGTACGCCGCCTCGGGAAAGATCGCGACCGCGCCGCCGGCCTGCAGACAGCGGTTCACGTGCTTAAACAGCTCCGGACCCGGCTGCCGCAAGTTGACGGGGACGTAGCCCGCGACCGCCTTCACCAGCGCCCAGTGGAACCGGTGCTTCACCAGGTTCTCCGGGTTGGCCAGGAAGTGGACCCGGGGCTCGGTCGGGAAGACGGTCAGCAGCATGAAGGGGTCGAGCCAGTTCAGGTGGTTGGCGATGATCACGTAGGGCCGGTCGCGGGGGATGTTGGCGCGACCCTCTACCCGGTACCTGAACACCAGTCGAAGCAGCGGTTCCACCAGCAGCCGAAGCAATCGGAACGCCGGTGTCGCCTTCCGCTGCACAGGCAGCAGGTCCGCGGCTGGGAAGCTGTCCGGGCCTGCCTTGCGCACGTGCGCAGACTACGCTCGGACAGCCGCTGGGCCCTACTCGTCCGGCACGTCCTCGAGCTTGGGGGCCAGCTCGCATACCCAGCGGCCGTCGTCGAGCCGCCGGATGAAGCGCGAGTAGCCCGCGTTGCGGGCGACGTTCAGAAACTGCTCCTGGGTGATCAGCGTGCGGAGGCGTGCCAGGTCCGCGTAGCCGGGGTCGCGCATGATGCCGCCCACCACGCCGCTCAACTCCCGCCATTGACCCTCGGACAGCGGCTCGCCGTACCCGGCGATCGTGACCAACAGGGCCGCTGTCGACCCGGTGATCGTCTCGGGCAGGATCCTCTCGGCCTTGGCCCGAGTGATGATCTCCTTGCCCTGCTCGATGATGGCGGCGATCCGATCACGGCGGACACCGATGATGTCGCGCCCACTGCCGACGGTGGTGCCCTCGAGGTATCTCGGACCAGCTTCCATTCGTCGGGACACTATTGTAAGTCGGTTATGCGGCTCGACCTTTCGCCGGAGCATGCCGCGCTGCGCGACGCGCTCAGGGAGTTCTCGCAGTCGGTCGTGAAGCCGGCGGCAGGGTCGGTGGACCGCGAGCACCGCTGGCCGGTGGAGGCCATTGAGGGCGCCCGCGCCCTGGACCTGATGGGAATCCTGGTGCCCGAGGAGTACGGCGGCGCGGGGCTCGACCACCTGGCTTTCACGATCTGCATCGAGGAGCTGGCCGCCGCCTGCGCCAGCACGGCCGTGATCGTGGACGTCCACAACTCGGTGGCCAGCGAGCCCATCGTGCTGTTCGGTAGCGAGGAGCAGAAGCGAGCCTGGCTGCCGCGGCTGGCGAGTGGGGAGGTGCTGGGCGCCTTCGCGCTGACCGAGCCCTCGTCCGGCTCCGACGCGGCCAGCCTCAAGACGACCGCCAAGCGCTTCGGCCAGGAGTTCGTCCTGAGCGGAACCAAGGTCTTCATCACGAATGCCGGCCAGGCCGGGCTGTACGTCGTGTTCGCCCGGACCGGCGCGGACGACCGCGCCGCCGGCATCAGCGCCTTCCTGGTCCCCGCCGACGCGCAGGGGCTGAAGGTCGGCCAGCTCTTCAAGAAGATGGGCCTGAACGGATCCCCGACGGCCGAGCTGGTCCTGGAGGAGGTGAAGGTGCCTGCCGCCGCCCTCCTCAATGCGGAGGGGAAGGGGTTCACGGTCGCCATGCGAGCGCTCGACTCCGGCCGGATCGGCATCTCGGGCCAGGCGCTGGGCATCGCCGAGGCGGCGTTCTCCGAGGCCCTGGCCTACACGAGAGAGCGCGAGCAGTTCGGCCAGCCGGTGGCCGCCTTCCAGGGTGTCGGCTTCATGCTCGCGGACATGGCGACCCGGATCGCCGCGGCCCGCCAGATGGCCTACCACGCCGCGTCGCTGTGCTCGGCCGGCAAGCCGTTCACCCTGGAGGCCTCGATGGCCAAGCTCTTCTCGACCGACACCGCGATGGACGTCGCCATCGACGCCGTCCAGCTGGCCGGCGGATACGGTTACATGAACGACTATCCGTTCGAGCGCCACTTCCGCGACGCCAAGGCGCTGCAGATCTACGAGGGCTCGAACCAGGTCCAGAGGGTCGTGATCGCGCGGGAGCTGCTCAGCTGAAGCGGGGCACGACCTTCCTGATGGCGGCCGCGCTGGCCGCCAGCCCCGCGTATGTGATAAGGCCTCATCTCGGCCCACTCCCCACGACCGCGCTCGAGATCGTGCTCCTGGTCGCGCTGGTCGCCGGCTACTACGCCTTCTGGACGGAGCTGCCCTGGCGGAACCCGTACACGTGGGCGGCGCTGCTGCTGCTGACGGGGGCCAGCATCGACACGCTGGTCACCGCCTCGACGCTGACCAAGGCGCTGGGGATCTGGAAGGCCTACTTCGTGGAGCCCATGCTGGCCGGGCTGCTCATCGCGGCCATGGCGTCCCGGCGCGACCAGGCCCGACTGCTGCTGGCCGGCCTGGGCCTCGCGGGCGCCATCTCCGCCCTGCTGAACATCGCCAACACACTGCGGGCGCTGGCCACCCACTCGTTCGACGACGTGACGCCGGCCGTGGTGATCTACAACAGCGCGAACGACGTCGCCATGTACCTGGAACCGCTGGCGGCGGTGGCGCTGGCGGTCGCCGTGTTCTCCGAGGAGCGTTGGGAGAGGCTTGTCGCGGCCGCGCTCTACGGGCTCTTTGCGCTGGCTATCGCGCTCAGCTTCTCGAGAGCCGGCTGGCTCACCCTGGCGTGCCTTTCGATAGCGGTCTGCTTTTTCCACCGGCGGCGCCTCTGGGTGGTCGGCGCAGCCGCCGGCCTGGCGGCGCTGGCGTTACTGGCGAGCGCGCGGGTGCGGAGCCGGGTCATGGTCGAGTTCGATCCCAACAGTCCCCGGAACACGCTCGCACTGCGGCGATCGCTGTGGGAGACCAGCCTGCGGATGCTCGAGCACCGGCCCCTGTTCGGGGGCGGGCTCAACGGGTTCCAGAGCGCGATCCAGCCGTACAAGACGGGCGGCTACGGGGAGAACCTGATCTACCCCCACAACATCGTCCTCAACTTCTGGAGCGAGACCGGCCTGCTGGGCCTGGCCGGCTTCATCTGGATCGTGGTACAGGCCCTCCGCACCGTGATCCAGGGTCTGGCCGCGGGCCCTTGGCCTCGCGCCATCGCGATCGGCACACTGGGCACGATCGTGGCGATCCTGGTACACGGGTTGGTGGACGCGCCGTACTTCAAGAACGACCTGGCGCTCGCCTTCTGGGCCATTCTCGGGATCCAGGTGGGCAGCCTGCTGCGCAGATAATGCGGGCATGGAGTTCTCGTTCTCGGACGAGCAGGTCGCGATCCGGGACACGATCCGCGAGCTCGTGCAGGACAAGGTCGTGCCGAGGGCGGCCGAGATCGACGATCGGGCCGAATACCCCAAGGACATCGAGAAGCTGTTCGCCGACAACGGCATCCTGGCGATTCCCTTCCCCGAGGAGTACGGCGGCATCAGCGGCTCGTCGGTGTCGATCTGCATGGCTATCGAGGAGATCGCCAAGGCCGACGCCACCTGTTCCCTGATCCTGGCCGTCCAGGCGTTGGGCTCCTACCCGATCCTGGTCGCGGGGACGCAGGAGCAGAAAAAGCGCCTCTGCCCGCCGCTCGCCCAGGGCCGGGTCGCGGCCTACGCGCTATCCGAGGCGGGGTCGGGGTCGGACGCCGCGGCCATGAAGACCACGGCCAAGCGCTACGGCGACGAGTACGTGCTGAACGGCGGCAAGATCTTCATCACGCACGGTGGGATAGCCGAAACCCTGGTGGTATTCGCCCGCACCGACGGCGAGCAGGGGGCCAAGGGGATAAGCGCCTTTGTGCTCGAGAAGGAGAACAGTCCCTGGACGGTCGTCAAGACCGAGCACAAGCTGGGGATCAAGGGCTCGCCGACAGCTCAGCTGGCCTTCGATGACGTCCGGGTGCCGGCGGGCAACCGGCTGGGCGACGAGGGCCAGGGCTTCAAGCTCGCGCTGGCCGTCCTGGACCGTTCGCGGCCGGGCATCGGGGCGCAGGCCCTCGGCATCGCCGAGGGGGCGTTCGACTACGCCCTGAACTACGCCAAGGAGCGCCGGCAGTTCGGGCAGCCTATCGCCAGCTTCCAGGGCCTGCAGTTCATGCTGGCCGACATGGCAACCCAGATCGAGGCGGCCCGCCACCTGGTCTACCTTGCGGCGACGAAGGTCGACCAGAAGCTCCCGGACCTCACCAAGATCGCCGCGATGGCCAAGATGTTCGCCTCCGACATGGCCATGAAGGTCACGACGGACGCCGTCCAGATCCTGGGCGGCTACGGGTACATCCAGGACTATCCCGTCGAGCGGATGATGCGGGACGCCAAGATCACGCAGATCTACGAGGG
>DHIW01000076.1:9575-15762 GCA_002404015.1 Chloroflexi bacterium UBA4736
GATCTACGAGGGCACCAACCAGATCCAGCGGGTGGTGATCTCTCGCGCGCTGCTGCGGTAGCGGCGGCGCCGCGCTGTCAGAAAGAAGACGATGGCGCCGTATGGGCGGGCTCCGCTCGCCCGTATGAGTCTCTCTTCCCAACGCCGACCGACACGCAATGGGGGGGAAGGGGGCCCGGGGGAAACAAGCTTGTTTCCCCCACGTCTTTATAGTTCCGGGCCGTGGACCTTGGGGCCGCGATCAGCTGGCCGACTCGCGATCCTCGCTGGTTTGCCAAGTGCCTGCTGATCGGCCTCATCGGGCTGATCCCCATCCTGGGCGGCATCGCCGTCTTCGGCTGGATGTACGCAACCCTCGACAACCTGCGTGCGGGACGCGCCGAGCTGGCTGAAGCCGGCTTGCCTCAGCTCGAGCGGGGAGCCCGTCTCTTCGTCGTCCAGCTTGTGTACGGTGCCATCAGCGCCCTGCTGTTCGCGCTCCTGGTGGTTCCGTCTGTCCTCGTGGCGATCGGCCGGGGCTCTGGCGGCGCGCTGGTCGCCGTGCCGCTCGTGCTGCTGGGGCAGGCGCTGCTGCTCGCCTACCAGCTGGCCTTCTACTTCGTCTTCGTGCCCATCATCCTGGCCGTGGACCGGGGTGGCATCGGGGCCGGTCTCGACTTGCCGGCGCTCTGGCGGGCGATCCGGCCGCGCCTCCCCGACACCCTCCTCGCCGGGCTGATGGCGTTCGTGGCACTCCTGCTGGGAAGCCTCGGCGTCTTCCTCTGCCTCGTTGGAATCATCTTCACGATTCCGTACGGCTATGCCATCCTTGCCGCGGTCGTACACGGCTACGAGAGAGATTCCGCCCGGCTACCGGCTGTTTAGAGGAGGAAACCGCGCATGAGTGACCTACCGCCGCCGCCAGGATCACCCCCGCCGCCACCCGCGGGAGGGGGTGGCTGGCAACCCCCGGGCGGAGGCGGCACGCCGCCCCCGCCGCCGCCTTCCGAGCCGCCGCCGCCGCCCCCGCCCGGTGGGGAGGATCCCGGCCTACCCCCTCCGCCACCGCCGCCGCCTCCTCCGCCACCGCCGCCGCCTCCTCCGCCACCGCCGCCGCAAGGCGGATATGTGCCCGCGCCGCCGCCGCAAGGCGGATACGCTCCCCCTCCGCCGCCCGGCGGCGGGTACGCGCCCCAGGCGGGCGCTTACGCCGTGGCAGCTCCCAACGAGGGCTCGGCTTTGCTCTCGTTGATCCTGGGCATCCTGGGGATCATCTGCTGTCCGATCCTGGCGCCGGTCGCCTTTTTCATCGGAAACTCCTCGATGGGAAAGATCAGGGCCAGCAACGGGGCCCTGGGAGGGCTCGGACTGGCCCAGGCCGGACGCATCCTGGGAATCGTCGGCACCGTCCTCTTCGCTCTCGAGATCCTGCTCGTGATCGTGAACATCTTTGTAGGCCTGGGTGGCGCGCGGACCACTGGCTAGATAGAGTAGAGCCGCCCGGGAGCACTTCCCGGGCGGCTCCGCCTCGGCGTCGCAGAACGAAACCACTCAACGTCTTGAACCGTCTTGCAATGAGGTAACCCGTCTTGGACAGCCCAGCAGGCTCGCGGTCGCGGGCCCGAAGCTCACGCTATCGCCGATCGCGGTTCGGCTTCCGCCGGCTGCTCGGGCTGGTGTTGCTGGCGGTGGTGGTCGGCGGCTTCGGAGCCCTTGCCTACCGCACGGCAGGCTTCCTTAGCGGGGTGGCCCGAGTCGACAACCCACTCCAGGTCATCGAACCCGCCCAGGGGACGATCGCCTGGAAGCTGAAGCACGGCCAGCAGGTGAACGTCCTGCTGCTCGGTTACGGCGGCGTTGAGAACGACGCCCCCTACCTGACCGATTCGATGGTGGTGCTGAGCGTGGACCCGGCCAGCAAGCGTGTGGCCGAGGTCTCGATCCCCCGCGACCTGATGGTGGGCATCGACGCCTGGCCGGACCATCACCTGCTCCCGCAGAAGATCAATGTCGCCTTCTCGGTTGGGGTGGACGACGCCACCTGGACCAAGAAGCGACCGGAGTTCACGCGCCAGCGGGACGCGGGTGGGAAGCTCGCGGAGCAGTCGGTCTCGACGGCCACCGGGCTGCAGTTCGACGGCTACGTGGCGGTCGATTTCAAAGCCTTCCGTGACCTGGTCAACGCCCTTGGCGGGGTGGACATCTGCCTCGACACCCCGCTCGACGACACCCAGTACCCGAACTACAACAACGGTTACATCCGCGGCGGCATCCACTTCCCCACCGGCTGCCAGACGGTGGACGGCGAGAAGGCACTCGAGCTCGCCCGCTCGCGCCACGCGACCCAGCCGGAGCAGGCCAGCGACTTCGGCCGGGCCCGCCGCCAGCAGCTCCTGATCAACGCCATCCGCAAGAAGGCCACATCTGTCAACGCTCTCGCGAAGGCTCCCCAGCTGATGGATGCGCTGCAGAAGAACTTCCGCACGGATCTCGGCCTGGCCGACCTGAAGGCCGTCTACGACTGGAGCGGAAAGCTTCCCGACACCGCCATCAACCGGGTCTCCATCACGGACACCGACCTGGTGGACGGCTACTTCATGCGGAAGGGCAGCTGCGGCGACTTCTATGCCTACGTGCTGTGCGCCCAGGACCCCAGCTTCAAGGTCATGCACTCCTATTTCGGCAACCTCTTCCTCGACCCCGACCTGCTGAAGGAGGCGGCCCCTGTGGAGCTGGACAATGCCAGCCTGACCGTCAACGACCTTGGGCCGCGGGTCACCTCCAGCGTCCGCCAGCTCGGCCTCAAGGTCTCCGACCCGATTCGGGGCAGAGCCGACCCCCACTCCGTCGTATACGACTATTCGGGCGGCAAGTACCCGCTGACGGCGAAGTGGCTGGCCGACTTCTTCGGAGCCACGGTGGTCACGCCCGCCTCGGGCGGCCCGGCCCCCGCCGGCACAGCCAGCCAGGGGTTGGTGGTGGTCTTGGGCAGCGACTTCGCCCGCCGGTGGCTCGGCCAGGCCTGACCGCCCGGCCCGGCGGGACGGCCGGCGCTCGTTCGTAGAATGAGGAGGAATGCGTAGAGCCAGGCCTCGGGCCCGGCGCTCCCGCTACCGCTATACCAACCGTCTTGGCCGCTCGGCCCCGACGATGGTCGCCATCGGGCTGCTGGTCGGGGTGTTGCTGGGAACCAGTGTGGTGGTCGCTCGGACCGTCGGCTTCCTGCACAGCGTCGTCAACTTCTCCAACCCGTTCACGATCGTGCAGCACGAGATCGCCCCGCCCCCGGGCTCGATCGCATGGAAGCTGCGCCACGGCCAGCAGGTGAACCTGCTGATGCTCGGTGACGGTGGGCTCGAGAACGACTCCCCGCTTCTCACCGACACGATCATGGTGGTGATGATCGACCCCGGCTCCAAGCGGATCGTGGAGGCCTCGGTCCCCCGCGACCTCTGGGTCAAGATGGACGCCTGGGGCGACGGTCGCACCTACTCGCAGAAGATCAACGTGGCCAACCAGGTCGGCGGCTCCGACGCGGAGTGGCCGGGCAAGAAAGCCGAGTACACGGGGAAGGACGGGGGCGGCCACCTTGCCACGCACATGGTGAACCAGGTCACCGGCGTCCAGTTCGACAAGTACGTGACCGTGGACTTCAAAGCCTTCCGCGACATCGTGGACGCGGTCGGCGGCATCGACATCACGCTGGACGGGCCCCTGGACGACTGCCACTACCCCGACTACCACAACGGCTACATCAACCACGGGGTGCCGCCCGGCTACCCCTGCCCGGCCGGCGCAGGCATCCATTTCAATGCCGGCCTTCAGCACATCAGCGGCGAGCAGGCGCTGGAGATCGCGCGGTCGCGCGACGCCAGCGAGCCGGACCAGGCGACCGACTTCGGCAGGGCCAAGCGCCAGCAGACGATCGTCAACGCGATTCGCCACAAGGCCGCCTCGGCCGGGGCCCTGGTCAAGGCTCCCCAGCTGATGAACGCCCTCCAGAAGAACTTCACGACCGATATGGACCTGAACGACCTGAAAGCGCTGTACGACTTCGCAGGAAGCCTGCCCGACAGCTCGATCACCCGGGTCGCGCTTACTGACACCGACCTCCTGACCAGCTACGTGCCGTACCAGCGGGGCAGCTGCGGCGACCGCCAGCTGTACGTGCTCTGTCCGGAAGACCAGAGCTACCAGGTCCTGCACCGCTACTTCGCGTCGCTCTTCATTGACCTCAAGGTCGCGGCCGAGAAGGCGCCGATCCAGGTCGCCAACGCCAGCCGGAGCTCGCTGGACCTCCAGGACAGGGTGACCACCACGCTGCGCCCCTTCAACCTGAACCTCGGCGCCGGCGTGCGCCAGCCGCTCCGGGCCACCTCGATCGTGTACGACTACTCGGGGGGTGCCTACCCGCAGACGGCAGCCTGGCTGGGCACGTACTTCAAAGCCCCCGTCCAACCGGCGCCGCCGGCCGCCGGCGGTTCGACCGGCTTCGTGGTGGTCCTGGGAAGCGACTACGCCAACGCCTGGTACGGCCTAGGCTGACGTCTCGTGGGAAAGGAGCGCGACCTGGCGGCCGAGTTCCGCGAGGGCAACATCCGCGGCCTGGCGCGGGCGATCACGCTGGTGGAGAAGCGCGACCCGGCGGTCCGCCACCTGCTGGAGGCGCTGCAGGACCGGGTGCAAAGACCTTACGTCGTCGGATTCACCGGCGCCCCCGGCACGGGCAAGTCGACTCTGGTCGACTGCCTGGTCCGGCTTCTGCGCGACCGCGACCAGGCGGTTGCCGTGATCGCGGTCGATCCCAACTCCCCCTACTCGGGCGGCGCGATCCTGGGCGACCGGATCCGGATGCAGCGCCACGCGCTCGACTCCAAGGTGTTCATCCGCTCGATGGGCGCCCGCGGCCACCTGGGCGGCCTGTCGGTCGCGACCCGGGAGGCGATCCGGCTGATGGGAGCGTTCGGCTTCGACGTGGTGATCCTGGAAACGGTCGGCGTGGGGCAGTCGGAGCTCGAGGTCGCGGCGATCGCGGACACCACGGTGGTCGTTCTGACGCCCGGGCTTGGTGACGGGGTGCAGATGATCAAGGCCGGGATCATGGAGATCGCCGACGTGTTCGTGGTCAACAAGGCGGATGTGCCCGGCAGCCAGAAGACCATCCAGGAGATCCGCTCGATGCTGAGCATGGGGCCCCGGGTCGCCTGGAGGCCCCCCATCGTGGGCGCCGTGGCGGCCCGCAACGAGGGGGTGGACGAGGCCTGGAAGGCGGTCGAAGCCCACCGCGCCCACCTCGAGGCGAGCGGCGAGGGCCGCCAGCTCTCCGAGGCGCGGCTCAAGGACGAGGCGGCCGACCTGGTAGGTGAATGGGCGCGCAGCGAGGCTCGGGCGCTGCTCGACCAGGACGCGAAGCTCTCGGAGCGGCTGCTCCACGACCGCATCCCGTACGCGGCCGCCGACGAGATCCTGACCCGGCAGCGCGCCGAGCTGATACCCGAGCGGGCACGCTCGAAGAAAAAAGCCGGGCGGATAATGGAGTCGCGATGAAGGTCACGTACGGCGCCAGGGCAGATGGCGTCGAGACGTCCACGATCTCGGGCCTCCCGATCGAGCCCGTCTACACGGCGGCCGACGTTCAGGGCATCGACCTGGAGCCACCCGGCGAGTACCCGTACACGCGGGGCATCCACGAGTCCGGCTATCGCGGCCGCCTCTGGACCATGCGGCAGTTCTCCGGCTTCGCGACCGCCGAGGAGACGAACCGGCGCTACCACTCGCTCCTGAAGAACGGGCAGACCGGCCTCTCGGTGGCGTTCGACATGCCGACTCTGATGGGCCAGGACTCGGACGCGCCCACCAGCCGCGGCGAGATCGGCCACTGCGGGGTGGCCATCGACTCCCTGGCGGACATGGAGCGGCTGTTCGAGGGGATCTCGCTGGCCGACGTTTCGACCTCCATGACCATCAACTCGCCGGCCGCGATCCTGCTCTGCATGTACTTGGCCGTGGCCGAGAAGCAGGGCGTGCCCTTCACCAAGGTCAACGGCACCCTGCAGAACGACATCCTCAAGGAGTTCATCGCGCAGAAGGAGTTCATCTTTCCGCCCGAGCCCTCCATGCGGCTGGTCGTGGACTCGATCGAGTACTGCGCCGCCGAAGTGCCGCGCTGGAACACGGTCTCGGTGTCCGGCTACCACATCCGCGAGGC
>DHIW01000076.1:15955-46228 GCA_002404015.1 Chloroflexi bacterium UBA4736
CACATCCGCGAGGCCGGCTCGACCGCCGTCCAGGAGCTCGCCTTCACGCTGGCCGACGGCTTCGCGTATGTGGAGGCCTGCCTGGAGCGGGGCATGAAGGTGGACGATTTCGCCCCCCGGCTGTCGTTCTTCTTTGACGCCCACATCGACTTCTTTGAGGAGATCGCCAAGTTCCGCGCCGCCCGCCGGATCTGGGCCCGGCACATGCGCGAACGCTACGGAGCCCAGGACGAGCGCTCCTGGAAGCTGCGCTTCCACACCCAGACCGCGGGGGTCTCGCTGACCGCTCAGCAGCCGGAGCTGAACATCGCGCGCACGGCGGTCGAGGCCCTGGGCGCCATTCTGGGCGGCACCCAGTCGCTGCACACGAACGCCATGGACGAGGTGTTGGCGCTGCCGACCGACAAGAACGCCCGGATCGCCCTGCGCACCCAGCAGATGCTGGCCAGCGAGACCGGAGTCGCCAACACCGTCGATCCCCTCGGCGGCTCTTACTTCATCGAGGACCTGACGCGGCGGATGGAGGAGGGGGCGGAAGCTTACTTCGCAGAGATCGACAGGCGGGGCGGCGTCGTCCCCTGCATCGAGGAGGGCTACCTGCAGAGAGAGATCGCGGATGCGTCATTCCGCTACCAGCGCGAGCTGGAGGCGAAGCAGCGCGTCATCGTCGGCGTCAACGGGTTTGTGAGCGACGACGAGGACGATCTCGAGATCCTCAAGATCAGCCCCCAGCTGGAGGCCGAGCAGGTGGCGCGGGTGCGCGAGGTCCGGCGCAAGCGCGACAACGCCCGGTGCTCGAAGGCGATCGACCAGCTCAGGAAGGCCGCGGGGTCGCCCCGCGAGAACCTGATGCCGCACATCCTTGACGCGGTGCGCGCCTACGCCACCGAGGGCGAGATCATGGGCGCAATGGTGGACGTGTTCGGCCTGTACACCGAGCAGGCGATCATCTAGATGCCTCAGACGGCCGTCAAACCGGTGCGCATCGTGCTGGCCAAGGTCGGGCTGGACGGCCACGATCGGGGCGTCAAGGTGGTGGCCAGGGCGCTGCGCGACGCCGGCTTCGAGGTGATCTACACGGGGCTCCGGCAGACCCCGGCTATGGTGGTCGACGCGGCCCTCCAGGAGGACGCCCAGGTGATCGGCCTGTCGCTCCACTCAGGGGCCCACATGACGCTCTTTCCCGCCGTGGTGGAGGAGCTCAAGAAGAAGAAGGCCGAAGACATCACCGTGTTCGGAGGCGGGATAGTCCCGGATGACGACATCGAGGCCCTGAAGAAGATCGGCGTCGCCGAGATCTTCACCCCCGGCACGCCCCTCCAGCAGATCGTGGACTGGCTGCGGGAGCGCTTCCCCGAGAGCTAGCCGGGCCGCCTCGCTACGCGCCCTTGACGGCCTGTCCGGCGTTGGTGTCGATCGTGTCGGCCGCCAGCTGCTGGGCCTGCGGCTGCCCGTTGCCCGGGATGACGATCACCGGGGTGCCGACGGGAGCCCAGTCGTACACGAAGTCGACCGTCGAGCCGGGAAGGTTGATGCAGCCGTGCGTGCCGTCGCCGCTGTTCGAGCCCGGCCCGAACCAGCTTCGCCAGGAGGCGTCGTGGAGCCCCTCGCCGCTGGCCGTGAACCAGAGCACCTTGCGGACGTCGGTCGGCGGGTAGTAGAAGGGTGACCCCTGGGGCCAGGGGGAGACCATCTTCCAGGGCGTGACCTTCCAGAGGACCTTCATCGGGCCGACGTCGGTCGGCAAGGCCGGCCGGCCGGTGGTGACCACCGTGGCCAGGACCGGCTGGGCCTTGCCGTTCTCGTAGGCGCGCAGCTCCTGCTCGTTCAGCGAGACCAGGATCGCCTTGCCCGGCATCCCCTTGACGAGCGCGTCGTGGATCTGCGCCGCGTACCGGAGCTCCGCCCCCGCCGCCAGCGCCGCCGCGTCGGCGTCGGAGGCCGACAGCTGGCCCGCGTATCTCTCCAGCGCCCGGTAGGCTCGCGCCACGCTGTCGTAGCCGTTGAACGTGCCCGCCTGGTTCAGGAAGCCGGCGTAGGTGGCCTCGTTGCGACCGGTCGCCAGGGCGTCCGAGCCGGCCTTTGCGAGAGCCGGCACGCTGCCGCTCTTCTGGGCCTTCAGGTCCGCGGCCGCCTTGAGGAGCACTGCGTTCTCGGCCTGCTGGACGGCCGCCGCCTTGGTGGCGTCCTCGGTGAGCGTCCGCGCGCCGCCATCCGCGCTCCGGAAGTCGAGCAGCGTGTGGCCGTCCCCGATTGCTTTGTTCAGGTCGTCATAGCGGGCCTGGAGCGCAGCCACGTCGCCCGCGTCGAGGCCGAGGGAGCTGTCCTGGTCGATCTGGGCCTTCGTGCTCCCCAGGTCCTTGAGCGCCTGGTCCTTGCTGCCACCCAGGACTGCCTGCTGCTGCTGGCCGAGCTGGGCGCGAAGCTGCACGATCACCAGGCCCTGGGCGTGGTAATAGGCCGGCCGGTCGCCGACCCAGACCGGCTGGGGAGCGCGGTCGACGCCGGCCAGCCGATCCAGCACCGGCCGCAGGTCGTCCTGGCTGAAGCCCTGGGCCTGGGCGGTCGCCAGCTCGCGGTCCAGGTGCTGACGGTTGGCCTGGAAGCTGTTGGAGGCCTCGACCGTGGCGGCGTCGCTCTCCGCGATCAGGACAGCGACCAGGCCCAGGAGGGCGGCCACGCAAAGCGCGATCAGGCGGCGGCGATGGGCGGACATGGTCATGCAGTTGGTAACCTTTGCAACGCTTCGGCGGGCCAGATCGTTTCAAGCCCGCGCTCGAAACTGTAGGGAAAGATGGAACTCAAAGCCAAGATAAGAGACAAGACGCGGGGCGAAAACCGCCGCCTTCGCAGCCAGGGCAAGATCCCCGCAGTCGTCTACGGCCATCACGTCGAGACCAGGTCGCTGGTGTTGGAAAGCCACGATTTCACTCGTGTCCTGGCCCGAGCCGGCCACAGCCAGCTGGTCGACCTGGTGGTGGACGGCAGCCCGGCCCACAAGGTCCTCATCAAGGAGGTCCAGATCAGCCCCCGCCGCTTCAACACGGTCCACGTTGACTTCTTGCAGGTCTCCCTCCTGGAGAAGCTGCAGGTCGACGTCCCGATCGTCCTCCAGGGCGAGCCGGAACTGGTGAGGCTCGGCGACGCCGACATCCTCCACGTCCACCACACGCTTCGGGTGGAGTGCCTGCCCACTGACATCCCCGAGAAGATCGAGGTGGACATCTCCGGCCTGGCCGAGATCGACGCCGGCGTCTACGTGCGCGACCTGAAGCTCAGCGAGGCGGTCACCGTCGTCACGGACGAAGACGAGCTGATCGTCAAGCTGACCCAGCGCCGCGACATGGCCGCCGAGCTGGCCGAGGAGGAGAGCCAGGAGGCCGCAGCGACGGGCGCGGAGGCAGCCGAGGCCGAACCTGCGGAACCGGGCGACGAGGCTGCCGGCGAGGTTTCGAAGGAACCCGAGTAGGCCGTACCCTTACGGGCCGTGGACCTGATCCACGCCGTGCTCGGCGTTCTTGCATTCGCGGCGCTGCTGCTGCTGGCGACATGGCTGCGGACTGTCATCCGAGCCGCCCTGGAAAAGCGCCAGGTCCGCGCGGACATGGTCCAGCTGGTGATGCGCGCCTTTTGGGGCGCGGCGATCATGGTCGCGCTGGTCGCCGGCTTCACGATCGTCACCCAGCAGCCCAGCCTGGGGCTGACGGGCTTCCTGACCGCCGCCATCATCACCAGCCTCGGCCTCCAGGACCTTTTCAAGAACTACGTCGCCGGTTACTACGTGCTCCTCGAACGCAACATCAAGGTGGGGGACATCGTCGAGTCGCAGGGCTATAGGGGAGTGGTCACCGAGGTCAAGATGCGCGTCACCTACCTGCGAGGCGAGACTGGAGAGCTGATCATCGTGCCCAACCTCGAGCTCTTCAACCACACGACGGTCGTGCTCTCGGAAACGAAACCGCCCAAGCAACCCAGGCGCCGGCCGAAGCTACGCGAAGGCCCCGAGAACGATCCGGACCATAGCCTCGAATCCGTCTCCCTCTAGCTCGGTCTCCTCGCGCAGCAGCTTCCGGATCTCCTGCGCGGCCAGGTCCTTGTGGATTCCCGCCGCGTACTGCGTGGCCAGCGAGCGCAGGTGGAACGTGTGGTCGGGCGCCTCGGAGGAGCTCTCCAGGCCGGCGTCCACCTGGTCGAGCTGGAGGTAGCGGGCCCAGAGCTGGGTCTCCTTGACGCCCGCCTCGGGGGAGTCCGAGAGGTGGACGCAGTTGACGCCGCCGCCGATCCCGAAGCGCTCCCTCAGGGAGCCCGGCCGGGCTTCCTGGATTCGCGTCTCGCCCAGCTCGTAGCGCATCGCCTCGAGCGTCCCCGAGTCCGCGTTGACGCGGCCGACCACCACCGGCAGCGCGCTCATGAAGTCCACCAGCCAGGGAAAGAAAGGGCGTCCCTCCAGGAAGTCGTAGTGGCTCCTGATGAGCTCGCCGGGAGGCGTGAACCAGGTCAGCGCCGTCAGCTTCCAGTCACGTTCGGAGCCCAGCCAGGTCCAGATCGCGGCCCGGGCCGCAAGCCGGTGGGCCGAGTCGGGCTTGAAGATGACAAGTGCGTCGGCCACTCATCCAACTCTACCGGTCGCGTGGATTCGGCTCGTAGAACCGGCGCTCCTTCAACTGGTCCGGGAGATGCTGCTGCTCGACCTCGCCGCCCTCGAAATCGTGGGCGTAGCGGTAGCCCTTGCCGTAACCCATCTGCCGCATCAGCCCGGTGGCCGCGTTGCGGAGAGGAAGCGGTACGGGCAGGTTGCCGGTCTCCTGGATCGCCTCCCGCGCGGCCATGTAGGCGCCCAGCGTGGAGTTCGACTTGGGGGCCTTGGCCAGGTAGAGCGCAGCCTCGGTCAGCGGGAAGAGCGCTTCCGGCAGGCCGATGAAGTGCGCCGCCTGCTGGGCGGCGACGGCGACCGGCAGCGCCATCGGGTCGGCCAGGCCGACATCCTCGGAGGCCAGGATCACGAGGCGGCGGGCGACGAAGTTGGGGTCCTCGCCCGCCTCCAGCATGCGGGCCAGCCAGTAGACGGCCGCGTCCGGGTCGCTCCCGCGCACGCTCTTGATGAGGGCGGAGACGATGTCGTAGTGCTGGTCGCCGGCGCGGTCGTACAGAAGATGGCGCTCCTGCATCGCCTGCTCGATCGAGGCGACTGTCAGCGGGCCTTCGGGGCTCAACGCGGCGGCGGTCTCCAAAGCGTTGAGGCCGCTGCGGGCGTCGCCTCGCGAGGCCTCCAGCAGGCCGGCCATGGCGTCGTCCTCGATCTCCCGGTGCAGCTCGGCCAGCCCCCGCCGCATGACCGCTTCCAGGTGCTGCGGCTCCAGCGCCTCGAGCCGGAAGACCCGGCTGCGCGAAAGCAGTGGCGCGATCACCTCGAACGACGGGTTCTCGGTGGTGGCCCCGATCAACGTCACGGTGCCGTCTTCGACGTGGGGCAGGATCGCATCCTGCTGGGCTTTGTTGAACCGGTGCAGCTCGTCGATGAACAGGACCGTTCGCTGGCCTCGCTCGCGGGCCAGCCGGGCCTCGGCGATGACGCGCCGGAGGTCCGCGACGCCGGACGTGACCGCGCTGATGGACGTGAAACGGGCGCCGGTCGCCTTGGCCAGGATGCCCGCCAGCGTGGTCTTGCCGCTGCCGGGTGGGCCCCAGAGCACGATGCTGGGCAGCCGGCCGGCCGCCGCCAGGTCGCGGAGCGTCGTGACGACGCGCTCCTGGCCGACCAGGTCGTCGAACGTCGTCGGTCTCAGGCGCGACGCCAGGGGTGCGTCCGGCGCCCGTCCGGGCTCCTCCTGCGGAAACAGCGAGGTCTGGTCGGACACGCCTGAAAGATAGCGGTCGGCCGCAAGGGCTGCGGCTACAATTCCGCGATGATCTGCTGGAGTTGCGAGGCGCAGGTTCCGGAGGGCGCCCAGTACTGCCCGACCTGCGGCCACAGCCAGAGCAACCGCAATACGAGTCCGATCTTCGTCGTGGACGCCACGACCGAGCTTTTCAACGCCGTCTTCGTGAAGGCGATCGTGGGCCAGGAGGCGAACCGGGCGATCCGCTACAAGCGCCCGCTGTCGGTCCTGGTCGTCGAGGTCGACCACGCCGAGCACATGCACCACGACCTGGGCGTGTCACTGCTGAACGGGCTGCTGCGTGAGCTGGCCCAGGCGCTGGTCCAGGCTGTGCGCGACACCGACACGGTCGGCTTCCTGGACAGCGACGGCCCCCCGCACTTCGCGATCGTGCTGCCCGAGACTGACGCCCAGGGCGCCGTCCTGGCGGCGGACAAGACGCGGCGCTCCATCGCCTCTCACGACTTCGAGGCGGGCGGCCAGTGGCAGCGGCTGACGGTCAGCGTCGGGGCGGCCACGGTGAACCTGGAGAAGATGGGCGTCCAGGACCTGCTCCAGGAGGCCTACCTGACCCTCCAGCAGGGCCGCGCCGACGGCGCCGGCCCCAACCGCACCTACAACCCGCTCCACGTCTAGCCGTCGGTGTAGGTAATCTCGGGTCGTGACGACCCGGATTTTCCTGATCCGCCATGCCGACGTCCAGAACCCGCAGCGGCTGCTCTACGGCCACCTGCCCGACTTCCGCCTCAGCCCGCTCGGCCGCGCCCAGGCGGCGGCGGTAGGCCAGAGGCTGCGGGGGAGCGGCCTCTCGCTGATCGTGCACAGCCCACTCGACCGGGCCCGGGAGACCGCCGAGATCATCAGGGACCAGCTGAAGCACCTCGTGCCGCTGCGGCCGGAGCCGGAGCTGCGCGAGGCAGAGTTCAGCCGCTACCTACAGGGCGTGCCCTTCTGGCAGATCCCGGCCCGGCGCCCCCTCTGGTGGGTCCACAAAGCCAGGCGGGGGCTCCTGCCGGGCGATGAGACGGTCGCCAGCATGGGCGGCCGGATCCTGGATGTGATGTGGAAGGTGGCGCGGGAGCGGCCGGACGAGGTCACGGCGCTGGTCAGTCATGCCGACCCCCTGCAGGCCGCCTGGATCCTGCTCGACGGCAGGCCCCACAAGGAGCGCGAGATGTACCGCAAGGCGGTGGACCGGGCGGGCGCCCTTGAGATCGACCTGGAGGGCGACGAGATCAGCCGGATGGACTACGTCCGGACGCCCAAGGTCAGCCTGGAGGCCGCGGAGGGGAGCCGGCCCGCGCCCTGAAGGGCAGCGCCATCGCGCCGAGCACCAGCGCCGCCCCCACGGCCGCGGTGGCGCCGCCCGCGAGGTCTACGCGGGGCGGGCACAGCGGCCGCGGGCGGGGGATGGTTGGTGACTCCCCGGGGGGCACCGGGAGAGAGAGGACGGAGGTCTCCCAACCCGTCGGCAGCAGGTCGTTGACGAGGCGCCGGCGGTCCGTGTAGGAAACGAAGCCCGGCTCCGAGTGGCCGAAGTCGAAGGCGTCCTCCAGCGGGTTCGCCGAAGCCTCTCGCGAGTTCAGCGCCCGCAGCCCGAAAACGCTGCGCACGAACGCCAGGACCGAGGTGTGGTCGAACGGTTTCGCGCTGACGTGGCCGGGCTTGGCAAAGGGCGAGGCGACGATCGCGGGCACCCGGAAGCCGTAACCCCGGGAGTCCACCTGGGGCGGCGCCACGTGGTCGTAGAAGCCGCCGTTCTCGTCGTAGTTGAGGATGACCGCCATGGATTGCCACTGGGGCCCGGCGGCCAGGCTGTTGATGGTCAGCGCCACGAACCGCTCCCCCCAGGAGATGGGGTCGGGAGGGTGCTCGGTGACCGGCTCCTGGGTGATGACCCAGGCCACGCTCGGCAGCCGCCCCGTCGCCGCATCGGCCAGCAGCTGCGAGTAAGGCCGCTGGGCGCGGGCTTCGCCGCGGTGCTCCGGGTAGTAGGTCACCGGATTGAAGCCTTCGGCAGGCACTTTGGCCACATAGCAGGCCCAGTCAACGCCCGCCTCGTCCAGGCGGTCGACCAGGTTCGGCCGCGGCAGCAGCCGGGCGTCGATCGTGGCCGGGTTGTCCTTGAAGCCCCCCGCCGATGCGGCGATGCTGTAGAGGCGGTTGGGAAAGGTGGGCCCCAGCACGGAGCAGAAGTAGCTGTCGCATAGGGTGAAGCGGTTCGCCAGCGACCAGTAGTAGGGGATGTCCTCGCCCGTGTAGTAGGTGAGGGCCCGGCTGCCGGCGAGGCTGAAGCGATCGTTGCGGCCCTGGTCGAACTCGGCCTCGGCCACGTCGGTCGTGTGCGGCACGTCGCTCAGGGCCAGCGTGTCGGCGTGGCTGACGGGCGCGCAGTCGGGCAGCCCGTTGGCGCCCGGGTAGAGCCCGAAGTAGTGGTCGAACGAGCGGTTCTCCTGCATAAGCAGGACGACGTTGCGGATCGGCGTGTCCGCCGCCCGCCCGATCCGGACCGCCGGAAAGGCCAGCCCGGCGGCCACGCCGGCCGCCCCGGCGAGGAATCGGCGTCGAGTCGGGCGACTGGCCACGGGCCGATATGATCGGGCGCGTTGGCTGAGCTGCGCAAATTCCCCGACGGATTCCTGTGGGGCACCGCCAGCGCGGCCCACCAGGTCGAGGGCGGCTGCCACAACTGCGACTGGTGGCGTTTCGAGCAGCAGGGCGGCATCGTGACCGGCGACAGCGCCGACCCGGCCTGCGACCACTACCGCCGCTTTCGGGCCGATTTCCGCCTCTTCCGCAAGCTGAAGCACAACGCGCACCGGCTCTCGATCGAGTGGTCACGCGTCGAGCCCGCGCCGGGCGAGTTCGACAAGCGGCAGGTCCGGCACTACCGGACCGTGCTGGCCGAGCTCCGCGAGCAGGGCATGAGCCCGATGGTGACCCTGCACCACTTCACAAGCCCGACCTGGTTCGCCGACCGGGGCGGCTGGGCGGCCGCCGGTGCCCCTGACGGCTGGCTGCCGTTCGTGGAGCGCATGGCCGACGAGCTGGGCGACCTCGTCGACTTCTGGTGCACCATCAACGAGCCCAACATCTACGCCCACAACGGCTGGCTGGTTGGCGAGTTCCCGCCCGGCCGGAAGGGCGACCTCCGCGGGATGTATCGGGTGCTGGCGAACATGCGCGAGGCCCACGAGCGGGCCTACCGTGCGCTCAAGAAGCGGCGGCCGGACACCCCGGTCGGTCTCGCCCACCACAAGTGGCTGATGCTGCCGGCCGATCCCGGTCGTCGGCGTGACGTGTGGGCGGCCGCCTTCGCCCAGACCGCCATGGACCGCTGGCCAGTCTCGGCGACCCGGCTCGAGAACGTGGTCCAGGCGAGTGGCGATTACGTCGGCCTCAACCACTACACCGGCTCTCTCATCGCCTTCGACCCGTTCCGGCCCCAGGATCAGTTCGTGCGGCGCCTCAACCCGCCCGGCCTGCCGGAGACCGATATGGGCTGGGCCGTGGAGCCAGGTTGGCTCCGGCGCTCGCTGGAGCAGCTGAAGGCGCTGGGCAAGCCGGTCTATGTCACCGAGAACGGCATGGCGACCACCGATGACTCTCACCGTCAGAGGTTCCTGCGGGAGGTCCTGGAGCAGGTCTGGCTGGCGATCGAGGAGGGCGTGGACGTGCGGGGCTACTTCCACTGGACGGCGATGGACAACTTCGAGTGGGCCAAGGGCTACTCGATGAAGTTCGGCCTGATCGGGGTGGACCTGAAGAGCCAGGAGCGCACAGCCAAGCCCAGCGCGGCCCTGTTCGCCCGGATCGCCGCCGCCAACGCCCTCGTCGAATGACCGCATAGACTTCGGTCGTGCGATTGGGACTGTCCGTCCCGTATTCGGATCAGATCCCGCGCGAGCTGATCCTTGCGTTCGTTCAGAACGCGGACCGCCTCGGCTACGACACGGTCTGGGTCGCCGAGGCGTACGGCTGGGACGCCTTCACCATCCTGTCCCAGTTCGCCTGCGCGACCCAGCGCATCAAGCTGGCAACCGGCATCGTCAACGTGTTCAGCCGCAGCCCAGCGCTGATCGCCCAGAGCGCCGCCTCGATGGACCAGATCAGCAACGGCCGCTTCGTGCTCGGCCTCGGCACCTCCGGCCACCAGGTCGTGCAGGGCTGGCACGGCGTCCCGTTCGAGCGGGGCATCCGGCGGCTTCGCGAGACCGTGGACATCGTTCGGATGGTGCTGAAGCGCGAGCCCGTGCGATACGAGGGCGAGATCTTCCACCTCGACGGAGGCCTGAAGCTGATCACGCACCCCGTGCGCGACACCATCCCCATCTACCTGGCCACGCTGACCCCGACCGGGATCCGCCTGGCCGGCGAGCTGGCCGATGGCTGGATGCCGGTGTTCTTCTCGCCCCGCCACTATGAGACGTTGATCAAGCCCGAGCTTCAGAAGGGGGCCGACGCTGCCGGCCGCTCGCTCGACGACCTATCGGTCTGCGTCTCCCAGCCCGTGGTCGTCACCGACGACCGCAAGGCGGGGCGCGACGCGGCCCGGCCCGCGCTCGCGCTGTACATCGGTGGCATGGGTTCGCGCGAGAAGAACTACTACAACCAGCTCTTCCGCCGTTACGGTTTCGAGGCAGAGGCGGCGCACATCCAGGACCTCTACCTGGAGCGCCGGCGCGAGGAGGCGATGGCCGCGCTGACCGATGAGATGATCGACCTGGTGACCATCATCGGGCCGGTCGAGGAGTGCCGCGAGCGCCTGGCCGAGCTGGAGCGGACCGGGGTGGACGAGGTCGCGCTCGCCCTCCAGGTGCCGGACAACGACCCGGCGGCGGTGCTGGCCGCGATGGAGGGCCTGGCGCCCCGATGAGGCGGGCCGGCTGGCTGGCTGGCGGCGGGCTCGTGGCGATCGTCCTGGCTGCGCTGGGCTGGGGCCTGGCCCATCCCGCCAACCCGGCGGAGGGCACGATCATCGGCCGGGCAGCCCCCGAGATCACCGTCCAGTCCCTGGACGGGGCGACGGTCCGGCTCTCCGACCTGCGGGGCCAGCCGGTGGTCGTCAACTTCTGGGCCTCCTGGTGCGCGCCCTGCCGCCAGGAAGAGGGAGCCCTGAAGCAGGCCGCCGCCAACCACGGCGGGGTCCGCTTCCTGGGGGTCGACATCCTCGACAGCCCGGCCGCGGCTCGCGCCTACCAGGCCGAGGTCCACTACCCCTATCCCGTAGGCCCGGCCGGCGACGCTTCGGTGACGGCTTTCGGCGTCAAGGCGCCGCCCCAGACGTTCTTCATCGACGGCCACGGCACCGTCGTCGCCAGCTTCCTGGGCCCTCTCGACCTGCCCGTCATCGACCGCTACCTGCAGCTGGTAGGCGTAGCCAGGTGATCCGCTTCGCGGTGCTGGCCGTGGTGATCGCGGGCTGCGTCGGCTACCTCATCTACTCCGCGACCGGCAGCTCAGCCGAGTACTACAGGACGTTGCCAGAGATCCGCGCGCACCCCAGCCCGGGCACCGTGCGGGTGCTGGCGACGGTCCAGGACGACGTGCAGACCAGCCAGGGCGGCTTGCACGTCCGCTTCACCGCCAGCGACTCCGGGGCGACCATGCCCGTCGACTACACGGGAACGGTGCCCGACATCTTCCGGCCCGGGATCAAGGTCGTCGTGGAGGGCCGATTCGGACAGGACGGGGTGTTCCACGCCAGGACCCTGCAGGCCAAGTGCCCTTCCCGCTTCTCTTCGACCAGTGCCGCAAGCTGAGCTAGGTTCCGCCTGCCTGCTGGCCGCGCTTGCCCTGGCGGGCTTCGCCGGCCTCGTGTCAGCGCTCGCTGGGCGCCGGCAGGACGCGATCCTGGCGCGCGTGGGCCGGCGCGCCTACTACGCCGCCGCGGTGTGCGCGGCCGGCGCCTCGGCCGCACTCGTCTGGGCGCTCCTCGGCCACGACTTCGAGATCGCGTTCGTGACCGAGCACAGCGACCGCTCGATGCCGGGGTCGCTGCTGGTCGCGGCCTTCTACGGCGGCCAGGAGGGGTCCCTCTTGTACTGGACCCTTCTGCTGACGGGGGTGGGCGCAGTCTCGCTGGCGGCCGCGTCCCGCCAGGGCGTCCAGCTCACCGCCTACGCTACCGCGATCCTGGCCGCAGTCAGCGGCTTCTTCCTGGTCGTGCTGGTGTTCGTGGCCAGCCCCTTCGACGTGCTGCCGATCACCCCCGCCGACGGTCTCGGCCTGAACCCGGTCCTGCGCGACGGCGGCATGCTGATCCACCCGCCCTTCCTGCTGGCGGGCTTCAGCTCCTTCGCGGTGCCCTTCGCGTTCGCGATGGCCTCGCTTCTGGCCGGCCGTCAGGACGCGGGCTGGATCGCTGCCACCCGCCGGGTGGCCCTGCTCGCCTGGGGCCTGCAAGGCGTCGGCCTCACCCTCGGCATGTGGTGGGCCTACCACGTGCTGGGCTGGGGCGGCTACTTCGGCTGGGACCCCGTCGAGAACGTGGCGCTGATGCCGTGGCTGGCGACCACCGCCTACATCCACTCCGCGCAGGTCCAGGAGCGGCGCGGCCAGCTGAAAGCGTGGAACTTCGGCCTGGTCATCCTGGCATTCCTGCTCTCGGTGTTCGGGACCTTCATCGTGCGCAGCGGCGTGCTGCCGTCGGTGCACACGTTCGCGCTGAGCCCGATCGGGCCCTGGTTCTTCGGCTTCCTGGCGGTGGCGATCGTGGTCTCCGGCGGGGTGCTGGCCTGGCGCGCGCCGCAGCTGCGGTCCGACCAGCCGCTGGAGTCCCTGGTCTCCCGCGAGGGCGCCTTCCTGCTCCAGAACCTGCTGCTGGTCGCCCTGACGGCTGCGATCCTCTGGGGGACGGTCCTCCCACTCCTGTCCGGCATGCTGGGGGACCAGCTGGTCGTGGGCGCGCCGTATTACGAGCGCGTGGCCCCGCCCCTGTTCCTGGCGCTGCTCGCCTTGCTCGCGGCCGGCCCCCTGCTGCCCTGGCGGCGAGCCGGGCGGACCTGGCTGCGAGCGCTCCGCCTGCCGGCGGCGGCCGCCCTCCTCACACTGGCCCTGCTGCTCGGGCTGGGGGCTCGCTCCGCGGCTGCGCTGCTGACGATGCCGCTCCTGGCGGCGGCCGCGGCCACCTCGCTCCTGGAGTATGTGCGGGGCGGCCGCTTCGCCACCCGCCTGGCCGGCCCCTGGCCGCTGGCGGCGGCTCGACTGGCGGCCCGCAACCGGCGCCGCTACGGCGCCTACCTGGCGCACCTCGGGATCGTCGTCGTGGCTGCTGGAATAGCGGGCTCGCACCTCTGGCAGCAGGAGCGGACCGTCAGCCTGCAGCCCGGCCAGTCAGTGAGCGTCGCCGGCCACCAGCTGACCTACACCGGCCTGGTCCGGCGGGACCTGGGTGACCACTCGGAGCTGGTGGCGCGGCTGCAGATGGGCACTGAGAGCCTGGAGCCGGCGCGGGCGCTCTACGCCAGCCTGGGGGGCCAGTCGCTGACCAGGGTCGCCATTCGGAGCACCCCCCTGGACGACGTGTACGTGGTGCTGGCGGGGACGGGCCCCGGCGACGCGGCCACGCTCCAGGTGTTCGTGAACCCCCTGGTCACATGGATCTGGGCGGGCGCCGCGCTCCTGATACTGGGCGTCCTCCTCGGCAACCTCGGCGGGCCCAGGCCGGAGCTCAGGCGGGCCGCCTCCACGGTCCGGGTGCCCGCCCCATGACCTGGCTGCTGGCGACCCTGGTCGTGGTCGCCGCCGCGCCCGTCGTGCTCTGGCCGCTGATCCGGCACTGGCAGCCCGACGCCGATCCAGAAGCGCCGGCCGACCCCCGCGAGGCCCGCCTGCGCGAGCTCGAGGAGCTGGAGCTGGACGTCGCCTCGGGTCGGCTCTCGCGGCTCGAGGCCGACCGCCGGCGGGCGGAGCTGCAGCCGTGATCGCGGTCCGCGGCCAGGCCCTGTTGCAGCGATTCGGCGGCACGGTGGCCCTGGGCCCTCTCGCCCTCGAGCTGCGGGCCGGTGAACGCCTGGCGGTGCTCGGCGACAACGGCGCCGGGAAGACCACGCTGCTCCGGCTGCTTTCGACCGCCGCCCGGCCCGCCGCCGGCCGCCTGGAGCTGTTCGGCCTCGACGCCGGCCGCCAGCGCGACCGCCTGCGGGCCCGCCTCGGCTTCGTTGGCCACCAGCCCGGCCTCTACCCGAATCTCACCGCACTCGAGAACCTCGAGTTCTTCGCCACCCTCCAGGGGCTGCCGAGCTACCGCGCCCGGGAGGCACTGGAGATGGTCGAGGTGCCCAACCGGCGGGCCGGACAGCTGTCGCGCGGTCTCCAGCAGCGCGTCGCCCTGGCCCGGGCGGTCATGCACGCGCCCGAGCTGCTCGTCCTGGACGAGCCGGACGCCAGCCTCGACGAGGGGGGCCGGGCGCTGCTGGGGCGCCTCCTAGACGACCGCACGGTGGTCCTGGCCACCCACGACCGCGTGCTGGCACGCTCTCTGTGCGGGAGGGCGATGCTGCTGCGGGCCGGCCGGGACGTCGGCGACCCCTGGCAGCTGGGGCTGGTCGAGGCGTGAGCTTCATCGCCGCCGCCGCGGCGGTCGCGCGCAAGGACCTGCGCTCTGAGCTGCGAGGCCGCGAGATCCTGCCGGCGCTGGCCCAGTTCGTGGTCCTGGCGCTGGTGATCGCCAACTTCGCTTTCGACCTGGACCTGGTCTCGGCCGCCCGGCTGGGGCCGGGAATCCTCTGGTTGGTGCTGGTCTTCGTCGGGCTCGTCGCCTTCGGGCGCACCTTCGCGGCGGAGAAGGAGCAGGCGACCCTGGAGGCGATGCTGCTGACCCCGGCCGGCCCGGCCGCCATATTCGCCGGCAAGGCGCTGGCGGCGGCCGGCCTGCTGGTGGCCTGCGAGGCGGTCCTGCTGCCTGCCATGGCCGTGTTCCTGGGCAGCCCGATCTCACCGCCGGTGGTCGCCACGGTGCTGCTGGCGACGATCGGGATGGCCGCCCTGGGCAGCCTGTTCGCGGCGCTGGCGGCCCAGACCCGGGCCCGCGAGCTGCTGCTGCCCGTACTGGCCCTGCCGCTCTGGATCCCCTTCGTGGTGGTCGGCGGCCACGCCGTTCAGGCGGCCATGGGCGGAACCCCGATGGGCGCCCAGCCGCTCACGATCCTGCTCGATTTCGACATACTCTTCTGCGTCGTGGCCTCCCTGGCCGCGCGCTTCGTGCTCGATGACTAGAAGGCTTCAGCTCCTCACCCTCGCCTCGCTGCTGGCGATGCTCGCCGCGGCCGGGATGATCTTCGTGTACGCCCCCCAGGATGTCCTGCAGGGCCCCGTCCAGAAGATCTTCTACGTCCACGTCAGCTCGGCGATCGCCTCCTTCTGCTGCTTCGGCCTGGTGACCGGTGGCAGCCTGGCCTACCTCTGGCGGGGCAGCCTTCGGGGCGACCGGCTGGCCCGCGCGGCCGCGATGAGCGGGCTGGTCCTGGTGACGATCACGATCGTCATGGGCGTGCTCTGGGCGAAGCCGATCTGGAACTGGGACCCCACCCAGACCTGGGACGCCCGCTTCACATCGACCGTGGTGCTCTGGATGATCTACGCCGGCTACCTGCTGGTCCGCAAGTTTGCCGACCCGGGCCGGCAGGCGGCGCGGCTGGCCGCCGTGGTGGGCATCGTGGGCTTCATCGACGTGCCGGTCGTGTACGAGAGCGTCAACTGGTGGCGCACTCTGCACCCGGGGCCGGTCATCACCGTGCAGGGAGCGCTGCCGCCGGCGATGCTCCTGACATTCCTGGTGACCATGGCCTGCGAGCTCCTGCTGGCGGCCACCCTGGTCTCGCTCCGCTACCGGCTGGAGCTGCTGCGGGACCTGCGCGAGGGGTCGCCCGCCGGCGCGGTCTCGCCCGTTGAGTTCGCTCGATGACGTACCTGGTGCTCGGCTACGCCGCGGCGACCGTCCTGCTCTTCGGGTACCTGGGCGTGACGATCATCCAGCTGAGGAACCAAGAGCGGCGCTGAAGCGCGGCAGCAGGTCGGCCAGGATCCGCGCCGTCAGGCCCCAGATCCGGGCCTCCTCCCAGGGGAAGTAGCGGCCCATCCAGACCTCGTCGGGCTCGAGCCACTCCTCCTCGGACAGCAGCCGGGCCAGCGGCACCTCCAGGACGCCGACCAGCTCTCGGGTGTCGTGGACGAAGTTGATCTCCGAGGCATCGTCGAGCCAGGCCACGAAGGGCACCACCGAGAAGTTGGTGACCGCGGCGTAGATCGCAGACCCGGCGCCCAGCGGCACCAGGCTGGAGGCGGCCACGCCGACCTCCTCCTCAACCTCGCGGGCAGCCGCCGCCCAGGCGTCCTCGCCGGGCTCGACCTTGCCGCCGGGTAGCGCCACCTGGCCGGGATGGCTGGGCAGGTCCGGCCGGCGGGTCACAAAAGGCAGGTGCCACTCCCCTTCCCGCCTGTACAGGACGGCCGTCACGGCGGCCTCGCGGGCCCCCCGCCGGAAGCTGCCCCAGCCGTCAAGGGGCTGGAGCAGCGAGGCCAGCCGCTGCAAAAAGGGGTCGGAAAGGGTTTTAGCGGACCCGGCCACTTGGGTAAGGTAGGGATAGATGATCGACCGCACCAATCTACGTATTGAGGAAATGGAAGAGGAGATCCGGCGCGAGAACGACCGCCGGTACGCCTTCTATCGGATGCTTAACGCCACCGACCGGGTGCTGTGGCGCCTGGAAGAGATGAATCGGGACGGTGTCACCACCATCCCCGACCCTGTCCGCCACAAGATCCGGGAGACGGTCGAGGAGCTGCCCGATCCCTGCCACGAGGTATTCCGTGACAGCGATCGAGTGCAGGAGACCCTGGACAGCATCTTCGAGCTGCAGGAGTCCCTGTTCAAGTGGCGCAACCCGGAGTGGGCTCTGGAAGAGGGCGACGACCTGGAGCGGGCCGCCAGCTGAGCCGCCGGCGCTAGCCTGTTGCCGCCGTCAGGACCAGGTCGGTGCCGAACGCGGCCAGGAAGCCGGCCAGGACGCCCCAACCCATCATGGCCGGCGTGTTGAGACGCTTGCCGAGCGCGAACAGCTCGTTGAGCACGTAGATCAACGCGCCCGCGGCCAGCGCCAGGAAGAGCACCGACACGACCGCGCTCGTCGCCACGTACCCGATCAAGGTCCCCACCAGGGTGGGCCCGCCGCCGATCAGCCCGGCCAGGCCCAGGAACCCCCAGGAGGCGGTGACCGAGTTCATGGTCATGGGCGCGGCGATCCCGAAGCCCTCCGTGATGTTGTGGAGGGCGAAGCCGACCACCAGCACGCCGGCGAAGGCCACGGCGCCGGTCGCCGCCGACTGGCCGATGGCGAGACCCTCGGAGAAGTTGTGGAGGCCGAGGCCGGTGGCGATCATCATCGAGAGGGCCTGGGGCGAGGGTGAGCCCGGGCTCGAACCCTTCAGGCGGCCCAGGATCTCGGAGTTGAAGTAGACCAGCGAGAGCAGGCCGGCCGCGATGCCGGCCGCGAAGACGCCGGCCAGCAAGACGAAGCGCCCGGCGTCGTGGCCTCGAACGGCGATGCTCACAGGAGCCCCGGCATGCTGGAGGATGTCCCAGAGCAGGAAAACCAGGATGCCCGTGGCGACCGCGTTCAGGAAGCCCTGGAGCCGCTTGGGAAGACCGCGCAGGCGGGCCACCGGGAGGCCGATGAAGATGGTGACTCCGGCGATTCCACCGAGCAGGGCCGCTGTGTAGATGCTCATTGGCGGATGATCATTAGTACGTGCAAAGACAGAAGTTAGACAATACTAACGGCCGCGCTCCGTCCGAGGTCATCTCCCGCTACCTGGAGGCGATCTACTACATGGATGCCGAGGGCGAGATCGTCAGGAGCGCCCGCCTGGCGGACTGGCTGGGGGTGACCCGGCCCACCGTGACCGTCGCCCTCCGCCGGATGACGCGCGACGGCATGGTCCGCATCAACGCCCACAAGGAGATCGAGCTGACCGACGACGGCCGCGCCGCTGCGGCCGCGATCGTGCGCCGGCACCGGATCATGGAGCGCTGGCTGACCGAGTCGCTGGGCCTGGACTGGGTGGTCGCGGACGAGGAGGCCGCCCGCCTGGAGCACGCGGTCTCCGAGGTAGTCGAGCAGCGACTGTACGAGGCGCTCGGCCGGCCCACGACCTGCCCCCACGGCAACCCGATCCCCGGCCACTCGGAGCCCAACCCCGCGGAGAAGCGCCTGTCCGAGCTGGGAGCCGGCGGGCAGGCGAGCGTGAGCCGCATCTCGGAGGTCGCCGAACGCGAGGCCCCGGTCCTGCTGGGCTACCTCTCCGAGCGACGGCTGGTGCCCGAAGCGCCCGTGCACTTGGTCGAGGTGGACGGGGTCGGGCGCACCCTCCGGATCGCGGTCGGCGGCCGCGAGGTCACGCTCAGCCACGAGACGGCGGCCAAGATCTGGGTCGTTCCGAGTTGAGCCTGGGCGTCGGCGTGAAGCTGCCCTGGCGCTTTGAGTCGCCGGGGGAGTTCCTGGCCGACGCCCAGGCCTACGAGGCGGCCGGCGCCGATTCGCTCTGGGTCTCCGACGGGATGTTCAGGCCGGCGCAGGGCGGGCGCGCGAAGCCGGGCCTCGACCCCTGGACGCAGCTGGCCGCCGTGGCCGCGGTCACCAGCCGGGTCCGGATCGGAACATCGGTGGCGGTCGTCCTGCAGTGGCCTCCGGCGATATTGGCGCAGACCCTGACAACGCTCGAGCACCTGAGTCGCGGCCGCCTGCTGGTCGGCGTCGGGGCCGGCTGGGAGCGGGTCCAGCTGGCGGCCGGCGGCGTGCCTTTCGAGGCCCGCGGCCAGCGCCTGGACGAGTACATCGAGGTCGTGCGGCGGATCTGGCGAGGCGAGGAGACGCCGTTTGAGGGCCGCTTCTACAGCCTGCCCGCGCTGCACGTGGTGCCGGGCGTCCGCCCGGGCGGCCCGCCGATCCTGGTGGGCGCCTTCTCGGAGCCTGGGTTCCGCCGAGCCGCCCGGCTCGGAGACGGGTTCATCCATGGCGGCGGGACTCCGGCCCAGGTGAGGGAGGTCTTCGACCACGTGCTCGGGCTCCGCGAGGCCGAGGGCGACTTCGATCTCTGGGTTCAGGTCAGCCCGCCGGCCGGCCGGTCGGAGTGGAAGGAGACTCTGGAGGCCTACGGCGCGGCCGGGGCGACCGGGGTCATCGTGGGCCACGCGCCCAACCTGCTGGACATCCTGCGCAACCCGGACCAGGAGGACGACCGCAGCGACCTGCAGATGGCGACCGGATAGAGTGTCCCGCTTCCGGACACAGCCCCAGCGCATGAACGCCCTCGAAGTCATCGGCCGCAAGCGCGACGGCGAGGAGAACTCGCCCGAGGAGCTGAGGTTCCTGCTGTCCGGCTACCTGGCCGGCTCGATCCCCGACTACCAGGTGGGGGCCTGGCTGATGGCGGTCTGCACGCGCGGCATGAGCCGCGCCGAGACCCTGGAGCTGACCCGGGCGATGGTCGAGAGCGGGGAGGTTCTGGACCTCTCCTCGATCCCCGGCCTGAAGGTGGACAAGCATTCGACGGGCGGGGTCGGGGACAAGGTCACGCTGATCGCGGGCCCCCTGGCGGCCGCCTGCGGCGTGTTCGTGCCGAAGCTCAGCGGGCGCGCCCTGGCCCACACCGGGGGGACGCTCGACAAGCTGGAGTCGGTCCCCGGCGTGACCGTTGACCTGGACCCCGACCGGTTCCTGCGCCAGGTGCGCGAGATCGGGCTGGCGGTGGCCGCCCAGTCGCCGCGGATGGTGCCGGCCGACAAGGCGCTCTACGCTCTGCGCGACGTCACTGCCACGGTGCCCTCGGTGCCCCTGATCGCCTCCAGCGTCATGTCCAAGAAGATCGCGGCGGGCGCCGACGCCATCGTGCTCGACGTCAAGTTCGGCAGGGGCGCCTTCATGCCCGACGCGGACATGGCCACGTTCCTGGCCGGCGAGATGGTGCAGATCGGCGAGGGTGCCGGGCGGCGCACGGTAGCCCTGGTGACGGCCATGGACAACCCGCTCGGGCGCAGCGTCGGCAACTCGATCGAGGTCGAAGAGGCGATCTCCGTGCTGAGCGGGGAGGGCGATGCGGAGCTGACCGAAGTCTCGGTCGCGGTGGCCGACGAGATGTGCCGGCTGGCCGGCGTCGACGCCGATCCGTCCGGCGCGATCCGGTCGGGCGCTGCGCTGGACAAGTTGTGGCAGATGCTGGAGGCCCAGGGCGGCCGCCGTGACCGGCCGCTGCCGTCGCACCCCGTCCAGCTCACGGTCCGGGCAGTCGCGGAGGGCTGGGTGCAGTCGATCGACGCGCTGGCAGTGGGCCTCTCCATCATCGACCTGGGCGGGGGCCGGCTGCGCAAGGAGGACCCCATCGACCACGCCGCGGGCCTCCACATAACGGCCGGCGTCGGCGACCGGGTCCGGAAGGACGACCCGCTGGTCGAGGTCCGGGCGGCCTCGCTGCCGGTCGCGGAGCGGGCGCTGGCGCGCCTGGACTCGGCCTGGCAGATCGTTCCCCAGGAGGTCGGCCGGCCACCGCACATCCTCTTCCGGGTGGACCGGGACGGGGTCACGCGGCCCGATAAACTAGCGCCGCGTGGCTGAGGCAGAGCGGAAATACCACGTCGGCCTCGCCGAGGGCGAGGTCGGCGGCTACGTGCTGATGCCCGGCGACCCGTTCCGGACGGCGCTCATAGCCAGGTACCTGGAGGGGGCCGACGAGAAGGCCTTCAGCCGTGAGTACCGGACGTTCACGGGCACGGTCGGCGGCGAGAAGGTCTCCACCACCTCCAGCGGCATCGGCGGCCCCTCGGCCGCGATCGCGGTCGAGGAGCTGGGTGAGCTGGGTGTCCACACCTTCCTGAGGGTCGGCACCTGCGGCGCCGCCCAGCCCCATATCAAGACGGGCGACCTCGTGATCGCGACCGGTGCGGTCCGCAGCGAGGGCACCCCCGACGCCTACGTTCCCAAGGAGTACCCGGCGATCGCCTCCCACGACGTGATAACGGCCTGCATGGAGGCCGCCGAGGCGGCCGGCGCGCCGCACCACCTGGGCCTCATCCGCTCGGTGGACGCGCTCTACAGCGACCTGATGCCGGAGCGGATGCCGCGCCCCGCCGAGCTCCGCGCGGAGCTGGAGATGTGGGCCCGGGCCGGTGTCGTGGCCAACGACATGGAGTCCTCCACGATCCTGATCGTGGCCTCGCTGCGCCGCTTCCGGGCCGGCGTGATCCTCCTCTGCGTGGACGAGCTGGGCGCGGGCGAGATCCAACACCTGGACCCCTCCTACATGGACCGCATGCTGCGGGTGGCCGTCAACGCCATCGGCCTCCTGGTGGAGCGCGACCGTGCCGCTGCACATTAGCCGCCACCCGATCGTGGCCGACAGCCTGGCCGGGCTGCGCGACGTCAGCACCGAGCCAGAGGAGTTCCGGGTGCTGGCGCGCAAGGTCATCACCTTCCTGGTCTACGAGGCAACCGCCGACCTGCCGGTCCGCCAGTCAACCGTGATGACGCCGCTGAAGGAGGCGCTCGTGCGGCTGGCCGACGCCGAGGTCGTCGCCATCCCGGTGCTGCGCGCCGGCCTGGGTCTCCTGGCGCCCGTGCTGGAGCTGCTGCCTCGGGTCAGCGTCGGCTATATCGGGCTGGAGCGGGACGAGGAGACGGCGCTGGCGCGCATCTACTACAACAAGCTGCCGCCCCTGGCGGGCAAGATCCCCCTGCTGCTCGACCCGATGCTGGCGACCGGCGGTTCCGCCTCGCGCGCCATCGAGCTGATCAAGGAGGCGGGGGGTGAGGGGACCCGGATGGTCTGCGTGGTGGCCGCGCCCGAAGGCGTCAAGGTGATCTCCGACAGCCACCCCGAGGTCCACATCTACACGGCCGCGCTGGACGAAGGCCTCAACGAGCGCGCCTTCATCGTGCCCGGGCTGGGCGACTTCGGCGATAGGCTGTTCGGAACCGGATGAGCCAGGTCCACGATTTCCGCGCCCGGGTCGAGGCCGCTCGCCAGCTCTACGCGGGGATGCCGCGGCGGGGGCGCGGCGAGCTCGGGCCCGCCGACGACAAGACCGGCGAGCGCTGGGACCGGGCCAACGTCCTGGGCCATGTCGCCGAGATACTCCCCTTCTGGACCACCCAGGCCCGCGCGGTCCTGGCCGGTGCCGAAGAGGTCGGCCGCGACGAGGAGGGCTACGCGAAGCGGCGGGAGGGCATCGAGTCCGGCGACCGGCTGACCGAGGAGCAGATGCAGGCGCAGATCGGGGCCGGCATCGTCGCGCTGGACGCCTTGCTGGGGGTGCTCGACGACCTGGACCTCGATAGGCCGGCGATGTGGAGGTCCAAGACCGGCGACCGCCAGATGGACCTGCGAATGGTGCTCGACGAGCTGCTGGTCGGCCACCTGGAATTGCACGCCAGGCAGCTCGCAGAGCTGGAGCCCGCTCCCGAGGCCGCCCCCTAGGTTTTCGGCCTCGCCGCCGGGACCTTGCTGCCGCAGAAGCGGCAGCGCCGGGCTTCGCTGGGGATCTCGCTCAGGCACTCGGGGCACTTGCGGACCGTGGGGTCAGCGTCTTCCTCCCCCCGATGGACGCGCTCCTGGATCCGGACAAAGGGACTGACCACGAAGTAGTAGATCACCGCGGCGATCAACAGGAACGCCAGCAACGCGTCGATGAACTCGCCGATCAGAAAGCGGCTGCCGTTGACGGTGAAGTACAGGGCCGCGAAGTCCGGTTTGCCGCCGATCGCCGCGAGCAGGGGGGTGACGAGGTCCCTGATGAAAGCGTTGATGACGGCCCCGAAAGCCACCCCGATGACGACGGCGACCGCGAGGTCCAGGAGGTTGCCGCGCAGAACGAACTTCTTCAAACCGCTCATTGCCAAGGGATCTCCTCAGTCAACACGGGAGCCGGCATCCGCAAACCCAGCACCTCGCCGTATATCAGAAGTATCTCCTCCATGACGTGCGCGCTGGCGCCGTACATCGAACCGGCCTCGAAGTCGAAGATGGGCGACTGGTAGCCGCCCAGGTCGATCGCGCGGTAGGAGACCCGGCCGGCGAAGAAGTCCGCCACCAGCATCCGGATCAAGACCGCCACCTCGTCCGCGGCGGGCTCCGCGACCGCGTGGCGGGCCACCTCGACCACGAACGGGTTGAGGGTGAAGCGGCTGGTCGCGGTCGGGACCGGCGAGAGCGCGCCCAGCACCCTCATCTGGTCCCGGGGGATGCCCAGCTCCTCCTCCGTCTCCCTCAGCGCCGTCGCCAGCAGGTCCTGGTCGCCGGGATCGGGCTTGCCGCCCGGGAAAGCGATCTCGCGGGCGTGGTGGCGGAGCCGGTCCGGCCGCTTGATGGCCCAGATCTCGACGCCGCGCGCGCCTTCGTGGAGCGGGACGCACACGGCCGCCTCGATCCGGCCCGCCAGCGACCACCGCGCCGGCCGCCGTGGCCGCTCGGCGATCGCCTTTTCCAGGTCAGCGGTCGAATCGAGCGTCATGGGCGGTCCGGTTGCAGGCGCGCAGCTCGTCCTCGGTCATCCCCATGACGGTCGCACACAGCTCGTATTCGCGGCTGAGCGTCGTGCCGGCGACCGTCCGGGAGTCGGTGCTGACGGTGCAGCGCACCCCCGCCCGGACCAGTCTGGGAAGAGGATGGGCGGCGAGCTCGGCCACCGCCTTGCACTTCCAGTTGGCGGTCGGACAGAGGTCGAGCACCACACCCTCCGCCCGCACCCGCTCCACCACTTGGGGGTCGGCGGCGCCGATCACCCCATGTGCGACCCGGCTCACGCCCAGGCTGAGCGCGTCCGTCACGTGGGAGGCTGGACCGGCTTCCCCGGCGTGGCAGGTCAGCCCCAGACCCGCGGCTCCAGCCACGGCGAAGGCCGGGCGGTGCGGCTCGAGGTCCGGAAAGCCCGCCTCGTCGCCGGCCAGGTCAAAGCCCACCAGCCCTCGGCCCAGGAACCGGGCGGCGTCGCGGGCCAGCCTCTCGTTGGCCTCGCCCGAGTCGGTGCGCATTGCGCAGGCGATCGCCACGGCCCGAATGGGGCCGGCGGCCAGGCCCCTGAGCACGGCCTCGATCACGTCAGTCACCTGCAGGCCCGTCCGCAGATGCAGGCGCGGCGCCCAGCGGACCTCCAGGTAGTCGATGCCGTCCGCGGCGGAATCGAGGCACAGCTCGTAAGCGGTCCGTTCCAGCGCTTCCTCGGTCTGCATGACGGCGATCGCGTCGCCAAAGTAGGAGATGTACTCGGCCTGGGAGGCACAGGAGCCGGGGGCGAGGAGGCGGAGCGTCCGCGGCAGGTCGAGGCCCTGCCGCCGCGCCAGCTCATCCGCGGTGGCCGGCCGGACCGCACCGTCGAGGTGACAGTGCAGCTCGGCCTTCGGCCACGCGCGAAAGTCTTCTATCGGTTACCCGTTGGCCAGCAGGTCGTCAACCTTCTTCTGGGCGTCCCCGAGCCCCAGCGAGGCCGACTTCTTGCCGTCCACGATGTTGACCAGCTCGACCAGGATGTCGGTGATCGACTCGTCCCACACCGCCAGCGCGGGGCCGCCGAAAGCGTGCGGTAGCTGGTCCACCGCGACCTTCAGGTTGGCGCCGTCCTTGTTGGAGGGGTAGAAGGTGGTCTGCATGTCGTTGACGGCAGACTGCCGCACGGGCATGTAGCCGGTCTTCTCGGACCAGAGCTCCGTCGAGGCCTTACTGGTGATGTACTTGGTCCACTGGAAGACGCCCTGCTGGACGTCCTGGGAGGACTTGTTGAAGGTGCACACGTTGGTGCCCGCCATCTCGACCGCTGCCGTCTTGGTGCCCGCCGGAATCTGGGCGGTCTTAAGCGTGAAGCCGTTGCCAACGGACTTCTGCACGAACGAGTAGCCGGCGATCGTGTTGACGATCATGGCGGCGTGCTTAGAGCCCAGGTCGTCCTCGTCCTCGAAGCCGTTGACCCGGTGCGCGGCGCCGGACCTGACCAGGTCCGCCCACATCTGGATGGACTGCTGGCCGGCGGTGGAATTGAACGCGGACTTGCTGCTGTCCTTGTTGACGAGGCTCCCGCCGTTCGAGACGAGCTGGCCCTCCCAGGCCTGCTCATAGCCGGGCGAGTTGCTGAAGTCGGTGCCCCAGTGCTTGCCGTCCGACGACTTCGTCTGGGCCGACTGGGGCGAGTAGCTCTGCAGCTTTTTGGCGTCCGCGGCGAACTCGTCCCAGGTCTTCGGCGGCGACGTGATACCCGCCTCCTGGAACATCTCGGCGTTGTAGTAGATGACAGGAGTGGACTTGTTGAAGGGGATGGTGTACTGCTTGCCGTTGAGCTGCCCGTCCTTCAGCAGGCCGGGGAAGAAGTCCTTCAGATCGGCCTGGCTGAGACCGTCCTTGGCGTCGATGAAGGGCGTGATGTCGGCCAGCGCCTTCTTTTTGTTGAACTGGTCGGCCCAACCGGTGTAGCACTGGGTGGCGTCTGGGGGCTGGCCCGCCGCCAGGGCGGCCAGGTTCTTGGAGAGAAGGGTCGGATAGTCCACCTGGTCGACCAGCGTGACGGTTACGTTGGACTGGCTGGAGTTGAACTGCTGGGCCAGCTGCTCGATGGTCGGCTTCTGGCTGCCGCCGTGCATCGCGTGCCAGAACGTGATGTTGACGTGGTGGCTCAGGGCCGGCAGCTGGCTGCCGTTGGACGTCGTCGTGGTGCTCGCGGTGCCGCCGCCGCAGGCGAGCGTGGCGATCACGGCCAGAACTGAGACAGTCCTGAATCTCATCGGCTGTACTGCTCCTCCTTCTTGAACGTGATCGCTAGCCCCGGATGCCGGTCGCCGCGATGCCGCCTACCAACTGCTTCTGGGCGAACAGGAAGATGACCAGGATCGGCAGCGTTGTCATCAGGGCCCCTGCCGCCAGAAGCACGGGCTGGGTCGAGTCTGCCGCCGCAAACGAGGAAAGTCCAACCTGGATGGGCCGGAAGCGGTCGTCCGACGTGACGATCAGCGGCCACAGAAACGAGTTCCAGCCGGCCACGAAGTGGAACAGCGCAACAGTTATCACAGCTGGCCGGGCCAGGGGGAGCGCGATCAGCCAGAGGAACTTGAAGTGGCCGATCCCGTCCAGTTGGGCGGCCTCCCAGAGATCCTTGGGCAGCGTCAGGAAGAACTGGCGCATCAGGAAGATGCCGAAGATCGAGGCGCCGAACGGGACGATCTGGGCCTGGAAGCTGTTCATCCAGTGCAGGTCTGTGAGGATCACGTAGTTGGGGACTAGCGTGATCTCCTGGGGGACCATATACATGCCCAGCACGCAGGCGAAGACGAGCGCCTTGCCCGGGAAGCTCATGGAGGCGAAGGCGTATCCGGCCAGCACCGAGGTGACGATGACCATGATCATCGTGCCGCCGGCCACGATGAACGTGTTCAGGAAGTAGCGAGGCCACGGCGCGTAGTTCCAGGCGTCCGCGAAGTTGCCGAAATTGAAGTCCGGCCAGAGCTTCGGCGGCAGGCTGAAGGGCGTGTTGAGGCCGTCGAGAGAGAGCACCACCATCCAGTACAGCGGGAACACGAAGGCGATCGTGATGACGACCAGCACCAGGTAGCGGGGGACATAGTAGACGAGGCGCCGGCCCAGCAGGCTCACCGGTAGAAGACCCGCCGCGAGGCGAAGCGCATCTGGCTCACGGTGACCAGGATGATGATCAGGAAGAAGATCACCGAGATCGCCGAGGCATAGCCGGCGCGGAAGTGCTGGAACGCCTCCTGGTAGAGGTAGAAGCCGATCGTCTCCGCCGCCCTGTCGGGCCCTCCCGTGCCTACCGTGAACTGGTAGATCTGCACGAAGACCTTGAAGGACCCGATCATGGCGATGAAGAGCACGAAGTAGGTCGTCGGGCTGAGCAGGGGCCAGGTGACGTTCCAGAAGCTCTGCCAGCGGTTGGCGCCGTCGACCCGGGCGGCCTCTTCGAGCTCGGGCGGGATGTTCGCCAGCCCCGCGAGAAAGATCACCGTGTTGTACCCGGTGAAGTGCCAGATGCTGTAGATGATGATCGCGGGCATGATCCACTGGGAGTCCCGGACCCACCCCAGCTTGGGCAGGTGGACGGCCTGCAGGAGCCCGTTCATGACCCCGTAGTCGGCGTTGTAGATCCACTGCCAGAGGACGGTGGTGGCGATGACAGGCAGCACGTACGGCGAGTAGAGGACCGCCCGGAAGAAGCCTCGCGCGGGCAGCTTGGCGTTGAGCAGCACCGCGATGAACAGGCTCAGGGCCATCCCGGTGGGAACGGTCCCCGCCACGAAGTAGAGCGTCTGGTAAACGGACCTGTGGAACAGGTCGTCCTCGAGCAGCAGGCGCTGGAAATTGCGCAGACCGACGAACTGGGGGTCGCCGATGAAGTCCCACTTGAACAGTGAGAGCCCGAAGACCCAGACCGTCGGGATGACCAGGAAGAGGAGAAAGATCGCGAGCGCCGGAGCCAGGAAGAGATAGCCTTCCCAGCCCTCTCGGCCGAGGCCGCGGAGCCTGGTGAGGCGGCGGGCGACGCGGAGTCCGGTCAGCGGCTGGTCGGCGAAGCCGGTGCCCGGTTGCATCTATGAGGAGCCCAGGGATGCGTCAGTCAATGCGGCCCATCAGTATCGCCCAATATCCGGCGTTGCTCCAGCCCGGACCTCAGTCGCCCCTGACGGTTAGAGGGCCGGCGATCGCCGCTTCCAGCCGTCAGAGCGAGCCTGGGCGCGGGGCTATGATGGACAGCTTTCTTGGCCGCCCCAACCACCGTCCTGACGTTCCTCTCCACGGGCAACCCGACCGGCCTCAAGTTCACCGTCGAGCGCGCCGGGACCCGGGCCATCTTCGACTTCGGGCTGGAGCACGCCCCGGGCCGGGCTCCCTTCTCGCTGGGGCTGGAGCCGCGGCCCGGCCGGGAGTTGGCGGACCTCATCGCGGTGGGCTCGGCGCCGCGATTGGAGGGCGTCTACGAGGCCTGGGACGGCCGCACCAGCCTCTTCCTGAGTCACATGCACCTGGACCACACGAGCCTCGTGCCCTTCGTGCACCCCGAGGTGCCGCTCTTCTATCCGGAAGCCATGGAGGGGTTGCGGTCCGCCGCCGATCGGACGGGCTACCTGCCCTGGCGCCAGGGCCCTCCGGGGAACCCGGCCGGCAACCGGGAGCGGGTCCGGGTGGGAGAGATCGAGGTCGAGTTCGTGGCCGTGGATCACGACCTCCCGGGCGCCACCGGCTTCCTGATAAGGGCCCCTGACCTCACCATCGCCTACACCGGCGACCACCGCTGGCACGGCCTCCACGCCGAGGTGACGGCCGCGTACGCCGCCGCCGCCCGGGGATTCGACGTACTCATCCAGGAGGGCGTGCTGCTCGGTTTCGACCGCCCGCGGGCGGAGGGCGAGGCAGCGCCCTTACGGCGGACGGAGGCCGAGGTGCACGCGGCGTTCGACGCTCTGGTCGAGGGAGTGGCCGGACTGCTGGTGGTGAACCTCTATCCCATGAACCGGGAACGAGTGAATGCTTTCGCCCGCTCGTGCGCGGCGCGCGGCCGCCGGTTCCTGATGGAGCCCGTCTCCGCTGCCCTCGCGGGCTGGCGGGACGTCCTCGGCGACCTCGACGCCATCCGCTTCAACCCGGAGCGGTACTGCGTCCAGCTGCCGTACGCGCAGCTGCCCCTGCTGATCGATCTGGAGCCCCCGCCAGGGTCCGTGTTCGTCCAGAGCGACGGCCCGCCGATCGGCGAATACGACCCCGCCTGGGGGGTGCTCAACGCCTGGACCCAGGCTCTGGGCCTGGTCCTCACGCGAATCAGCTCCAGTGGCCACTCGCGCCCGGCGGACATCGTGAGGATGGTGGAGTCGGTAGGACCGGGGGTCGTCCTGCCCGTTCACACCCAGACTCCCGAGGCGCTCGCCGTGGCGGGAATCCCCAGGCTTCTGCCAGCTGCCAACCGGCCCTACGATGCGGGCGAGTTGAAGGCAATTCGGTGATATCATTGCTGTCAAGAAATCGCCCGTAAAGGGGGTCGCTTGTGCAGCGCGCCGTTCGCCTACAGACTCGAAAGAACCCGGCCAGCAGGGCCGGCCTCGTCAAAAAGGCGGCCAGAAAGGCGGCAGTCCCGGACACGCCGCGGCCGGTAGACCCGCTCGACACCGACTTCTACCTGCTCGACGAGCTGCTCACGGCGAAGGAGAGGGCGGTGCGCGACAAGGTCCGCGCCTTCTCCGACGCGGAGGTCGTCCCGGTCATCAACGAGTACTGGGAGAAGGCCCAGTTCCCCTTCGCGCTCATCCCCAAGATCGCCAAGCTGGGGATCGCGGGCGCCACGATCAAGGGCTACGGGTGCCCGGGCATGTCGCCGCTGGCGGCCGGGCTGATGGCGCAGGAGCTGTCCCGCGGGGATGGCAGCATATCTACGTTTTTCGGCGTCCACTCCGGCCTGGCCATGACCTCGATCGCGTACCTGGGAAATGCGGCCCAGCGCAGGCGCTGGCTGCCGCCGATGGCGAGGATGGAGAAGATCGGCGCCTTCGCCTTGACCGAGGCCCAGCACGGCTCCGACTCCCTGCTCCTGGAGACCAGCGCTGTCCGCAAGGGCGAGCACTGGGTGATCAACGGCGAGAAGAAGTGGATCGGGAACGGCTCCATCGCGGACGTGCTGGTCGTCTGGGCGCGTGACGCGGAGACGGACCAGGTCGGCGCCTTCCTGGTCGAGCGAGGCTCACCCGGCTTCAGGGCCGAGGTCATGACCGGCAAGATCGCCAAGCGGGCGGTCTGGCAGGCCGAGCTGACCTTCAAGAACGTCAAGGTGCCGCTGGAGAACCGGCTGGCCAAGTCGCACAGCTTCAAGGACACGGCCAAGGTGCTGACGGCGACGCGCTCGGCGGTCGGCTGGGAGGCGATCGGTCACGCCCTCGCCTGCTACGAGGCCGCGCTGGCGTACGCCAAGGAGCGCGAGCAGTTCGGCAAGCCGATCGCCAGCTTCCAGCTGGTCCAGAGCAAGCTCGCGCGGATGCTCTCCGAGCTGACGGCGATGCAGCTGATCTGCTTCCGGCTGGCGCAGCTTTCCGCCGAGCACAAGATGACGGCCGCGATGGCCTCCATGGCCAAGATGAACAACGCCAAGAAGGCGCGCTGGATCGCGGCGTCGGCCCGCGACATCCTGGGCGGGGTCGGCATCCTGCTGGAGAACCACGTCGCCCGCCACCAGGCGGACATGGAGGCGGTCTTCACCTACGAGGGGACGGACTCCATCCAGTCACTGATCATCGGCAAGGAGATCACGGGCACCCAGGCGTTCGCATAAAAACGTGGGGGAAACCTCAGGTTCCCCCCACGAGCCCCTTTCCTCTCAAGGCGAGCCTGGTCGGCGGGCAATCAACTCAGACGCCCTGGCGGAGCC
>DHIW01000076.1:46289-61295 GCA_002404015.1 Chloroflexi bacterium UBA4736
AGCGTGGGGGAAACCTCAGGTTTCCCCCACGAGCCCCTTTCCTCTCAAGGCGAGCCTGGTCGGCGGGCAATCAACTCAGACGCCCTGGCGGAGCCAGGGCTTCCCTGCGACGTTTGGGATCTACGGATAGCTTGAATCAGACCTTCCAGCCCCAGTCCGCGACCTCGGCCAGGAGGTCGTGCGCCGTCAGGTCGAACGTCACCGGCGTGATGGAGACGTAGCCGTTGGCCACCGCCCAGGCGTCGGTGGAGGGGTCTTCGTCGTGCATCTGGTAGGACCCGGACAGCCAGTAGTACGGCTGCCGGCGCGGATCGTGGCGCATCTCGTACTCCTCGACGTACGCCGAGTCGCCCTGCTTGGTGATCTTGATCCCCTTGATCCGGGCCCGCGGCAGGTTGGGCACGTTGACGTTGAGGAGCACCTTGCGGGGCAGCCCCCGGGCCAGGATCAGGGCGCCGAGCCGGCGCCCCAGCGCCGCGGCGTACGTCCAGTCGGGATCGACGAAGGTCGCCAGCGAGATCGCCATCGAGGGGATCCCGAGGATCCGGGCCTCGGTGGCGGCGGACACGGTGCCCGAGTAGATGATGTTGGTCGCCGTGTTGGGCCCTAGGTTGATCCCTGAGACCACGAGGTCCGGAGGCCGGGATTTGAGGATGGAGCCGACGCCGATTTTGACGCAGTCCGCCGGCGTTCCGTTGATCGCGTAGCCGACCGGCTGCCTGCCCTGCGAGAACTCCTTGACCCGGAGCGGAGTCAGGGTGGTGATGGCGTGGCCGACGGCGGACCTCTCGGCGTCGGGCGCGACCACCGTCACGTCGCCCAGCCGTTTCAGCTGGACGTGCAGGGCGTGCAGGCCGGGCGACGTGATCCCGTCGTCGTTGGTTAGGAGGATCGTGCGGCGCCGGGCGGTCAGCGCTTCACCCCGCTGGGTGGTTCATGGACTGATCTGGAGGACGATTTTTCCGAACTGCTCCTGGCTGTCCAGGTGCTCGAGCGCCTTGACCACCTGGGCCAGCGGAAAGACCGAGTCGACCACCGGCCGCAGGCCGCCGTCCACCGCCTTGAGGACGGCTTCGAACTCGGAGCGGTTGCCCATCGTCGAGCCCAGCAGGTCAACCTGGCGGAAGAACAGGGCCGGCATCGAGATCTCCGCCTTGGGACCCGAGGTCGAGCCGCAGAACACCACCCGGCCGCCCAGCTTGAGGGAGCGCAGCGAATCGGGCAGCGTGGCCGGACCGACATGTTCGAAGACCACGTCGACGCCGCCGCCAGACGCCTCCTGCACCGGCTTGGCGAAGCCTTCCGAGGGGAAGGTCAGCTCGGCCCCCAGCGCCTCGGCCTGGCGGCGCTTGGCCTCCGAACGGCTGGTCGCGAACACCCTGGCGCCGAGGTGCCGGCCGATCAGGATCGCGGCCACCGCGACCCCGGCTCCAGCGCCCACCACGAGGAGGGTCTCGCCCCTGGCGAGCCGCGCCCGCGTCGTCAGCATCCTCCACGCGGTGAGGAAGGTCAGGGGAAAGGCGGCCGCCTCCTCCCAGGTGAGGCCGGCCGGCTTGCGATAGACGTTCCTGGCCGGCACGTGGAGCAGCTCGCAGGCGGTCCCGTCCGCGTGCTCCCCGAGGATCCGGTAGCGCTTGACGCAGAAGACGTCCTGTCCGGCGCTGCACGCCGGGCACTCGCCGCACGACAGCCCGGGATAGACGACTACCTCGTCGCCCGGCTTCCAGGCGGGGTCGGCCGAGCTCTCAACGACGCCCGCCCCGTCGGCGGCCAGCACGCGTGGCGGCTCGACTTTCTGGGCCCCGCTGACCAACCAGAGGTCCAGGTGGTTCAGAGACGCCGCCTTCATGGAGATCGCCACCCTGCCCTCGCCCGGGGCGGTCCGGGGCCACTCTTCGAGCTTCACGCCGGAGGGACCGGAGGGCTCCCGGAAGACGGAGCAACGGCCTTCGCTGAGCACGTCCATTGGTTGCTATAGTAGCCGCGCCTGAAGGGGGGTCCGCCGGGCCCCGCCTGCCTGCATCCCGAGGAGAGAGGTTGCCGTGAGAGTTCCCAAGCGAGCGGTCCTGGCCGCTGCCATCCTGGTCCTGGTCGCCTGCGGCGGGGGCGGCACGACCAGCACCACGCCCACCGAGGAGGCGGCCAAGTCCTCTCTCGTGATGGCGTTCGTCCCCTCCCAGAACGCACAGACGGTGCTGACCTCCGCCAAGCCCATCACCGACTACCTGGGCAAGGAGATCGGGGCCACCATCACGCCCCAGGTCCCCACGAGCTACGCGGCCGTCGCGGAGGGCATGACCTCCAACCTGGTCGACAGCGCCTGGGTGGGCCCTCTCGACTACGTGATCGGACACCAGGTGAACGGCTCCGAGCCGATGACCAAGTCCGTGCGCAAGGGCGTGGCCGGCTACAACTCGTTCATCATCGCCCGCAAGGGAACCGGCATCAACTCGATCAAGGACCTGAAGGGCCACAGCTTCGCCTTCGGTGACGTCATCTCCGCGTCCAGCAACCTCTACCCGAAGTACTGGATGAAGCAGAACGGCATCGACCCCGACAAGGATCTCAGCAAGAGCGTGAACATCTCCAACCAGACTGCGGTCGCGCTCGCCGTATGCAACGGCCAGGTTGACGCAGGCGCGATCTACGACGACGCCAGGACCAACGCCGGCGCCGACACCGCCTGCCCAGGGATCATGGACAAGACCCAGGTCATCTTCACCACGCCTCAGCTCATCCCCGGCGACCCCCAGATCGTTCGCCACCAGATGAACTCGGCGCAGAAGAAGAAGCTGACCGACGCCATGATCAAGCTCGGCAGCGACCCCAGCATGTCCCAGTACCTGAAGGCACTGTTCACCATCGAGAAGCTGGTCCCAGCCCAGGACTCGGACTACCAGCAGATCCGCGACGTCGTCAAGGGAGTCGCCCCGGACCTCCTCAAGGGCTACCCGGCCGCCTCGCCGACCCCAAGCCCCAGCAAGTCCCCCTAGGGGTGCCCTGGCCGCAGCGGCCCCGCTGATCCGCATCGAGGGCCTCTCCAAGGTCTTTCCGGGCGGGACCACGGCCCTCGACGGCGTGAGCCTGGAGGTGCCGCGCGGCCAGTTCCTGTGCGTCATCGGCCCCAGCGGCTCCGGCAAGTCCACGCTGCTGCGGGCGATCAACCGGCTCCTCGAGCCCAGCGGCGGGCGCGTGCTGCTGGACGGCGAGGAGCTGACCCGCCTGCGGGGCGCCGAGCTTCGGAAGGCGCGCCGCCGGATGGCGATGATCTTCCAGCAGTTCAACCTCGTGCGCCGCTCGACCGTGCTGAAGAACGTGCTCAACGGGCGGCTGGGGTACCAGGACGGCTGGCGGGCGCTGCTGCCCGTCTTCTCCCGGGCGGACCGCGAGCTGGCCTGGCGCAGCCTGGATCGACTGGAGATCGCCGAGAAGGGCGGCGTCCGCGCCGACCGGCTCTCCGGCGGCCAGCAGCAGCGAGTCGCCATCGCCAGGGCTCTGGCCCAGCAGCCCGAGATCATGCTGGCCGACGAGCCGATCGCCAGCCTCGACCCGGAGACGGCGGGCGTGGTCCTCGACTACCTCCGGGACATCAACCGGCGGGACGGCATCACGCTGCTCTGCTCCATCCACCACTTCGAGCTGGCCAAGCGCTACGCGGACCGGATCGTGGCGATGCGCAAGGGCAAGATCGTGTACGACGGTCCCCCCGGCGAGCTGGACGAGGCGGCCTACAGGACGATCTATGGGCGACTCGGCTACGAGTAGCACCGCGCAGCAGGCGCGGATCGACGCCCTCATGGCCGAGGCCTCCTCGGAGGCCGTGCTGCGCCGGGTGCTCCAGTTCATCGCGCTCTTCCTCCTGGTGGCGCTGATCGTGGTGACCTACCGGGAGACCGAGTTCGCACCTGGCCAGCTCTTCGACGGCATCCACAACATGGGCCGCGTCCTGGCCGGCTTCCTGCACCCCGACTGGTCGCTGATGAAGCCGGGCGGAGCCGGCTTCCCGGAGGGCCTGGTGCCGCACTACGCCCTGCAGACGCTGGCGATCGCGATCCTGGGCACGGCGCTGGGCGCCGTCGTCGCCATCCCGCTCAGCTTCGTGGCGGCGGGCAATCTGATGCGGCGGAACGCGCTCGGCTCGGCCGTCTACTTCGTAGTCCGGACCCTCATGAGCATGATCAGGGCCATCCCGACCATCTTCTGGGGCATCCTCTTCGTCACCTCCGTCGGCCTGGGCCCTTTCCCGGGCGTGCTCGCCGTGATGATCTTCAGCGTCGGCCTGATGTCGAAGCTGTTCTCGGAGGCCATCGAAGCCATCGACTCGGGCCAGGTCGAGGCCCTGACGGCGACCGGCGCCAACCCCATCCAGGTGCTGGTGAACGGCGTCGGCCCGCAGGTCCTACCCTACCTGGTCGCGCACCTGCTCTACAGCTTCGAGGTGAACGTCCACTCGGCGACCATCCTCGGCCTGATCGGGGCCGGTGGGATCGGCTTCCTCTTCAGCCAGTACATCGAGCAGTTCCTCTACCGCCAGGAGGCGATGGTGCTGATCGTCGTGGTCCTGATGACGATGCTGATCGACTACACCTCGGCCACGATCCGGCGCCGGATCATTTAGAGGTCAGCCAGCGCCTTAACGACTCCTTACATCGCCGATGAGGGCTCGTCTCCGCGCCGGCGTTCACTGTGAGGCGATGCGGTTGCTCGGGCGGTCGTTGCTGGTCACGGCGGGGATGCTCCTGCTGGCCGGCGCGGGCCCGGTTTCGGCGGCAGCGCCCCGGCTGGCGACCCAGGCACCCATCCCGTACAAGCGCTGGAGCTACCCCGCCCAGATCCCGACCGGTCCCATCGAGGCCGGCAACAGCCCCGTGCTGGCGAACGCCGGCAGCGGGTTCCTGACCCTGCCCTTCCTGGGTCCCCACTTCGTGACCTCGATCTTCGACCACTGCAACCCCACGTACGTCCCCGACGGGCGCGTGTGCCGCTTCGACGGCCAGCAGCGCACGGCCGACGGCTTCGACGATCCCAACCCGGGCGGCAAGGATTACCTCTTCTACGACGGGCACGACGGCATGGACTACGGCCTCTACTACGAGAACGTGATCGCGGCGGCTGACGGCCAGGTCGTGTTCGCCGCCTGGGACAATCCCGGCTGCGCCAAGTGCGGCTTCGGGCAGAACGTGTTCATCGACCACGGCAATGGGATCCTGACCCGCTACGCCCACCTGGAACGCATCGACGTGCAGCAGGGCCAGCGGGTGCGCCGGGGCCAGGTGATCGGCCAGTCCGGCAACACCGGCTCGAGCACCGGCGAGCACGTGCACTTCGGCGTCTACCTGGCGGCCGGCCGGATCGCGATCGATCCCTACGGCTGGGCCGGCGCCGGACCCGACCCCTGGCCCAAGGACATCGGCAACCTCTGGCTGGGAGGCGCGCCCCGGTTCCCGGCGGTCACCCTGCCCCAGGTCGCCGTCAGCGCCCAGGCCCAGGCGGACGACGCCACCCAGATCGACGTCAGCTGGAGCTCGCCCGGCGGTGGCAGGTTCGACGTGCAGGTGGTCCGGGATGGCGCCCCGAGCAGCAACTGGCTGTCGGCGGTGGCCGCCGGCGGGGCCCACTTCAGCGGCCAGCCCGGCCACCTTTACTCGTTCCTGGTGACGGTCAAGGACGACCTCGGCTGGGCGGCGACGGCCATCTCCTCGGACATCCTGGCCGGGAGGCTGTCCGTCGCCCCATAGCCGGGTCCGCTCGGGGCTTCGCTCATCGCCCGCCCTAGAGGTTCGGCCGGAAATCCGGGCGAGAGAATCGGTGGTCAGGTGGCCCAGCCGCAAGGAAGCGCCGAGGACCGCAGCACGCGCACCTGACGGTGCGGACGCGAGGACCGCAGAAGCTGACGCCGCGGATGGGCCGCATGGGCGCCGAGGCTCCGTCTGGGCTTTTCGGCCGGACCTCTAGAATCGGTGGGTTGATCAAAGAGGCCATCGCCGGCAAGACCCTCCTGGTCACCGGTTCCAGCGGCTTCCTAGGCAAGTCGATCGTCGAGAAGCTCTTACGCTCGCTGCCCGAGGTCGGCCGCGTCAATCTCGCGATCCGCTCCTCGGCGCGCCGTCCGGCGCGGGACCGTCTGGAGCGGGAGGTGCTCTCCAGTCCTGCCTTCAAGCGGCTGAAGGAAGAGCTCGGCGAGCCGGCGTTCAACCAGCTGGCGGCCGAGAAGCTGGCGGTTATCGAGATCGACCTCGGCCGCGATGGCCTCGGCCTGGACGAAGCCGGCCGCGCCGAGCTGGCCAAGTGCGACATCGTCATCCACTCGGCGGCCGCCGTCGAATTCGACAACCCGGCTGACCTCTCGGCCCAGACCAACCTGCTAGGCGCCGCGCGCATGATCGCCGCGCTGACCCAGACCGGCGCCAACCCGCACCTGGTCCACGTCTCGACCGCCTACGTGGGCGGCATGCTGCGCGGCCTGGTCCGCGAGGACGTGCCGCTGGACCCCGGACTCAGCTGGCGGCACGAGGCGCAGGTGCTCAGCACACTGCGGCCCACCGTCGAGGAAGAGTCGCGGCGCCCCGAGATCCTCGACAAGCTTCGCAAGGAGGCGCGCAGCCGGATGGGACCGGCCGGCACGCCCGCGGTTGCCCGCACCGTCGAGCGCCTGCGCGACCGCTGGGTGAAGGACCGCCTGATCGAGCGGGGGAGGGTGCACGCGCGCTCGATGGGGTTCAGCGACATCTACTCGTTCACCAAGGCCATGGCCGAGCACGCCGTGGTCGAGCTGCACGGGGACATCCCGCTGTCCATCGTCCGGCCCTCGATCATCGAGAGCGCCCTGGCCGAGCCGTTCCCGGGCTGGCTGGAGGGCTTCCGGATGGCCGAGCCGATCATCCTCGCGTTCGGGCGGGCCATGCTGACCGACTTCTCCGGCCTGCCCGACGCGCTGCTGGACATCATCCCCCTGGACTACGTGGTCAACACCGTGCTGGCCGTGGCCGCCGCGCCGCCCCCCAGGGCCGAGCACCGCATCTACCACGCCGCCTCCGGCAGCCGGAACCCGCTCCGCTTCCGGCGGGTCTACGAGGAGTGCGGGGTGTACTTCACGGCCCACCCTCTGCGCGACCGTTACGGCCAGGCCATCGGAACCCCGACCTGGACCTTTCCAACCCGAGGCGAGCTCACCGCCAAAGGCCGGCTGGCGCTGCGAGTGGTGGAGGGCGCCCAGCAGTTCGTCGAGCGGCTGCCGCTGGGCCAGCGGACGACCAAGCTCTCGGACGACCTCACGGAGCAGCGCAACAAGCTGGAGCGCGCGCTCAACCTCTCCGAGCTCTATGGGGTCTACACCGAGGTCGACTGCATCTTCGACACGCGTCACACCATGTCGGTTTGGGAGCAGTTGCCGAAGGCGGAGCAGGCGGTCTTCCCGTTCGACCCCGGGCTCTACGACTGGAGCCACTACTTCCAGGACGTCCATCTGCCGACGGTGATCCGGATGGCGCGCGTCGACACCGGTCCCAAGAAGGGCCCCGGGCCGAGCGGCAGCACCGAACCGAAACCGGACGCCAACATGGCCCTCAACCTGGTCCGGAAGCGGGCCGGCCGCTCGGACGTGCTGGCCGTCTTCGACGTCGACGGCACACTGGTCGAGACCAACATCGTCGAGTACTTCTTCTGGATGCGCCTCAAGGACCAGGCGCTGGACGAGTGGCCCCGCTTCCTGGCCGAGATGGCGCGCAAGGCGCCCCGCTGGCTCTACCTGGAGCGACGGTCGCGGGCTGAGTTCCAGCGCAGCTTCTACCGCGAGTACGCGGGCCTCGACCTCGAGGTCATGCGCCGGCTCGGCGAGGAGGCGCTCAACGAGGTCACGCTGCGGCGGATCTATCCGGAGGGGATGCGCCGGATCCGCGAGCACAAGCGGGCCGGCCACCGCGTGCTTCTGCTGACCGGAGCTCTCGACGTGGTGGTCGAGCCGCTCGCCGAGCTGCTCGAGGTCGAGGTGGACTGCGCGCACCTGCTGGTGAAGGACGGCCGGCTGACTGGCGACCTGGCCGCGCCGCCGCCGGCCGGGGAGGCGCGGGGCACGCTGCTCGAGGAGTACGCGGCCGCTGCCGGCGTGGATCTCGCCGAAAGCTTCGCCTACGCCGACTCGCTGTCCGACCTGCCGATGCTCGAGCTGGTGGGCACCCCGGTGGTGATCAACCCCGACGCCCGGCTCTCGCAGGTGGGCGCCCAGCGGGGCTGGCGAATCGAGCGCTGGAAGATGGCGCCCGGCAACTGGCACCTGCCGATGCCCGACCCTCGCTCCGCCGAGTACCGGGAGCGGGTCCGCCGCTGATGCTGGCCCTTCAGTACGTCCACTCGGTTGCCGGCTATGCCCTTGTCAAGGCCAGCCGCGGCCGGCCCTCGGTCGCGACCAGCGACCTCGCGCTGCTCCACCTCGGCGACATCCCCGAGCCGGAGCTGCCCGGGCCCGGCTGGGTCCGCGTCCTGCCGACGCTGAGCGGCATCTGCGGCTCCGATACCTCGGCCATCACGGGGCACGCGTCGCTGTACCTGGAGCCGCTGACGAGCTACCCGTTCGTGCCCGGCCACGAGGTCTTGGGCGAGCTCGACGACGGCAGCCGTGTGGTCGTCGAGCCGGCCCTGGGCTGCGAGGTGCGCGGCGTATCGCCGGCCTGCCGGCAATGCGCGGCCGGCCGTCCCGGTTTGTGCGAGAACGTGACCGAAGGCCCGCTCGACGTGGGCCTGCAGACGGGCTACTGCAAGAGCACGGGCGGCGGCTGGGGCCAGGTGCTGGTCGCGCACGAGAGCCAGCTCCACGAGGTGCCGGCGGCGATCAGCGACGAGGCCGCCGTGCTGCTGGAGCCGTTCGCATGCTGCATCCACGCCGCACTCCGCGGCCGGGCCACCCAGGACGACGTGGTCGTCGTCCTGGGAGCCGGGACCATCGGGCTTCTGACGGTCGCGGCGATCCGGGCCTTCACGCCGCCCAAGCAGCTGATCGCGGTCGCCAAGTACCCCCACCAGCGCGAAGCGGCCCGCCGCCTCGGGGCGGACGCCGTGGTGGCGCCGAGCGAGGTGTTCCAGCATGTCCGCTTCGCCACCCAGGCGCGCCGGCTCGACGGCGTCGGCGACCCGCTTCTGCTGGGCGGCGCCGACATCACCTTCGAGTGCACGGGGTCGGCGCAGGGCCTGAACCAGGCGGTCCGCTTCACCCGCGGCCGGGGCACGGTTGTGGCGGTCGGCATGCCGGGTGCGGAGCGGGTCGACTGGGCACCGATCTGGCAGCGCGAGCTGACGGTGATGGGCGCCTACGCCTACGGGGTCGAGGCGGACGGCCGGCGCACGTTCCAGATGGCGCTGGAGGCCGCCCCGCAGATGCACCTGGAGGCGCTCACCGGCCCGCTGTTCGGGCTCGGGGAGTACCGCGAGGCGATCGAGTACGCGGTGCGGGCCGGCTCCCTCAACGCCGTGAAGGTGGCCTTCGATTTGCGAGACTTGCGAGCGTGAGAGAGATCAGCCGCTGATGTCACCCCAAAAAATCAGGCGATTTTTCGGGGACCCCAACTGATGGGAAGGCCGGGCGCCGTCATCGAGGTCGACCGCAACACACCTCCCACGATGTTCCACTTCGGCGAGGGCATGCGCCTGGAGAGGCTGCCCCTAGGCAGCCGAATCCTTTACCCGCCCGACCCCATCGAACCGATCGTGCACGCCGAGCGCGCCATCCGCCGCGCCCTCGCCAAGCCGCTGGACGACGACCCGCTGAAGTCGCTGCTGCGGGCCGGCATGAAGCTGACGATCGCCTTCGACGACATCTCCCTTCCGCTGCCCCCGATGGCCGCGCCCGATGTGCGCCAGCTGGTCATGGAGGAGGTGGTCGAGCTGGCGGCGGAGGCCGGCGTCGAGGACATTCAGCTGATCGCGGCCAACTCCCTGCACCGGCGGATGACGGCCGACGAGATCCGCCACATCGTGGGCGACCGCATCTTCACCACCTTCTGGCCGGACCGGCTCTACAACCACGACGGCGAGGACCCGGAGGGCAACGTCTTGATAGGCAAGACCGCGAATGGGGAGGAGGTGACGCTGAGCCGGAGAGCGGTCGAGTCCGACCTGGTCGTCTACGTCAACCTGACGCTGGTGCCGATGGACGGCGGCCACAAGTCGATGGCCACCGGCCTGGGCAGCTACCGCAGCGTGCGCCCCCACCACAACGTCAAGACGCTGCTGGGCTCCCGGTCCTACATGAACCCGCCCGACTCGGCGCTCCACCACGCCTGTATCCGACAGGGCCAGCTGATCGAGGACACGGTGCGCGTCTTCCACATCGAGACCAGCGTCAACAACCACTCCTTCCCGACGGTCGCCAACTTCATGCAGAAGCGGGAGACCGACTGGACTGCCACGGACCAGGCCAGCTTCCTGGCCCTGAAACAGCTCACGGACGTCGCCCCGCCGGGCATCAAGCGCTCGATCTTCCACTCGATGCGGGCGCCCTACGGGATGACCGGCGTCCACGCCGGCCAGGTCGACGTCGTGCACGAAAAGACGCTGGAGAACGTGCGCCGCCAGATGCTGGTGGAGGTGGACGGCCAGACGGACATCGTCACCATGGGGCTGCCCTACCTGGGGCCCTACAACGTGAACTCGATCCTGAACCCGGTCCTTGTGGTCTGCCTGGGGCTGGGCTACCTCTTCAACCTCTACCGGAACAAGCCGATCGTGCGTGAGGGCGGGGTCGTGATCATGGAGCACCCCTGCCGGTACGAGTTCGACTCGGTGCAGCATCCCAGCTACATCGACTTCTTCGACGAGGTGCTCGCTGACACCACCGATCCAGCCCTGATCGAGGAGCGCTACGAGCAGCGTTTCGCGGAGGACCCCTGGTACCGGCAGCTGTACCGGAAGTCGCACGCCTACCACGGGGTGCATCCCTTCTACGCCTGGTACTGGGCAGCCCACGCGCTCCAGTACGCGGGCGACATCGTCGTGGTCGGCGGCGACCGGGAGACGGTGCACCGGCTGGGCTTCAAGTGCGCCAGCTCCCTGGAGGACGCCTTTGAGATCGCGGAGCAGACGGTCGGCCGCTACCCCAGCGTCACCCACATCCGCACGCCGCCCCTGATGCTGGCTGACGTGAGGTGAGCCTCCTCGACGACCTCACCACGATGCGCCGCGGCTGGCACTGGCAGGGGCCCCGGCCGCGGAGCTGGCCGGATATGGCGGAGGCGGTGCCAGACCGCGCCAGCAACCTGGGGTGGGCTCGCGCGGAGCCCATCCGGAGCCTGCGCTGGTTCGTCCAGCACGGGCTGGCGCTGCCCTTCACGCGGCTCATGGCCAACCCCCGCGTCGAAGGCGAGGAGTGGGTGCGCGACCTGGAGAGGCCCGCCCTTCTGGCCTCCAACCACGTCAGCCACGCCGACACCCAGCTGCTGCTGTACGCGCTGTCCGACCGGGTCCGGGAGAAGACGGTGGTGGCGGCGGCCGCCGACTACTGGTACAAGCGGCCCTGGTTGGGCCGGGTTGTGAGCCTGTGGTTGAACACCTTTCCCTTCTCGCGGACGGGCGGTCCGCAGGCCGTTCTCAACAGCTCCAGCCAGCTCTTGAAGTCGGGCTGGAACCTTCTGGTGTACCCGGAGGGGACGCGGTCTCCCGACGGCCGCCTGCAGGAGTTCAAGCCCGGGGTCGGCCACCTGGCCACCGAGACCCGCAGCCCGGTCATCCCGATGCACGTGAGCGGCTCGCACCGGATCATGCCGAAGGGTCGCCGGTTCCCCCTCCCGGCGCCCGCCACGATCCGGATCGGGAAGCCCCTGATGCCCGGCCGCGCAGAGTCGTCGCGCGCGTTCGCGGGGCGGGTCGAGAAAGCCGTGCAGGCGCTGGCGCAGAGGACGCGCGACCCCGAGGTCGTCGGCACTTGGATCGACACCTGGCGAGCTACGAGATCCCCGGTCAGCTCAGAGGACTGAAAGCCTCGGCCCTGGCGATCGCGCTCGTCATCGCGGTCGCTTGCGGTGGGCCCGGCGGCGGCGCTGCCCCCGCGGCATCGAGCGGCCCGCCAGAGAAAGCCTCTCTCAAGATCGCCGTCGGCGGCCAGAACCAGATCGGCTACCTGCCGCTGACGCTGGCGGACCAGCTCGGCTACTACAGGGAGGCGGGGCTCTCGGTCGAGCTGGACGACGTCGGGCTTCCCACCAAGGCGCTGGAAGCGCTCCGGAGCGGGTCGGCTGACGTCGTCTGCGGGCCTTACGAACAGACCCTCCACACCCAGGTTCTGGGCGACGTCGTCCAGATGTTCACGGTCTTCGACGAGTACCCGGCCCTGGTCATGATGGTGGGCAAGCCGCACCAGGCCCAGGTCGCGTCAATCAAGGACCTGGTCGGCCACCCGGTGGGGGTGACCCTGCCTTTCTCGGCCACGGACGAGATGGTGAAGTACCTGCTGAAGAGGAACGGGCTGGCGATCGACGCCATCCCGGTGGTCGCGATCGGCAGCGGCTCAACGGCCATCTCGGCCATTCAGTCCGGCCAGGTCTGGGCGGGGGTGACGATCGAGCCGGCCGCCACGGCGCTGGAGAAGAGCGGCAACGCCAAGGCGCTCTACGACACCCGGAGCGCCCAGGGCAGCAGAGATGTCTTCGGGGGCACCTGGCCGACGGGCGGGCTCTACGCGTCACCCGCCTTCATCACGAAGAACCCGCGCACGATCCAGGCCCTGGCCAGAGCGGCAGTGAAGGCGCTGAGGTACATCCACACGCACTCCGCCGGCGACATCGCCGGCCACGTGCCCGCGACCTTTTACGCGGGGCTCGACAGACATGGCTTCGTGGACACGTTGAAGGCCGACCTGGGCCAGTTCAGCGCCGATGGCCTGATGCCGGCGGACGGTCCCGGGAACGTGTTCGACACGCTGAAGACGGCGGATCCCCGGCTCGACTGGGCGTCGGTCGACCTCAGGAAGTCATACGACAACCGCTACGTGCAGAACGTAAAGTAGCCCCTTCTCGCCGGACAGGCTCTCGAAGTAGACTCTTACGCGTATTGGCACGGTCTTCCACGCCCCGCAGGGGGCCCCGCCGGCCGCCGAAGCAGCGTGCGGCCGCGCCTGAGGACGAGAAGGAGGCCCCGGTCGTGATGGACGCGGTGGTCACCCAGGCCCTCCCCAACGCGATGTTCGAGGTCGAGCTGGAGAACGAGCACCGGCTGATCGCGTACGCCGCCGGCCGCATGCGCCGCTACTTCATCCGGATCACACCCGGCGACCGGATCCGCGTCGAGCTCTCCCCGTACGACCTGAGCCGAGGCCGGATCGTCTACCGCTACCGCGACTAGCGCACCCTACTGGGGAAGAACCTGCGGTTCCTCCCCAGGACCCTACCTCCCTTTCTGGAGGACTTACCGGGGTGGCACGCGTCACGAATTCAGGACCCAGACGGCCTGGCGGAGCCAGGCCTTCCTGCGATACCTGAGTTTTAGCAGGGAAGGACCTCCGGACCTTGCGCCGGGCCCCCTATCCCTTTTGGAGGACCTATCGGGTGTTGCGGGGGCTAGCGCGCCGCGGCCATCGGCGTCGAGTCTGTCAGTTTGTCCAGCCCGGGCTAGACCCCGATCGGGTGCCAGACGGTCTTCATCTCCATGAAGGCCGTCACGGCGAGCGGGCTGCTCTGGTCGCGGGGCCGGGTCTTGACGACGCGCTTCAGGTTACCGGCGGCCGCCTCCTCCACCTGCGCAAGCTCCTCGGGGCCGCAGCCGGCCGCGTCCACCGCGTTGACGTCCATGTGGGCGGCCAGCCACGGCAGCAGCTCGGCCCGCTGCCCGCTGAGGATGTTCACAACGCCGGCCGGGAAGTCGCTCGTCTCCAGCACCTCACCCAGCGTGAGCGCCGGCAGCGGCCGGGTCTCCGACGCCAGCGCCACCGCGGTGTTGCCCCCGCACAGCACCGGCGCCAGCCGGCGGACGAGGCCCAGGAGCCGGGGTGACTCGGGCGCCACCACGCCGACCACGCCGGTCGGCTCGGGAATGGTGAAGTTGAAGTAGGGGCCGGCAACCGGGTTCACGGTCCCCGTGACCTGGCTCAACTTGTCGATCCAGCCGGCGTAGTAGACCCAGGTGTCGATCGCCTGCTCGACCTCCCGCCGTGCCCCCCGGCCGCCGCCCAGCAGGGCCACGAACTGGGCCCGCCGCCCGTCCAGCATCTCGGCCGCGCGGTAGAGGACCTGGGCGCGGTTCATCGCGGTCCGTCCCGACCAGCCGGCGAAGGCGCCCCGCGCCGCCTTGACGGCGTCGCGCAGGTCCTTCCGGGAGCCGCGGGGAACGTTGACGTCGCCCTCCGGCTGGTAGGCGCGGCCCGACTCCGAGCGGATGAACTCGCCGCCGACGTACATCTTGTAGGTCTTCCGGACGTCCATCGCCATCTACTCCAGCTCCACGTAGGGCGCGAGCCCGTGCAGGCCGCCCTCGCGGCCAAAACCCGACTCCTTGTAGCCCCCGAACGGTGAGGTGGGGTCGAAGCGATTGAAGGTGTTGGCCCAGACCACCCCAGCCCGCATCTGCTGCGCCATCCAGAGGATCCGCGAGCCCTTGTCGGTCCAGATCCCGGCCGAGAGGCCGAAGGGCGTGTTGTTGGCCTTTTCGACCGCCTCCTCCGGCGTTCGGAAGCTGAGCACTGAGAGCACAGGGCCGAAGATCTCCTCGCGCGCGATCCGGTTCGACTGCGCCACGCCTGTGAACACCGTTGGCTTGAACCAGAAGCCGCGGTCGGGAAGCTCGCACTCAGGCTGGAAGATCTCGGCGCCCTCCTCGATCCCGGATTCGACCAGGCCCTGGATCTTCTCCAGCTGCGCCTTCGAGTTGATGGCGCCCACGTCGGTGTTTTTGTCCAGCGGGTTGCCCACCCGGAGAGTGCTCATGCGGCGCTTCAGCTTCTCAATCAGCGGCTCCATGATCGACTCCTGTACCAGCAGCCGGCTGCCGGCGCAGCAGACGTGCCCCTGGTTGAAGTAGATGCCGTTG
>DHIW01000076.1:61471-61827 GCA_002404015.1 Chloroflexi bacterium UBA4736
TCGACCGCCTGGTCGAGCGGGGCGTCCTCGAAGACGATGTTGGCCGCCTTGCCGCCCAGCTCCAGTGTCAGCCGCTTGCCGCTGCCCGCGGTGGACTTCTGGATCAGCTTGCCGACCTCGGTCGAGCCGGTGAAGGCGATCTTCCGGACACCGGGGTGGGCCACCAGCAGAGACCCGGTCCGACCCGCCCCCGTGATGATGTTGACGACCCCCGGGGGCAGGTCCGCCTGCATGCAGATGTCGGCGAACAGCATCGCGGTGAGGGGTGTGGTCTCGGCGGGCTTCAGCACCACCGTGTTGCCGGCTGCCAGGGCGGGGGCGATCTTCCAGGCCAGCATCAGCAGCGGGAAGTTCCA
>DHIW01000107.1 GCA_002404015.1 Chloroflexi bacterium UBA4736
CCAAGTCTCACAGGGAGGGTCAGGGTGGGGGTCTCGTGGCCGCGTGAAGTACCCCCTCCCTAACCCTCGGCACACGGGGGAGGGAGATTCTCACGGGACTAGCGGCCCTTGAACTCGGCTTCCTGCTTCTGCAGGAAGCCGATGACGCCGATCACCGCGTCCTCCGACAGCGAGGCCTTGGCGAAGTTGCGCGCCTCGATCTTCATCGCCTCCTCGAGGGGCAGGTCGAGGCCGCGGTTGATCGCGTCCTTGGCGAGCCCGAGCGCGTAGGTCGCCGCCTTCGCCAGCCGCCCGGCCAGCTCGTCGACGGCGGCGTCGAGGCCGCCCGGCTCGACCGCCTGGTTGACCAGGCCCACCGCCTCCGCCTCGCGGGCCGAGAGCCGCGTCGACTCCAGGATCATCGGCAGGGCCCTGGCCTTGCCGATCAGGCGAGGCAGGCGCTGGGTGCCGCCGGCGCCGGGGATGATGCCCAGCGCCGTCTCAGACTGGCCGATCTTGGAGCGGCCGTCCTCCACCATGATCCGGTAGTCGCAGCAGAGGGCCAGCTCGCAGCCACCCCCCAGCGCGTGGCCGTTGATGGCGGCGATCACCGGCTTGGGACAGGCCTCGATGGCCGCGAAGTCGCGGGCCAGCCCCGAGATCATCTCCGTCATCCTGTCCTCGGCGTCCGGCGCATCACGGTCCACGCTGCCGCCCATCGCGGTCAGGTCGGCGCCGACCGAGAAGTACCTCTCGTACTCGCTCGCCAGCACCACCACCCGGGCCTCGGGGTCCTTGCCAAGCGCCTCGAACGCGGCCCGCAGTTCGCCGGTCAGGTCGGGCGCGATGGAGTTGTTGCCTTTGCGGTGCATGACGACCCGGGCCACGCCGCCCTCTTTGCGGACGTCGACGGTCTCCCCCATCTAGAAGACGAACAGCGGGATGCCGCCCGCCACCTCGATCGCAGTGCCAGTGATGTAGCCGGCCTCCTCCGAGCAGAGGAAGGCGATCGTGGCCGCGATGTCCTCCGGTTTGCCCGGCCGCTTGAACACGGTGCGCGCCGCGATGCGCTCGTTCATCTGGGCGTTGCCCATCTGGAACGCCTCGGTTCCGATGATGCCGGGCACGATCGCGTTGGCCGTGATGTTGTGGCGGCCGCCCTCGAGGGCGCAGGTCTTGGCCAGCGCCACCGCCGCCGCCTTGGTGGCCGAGTAGCTGGCCTGGCCGAAGCCGCCCATGGTGCCGGCCACCGAGGCCATGAAGATGACGCGGCCCCACTTCTGCTCCTGCATGTAGGGCCAGACCTCCTTGGTGCAGTTGAAGGCCCCGGTCAGGTTGACCTTCACGTCGCGGTCCCAGAGCTCGTAGGACATGTTCTGGATCTGGGCCACGTTGTCGAGGGTGGCCGCGTTGTTGATCAGGATGTCGATCCGGCCGAACTCCTCCTTGACCTTCGCGAACACCTCCTTGATCTGCTCGCGGTTCGTCACGTCCATCTTGATGGCGGTTGAGCGGCGGCCCATCTTGCGGATCTCCTCGGCCGTCGCGTTGGAGTAGACCCAGCCCTGGGAGGTGGCCACCTGGGCCAGCGCCGAGTTGGCGCCCTCGGCGGTGGTCTGGAGATCGGGATCGTCCTCGATCAGGATGTCGGTGATCACCACGTCGGCGCCCTGCTTGGCCAGGGTCAGGGAGTCCTGCCGGCCCAAGCCCCGCGAAGCTCCGGTGACGATCGCGACTTTGCCGGTCAAATCGAACATGCGGCAGTTACCCCCGTAAAACGAATCGTTCCGCGCTGCCCCGAGATGGCGCGCTCTATCACCAGCCTAGGATCTGCACACCGTCGACCGTGGCTTCCATGGCGACGTCCCCCGCGAACAGTTTGACCACGCGAGAAGTCGAGCGGCACTCAGGGAATCCGCTGGAAGAGCTCGGCCGCGGCCTTGGTCAGGACCGCCTTCCCGTCCTGGTTGGTCGCGGTCAGGCGGATCCGGCCGTTCTCCCGCTCCGCCTCGAAGTCGACCGTGTCGCCCGGCTGGACCATGTCGGCAAAGCGGCAGCTGAGGCTCTTCAGGACGCGGTGGTCCCCGCCCGCGGCGTCCACCGCCGCGCGCGCCACCAGGCCCATCTGCAGCATGCCGTGGGCGATGACGCCGGGCAGCCCGACCGATCTCGCGAAGTCCTCGTCGAGGTGTATCGGGTTCTGGTCGCCGGAGGCCTCCGCGTAGCGGGCGATCTGCTCCTTGCTGAAGGTGATCTTCACGGTCGTATCACGAAGAGTGCCTGGGAGCTGCACAGAGGCCGGCCCTCGGAGTCGGTGCAGTCGGTGGCGTAGGTCAGAAAGCGCATTCCCCGGCGCTCGATGTCGCTGACCACCCGCCCCTGGGCTGTCAGGCTCTCGCCCACCTCGGGATGCCGCTCCCAGTTGAACTCCTGGCCCGCGTGCACCAGGCGGCCGAAATCGATCTTCATCTCGGGGTCCCCGAAGAGCTGGGGCGCCGTCATACCCAGCGCGTAGACGGCGGCGTACGTGGGCGGCACGCCCCAGGCGGGATCGCCGTCGAGGGCCCGGGTGAACGCCGCGACGTGGTCGGCCTCGATGGTGAACTCGACCGGCGGGTAGGCGCGGTCTATGGACGGGGGCCTCCGTAGGTCCTGTACACCGCGAGCTCCTGCCGCTTGCGCTCGGCCGACTCCAGGTCCTCGAACCGGATGAAGTGGCCCTGGCCGTGGACGTAGTAGCCGCCACCCTGGTCGCGCGTGACCTTCACCTCGGGCAACTCGACGTCATAGACCTGGCCCGAAGGCGAGACCTTAAGTAATGTCACCTAGTGTCCTGGAACCGAGGTTC
>DHIW01000124.1 GCA_002404015.1 Chloroflexi bacterium UBA4736
TGCGCTGATCCCTTGAAATCGCCCCTCCCTTTGGAGTGGGCACCTTGTTGCGGTGTGATTGGAAGACGGACTCAAGCGGCCCGGCGGAGCCGGGCCTTGGCGCCGCATCTTGACTATTAACTAAGACGGGGAAGAACCTCGCGGTTCCTCCCCCGGGCCCTAACTCAAGCGGCCCGGCGGAGCCGGGCCTCGGCGCAGCGCTCGGACTCTACTTTAAGACGGACGCTTCGGCCGTGGCTTGCGGCGCGGGGTCTTGGGGGCCTCGGCGCCGGGCAGCTGGTAGCGCTTCTCGAGCTCGTCCAGCAGGCCGCGCGTCGCATCGAGCGCCTGGCGGACGTCGTCACCGGCGGCCGGCGCCGCCTCCTCGGGCGCGGTCAGCACCACCGGCTGCGGCCTCGCCGGCGCGGGGGCAGCGGCGGATTGCCTCATGAGGTACCAGGTGGCGAGCGAACCCAACGCCCCACCGACGACCAGCCCCAGGATTAGCCAGCCGATCAGCCGCCCGAGATCCCCAGGATGGTCACCCCGGTCAGCGCCCACAGAGTGAGGCCCACGATCAGGCCGAAGATGAAGAGCAGCCAGAGGGTCCCGGTGATGACGTTCCGGCCGGGTACGGGCCAGGACGACCAGCCCAGGCGCCGGGCCAGCCGGGTGCCCCCGACGCCGTCGATGAACGGCCACAGCAGCAGCCCGCCGATGATCAGCGGAGGCACGACCAGCGACATGATCAGCTCCGGCCCGAGCTTCAGCATCTGGAACAGCCAGAGGAAGTACCAGTCGGGTCGGGGCAGGACGACGTCGCGCGGGTTGGCCGACTGCTCGAGCTGGAGGTTGGTGCCGAGGAGGGCGGAGTAGATGCCGACCGCCAGCAGCAGCAGCACCATGATGATCGGGTAGGGCCAGAAGTGGTCCGGGAAGAAGGGGTGGGTCTCGTCCTCGGGCATGTCGTCGGCCAGGTGGTGGCCGGCCGAGCCCATCAGGATCGGGAACAGTGCCAACCCGATCATCACCGGGTAGAGGATGTGGTCCGGCCCGATCGGCATCCGCTTGTATTCCGGCTCGATCTGGTGGCCGCCCGAGTGGGCTTCGATGATCAACGGGGTGGCGGAGGCGGCCCCGGGGCCCTCCCGGAGGTGGCCGTCCCACTGGGTCTTTCTGATCTCTGCTTTCTTGGCCATCACATGGGCTCCGAGATTCCGTGCCGCCGGATCAGCCGGAAGTGGACGTACATCAGCAGGGTGATGAGGGCCGGGAGGATGAAGACGTGGATCGTGAAGAAGCGCTGCAGCGTGCCCGGTCCGAGCGTGGGCCCGCCCTGGGCCACGGTCTGGATCAACCCGCCCAGCACGGGCGCCGAGGCGGCGATCTGGATCGTAACCGAGGTCGCCCAGTAGGCCTTGGTGTCCCAGGGCAGGAGGTACCCGGTCAGCGAGAACAGCAGCACGATCAGGAGCATCACGACGCCGACCATCCAGTTCAGCTCGCGGGGCGCCCGGTAGGAGCCCGTCCAGAAGACGCGACACATGTGGAGCAGCACCATCACGACCAGGAGATTTGCCGACCAGAAGTGGACGCCGCGCACCAGCCAGCCCAGGTAGACGTGATTCATGATGAACAGCACGCTGGTGTAAGCCGGGGCGTCGCCGGCCGCGCTGGAGGCGTCGGGGACGTAGTAGAAGCTGAGGAAGATCCCGGTCAGCAGCTGGAAGGCGATCAGGATGAAGACCATCCCGCCGAAGCAGTAGTAGAAGGCGTTGGCGTAGTTGGGGACCCGCTGGTAGAGCGCCTCGTCGACGGTGCTGGTGAAGGGGAAGCGCTGGTCCAGCCAATCGACCACTGCGACCTGGACGTCTCGGGGGTGCGGGATCGCCATTGCCTACCCGACTCCTGGCAGCTGGACGCCGTAAACGAGGATCTCGGAGTCGCTGGCGCCCTGCTTCCAGGTCAGGTGAGAGAGCGGGGCGGTGGCGGGTCCGTGCAGCACCGTTCCGTCCAGGTGGAAGCGGGAACCGTGGCAGGGGCAGTCAAGGCTCTGGTCCGCCGGGTTGATGGCGACCGAGCAGCCGAGGTGGGAGCAGGTGGTGGAGAAGACCGTGAGATTGGCGCCATTCTTCACCGCGTAGCCGGCGAAAGTGATCTTGCCGGGAAAGTTGTCACCGCCACCATCCTTCATCAGGAAGCCGGTCTCCTTGGGAGACTGGAAGCTGACCGCTTCGCCGTCCTTGAGGGAGCCCAGCGTCTTGTCCAGCTTGACCGTCAGATCGCCCTTCTTGGTGGCGGTGTCCGGCGGCCAGATAAAGATCAGGAGGGGTGCGATGAGCGCGACCCCGGTCGCCGTCAGCAGGCCGGCCAGGTACCAGACGATGAAGTTGCGCCGAGTGGTGGCCGGAACGTTGACGGGGATCCCGGAGGTATCGTCCATCCGAGCCGAAATCTAGCACAGCGGGGCACGCCACCCCGGGGTGTTGGGCGGCCCCTCTGGAGTTAGCATTGGACGACTTGCAGGACGTCCCAGCCGAGGGGGCGCCGAACGGGGGTCCGGGTCCCCGGGCGCTTCGCAACACAGCTCTTGTCCTGACCGCGCGCGTGGCCTCTCGGCTGCTCGCCCTGGTGACCGTCGTCGTCATGGCGAACCACCTGGGCGACGCCAGGTTCGGTGACTTCCAGACCCTGATCAACATCAGCGGCGTGGTCGCGGTCCTGATCGACCTCGGCTTCAACACGCTTTTCGTACGCGAGGCGGCCCGCCACCCCGGCGAGCTCAGCCGCTACCTCAGCAACCTGGTGACGGCCCGACTCCTCTTCGCGGTGCCGGCCCTGGTCGTGTTTGCGGGCGTGCTGTGGGCCAGAGGCTTCGGCTCGCTGCTGGTTCCCGGGTTCGTGCTCATGGTCGCCGCCTCCTACAGCGGCCTCCTCCACCAGGCCTTCTATGCCCGCCAGAGGGTGGGCTTCGAAGCCATCGCCATCGTGCTGGAGTCCGTCGTGCTGATCGCGGTGACGCTGGCGGGCGTGCTCACCCACCAGGGCATCGCCTACTTCATCTGGGCCTACGCGATCTCGTACGGGTTCACGTGCGGCTTCTTCCTGGTCGTCCTGGCGGCGACCGGGATGGCCCGGATCCGTTGGCGCCTGGAGCCTGACCTGGTCCGGACCTGGCTCTGGAAGGGCCTCCCCTTCGCGCTGACGTTCGTGATCACGACCATCTACTTCAAGATCGACGTCCCCATCCTCCAGGCCTTCCACGGCAGCCGGGAGGCGGGCTGGTACGCCTTCGCGTACAAGCCCTTCGAGGCCCTGCTCTTCGTGCCCATCACGATGCTGAACGTCGTCTTCCCGGTGATCTCCGTGTTCCACCGGGAGGCGGCGGACCGGGTGCCGTGGGCGGTCGAGCGCTTCTACCGCTCGCTGCTCCTGCTCGGCTGGCCGATCACCGTCGGCACCTTCATGCTGACCCCGGGGATCGCCCGCGCCTTCCACATGTTCCCGCCTTCTGAGCCAGCCCTCCGGATCCTCTCGCTGGGGATCGTGCTGATGTTCGTCAACAACGCGTTCATAGCAGCGTTGAACTCGATCGACCGCCAGGTCTCCTTCACCTACGCTGCGCTGGCCACGATGGTCGTCAACCTGGTCCTCAACTTCGCCCTGATCCCGCCCTACGGCTACCTGGGCGCCAGTTGGGCAACGGTCCTGACCGAGCTGGCCCTCCTGGCGGCGGGCTGGTGGCTGACGGCCCGCCACCTGGCCCCGATGCCGCTCCCGCGGCTGAGCTGGCGGATCCTGCTGGCCGGCCTGGCCATGGGGGTGGTCCTGATACCCATGCGGGGCTTCCAGGGCCTCTCGCTGGGCCTGGCGGTGCTGGCGGCGGTCGCCGCCTACGCCGCGGCCCTCGCTCTCCTTCGGGCGATCGACCCCGATGAGGTGGCGCTGGCGCGCCGGGCGCTGCGGGTAGGCGCGTGAGAACGCTGCGCGTCGTCGCCGACGCCGCGATGGCGGCGCTGGCCCTGGCCCTGGCCTACTGGCTCCGCTTTCACTTCCTGCCCGGAGGCATCGTGGAGTCGGCCGACCCCGGTAAGTACCGCGCCTTCAGCGTGGTGATGGCGGTCACCGTGGTCAGCGTCTTCGCGCTCACGGGTGTGTACCGGAACCGGCGGGGAGTGGCCTTCATCGACGAGCTGTTCTCCGTCCTGCGGGGCATGGCGGGGTCGTTCGTGGTCGGCCTGGCGATCATCGGCCTCTACAAGGCGGGCCCGTTCACCTACTCCCGGCTGACGTTCTTCCTCTGGACGGCCATTGCGACGCTGCTCATCGCGCTGGCCAGGTTCGCCATCCGGAGCTACCAGCGCCAGCTGCAGGCGCGCGGGGTGGGGGCCGAGCGGGCGCTGGTTGTGGGCTGGGGAGCGGCCGCCGACCTGCTCGTCCAGCGCATGCGCATGTTCCCGGACTACGGCTACGAGCTGGTCGGAATCTTGGCCGACAACCTGGAGCAGGGCGGCCAGGTTTACGGCTCGGTGGACGTGCTCGGCCGGGTGTCGGACCTGGCTCGCACCGTCCGCGGGCTGAACGTCAAGGTGGTGTTCCTGGCCCTTTCCGACGTCAGCCAGGACCGCGTGCTGCACCTGATGGACGCCTGCCGGGACTGCGATGTCGACTTCCGCATCGTCCCCGGCATGCTCGAGATCCTGACCAGCAACATCACCTCTGACGAGCTGGGCGGCGTGCCCCTGCTGCAGGTCCGGCACGGCCTCGACATCGACGGCTGGGCGGTCTTCCTGAAACGCGCCTTCGACGTGGCCGTCGCCGGCCTGGGCCTGCTCCTGATCTCACCCCTGCTGGGGATCATCGCGCTGGTCGTCAAGACCACGTCCCCCGGGCCGGTGCTGATCCACCAGGACCGGCTGGGGATGCGCGGCAAGGTGTTCCGGATGCACAAGTTCCGGAGCATGCGAGTCGACGCGGAGGCGGCCAGCGGCCCGGTCTGGGCGGCGGAGCGGGATCCCCGGCGCACCGGCGCCGGGCGGGTGCTTAGGAGGCTGTCGCTGGACGAGCTGCCCCAGCTCTGGAACATCCTCCAGGGCGAGATGAGCCTGGTCGGGCCGCGCGCTGAGCGACCCAAGTTCGTGAAGGAGTTCAGCGCCCGGCTGCCCCGCTACGACGACCGGCACCGGGTTCGCCCGGGTCTGGCAGGCTGGGCCCAGGCCAACGACCTCAGGGGCCAAACTCCGGTCGAAGAGAGGCTGATATATGACCTCTATTACATTGAGAACTGGAGTCTCGCATTCGACCTCAAGATCCTCCTGATCACCCTCGCCCGAGTGTGGACGCACAAGAACGCGTACTAGAGCTCTATCTCAGGCCCCGCGGCTCTGAGAAGGGCGTCCTGTACGCCGAGCTGGAGGGTGCGGCCGGCCCGGTGACCGTCGACACGCCGCTCGAGCTCGCCGAGTTCGTGGCGCTCGACATCGAGACCACCGGCAACACGCCGTTCCTGGTGATCGAGATCGGGGCCGAGCGGTTCAACCTGCAGGGCAGCCTGAGCACCTTCGACACCCTGGTCCACACTCGGGCGCCCATCAACACCTACGCCAGGAAGCGGCACCAGATCGACCGCGACATGCTGAAGGACGCACCCGGCTTCTCCGAGGTCCGCCGTGCTTTTCTGAGGTTCGCCCAGGGTGCGGTTCTGGTCGAGCACAGCCACGACGCGTTCGACACCTACCTGATCGGACGCGGCCTCAAGTCGCCCCTGCAGCACCCCATCATCGATACGTCGGCCCTCGCCCGCCTGGTCCTCGATCTGCCCAGCGGGCAGACCCCGGGCCTGGCCCGGGTCGTGGAGGAGCTGGAGCTGGACGTGGACCCTCAGCACGCCGCGCTGACCGACGCCACCGCCACCGCCGCGGTCTTCCGGGAGCTGGTCCGGCGGGCCCGCGACCGCTTCGGCTGGCGGGTGCTGGGTGACGCGCTGGGGGTCCTCCAGCGGCCCGAGATCGATCGCTCCGCCCTGGAGGGCAGGCCGCGCGTCACGAAGCCGCGCCCGCGCCGCCGGCGGTCTACTCGAACAGTCTCATCTGAAGGTCCGGCTCCGGATGCACCAGGCCCGACAGACCCACCCCGATAAGGCGCACCGGCCGCGAATCGAGGTGCGACTTCTCGAGCGCTGAGCGGGCGGCGCGGAAGATCGTCTCCGCGTCGTCGGTGGCGCTGGTGCGGCTGACCTGGCGGCTCACCAGCTTGAAGTCGGGCAGCTTCAGCTTCACGTAGACCGTCTTCGCCCGCACGCCCTCGGCGCGGAGGCGTTCGGTCACCTTGCCCGTCAGGTCGTGGAGGGCCTCCTCCAGCTTGTCGCGGTCCGAGACGTCGTACTCGAAGGTGGTCTCCGCGCTGATCGTCTTGGCTGGCCGGCTGCCGTCGACGGGCGAGCGGTCGCGGCCCTGGGCGAGGCGCTGGAGCAGCGCGCCGCCGGTGCCCAGCGCCTGGATCAGCTTCTGGGTCTCGTGGCCGGCCAGGTCGCCGGCCGTGCGGATGCCCATCAGCCGCAGCCGCTCTTCGGTCTTGGGGCCCAGGCCGGGGATGACGCCGATCGGGAGCGGGGCCAGGAAGCCGGCCTCGGTGTCGGGCTGGACCAGCACCAGGCCGTCCGGCTTGCGGCTGGCGCTGGCGATCTTGGCGACCAGCTTGCTGGTGGCCACGCCCACGCTCGCGGTCAGGCCGACCTCGGTGTGAACCATGTACTTGATCCGGCGGGCCACGTCCTCGGGGCTGGAGGTCCCGTGCCGGGTGCGGGCGGTGACGTCCAGGTAGGCCTCGTCGAGCGCGATCCCCTCGATCCGCTCAGGCGACGTGAAGCGGCGGAAGACGGCGTGCACCTGGCGGCTGGCCTCCCGGTAGCGGGAGCCGTCGGGGGGCACGACGGTCAGCTGGGGGCAGCGCTCGAGTGCTTCGTGCAAGGGCATCGCGGAATGCACGCCGTAAGCGCGGGCCTCGTAGGAAGCCCCCATGACGACCGCGCGCCGGGAGCGGCCGGCCACGGCCAGCGCGGTGTCGCGGAGCCTGGGCTCGTCCCGCTGGTGGACGGACGTGTAGAAGGCGTCCAGGTCCACGTGCAGGATCGTTCGAGGCCAGGGCTCGCCACCGCGCGGCATGCGCGCAGTTTGCCACAAGCAATTGTGGCCAACCCACAAGCGGTGCCCATGTTGTTGCTGTCATTCGGCCCCAGCGCCAACGCCGGGGGGGCGGCCGGCCTGGAGGGGGGCCTGTCAGCGGATGACGACCGCCATGTCCCCGTACACCCCGTAGACCGCCTCGAAGGTGGACTTGGCGACCCAGTACTGGTTGCGGTCGGGGTCGTTCACGAGGACGGCGTCGGGCCGCACCCCGACCACGGCGACCGTGTGCTCGACCGGCCCCGCGTACGGAATCCAGGTCCCGTCGAAGGCCAGGTAATCGTGGCGGCCCGGAGTCGACCAGGTGAAAGTGATCCAGGCGATGACAGGGTGGCCGTCCATGACCGACTGGTAGACCGTGGCGGGTGAGACTCCGCTGCCGGCGGCGAGCACGCTGGCACCGTAGCTGCTCGCGACCCGTCCAATGGCCGGAGCGTAGGTACCGTAGCCGGTGTAGTTGTACTCGGCCCCGTTGGGGTTGCCCACGAAATTCGTGAACGGATCGCCCCAGCGCAGGCCGTTGGCGTCCCAGTAGGCCGGCCGGCGGTCGATACCGAGGTCGTTCAGGATCTGCGACTGGGACTGGGGCAGGTTCTCGTGGTAGAGCACCATCTGCAGCGCCGCCGCCTCGCAGCTGAGCGCGTATTCCTGGTGAATCCAGGGGACGTCCTGGATCACGTTGCTCGTCGGGCAAGCGGGAAGGGTCGTGGTGGCCGGCTCAGAGGCCGGCCCGCTGCCGGCCGGATTTGTGGCAGCGACCTGGAAGGTGTAGGTCAGCCCGCACTGAAGCCCGGCCACGGTGGCCGCCGTGCTGGCTCCGCTCACTGGGACCTGCCGGGCGCCCGGCTGCACGATCACCGTGTAGCTGGTGATGGCGAGCCCAGACCCCGGGGCGGTCCAGCTCACGGATATCGCCGAGACAGAGCTGACTCCGAGGCTGGAGATCGTGGGAGCAGCGGGTGGGTTGCCGGGAGCCGGAGCCGCCGAGAACCAGCCCTCGACATCGGCCACGACGTCCGTCGTGCCGAGGTCGTTCCAGACCGTGACCCTGCCGTCGGGGCCGAGCTGGGCCGGCGTCATGTTGGCGACCGTCTGCCAGGGGGCGAAGTTGAGGTCGGAGGCGAGCGGCAGGTAGTCGTTGCTGGGATAGACGGTCAGTACGCTGCCGGTGGTCGGATTGGTGATGGTCGTGTTCAGCACCGCCGCGCCGGCACCGGAGGGGATGCCCGCGATTCCGCCAATCTGGGCTCCGAGCGTCGATCCGGGCCCCAGCGGGCGGGCGGCCCCGGTGCCGTTGCGCGTGTCGAGGGCGCGATGAGGCGCCACCCCCGTGTAGAGGCCGCCGGCGGCCGTGGGATCGCTGCCGTCCGTGTACCAGCCGTCCACGTCTGCCACCACATCGACCTGGCCCAGCCTGTTGTAGATCCAGATCTCGCCCGCGTTCAGCCGCACGACGACCCGGTTGGGGACATTGTTGCCGGGCGGGAAGTTGACCGTGGAGGCAACCGGCGGCGAGCCACCTCTGGGGTAGGCGGTCAGGTAGCTGCCCTGGGTGCCGTTGACGGCGGTGAGGTTCAGCGCCACCGCTGAGATCCCAGCGGCCGGCAGGCCGCCGCGCCCGGCCACGCTCACGGCGAGCACGCCGCCCGGGCCGAGCTGACCGGAAGCCCCCTCACCTGTGCGGGTATCCAGGATCCGGGCCGGCGAGATCGGCCGGTAAAGACCAGCGCCCGCCGGGGCAGAGCCGTAGTAGCCTTCGACGTCGAAAATGACGTCAGTCGCGCCGTTGGCCTGGTATACGAGCACGCCGCCACCGGTACCAAGGTTCACTGTGACCACGTTGGCGATCGTCTGGCCGGCGAAGAAGTTGATGGTGGACGCGTCAGGCAGCGCCCCGCCTGCCGGGTAGACGGTCAGCAGGCTCTGGGCGGTCGGGCCGGTCACGGTTACGTTCAACACGACGGCCGCCGCCCCTGAGGCTGGGACGGCCGCGGTGCCGGCGACCTGGACCGGGTAGATCCCGCCCGGACCGAAAGGACGCGAGTAGCCGCCCAGTCCGATTCGGGTGTCCAGAATCCTGGTTGGCGAGATCGGGACGTACTGGGCGGGAAAGCCGGCAGCTGCGGCGGCCGCTCGGCGGGACGACGTACTCTGGCCGGCTGCGCGCGGCGGTGGCGGTGGGCTGGACGGCGCCAAGGCCGTCGGCGTGGCCTTGGCGGCAGGTGTGGGCGAGGCGGCCGGCGTGGTCGAGGTTTCGGGCAGGGGCTTGTTGGTTGCCGAGGCGGAAGGCGAGGGAGAGGGGGCGGCAGGGGCCGCCGCTGCCGGCGCGGCGCCGATACCGGCGATCACGATTGACAACGCGGCGATCACAATTCGCACCTCGGCCACTAGTAACACACCTCTCCTAGGGAGTACAACGCCGGGGCCCTCGGATTCCCCCAGGCGCCCGGGCTGGGCCCCCTCAGCGCCGGCGCCGAGCCAGTCGGTATGCCCGAACTAGAGAGGGGCCCAGTGGCGTCGCCCGCAGAATCTCCTTGAGGTTTCGGTTCAACGGCTGTCCGGGCTGCCAGCGAGCGCGCAGCTTCTGCATGCGGCCGGGCCGCTTGCCGATGAGCAGGATCAGCTCGTCATGGCCCATGGGCACTGTGTCGACCCAGTCCAGGACCTCGAACTGCAGGCCTTCGGCAGCGCAGGCGCGGCGGAAGAACTCCAGGAACGTGGCGGCGTGCCAGCAGTGGAAATGGATGCTGTAGTCCATCTCGGTGAGGAACTGGACTCGCTTCTCCCGGTCTCCGGGCGGACCGGGCCGGGCGACTCCCTCCACGCCCTTCTCCTCGACGTTTTCCACCCAGTCCTCGTAGTGGGCACGCCGGTTGGCGGCGACCGCTGCCCGGCCACCGCTGTGCTCGGAGAGGATGTGCTCGGCCGTCGTGAGCGTGCGGTAGCGGTCGAAGGTGACCCGCGCGTCGGGCACGCACATGAACAGGAGGCCTCGCGGCCGGAGCACTCGGTGGAACTCCTTGAGGCCCCTGACGGGGTCCTCCAGGTGTTCGATCAAGTGGTTGGCGATCACGAAGTCCAGCGAAGCGTCGGGGAAGGCCGAGAGGTCCTCGGCGCTGCCCAGGACCTCCACGGGGGCCAGGTCCTCGGCGGCCAGCTCTTTGTAGTGCGCGCGCAGCTCGTCGAGGGGCAGGCGATCGACATAGGTGACCCTGGCCGATCGGGTCACCTCGAGCGGCCGGTGGAGGGCGCCGATCTCGATGCCCTCGCCGCGCAGCATGGAGGCGGGGCGCCTGCGATATACGGTCAACTCGTCTCCGATCGTAGGCGAAGCGGCGCTGGTCGCGGACCAAGGCGGGCCTAGGGAACTCGGTAGAATCCCACGAGTTGAAAGGCGTGATCCTGGCCGGTGGCACGGGCAGCCGGCTCCATCCGCTGACGCGGATCACCAATAAGCACCTGCTCCCGATCTTCGATCGTCCGATGATCAGCTACGCCATCGAAGCCCTGGTGCGGGCAGGTCTGCCCGAGCTGATGCTGGTCACCGGCGGGATACACGCCGGTGAGTTCTTTCGGCTCCTCGGCAACGGCCACGAGTACGGCGTCGATCGCCTGCTCTACGCGTATCAGGAGAAGCCGGGCGGCATCGCCGAGGCGCTCGGGCTGGCCCAGCGCTTCGTGGGCGGCGACAAGGTGGTCGTGATGCTTGCCGACAACGTGTTCGAACGCTCGCTCGGCCCTGTGGTGTCAGCCTTCCGCGGTCAGAAGGCGGGCGCGCGCATCCTGCTCTCCCGAGTCGAGGAGGCTTCCCACCTCCGTCACCTGGGCGTCGCCGAGCTTCGGGACGGCAAGCGCCTGGCCGGGATCGTAGAGAAGCCGGAGGATCCTCCCAGCGCCCTGGCCGTGACCGGCGTCTACCTCTATGACGCTACGGTCTGGGACGTGCTCCCCCACCTGCAGCCGTCAGGCCGCGGCGAGCTCGAGATCACGGACGTGAACAACCACTTCATCCGCGAGGGCACCATGGAGTACGACGTGATCGAGGGCTTCTGGGGCGATGCCGGAGAATCGATCGAGGCCTACTACGCGGTCAACGATTTCGTGCGCGCCCACGGCGCCAACAAAGATTGAGTGTGGCAGAGCAGATCGAAGGCGTAGAGATCAAGTCGCTTGTGACCCACAGCGACGAGCGGGGATTCTTCAGGGAGGTCATCAGGGAGACTGACGACTTCTTCGGCCACTTCGGGCAGTGGAGCCACTCTCTCATGTATCCAGGCACCGCCAAGGCCTGGCACATCCACCAGCGCCAGACCGACTGGTGGTACTGCATTGGGGCGCTCAAGGTGGCCCTGCACGATCTGCGGGAGGGCTCGCCCACCAGGGGCCGAACGATGGAGTTCTTTATGGGCGACCGCTACGGCCCTAGCTGCGTCAAGATCCCGCCGGGCGTCGCGCACGGCGCCCGGGCCCTTGAGTTGACGCACCTCCTTTACGTGACGTCCGGTGTCTACAACCCGGAAGACGAGGGCCGGATCCCCCACGACGACCCAGCCATCGGTTACGACTGGACCGCCTTTCCGGACATCAAGTGAGCCGCCGCTTCAGGAGGCTGCTCGTGGCGGGCGCGGCCGGCTTCATCGGCTCCAACTTCGTGCGCCTTCTGCGTCGAGAGCGCCCAGAGACCGAGATCTGGGTCCTCGACAAGCTGACCTATGCCGGCAACCTGGCGAACCTGGCGGAGTTCGAGGGCAGCGCCGGCTACCGATTCGTGCGGGGCGACATCTGCGACGGCGAGATGGTGAACGACCTGGCCGGCCAGGTCGACGCGATAGTCAACTTTGCGGCCGAGACCCACGTCGACCGCTCGCTCATGGACCCCTTCGCGTTCGTGAACACCGATGTCCTGGGCACCGCGGTGCTCTGTGAGGCGGCGCGCAGCCACGGCCACAAGGCCTTCCTGCTGGTCAGCACCGACGAGGTTTACGGCGACGTCTCCGACGGCCGATCGAGCGAGGCGGATGCGCTCCGTCCTCGCAGCCCGTACTCGGCCAGCAAGGCGGGCGGGGAGATGCTGGCGAGTGCCTACGCGATCAGCCACGGGCTGCCGCTGCTGGTCACCCGAGGCTCCAACAACTACGGTCCCCACCAGTACCCGGAGAAAATCATCCCGCTCCACATCACGAACGCCATCGACGACCGGCCGCTGCCGCTCTACAACGACGGCACCGCCGTCCGCGACTACATCTACGTCGAGGACCACTGCCGGGCGATTGACCTGGTGCTACACGAGGCTCCTGCAGGCGAGGTCTACAACGTCGGCACCGGCCTGGAGACCAGCGGCAACGAGGTGGCGCGCGCTGTGCTCGAGCTGCTCGGAAAATCGGAGTCCCTGATCAAATATGTCCGCGACCGCCCTGGCCACGATTACCGCTATGCCCTGGACATCGCGAAGATCCGAGAGCTGGGCTGGCAGCCGGCCGTCTCCCTCCAGGACGGGCTGGAGAGGACAGTGCGCTGGTACCGCGAGAACGAGGCCTGGTGGCGGCCTCTCAAGTCAGGGGCTTACTGGGAGTACTACAGCCGTAACTACCGGCCGCTGGAGCAGACCGAGACGTAGGGCGGACCCACCAGGCGGCCCTGCCAGGTGACCTGGCCTCCGGCGTCCGGCAGGTGGATCGCCGACTGCCCCGGTGGCAGCAGGAGCGTGGCGGTGGGCGAGCCTTCCGGCCCGGCCGCCGACCACAGGTACACGAGGAGCGGCGCCGAGTTCACCTCGCTGCTGACCCCGATCGTGCCGCCCGACGGCACGCTGAGGTCGACGTAACCGGCCGTCGGGTCGATCGGCAGGCAGCGGCCGCGATCCGTTGCCGCAGTTGCCGCAGCCGCCGGCTCGACCCGGATCGCCTTCGCGAAGAGGGCCAGCAGGACCTGGTCAAAGACCACGGGCTGGCGGGCACGGATGTCCGCCAGGCCGGCGGAGGGAACGGCCGAGCCGACCCGCCTGACTCCGTCGTAGTAGCGCCCGGCGCTGACGTCGGGCATCCGAGAGGGGATGAAGAGCGCCTGGAGGTCGAGGTCCGGTGCGCCCTGCAGGTCGGCGGTCTCCTGCATCGCCGCCACTTGCTGGGCTGCCGCCAGGTCCCAGGCCACGACCTGAGAGTTGAAAAACCGGAGGCTGTTGCCCAGCCCGAGCACGACCACCAGCAGCACGGCGAGGGCCGGGATCCGACCCGCCGGGAGGTAGCGGACCGCCTGCCCCAGAAGGAGCAGCACGAAGACGGCTCCCACAAAGATGTAGCGAGAGGCGGCCGCTTGGTCGATTCCGAACTGGGCCCGCACCAGGCCTGTGAAGGTGTACTGGGCGATCAGGGCGACAGCGGCCGCGATCAGCCGGCTGTCGCGGCCTCGGGCCAGGGCGAGGGCTGCGCCGGCGGCCGCCGCGAGGCCGGCCAGCGCGGCCGCCGACCAGGCCGGTGAAAGGCCGAGGAGGCCCGCGGCAGCGCTGCCTGCACCGTGGGGCACGTAGCCGGCGAGCGGGAGCAGGCCCTGGATCGTGATCCGGTCGTGCGTGGTCCCGTCACGACCGAACCGGAGGTACCAGGCGGCATAGACGAGGACCGGCGCGATGAGCACCACGAGGTATCTCCGCCGCTTGCTGTCAAGGCCCAGCTCGACCAGGACGAGGAGGAGGAAGAACAGGGCGATCCCCGAGAACAGCAGCGATCCCACCAGGACGCCTGACGCCAGAAGCAGGCGAGACCGGCCGGGAACTGGGGTGTCCAGCAGGTAGATCGCCAGCAGGCCCATGGCGGTCGCGCCCACGAATCCCAGCTGGAATGCCCAGAGGACGTCCTCCCAACCCCGCCCCAGGCCGAGGAGCAGGGCCGCGACCAGCAGGCCGACCAGGTCGCCGGCTCGCCTTCGGATGATCAGGAAGAGCAGGACGGCGCACGCGGCGTCGGCGACCAGGACCCCCGCTTCGTAGGGCACATAGCTGTGAACGCCGCCGGCCGCCTCGACCAGCTGGTAGTACAGCCGCGGCACCGTCGACCAGTGCTCGTTGTGCGGGCTCAGGTAATCGAGAGGCCGCCAGCGCGGAGATTCCAGGATGAAGTCCCACTCGTCCGAGAAGAACATGAAGCGGCGCGCCCGGTACAGCATCACTGCCACGAAGACCGCCCCCATGAGCAGGGCGGCGGGGGCGGCGAGCGGCACCCGGACGTCCGCCAGCCGGCGCCGGGCAAGCCGGTTCACCGCCGGCGTGCGAACCTGCCGGCCAGCCCGCGCCGGTACCAGCGCAGGTAGTGAGGAAGCCACTTTCGCAACTGGAAGCGGCTGGTTCCCGCTGTCCGGTCGCGCCAGGTGGTGGGCACCTCGGCCACCCTCATGCCGAGCAGGTGGGCCTTCACCGTCAGCTCGATCGCGAGCTCGAAGCCGGCTTCCGACTCGATCTCAACGCTGTCAAGGAGGCGCCGGCTGTAGAGCTTGAAGTTGTTCGTGGGATCGTGCGTGGGGATGCCTCCCAGCCAGTGCAGCGAGAGCCCGGCCAGGCGCGAGAGCGTCCGCTTCAACAGCGGCCCGCCCACCTGTTGGCCGCCCCTCATGTAGCGCGAGCCGGCCACCACGTCGGCGCCCTGGCCGGCCAGCACGTACATACGGTCGATGTCCGCGGGATCGTCGGAGAGATCGGCCATCACGACCAGCACGTGGGGGGCCTGCGCGGCCGCCAGGCCCGACCGCAGCGCCTTCAACACACCGCGGCCCAGCTCGTTCTTGTGCAGCCGCACCGCCGGCAGCTCACCCTGCAGGTCTTGGACCACGGGCACCGTGGTGTCTTCGTCGAAGTCGTAAACGACCAGGATCTCGAGCGGCGAGACGCTTGTCGCCTCGGTGATCCCGCGCAGCGTCGCCCGGATGTTCTCCCCCTCGTTGTAGGCGGGGATCACGATCGAGAGCGCGGGAGCGCTTATATCCGGCCCGCCTCCAGCTCGCTGCGGATCCAGGGGATCACCTCGTCCAACATCTCCTCCAGGGTGGTCTTGGCCTCAAAGCCGAGCACCCGCTTGGCCTTGCTGACGTCAGGGACGCGTCTCTGGACGTCGTACTCGTAAGGCTTGTCGTGGACCAGTCGGAGCGGCTGGTCGGGGCCTTTGATCTTGCGCCAGATGACCTCCGCCAGACGGCGCACGCTTGTCGACTCCTCGGTCGAGATGTTGAAGTCCTCGTTGCGGGCCGCCTCGGCCTCCATGCAGATTCGGATCCCGTGCGCCAGGTCGGCCCCGTACGTGTAGTGGCGGACCTGGCTGCCGTCGCCCAGGATGTGCAGGGGATCCTGGCCCTTCAGGACCTTCTGGACCAGGTCCGGTACCACGTGGCTCATGGCCAGCTTCACGTTCCCGCTCATCACTGCGCTGTCGCGGAGAGCTCGGCGCTCGCCGATGCCGACGCAATTGAAGGGGCGCACGATCGTGGAGGGCAGCTGGTACTGCTCCCAGGCGCCCTTCGCGAAGTACTCGGACGCGAGCTTCTGGAAGCCATAGGTGGAGAGCGGCGGCGGCGAGGTCAGCTGTGCCCCCTCCGGGGTCGGGAAGACGGCCGCCGACTCGAACACCATGCTGCTCGAGAGCACGGTGATCTTGTCGAGGTGGCCCTGCCGGGCGGCGGCGATGGCGGCGTCGAACGTGGCGGCCAGGATTCGCTCGTTCTCGGCCATGAGGTCGTAGGCGAACTCGTGGAAGTAGCTGATGCCTCCGATCATTGCCGCGCCGGCCACCACCTGGTCGCACTCCTGGGCCAGCTGGGTGAGCAGCCGCACGTCCTTGGCATCACCCTGCACCAGGCGGTAGCAGGCGTGGGAGTCGTAGCTCTTCGCCACCGGACCGTACTTGCTGAAGTTGTCGACGCCGATCACTTCGTGGCCCGCCTCGAGCAGCTCGGGCACCAGGTAGCCGCAGATGAAGCCGGCCGCCCCCGTGACGAGCACCTTCACTGGCGCCTCATAGGCGGATGCCGGTCCCGGTCGCGCCCCAGATGTCGACAACCTCGCGGTCGCCCAGCTCGAGGTCGCGGTATGCGTTGTGCGGGGCGGCGATTATCAGCACGTCCGACTTGCGGATGACTTCCTCGAGTGTGCGGAAGCTGGGATCGTGAACGTACGGGTCCGTGCAGAGCACGTTGGCTCCCCGGAACGAGGCCAGCTTGCGCAGCTTGTAGCTGAGCGAGGTGCGCGGATCGTCCGACTCAGCCTTGAAGGCCATCCCGAGTATGCCGACGGTGCGGCCGCGGAGGGGCCGGCGGCGGTCGAGAGTCTCGATGACATAGGCGGGCAGGCCCTCGTTGACGAGCATCGCAGCGTGTCCCATCGGAAAGTTATCGGTGCTGAACGCGGCCAGCTGCATGGTGTCCTTCAGCAGGCAGGGGCCGGCCGCGAAGCCAGGACCGGGCAGGTCCTTGGCCCGCGGGTAGTTGTGGCGGACGGCGTGGAGGACGTTCCCGAAATCGATGTCCGCGTTGTGGGCGATCTGGAAGAACTGGTTGGCGATCGCGAACTTCATGTAGCGCCACGTGTTCGTGAGCAGCTTCGCCAGCTCGGCTTCTCGGGGTGTGGTGCGGATGATCTCGACGTCGAGCGCGCCGAACAGGGCGGCCGCCCGCTCGAAGGCCGTATCGCTGTGAGCTCCGATCAGCTGGGGGAGCGAGCGGATCTCCTCCAACGCGTATCCCTCGGCGATTCGCTCCGGACAGAACACGACCTCGGCCCGGCTGCCCCTCGTCGCGAGTTGCTCAGCGACGTATTCGGTCGTCCCCGGATAGACGGTGCTCCGGAGGACGATCAGGGCCTCCGATCTGAGCTCCGGCGCCAGGTCCTGCACGACCCGCTCGAACAGGCTGACCGAGGGGTTCATGAACTCGTCGATCGGCGTCCCGATCACCAGTATCACCACATCCGCCCGGCCGGCGATGTCGGCCGAGGCGCTGAACTGGAGCCGGCCCGTGGGCAGGATCCTGGTCAGCATCTCGTCGGCGCCGCTCTCCAGGAAGGGCATCCGCCCGCCCTTAACCTCTTCGATCTTGGCCTCGTCGATGTCGTAGACGCCGACCCGCAGGCCCGCGTCGGCGAAGGACAGGGCGAGGGGCAGGCCCACGTGTCCGCAGCCGCCGACCACCACAATGTCGAGTGCCGAGGAATCCGGGTCGGCGTGCGGCGACCTCTCTGCCTGCAGCACTGAGCACCCATTCTAGCCAGCCTCCGTCGGCCGGCCGCCGGCGCCTAGTTCTGGACGATCACCTCGTCGCCCAGGTTCGCCCAACCGTACAGCCACTGCATGACCGGGGTCGGGATGTTCACGCAGCCGTGCGTGCCGTCGCCGTACTGGGAGCCGGGGCCAAACCAGCTCCGCCAGGGCGCGTCGTGCAGAAAGTACCCGCCCTGGTTGAACTCGAGCACCCAGCTGACCCAGGCGTTCGGATACCAGTAGGGACTTCCCGGCGGCCAGGGCGAGATCATCTCGTAAGGCGTGGTCTTGTAGAAGATGTGGTAGTCGCCGGGCGGGGTGGGCAGTGCGGGGCGTCCGGTGGTGACGTCCGTTTCGCGGACTAGCACCGCGCCCTCGTACACCCACATGTGCTGCTGCGAGAGGCTGATGACGATCCGGTGCGCGCTTATGGAGACCGGCACAACCGGGTTGGAGGCCGCGGCGGGTCCCCGCCCGTACTGGTTGACCGCCCGGACGTAGAACACGTGGCCGCTCGGCGGCAACCCGCCCCAGGTGATGGAGTTGGTGGCCGTCCCGGCCACGCCTCCCTCAGGCAAGACCGAGACCTCGTAGTTGAGGATGGGCGCACCGCCGTCGTTGGCCGGCGCCTGCCACGTGATGGTGGCACTCTGGACGCCCGCCGCGGCCGTGATCCAGATGGGCGCGTCGGGGGTGCCCACCGGCTTGAAGCTGGTGGCGGCGCTGGCCGGTCCGCTGGCCACCCCGTTGAGGGCCGTCACGGTTGCCTGGTAGGTGAATGCGTTCACCAGCGGGGCCAGGTCGGCTGATGTTTGCGACCCCGGCACGACGTAGGAGGTGCCGTCCGCGAGCGTGATCGCGTAGCTGACGATCTGGCTGCCGCCGCTGGAGCCCGGAGGGTTCCAACTGAGCAGGGCGCCCCGGTCGCGGATGGCGGCGGTCACGCCGAAGGCGGCCGAGGGCGCCGATCCCGCCGCCGGCGCGGCCGTGAAGTAACCCTCCACGTCGGCCAAGACGTTGGTGGTGGCGAGGCTGTTGTAGATGGTCAGGGCGCCATCCGCCCCCAGCTTGTAGAAGCCCAGGTTGGCGACCACGCTCTGCGGGGCGAAGTTGAGGTCTGAGGCGAGGACTCGGGCGTTGCCGCTCGGGTAGGCGACCAGGAAGCTGCCCCCGGTGGTGTCGGTCGCCGTGAGGTTTACTATCGCCGCGCTGGCGCCCGCGGGCACGCCGATGGGTGCGTGGATCGACTGGCCGGCGCTGAGCGGACCCGCGGCCCGGGTGTCGAGGGTCCGGTTCGACGCGAGCTGAACGTAGTGGCCGCCCGTGCCGCCGTCGAACCCACTTGTGAAGTAGCCGCTGACGTCCACCAGGACATCCACGCTGCCCGCCGAGTTGTAGATGGTGAAGCTGCCGTCGGATGCCAGCTGGACCACCGCCCGCCCGGCCTGGTTCTGGCCGGCCTGGAAATTCAGGTTGGAGATGTTGGGGACCGTGCTGCCTGGGTACGCTGCCAGGAAGCTGGCCGAGCTGCCGTTGACGGCAGTGAGGTTCAGCACCGCGGCCGCCACCCCGGATCCCGGCACGTTGCCGGCGCCGGCCACGTGCAGGGTGAGCGTGCCATGAGGTCCCAACTGCCCCGCGGGCGCGCCCAGGCCGATCCGGGTGTCGAGCAGCCGGGCCGGCATGAGCGGCCGGTACTGGCCGGCGCCGCTGGCGTCGTCGGGGCCGAACCAGCCCTCGGCGTCGAGCACGAGGTCGGCGGCGCTGTTGTTGATGTAGATGCTGATCTGGCCGCCCCCGATCCCGGCGACGACCTGGTTGGCGACGGTCTGGCCGGGCAGCCAGTTGAGGTTGGAAGAGATCGGCTGGGCCGCCCCGAAGGGCCAGATCGTCAGGTAGCCGGTGGCTGATGGGGCCACCACAGTAGCGTTCAGCACGACTGCGGTCATCCCGGCGGCGGCCTGGCCGCCGAGCGCCGGGATGGCCAAGTTCACGACCTGGCCCGGCGCCAGCATCCCGCCGGGCATCCCGGTGCCGTATCTGGTGTCGAGCACCCGGATCGGGGCGATCGGATGGTACCGGCTCACAGAGGGCGACGCGTGAGCCGTCCGGGGGCCGAGGCCGCCGATCGCCATCAGCCCGACGAGAAGTATCCCGAAGGCCGCCCGCAGTGGCACGGACGATCGGGTCGGCTGGAAGGGCTGGGTTCGTGTGCTCATGTGAGGATCTCGAGGCGGGTGGTGCCCTGCGGCAGCCGCCACACGATATCGCAACGCCGGGCAATCCGCGCCCCCCAATGGCGCCTCAGCCGCGATACCGGCGCACGTAGCGTACGCCCCTGCTGACCACCGCTCCCGGTCCCTCGCGGCGCAGGATCTCGATCGCCCGGCGGCCGAGACGGCCCGCCCCGCCCGCCTCGGGCAGCGCGCGATCCCAGGTCGCCTCACCCGCGATCGCGCGCCGGTCTGGGGCAGGCATCGGCTCCCGGCAGTAGTCCAGGAGGGGCTGCACCACCTTCGGCCAGAGGAACTCGGCGGCGGATTTGCCTGATCGCTGGGAGCAGCGCCGGCGGTGGTCGGGATCGGCCAGCCGGAGCAGTGCGCTCGCGATCCCATCCACGTCGCCGTAGCCGACGACCTGCCCCAGCTCGTGCTCGCTCACCAGGTCGGCCAGGCTGTCCCCCTCGGTCGTCAGCACCGGCAGCGACGCCCACAGGAAATCCAAGATCCGGGTCCGGAAGCTGTACCTGGTCTCGACGTCGAGCTGGTGTGTGCTGACGCCGATGTCGGCCTCCAGAAGCATTCCCCCTCGCTCCTCATAGGGAACCCAGGTGGCTCCGAAAAACACCAGCTGGCCGGTGAGGCCGAGCTCATCGGACAGGCGCCTGGCGTTGGCCGACATCTGCATTGGCGGCACCTCGGTGCTGGGGCTTGCGGAGGCGGGAAAGACCAGCCGCACCTGCGGCAGCCGGTCCTTGACCCGGTCCACGGCTCGGATCAGGGTCAGCGGGTCGAACCAGTTCCAGATGCCTCCCCCCCAGAGGACGAGCAGGGCGTCATCCCCGACCCCCGGGAGCACGCCGCGGAACCGCCGGGCGGCCGGCCGCGGGGGTCGCTCGTCGATCCCGAAGGGCAGCAGCCGGAGGAGGGAGGAGAGGGCCGGGTCCTGCTCGTGGACATACGGATTGACCCGGCCCGCCGAGACCAGCCAGCCCGTCCAGAAATCGCGCTGGCGCTGGCTGGCGCAGAAGAAGACGTCCCCCGATCTGATGAGCCGGGTCAGGACCGAGCGGTCGGCAGCCGCGATCCGGTGCTGCTCCGCGAGCGGTACCGCTTTGTGCATGTGCAGGTTCTCGAGCGGGAACGGATCGTAAAGGTCTACAGCCAGGTGTCGGGCGGAACCCAGCTCAGGGTGGCGATCGAGGAGGTAGCCGGACGCCAGCACGACGCTGTGCTCCGCGACCAGTCCGGCGATGCCGGCCGGGCCATAGCCCACCACCGGGAAACCGTCGCCGGTCCGGCCCGGCTCCCCGGGCGCCGCCAGCGTGACCTCGATCTCTCGACCGAGTGCGCGCGCGATCTCCCAGTTGCGGATCGTGGGCCCCGTCATGCGTTCGCCGAGGGCCTCGTGGTTGAGGACGAGCAGCTGCCTCAATCGCGGGCTGGGCCGAGCCGGCGGTCGAGGCCGACGACCTGCGTCAGCCACTTGTAGAAGGCGAGGTACCGCGGGTCGCTGTAGTTCGCGAAGAAGGGGTCCTCGAAGAGCGGGACCAGCTCCTCATCGGAGCGCTTGCGGCGCTCGCTGAGCCAGTCCCGCTTGGCGCGAACCCGGTCCAGCGAATGGGCGAACTGGCTGGCGGCCGCGTAGTGGCTCACGGCCACCCCGGGCATCAGGAAGGCCTCGGGCTGCACCTGGCCCAGGATGTTCAGGAGGCGGTGGACGAAGAAGCTGCGGGTGCGCCAGCGGAGGAAGCGACCCGTCTTGTACACAGCGGTGCCCAGGCCCTGCTCGCGCAGGACCCGGCGGGCCCGGGCCGCCAGGCTCTCGGTGAAGACCTCCGCGGGGTCGTAGGCGTACAGGCGCTGGGCGCTGGCCGAGGGCCCCTGCTGGGCGACCTCTCCGCCCGGCGGCGGGCCGAGCCTGAACTCCTCGGCGTCGACTTCCGCCAGCCTCAGCCCCCTCTCGTTGAGGAGCAGCAGAGCCGCGGGCAGTGCTTCGGCCAGGGTCTTGTCCTCGAAGCACTTGTAGATGGTGAAGAGCGCGTTGCGCTCGTACAGCGAGCGGAGGCGGTGCGGCTCCAGCCGGTCGGCCGTCGCATGGTGGCGATGAAAGGCGGTCGCCCGCGGCGTGTACCAGACGTCGTGGCCGAGCAGGTTCAGGCGCCAGCCCAGGTCGACGTCCTCGAAATACGCGAAGAAGTCGCTGTCGAACCCGTCGACGGCCTGGAAGAGTTCGCGCCGGATCAGCATCGCGCCACCGCAGGCGAACAAGACGCGTCGTTCGCGGTCCCGTTCGGACTTCTTGGCCCCGTGGTCGAGCTGGAAGCCATGGCCCTGGTAGTTGACGCCCCCCCCGACAAAGTCGATCCGGGAGCCGTCCCAATTCTTGATGCGGGAGCCGATGCAGGCGGCGCTGGGATGCTCGTCCAGCAGCGAGACCAGGTTCTTGAGCCAGGGCGCCTCAACCTTCATGTCGTTGTTCAAAAAGCCGATCCACTCGCTGGTACAGGTGACGGCCGCTCGGTTGTTGCCCTCCGCGAAACCGAGGTTCTGGTCCAGGGCGACCACTCGAACCGCCGGAAAGCCCTCCCGGACATAATCGACCGAGCCGTCCGCCGAGCCGTTGTCGCAGAGAACCACCTCCAGCCGGTCCGCCGGGTACTCGAGGCCGAGGAGCGACTCCAGGCAGGCCGCCAGGTGCTTGCGGCCGTTCCAGTTGAGCACGATGAGGGAGACGGATGGGCCCTGGGTTGCCACCGCCCAACTCTAGCCAACCTCCCGAAGGCGGACGAGGCCGCGGGTAGAATCGTCGCGTGCCAGCGGAGGAACGATGATCGCCGGCCAACGCCTGCGCGAGCTCGTTGACTATCGCGACCTTTTGACCAACCTCACGATTCGCGACCTCAAGCTCAAGTACAAGGGTTCAGTGCTTGGCGTCGGCTGGTCGCTGCTGAACCCGCTGATCATGATGGCGATCTACTACGTCGTGTTCAGCCTGTTCCTGCGCGTTTTCGTGCTGCCCAACTACTGGGCATTCGTCCTCGGCGGACTCCTGGTCTGGATATTCACCGCCCAGGCTCTCACGTCGTCCGCGATCGCATTCGTCCGGACCTCGAGTCTCATCACCAAGGTCTACTTCCCGATCGAGACCCTGCCCATTGCCAACGTGCTGGCCCATTTCGTGAATTTCGTGATCATGCTGGCGATCCTGCTGCCGATCCTGCTGCTGGCAGGTGTCCATCTCGGGCCCTCGCTCGTGCTGCTCCCGGTCATCCTCCTGGCTCACCTCGCCTTCGCGATCGGGCTGGGGCTCTTCCTGGCCACGCTGACCGTCTACTTCCGGGACCTGGAGCACGTCATCACACTGGCGATAAATGCGCTTTTCTACCTGACACCGGTGCTCTATCCGCTCGATCCCGCCGCCCTCCCGCGGGCAGCGGCTCGGTTCATCCCGTACGCGACCGCCAATCCCCTGGCCTGGTTCCTGGACAGCTACCATTCCGTCCTCTACTACGGCCTCTGGCCCGACCCCGGCCAGTTCACCGCCATGCTGGCGGCCGCGCTGGTCGCCCTGGTCGGCGGCTATGCATTCTTCAGTTGGCTGCGGCCGCGCATCCCGGAGGAGGTCTGATGGCGGCCGTCGAGATGATCGGGGTCCACAAGCGATATCGCGTCTACAAGGAACGCTACCGATCCCTGAAGGAGGTGCTCATCCACCGCCGTTTCGGGGAGTGGGAGGAGCGGTGGGCGCTGCGCGGGCTGGAGCTGGAGGTCCAACCGGGCCGGACCATGGGCTTGATCGGCAGCAACGGGGCCGGCAAGAGCACTGCCCTGAAGCTGATGGCGCGCATCCTGGTGCCCGACCTGGGGCGGGTCCGGACCAGCGGCCGCCTCTCCGGGCTGCTCGAGCTGGGGGCGGGCTTCCAGCCCGAGTACACGGGCCGGGAGAACGTCTACCTCAACGCTTCCCTGCTCGGCCTGAGTCGAGCGGAGATCAATCGCCGATTCGACTCGATTGTTGCCTTCGCCGAGCTGGAGGAGCATATCGACGCGCCCGTTCGGACCTATTCGTCGGGCATGTATATGCGCCTCGGCTTCTCGGTCGCCATCCACGTCGAGCCCGAGATCCTGCTGGTCGACGAGATCCTAGCCGTGGGCGACGAGGCCTTTCAGGCCAAGTGCTTTGACTGGCTCGAGCGCTTCCAGGACAAGGGTGGGACGGTTGTCGTGGTGTCGCACAACCTCGGCTCGCTGCGGGACCTGTGCTCCGAGGTTTGCTGGCTGGATGCCGGCGTGATGCGCGAACGGGGCGATCCGGCCGAGGTGATCGACGCCTATGTGGACCAGGTCCGAGACGACATGGCGGCTCATGAGACCCGGGCCGAGGATCCTGGCTCCGGCCGTCGTGTGGCCGTCGAGCTGGGCCAGGCCCGGCTGCTGGATGCCGGCGGCCGGCCCGTGAGCCAGCTGGAGCCCGGTGACAGCCTCACAGTCGAGATCCCATACCTGGTCCACCGCCGCCTGGAGCAACCGCTCTTCGGGGTGGCGATCCATCGCAACGACGGCGTCCTGGTGTTCGCTACCAACACCGACCTCGACCGGCTGGCGATGGGCAGCCTGGGGCCGGGCCCAGGCCGGCTCACGCTGACCTACCCCCGCCTCGATCTCTGCGGAGGCACCTTCAGGGTGACCGTGATGGTCTTCGACGGCGCCCGCCGGACACCGATTGCGATCGATTCACACTGGCAGCGCTACTCCTTCCATATCCCGCGAGGCACGATTGACCGCGGCCTGGTCGAACTGGAGCACCGCTGGGCGGCTGAAGGTTCGGAGCCCGCCGGCCGGCGGCGAAACTCGGCCTGACCGGGCCCGCCATTCCCCCGCGCGCCTCAGTCGTGGTTGTTGCCTACAACGGCGGCGAGTTGCTGGCTGGCTGCCTGGACGCTCTCCTGCCTCAGTGGCTGCCCGGGGGAATGGAGGTCCTGGTGGTCGACAACGGCTCCAGTGACGGGTCTCCGGACCAGGTGCGGAGGCGGTTTCCACAGGTGCGCCTGGTGGAGATCGGCAGCAATCTCGGTTTCGCGGCCGGAAACAATCTTGGGCTGCGACTCGCCCTGGGCACGCACCTCGTCGTGCTCAACCAGGACACCCGGGTGCGGCCCGGTTGGCTGGCGGCACTGGTGCAGGCCGCCGAAGCCGGCCCCCGGGTGGGCGCCGTCACCTCCAAGCTGCTGTTCGCCAGTCGCCCGGACCACGTCCAGAACGCGGGCTCCCTGCTGCTTAGCGACGGGAGTGGGGGGGACCGCGGCAGCGGCGAGCTCGACCGCGGGCAGTACGACCGGCCGGAGGAGGTCTTCGCGTTCTGCGGCGCCGCCGCCCTGCTGACCCGGCCCATGCTGGCCGACGTGGGCATGTTCGACGCCAGCTTCTTCAACTACTACGAGGACACCGACCTCAGCTGGCGGATGCGGCTGCGCGGCTGGCGAGTGCTGTACGAACCGGCCGCCGTGGTCGAGCACGAGCACATGGCCTCGGCCGGCGAATGGTCGAAGTTCATGGTGTTCCACGCCGACCGCAACCGCCTGTTCATGATCTCCAAGAACGCACGGCCCGGTTTCGCCGCGCGCAGCCTCGGTCGCCTGGCCGCTCGCGCGGCGGGACGGGGTCGGCCAGGTGCGAGGGCGGCCCAGCCGGTCCGCCGCGCGCTTCGAGGCCGGGTTCTCGGGTCCTTTGCACTGAACCTCCCCCAACTGCTCTTCAAGCGGATTCGGATTCGCCTTCGGCGTCGGGTCTCGGACGTGGAGATCGAGCGCTGGATGTACTCGCGTGAGCTGTGGGACGCCCGCTCCGCGTAGGTCTGTTCTCCCCCTACTTCGGGGCCACGTACGGTGGCGGCGAGAAGTACCTGGCGCTCGCGGCCAGGGCGGTCCAGGACCGCTGGCCGGCCGTCCAGGTGGACCTGATCGGTTCCGTGCCGGCCGATGCCGAGCGCTACGCGCTGAGGCTGGGTCTCGACCTCAGCGGCCTGCGCCTAGTCGCCACCAACCGCCAGGTCACCAAGGCCCACCGGCTCCTCAACAGGGCGAGTTTTCTGCGCCCGCTCCGAAACCGAGTGGTGGGCGCCCAGGCCTCGCGGCTCACGCGCGAGTACGACGTCTTCATCGCGATGGCCTACGTGATCCCGGTCCGGAATCAGGCGGCGCGCGGGGCCATCCTGTGCCAGTTCCCCTACCCCCTCGGCTCCGACTCGGACCTCACCGGTTACCAGCTCGTGATCTGCCAGTCCCAGTACGTTCGCAAGTGGGTCCTCCAGCGCTGGCGGCGCGAAGCCACCGTGGTATACCCGCCCGTCGAAATCCCGGCTGAGGAACCTGACTGGCAGGCCAAGCGCAACTCGATCCTTTCGGTGGGGCGTTTTGCCGCCGGTGGGCACGACAAGCGCCAGGACGCGATGGTCGCCGCCTTCAAGCGCCTCTGTGACGCGGGCCTGACGGGCTGGCGGCTGCACCTGGCAGGCTCGGTGCACCAGGATGCCCACCACGCCGGGCACTTTGAAGTGATCGAAAGGGCATCCGCGGGGTACCCGGTGACCCTGCATCCGGACATCCTTCAGGAAGGACTGCAGAGGCTCTACCGGGAGGCTTCGATCTACTGGCACTCGGCCGGCCTGGGAGTGGACGAGGAGGCGGACCCGGCGGCGCTCGAGCACTTCGGGATGACGACGGTGGAGGCCATGGGCCACGGCGCGGTGCCGGTGGTGATTGGGCGGGGAGGCCAATCGGAGATCGTGCGCGACGGCATTGACGGTTTCCTGTGGCTGGATCCCAGGCACTTGATCGATCTCACCAGCAAGCTCGTGGGCGATTCGGCGCTGAGGCGCCGGCTCGGCGAGAGCGCCCGCGAGCGCAGCCACCTTTTCTCACGCGAGGTCTTCGCGCTCAGGCTTACCGAGGCTCTGGAACCGCTGCTCGCGGATCGCGGTTAGGGCGAGCCTGAGATGCGCGCTGCCAGCTGGGAGATCAGGCGGCCTCGGCGCGAATCGCGCGGCGCTAGCCGCCGCCGGAGGCTGGCCACGCGCTCGGCCAGCCGGTACGCGGAGGAGCTCCGAACGGTGGTGAGCTCCGCCTCCAGGCCGTCCGCCCGCTCGGTCTGGCGGCGCAACTCCAGAACCAGCTCGCGCAGGGCGACGTTCTCATCCTGGTACCGGGCCAACACGCGCTCGTAAGTGGCCGCCACTCGGGGCAGGCCCTCTTGGCTCTTCCTGAACCTGACGGCCCACGGCGAAAGGTACGTCGAGGGATCGTAGTCGAGATCGTGGACGAAGCCGAGGCGCGCGAACAGCTCTGCCCAGTAGTCCCGGGGCATCACGTTGACATGGGTGGCCTCTTTGTAGTCGTGCGGGGTCGAGGAGAAGAGCACGTCGCCGGTGTGGGCGCAGAAGTTCTGGACGGCATGCTCCGCATCCCGCTTGGGGAGGTGCTCGAGAGTCTCGATGCACACGATCAGGTCGTACTTGCGCTTCAGCGCCGCGGTCACCGAAGCCTTGCGGCAGTACGGCCGGATGTCTTCTCGGACCTGCGCCAGCGCGTATTCCGAGATGTCGATCCCGTATGCTTCGACGCCGCGGTCGCGGAGGGCCTCGACCAGGAATCCCATCGCGCAGCCGGCATCGAGGACGGTCTGTGGCCCAAAGTCGCGGACGATGCGATCGGCGATAGTGCCGAAGAAATTGAGCCAGCGCTCGTCTCGGCGATAGGCCTCAGTCTGGTTGAGGTTCAGGCAGCGGCCGTAATAGAAGCTGTCGTAGTCGGTGCCCCGCCCCTTCTTGCGAGCCATCAGGGGATCACCACGACGGCATTGTATGGATGGGCTGGTCAGGAGTACCAGCCGAGGAGATCGGCGACGACGTCGGTCGAACCGGCCGAGTTGTAGATCCGGATGCTGCCATCAGACCCCAGGGTGGCGATCACCAGGTTGGGGACGTTCTGATCGCCCATGAAGTTGACGTCCGATGTGGAGGGCGGGCCGGCGGGCGTGCTGGGCAGCACCGCCAGGTAGCTCTGGCCACTGGGAGCCACCGCCGTCAGGTTGATCAGGACGGCGCCCATGCCCGACAGCGGCACTCCCAGCCGGCCGGCGACCGGCAGGGTCAGCGTCTGGCCGGGGCCAACCCGGCCTGCCGTCACCCCGGTGCCGTTGCGGGTATCGAGCAGGCGCTGGGCCGTCACGCCCGTGTAGAGGCCGCCTGAAGTCGCAGTCGCGGCCGGACTGCTGAACCAGCCCGAGACGTCGACGATCACGTCCGTCGAACCCTGGGAGTTGTAGATGCTGACCTGGCCGCTCGGGCTCACGGGCACGATCACGCGGTTGGCGACCGTCTGCCAGGCCAGAAAATTGAGGTTGGAGACGGCGCTCCCGCCGCTCGGCGTGACCGCCAGGAAGCTCTGCGACGTCGGGTTGGTGGCCGTCAGGTTGAGGGCAACGGCGACCACCTGGGCCGCCGGCACCGCCGCCAGCGGTCCCGAGCCGGAAACCTGCAGGGTCAAGGACGCGCCAGGCCTCACCGGGCCGGGATGGCCACCGGTCGAGGTTCGGGTGTCGAGGATGCGGCCCGGCGCGACGGGATGGTAGTGGCCGTCCACCCCACCGTCCGAGGAGGTCCCGATCCAGCCCGAGACGTCGCCGATCAGATCGACCTGCCCGCTGCTCTGGTTGGCCAACGCGACCTTGCCGTCGGGGCCGAGGGCAGCCTGCACCAGGTTGGCGGAGGTCTGCCAGGGCCCGAAGTTCAGGTTCGAGGTGTTGGGAAGCGCGGTCGCGCTCGGGTAGACGGTCAGGAAACCGGCCTGTGTGGGATTGGTCTCCGTAACGTTGAGGACCACCGCAGCCACCCCGGTGCTGGGGACGCCCCCTCGCCCGAGAACGCTGAGCGCGACCGACTGGCCGGGCGCCACGGTCGAGAAGCCGCCGAGACCCGAGCGGGTGTCGAGAATCCTGGCCGGCGCGACGGGGTGCAGGCGGCCGGGAAAGGCCGGCACCGGAGTCACGGCGCTCGACGCCTGCGAGTCAGGGCTTCTGCCGTCGATGGTGTACGCGACGACCGCGATGGTGTACGAGGCGAAGTTGCTGAGCCCCGTCAGAAGGGTGCGGTTGAGGCTGCCGTCTACCGTGACGCTGGCGCCCCCGGGCGAGGCGGTCACCACGTAGGCGTAAATCCGGTCTCCCCCGTTCCAGGCCGGCGTCTGCCAGGTCACCGTGGCCGAGCTGTCGCCGGCCGTGGTGCTCACAGCCGTCGGCGCGGTGGGGAGCGGGTTCTGGGGGTTCCCGGTCAGCCACAGGTTGCCCGAGTCGTAGGGCCAGGGGTCGCTGCCCGCACCGGTCCAGCCCCAGGGGTCGATGGCATTCCAGGGATTGGTCACGTAGACACCGAAGTGCAGGTGGGGTCCGGTGCTGTTACCGGTGTTGCCGCTGACGCCGATTGTGGTCGTGCGGTAGACGTGGTCGCCGACGTTCACGTAGATCTGGCTCATGTGGCCGTAGCGGGTGCTGAAGCCATTCCCGTGGTCGATGATCACGGTCTGACCGAAGCCCGGGTTGTTGGGGTCGTAGCCGGCCAGCGTCACCGTGCCCGGGGCCGCCGCCAGCAGAGGCTCATAGTTGAGAGCGAGGTCCCAGCCGTTGTGGCCGTCGTAATACAGGTAGTCGCTCCCGCGAGGCGTCACCGCGTAACCGGCCGAGAAGGTCGGATCCACGCCGTTCGCGGAGCTGGCGACCGTTCCGTCGAACTCGCAGATCCGGCCGTCGCGCGTGTAGTCGGGGCTGCAGTGATCGAACACCGAGGTGACCTGGTGCGGATCCCAGTAGGGCCGGGTGAGGAAGGGCTGCGCCCCGGCGAGCCCCGCCGCCCCGATCGAGGAAGCCCTTCCCACCTTGGGCGCCAGCTTTGCCGACGGCATGCGATCGGGCATGGTGACCCGGTGGCCGGGCGGACCGAAAGCAGGGTGCTCGGGGCGCGTCGCGAGCGGAGGCGATGGCGCGGCGGAGGCGGGCGCGCTCGCAGTCATGACAAGTACCGCGCAGACCACCGCCACGGCGCGGGCAAACTGAATCAGGGGTCCGTTCCTAGCTGTACCAGCCAAGAATGTCAACGAGAACGTCGGCTGAACCTTGCGAGTTGTAGACGCTGATGGCGCCATCCGAACCGACCGTCGCGACCACGAGGTTGGGCACGTTCTGGCCGGCCATGAAGCTCACGTCAGACGTGCGCGGGGCGCCGGCGGGCGCTGCCGGTGTCACCGCCAGGTAGCTCTGGCTGGTCGGTGCCACCGCGGTTAGATTGATCACCACCGCGGTCGCTCCGCTGCCGGGTACGCCGAGGTGCCCGGCGACCGGGACGGTGATGACTTGGCCAGCGCCCAGCGGGGCGGCGGGGGCTCCTAGGCCGTACCTGGTGTCCACGAGGCGGATCGGCGGCAGCGCCGTGTAGGTGCCAGTGGGGGAGATGACGGTGCTGGCGCTGCTGAACCAGCCGGCTGCGTCGACGATGACATCGGTCCAGCCCTGGGAGTTGTAGACAGTTACCTGCCCGGCCGCGTTGACCGGGACGATCACGCGGTTGGCGACCGTCTGCCAGGGCATGAAGTTGAGATTGGAGACGGCCGGCGCGCCGCTCGGAGGCGTCGGGGTCACGGCCAGGTAGCTCTGCGAGCTGCCATTGGTGGTTGTCAGGTTGAGCGCGACCGCGGAGATCTGGGAGGCGGGTACCGAGCTCAACGGCCCGGGGCCGTTGACCTGCAGCGTCAGCGTCTGACCGGGTCCCAACTGCCCGTTATGGCCGCCGATGCTGCCCCGGGTGTCCAGGACGCGGTCCGGTGTCACGGCGTGGTAGTGACCCTCGGCGCCCGTGTCGGCGGATGCGCCGAACCAGGCCGACACGTCTGCGATTACGTCCACGCCGGCGCTGCCGGCATTGTAGATGGCGACCTTGCCGTCACCGCCCAGCGAGGCCGGGACCAGGTTGGCAGCCGTCTGCCAGGGTCCGAAGTTGAGGTTCGAGGTAGTGGGCCGGCAGGTCCCGTTGGGGTAAACGGTCAGGTACCCGGCCTGGGAGGGGTTCGTCTCGGTGATGTTGAGGCTGACCGCCGTGACGCCCGTGCTGGGCACTGAACCCTGCCCGACCACGCTCAGGACAAGGGTCTGACCAGGTCCCAGCTGGCCCGGATGGCCGCCGGTGGAGTTCCGAGTGTCAAGGATCCGTGTCGGCGTCAGCGCGTGCAGCCGGCCGGGCCAGGCGCCGAGTGCGGGTGCCGGGGTCGTGGCGCCGGAGGCCGCCGACGTGGGGCCGGCGCCATAGGCGTCGCTGGCGGTCACGGTGAAGCTGTACGCCGTGCCGTCGCTGAGCCCGTCCAGACTCGTGTAGTAGGCGTTGCCCGGTACGGTCGCCGTGACTGGTCCCGGGTTGGCCCGGATCGTGTAGCTGGTGATCGGGCTGGCGGAGGCGGGCGGCGTCCAGCTCAGCCCGGCCGAGCCTTTGGCCGGACACGTCGTGAGCCCGGTGGGGGTGCCAGGGATGAGCGCGAAGTGGATGGCCAGCTGGTTCCAGAGCTCGGGGGCGCCCCCACCGTAGTTCAGGGTCCAGAGGCCGGCGCCACGCAGGTTGTCCCGGTTCACGAGGTCGTACTTGGCGCTCAGCGAGGTCGCGTCGTCCCAGTACATCTGCCGGTTGCAGTTGGCGTAGGCGGGAGGGCTGTAGAAGTCAGCCCGCATCTCCTGCCCAGGACCGTCCACCTGGTCGCGGTGCAGGTACATGGGCTGCAGGTTGGGGTCTCTGATGTCGGCGGCGATGCCGAGGTAGCTCTCGGACGCATAGGTGCCGCCGCTGGAGAAGCCCCCCACGATCTGGGCGTTGGCTGGGGTCGACGCGGGCGCGGACGTGACGCAGCCCTTCACCCCGTAGTAGGGGAGGCCGAGGATGGTCTTGGTGGGCCCGGCCACCGCCGCGTACTGGGAGGCGGTGTCGGTGTCGTTCCAGTGGTAACCGGTGAGCGGGGAGGTCGGGCCCAGGCAGGTCGAGCAGACCGACGTGCCCGCGTTCGACATCTCCAGCGCATACGCCATCACGAAGAAGGCGTCGCTCCAGGTGCCGAGGTTGGGGATGTCGAAGAAGCCCCCGGAATCAGCGGCCGAGCTGGCGTAAGTGTCGACGGTGATGTAACGCTGAGCGGTCGGCACGTTCTGGCTGACCATGCGCTGCCTGATCTCGTAGACCAGTGCCGTCACCAGGGCCCGGTTGTTCGTCGGGCCGCAGGCCGCGTTATACCCCTCGTAGTCCACGTTGACGCCGTCCACGCCCTTGGCGAGAATCTGCTGGACCGTGGAGATGGCGGTCTGGGTGCGGTGCTCAAGGGCGGTGCACATACCGGACCCGGTGTCCTGGTAGATGATCGTCAGGACGACGCTCACGCCGTTCCCGTGGGCCGTGTTCAGGAGATCGGTCAGGTCGGCCGAGTTCCAGTGGTTCCAGCCGCCGTCCTGCGCGAAGGTGCCGTCGGCTGCGTTGACGTGGAGTCCGAAGAAGGCGACGGTCGAGAGAAGGGAGAAGTTCCAGGAGTGGATGCCGTTGCTCGTTTCCAGGTTGGCGCCATCGGCAAACCCGAACACTTCGCGGCGGGGATGGGCGGGGCTCGCCCCGTTGGGGCGGGCGAGTCCACTAGCCGGTCGGAACGGCTGGAGGCCCGCCACTGGGGCGGCTGCGACCTGGTCCCCGAGAGCCCGCATGGCGGGGGTGGCTCGGGCCTGGTCTTGGGCGGCCGGCGCGACGCCAGGGCTGGCGGCCGCGGCGGGCACAGCCGTCGCCGCCACTATGGCAGTGACAATGGCGACCGCCGCCAGGAGCTGCAGGGATGAATGCTGGGACATCGAGTGGGGAAACGCTTGGGGCACTGTAGCCCGGTAACGGCGGACGAGTCAAATTGGTTCCGGGCCGGGTCGGCCGGTTCTCAGCTGAAGTAGCCGGCCAGATCCACGACCACGTCGGAATAGCCGGAGTCGTTCCAGATGGCGACCTTGCCATCCGGGCCGGTGCCCGGCAGGCAGAGGTTGGCGATGTTGGGGCCGGGGGGCAGGTTGAGATCGGATGTGGGCGGCGGGATCTCGGTTGGGGTGCTCGCGTAGACCGTAAGGAACGTGGCGGCCGAGGGCGCGACCCCGGTGACATTCAGGACGGCGGCAGCGGCCGGATTGGGGAGGGCAACCGCCACCCAGGAGTGGGGCGGGAGGGCGCCGTGCCCTGTGCGGCTGTCGAAGATCCGGGCCGGGGACACCGAGGTGAAGTTGTAGCCCGTTGCCGACGGGTTGCTGGAATCGGTGAACCAGCCGGTGACGTCCACAGCCACGTCGACCCAACCACCCGAGTTGAACAGCGTGACCGCGCCAGCCGGGCTCAGCGTTGAGATCACGCGGTTCGGGACGTTGACATGAGGCGGGAAGTTGACGTTGGAGAACGCCGGATCTGACCCCTGGGGACCGTCCTGGGGAAGCACGGAGAGATAGCTGGCGGAGGTTCCGTCGATCGCCGTCAGGTTGAAGCTGACGGCGCCGGCGCCGGTGTTCGGGATGCCGTTCGTCCCGGCCAGGCTGAGGTGGAGCGATGACTGGGGCCCCAGCCGGAAGGCGTGGGCGCCCTGGGCCGTCCGGGTGTCAAGGACACGCGCGGGGGCGCTCAGAGGATTGAACAGTCCGCTGTGCGATCCGGGGCTGTCCTGGAAGTAGCCCACCAGGTCGAGCACCACGTCGACGGAGCCGCTGTCGTTGTGCACCGTGACGCCGCCGCCGGAGCCGAGCCGCACGATCACCAGATTGGCCCGTTGCTCGCCAGGTGAAAAGTTGATGTTGGACACGAGCGGCCGCAGCGTGCCCTGCGGAAAGATGGTCAGCAGGCTGCCGGTGCTGGCGCCGGTGACGGTGGCATTCAGCACGGCGGCGCCCGCCGCGGCGCCCGGAGGCAGGTGCGTGACGATGGGGAGGCTGAAGTCCTCGCCCTGGCTCATCCGGTAGGGGTGGCCGCCGGTCGCGGTTCGCGTGTCCAGGATCCGGACCGGCGTCGGGAGCGCCGAGTACGGCCCGGTCGAGGGTGCGGGGGGCGGGGTCGCATAGTACTGGCCGACGAAGGTCCGCAGGTAGCCCCCGTCGTCGTCGGCCGCGACCGGGCTGTGGGTGTTGCAGGCGGTGCAGGCACCCAGGGCATCGCTCGTCGGGACGCCGCCGTTGTTGGTCACCCCGTCGTTCTGGCTGTCCTCGTTGGTCGTCTGGCAGCCGTTGCCGGCGCCGAAAAGGACGGCTACCAGGCCGGCCTGGTAGAGGTCGGCCGCGTGGGAGATGAAGTAGGCGGCGATGTTGTCCTGGTAGTGGCCGCAGGTGTTGTTCATGGTGAGGTAGTACTGGTTGCCGATGGGCACCTGCCACGCGACCTCGGGCCGGGCGGTCCGCGCGTGCAGCTCGGCCACCCAGGCGACATAGCGGCTGAAGTTGGGGAACCGGGTGTTGGTCGGGTCCCACCAGTGGGAGAACCACTGGTTGTCGGCGCCCTGCGCCTCCCACCAGCCGGCGTCATGATCGTCGACGTCGTTGAAGACGAGGTCCCAGGTGCTGCCGTAGGGATTGCCCGCGAGACCGGCCGATCCCAGGAACGAGGCGGTCTTGCCTGCCTCAACCCGGGCATCGATCGCGGGGTCAGTGCTGGACCCGAGGTCGATGCCGCTCGACCACAGCGAGGCGTGGATCGCGAGCAGGGCGTTGGGGGCGTAGGTGTCGCGGATCCGCAGCAGCGTCCAGGCGAATCCCTGGGCGCTGTTCGGCAGGGCCGCGGCGAGGCCGTAGCCAGTCGAGCCAACGGCAGCCGCCAGGTTGGACGCCGGCCCTCCGGCGGCTTGCTGCTCCAGGTAACCCCAGAGGTCCGGCTCCACGTCCACCACGACCTCGCCTCCGTACTGCCCGGCCTTCTGCATCAGCAGCTGGAAGTCCTGGTAGTAGGCCCTCATCAGCGCGGCATCGTTGAGGTGTGCGAGATCGCGGGCGGATTCACCCTGGCCGGTCGTGTCCGACGAGGAAAGCGACTGAAGGAGCTGGTAGTAGGGGAAGACAGGCATGTAGCCGTGCGCCGCGCTGTTCCTCATATAGTCGAGCGCGTACTGGCCGGGCGGGAGCGCCGGGTCCTGCCAGGTAGGCCAGGGCGCGCTGGTGTTCACCCCACCCGCCAGATAGGTGTACCGGTAGCGCCAGGGGACCCCGCTGGCCGACATCCAGCCCAGGCGGTCGGGACCATTCGCGACGCCGAAGTGCAGCCGGTCCGCCGGCAGGGCGCGGCCGGCCGCAGCCGCTGGCCGGAGCGGCGGCGGCACGACGACGGCTACCGCAGCCAGACAGCAGGCCACGGCGAGAGCAAAGACACCCTTGACCCTCACGGCGCGGGCCAGCGCGCTCGCGGCCGCCGCATCGCTAGCTGAAGTAGCCCGCCAGATCCACGACGACGTTCGCCAGGCCGCTGTCGTTCCAGACCTCGACCATCTGGCCGGTGCCCACCGCGGGCAGGCATAGGTTGGCCACGTTGGCGCCCGGGTTGACGTTGAGGTCGGAGGTGCTCGGTGGCGCCGCTCCAATCGTGCTTCGGGGGTAGACGGTCAGGACCGTCGCTGCGGTCGGCGCAACGCCGGTCACGTTGATGAGCACCGCGGTCGCCAACGGGTAGGGGATGGTCACTGTGATCGCCGTCTGGGCGCCGACGGGGCCGGCTCCGGAGCGGGTATCTAGAAGCCGCGTCGGGGGCAGTGCGGTGAAGTTGTAGCCGGTGGCGTTGGCGTTGCTGGCATCGGTGAACCAGCCGGTCAGGTCGACCACGACGTCCACGGTGCCGACCGAGTTGAAGATGGTGATCCCGCCCGTCGGGCTGAGCCTGGCGAACGCGCGGTTGGGTGTGTTGGTGCACGCCGGAAAGTTGACGTTCGAGAACATCGGATCGCTCAGCTGGGGGTCGTCCTGGGGCAGGACCGCCAGATAGCTCTCGGAGGTGCTGCAGACCGCGGTCAGGTTAAGCGCCACCGCTTCGCTGGCTGCCGGCACCCCCGAAGCCCCGCCGGTCACTTGGAGATGGATCGACGACCCGGAGCCGAGGCGGCCACCGCTCAGGCGCGTGTCCAGAATCCGGGTCGGGGCAGAGAGCGGATTGAAGAGGCCCGCGTGAGCCGGGTTGGAGGCCGTCGTGAAGTAGCCCTCCAGGTCCAGGATCACGTCCACCGTGCCAAGCCTGTTGTAGACGCTGAGATAGCCGTCTGCCGAGAGCGCGACCGTCGCGAGGTTGGCGAGCTGGCGGTCCGGTCCGAAGTTCAAGTTCGATGCCGTAGGCACCGAGCCGCCCTTGGGAAACAGGGTGAGATAGCTGCCGGCGCTGGCGGCGGTAACGGTCACGTTGACGACCGCGGCTCCGAGACCGGAGCTGGGGACGCCGATTCCGTCCGCCCCGAATCCGGCAACCTGGACCGAGGCGGTCTCATTAGGTCCGAGTCGGCCGGGGTGGCCGCCGCGGCCGTAGCGGGTATCAAAGATGCGAAGCGGCGCCGACAGCGGCACATAGGGACCCGGGACAAGGGGAACCGGCGCGGCGTCAGAGAGCACGCAGGTGGCGGAGCGGTTGCTCCACAGGGCCTGCACTGCGTACGTCTGGCTGCCGGCGCTGATGTTCTGCGAGCCGGAGCCGCCGTTCGCGCTGCCCAATCCCCAGGCGCACTTGTCGCCGTTCTCGTTGCCGCTGGCGTCGATCCAGCCGCTGTTCGGAAACGGATCCGTAACCGACTCGGCGTACTCGTGGCTGGCGACGATCGAGTAGCCGTCGAAGTAGCCGTGGCCGAACCCGTCGTTGGTGGGGTTCACGTAGTTGGCGCCGCAGGCGGTGCCGGCATCGGGGATGTAGGGCAGGTAGGCGTACGCGAATTGGCGGCCGGCCACGACGTCGCCCGAGTGCCACGCGCACCAGTTGGTCCCGAAGCCAGTCTCAGAGTGCTGGCTGGGCGCCACCACGACGTACACACCGCTGGTGTCACCCCAGTGCGAGAAGGCGCGGCGGGCGGCTGCCTGCACGTCGGGGTCGGTAGGCGTGGTGGGGATCGGCGTGGGATCGGCCCAGGTCCCGTGCAACAGGCCAGCCGGGTTGCCGCCGACCGGGGCACCCGTGGGACAGCTCGTCGAGCCCGTCGCGATTCCCTGGCAATACTCCTTCACCGAATCGAGAGAGGGCGTGCCGCCGACGCCCGTGAAGTAGCCGGTCAGGTAGGCCTGCGCCTGGGCGCTGGTGTAGCCACCGGAACTGAAGCCGGAGCCCCAGTCGGGCCCCCAGAAGCTGAGATAGACCCTGGGATCGGTCATAACCGGGCCGCCACCGTAGGCCATCGGGATGGCCGCAGCCGCTGCGGTGGGGCCGGCCGCTGTCGCGGGGCGGGCCGCCGCGCCGGTCCGGAGAACCGACAGGGCGTGCCGGGGACCGGGATTGCCCTGCGCCATCGCTGCCGGCGCGGAGACCAACAGTGCGCCCAGTACCGCGCTCAGCGCGACCACGACCGTGCTGAGACGTATGCCAGGTGCGGCCGACCCAGGGGCGCTCAGTGACCTCGGATTTCCCTCCATCCGGGATGCATAACGGCCAGGCATCCGAAAGACCTGCGCCGCCAGGCCGCCACGCCGGCTCCGGCTCGCGAACGCAAGCGCGGATGTCCGGCTAAAGTTATGCGCCCTGTGAAACACGATCGGAGCGTCGTAGTGATGGGCGCCGGGCCCGCCGGTCTGACCGCCGCTTATGAGCTGTCCAAGCACGGCGTGCCGGTGACGGTCCTGGAGAAGGACCCCAGCTACGTGGGCGGCATCGCCCGGACCGCCCAGCACGCCGGCTACCGCTTCGACATAGGCGGCCACCGCTTCTTCTCGAAGAACCAGGAGATCGAGGACCTCTGGACCGAGATCCTGGGCGACGAGATGCTGACCCGCGGCCGCCTGTCGCGCATCTACTACCAGGGCCGGTACTTCGACTACCCGCTCCGGGCCACCAACGCGCTCCGCAACCTGGGCCCGTTGGAGACGGTCCGCTGCATGGCCAGCTACGCCTGGGCCAAGGTGCATCCCTACAAGGACCCGCGCAGCCTCCGCCAGTGGGTTACCAACCAGTTCGGCGACCGCCTGTTCAGGATGTTCTTCAAGACCTATACCGAGAAGGTCTGGGGCACCAGCACCGACGAGATCTCGGCCGACTGGGCCGCGCAGCGGATCAAGGGCCTCGACATGTGGAGCCTGATCAAGACCACCCTGCTGCCGCGGGGCCGGCCGAAGGAGCGAGGCCAGGTCATCAAGACCCTGATCGAGGAGTTCCGCTACCCCCGCCTCGGTCCCGGCCAGATGTGGGAGCGGGTCCAGAAAGTGCTGGCCGACGGCGGCCAGCCCGTCCGGCTCGGCCGCGCGGTGGAGCGCATCGAGTGGAGCGACGGCAAGGTCACAGCCGTCCTGGCCGGCGGGGAGGTGTTCAGCGGTACCGACTTCGTGAGCACGCTACCGATCAGGGACCTGGTCGAGAAGCTTCAGCCGCCGGCGCCGGAGGCCGTGCGGCGGGCCGCAGGCAGCCTCAACTATCGCGACTTCGTGACCGTCGCCCTGATGATCGACCGGGCTGACGTGTTCCCCGACAACTGGATCTACATCCACGAGCCGGGCGTGCAGGTGGGCCGGCTCCAGAACTTCAAGAACTGGAGCCCGGACATGGTGCCCGACCCGGCCCTCACCTGCATCGGGCTCGAGTACTTCTGCTTCGAAGGCGACGGTCTCTGGGAGTCGACCGACGCGGACCTCATCGCGCTGGCCACCCGCGAGCTGGCGGAGCTGGGCATGGTGAGGCCCGAGGAGGTGCTTGACGGCGCGGTGGTCCGGATGCCCAAGGCCTACCCGGTGTACGACGACCACTACCAGCGCCACCTGGACGTCGTTCGCGAGTGGCAGGAGGCGAACCTCCCCAACCTGCACCTGGCGGGCCGCAACGGCCTGCACAAGTACAACAACCAGGACCACTCGATGCTGACAGCCCTGATCGTGGCCAGGAACATCGCGACCGGGGCTGGACTTGACCCCTGGAAGGTCAACGCCGACGCCGAGTACCACGAGGAGGTCAGGGTGGGCGAGGCCGATCGAAGCGGCCGCCAGGTGCCTGCTAGGCTGTAGCCGTTCCGTAGGACCTGGCGCCTGGGGCGGGCCCAAGCGGTGGCCGCTGCCTTGCCGGCGTGGGAAGAAGGAGGCCGTCCGATGTCCGCCACCCGTTTCACTTCGGAATCGGTGACCGAGGGTCACCCCGACAAGGTCGCCGACCAGATCTCCGACGCGATCCTGGACGCGATCCTGGGCAAGGATCCGCTGGCGCGGGTCGCCTGCGAGTCGCTCATCACCACCGGCCTGGTGCTGGTCGCCGGCGAGATCACCACTGACTGCTACGTCGACATCCCGCGCATCATCCGGCAGACCGTGCGCGAGGTCGGCTACACCCGCGCCAAGTACGGCTTCGACGCCGAGACCTGCGGCGTCCTGGTCAGCATCGACGAGCAGTCGCCGGACATCGCCCAGGGCGTCGACGTGGGTGGCGCCGGCGACTCGGGGACGATGTTCGGATACGCCTGCGACGAGACCCCCGAACTCATGCCGGCCCCGATCAGCCTGGCCCACCGGCTGGCCCGCCGGCTGGCCGAGGTCCGCAAGTCCAAGGAGCTGGGCTACCTGCGGCCCGACGGCAAGGTCCAGGTCACGGTCGGCTACGACGCGCTGGGCCGGCCTGAACGGGTCGAGAGCGTCGTGGTGTCCGCCCAGCACCACGACGAGGTGGACACCGAGCAGCTCCGCGCCGACGTCCAGGAGCACGTGATCGACCGCGTCCTCGCCGGCGGCCTCAGCCAGGAGGGGGCGCAGCTCTACATCAACCCGACCGGGCGCTTCGTGGTCGGCGGGCCCACCGCGGACGCCGGGCTGACGGGCCGCAAGATCATGGTCGACACGTACGGGGGCTACGCCCGCCACGGCGGAGGCTGCTTCAGCGGCAAGGACCCCACCAAGGTGGACCGGGCCGGCGCCTACGGCGCTCGCTACGTGGCCAAGAACATCGTGGCGGCGGGGCTGGCCAGCCGCTGCGAGGTCCAGCTGGCATACGCGATCGGGGTCGTGAAGCCCGTGGCGATCCGCGTCGACACCTTCGGAACCGGGAAGTCAGCGGACGCCGACCTCGAGAAGGCCGTCGCCAAGTTGTTCGACCTGAGCCCGCTGGGCATCATCAAGGAGCTGAACCTGCGCCGGCCGCTGTTCCGCCAGGTCGCAGCCTACGGGCACTTCGGACGCACCGACGTGAAGGTGCCCTGGGAGGACACCTCGCGGGCGGCCGAGCTGGCCGCGGAGTTGGCCGGCTGAAGCCCTACGCAGTGATCCCGGCGGGTGGGGCCGGCTCCCGGCTCTGGCCCCGCTCCCGCCGCGCGTCGCCCAAGCACGTACTGCCGCTCTCGGGGACCGGCGCGCCGCTGGTTCGGGAGGCCTACGAGCGCGTGCGCCAGGTGGCCCAGGAAGTGTTCGTGCTGACCGAGCAGAGGCAGGTCTCGCTGATCCGCGGCCTGGTGCCCGGCCTTGACCGGGCGCACATGATCGTGGAGCCGGCCGCCCGGGGCACCACCAACGCTCTCGGCCTGGCCGCTCTCAGCCTTCTCGAGCGCGACCCGGACGCGGTGATGGTGTCGCTCGCGGCCGACCACGTCATACGCGGCGCGGGCGCCTTTCGGGCCGCCATCCGGCGTGCGGCCGACATCGCCGCCCGCTCCGGCAAGCTGGTCACGGTCGGGCTGAAGCCGCGCTACCCGGCGACCGGCTTTGGCTACATCGAGGCCGGCGCCGAGGTGCGGATCGGGCGCTCGGCCGCCTTCGAGGTCCGCCGCTTCGAGGAGAAGCCCGACCTGAAGACGGCGACGGGCTACGTCCAGGACGGCCGCCACTACTGGAACCTGGCCCTGTTCTGCTGGCGCTGCGACGCCTTCCTGGAGGAGCTGAGGCACCACGCCCCCCGCCACTACAACGGCCTCAAGCGGGCGCTGGCGGCTCGTCTCCGGGGCGACGAGGCCGAGGCGGCCCGGATCTACGGCCGCCTGCCGGTCGAGGCCGTGGACTACACGGTGCTGGAGCGCAGCGACCGGCTCCTTTTGATCCCAGCCGCTTTCAACTGGGTGGATGTGGGGTCGTGGAGCGACCTCGCCGACCTGCTCCGGCACGACGCGGCTGGGAACGTGGTCGAGGGCGACCCGGTGCTGATCGACACCCGGGGCAGCTTCATCTCGGTGCCCGACAAGATGGTGGCCGTCATCGGTATGAGGGATGTGGTGGTGGTGGACACTCCAGACGCTCTCCTGGTGTGTCCCAAGTCCCGCGCCCAGGACGTGAAGAAGGTCGTCGAGGCCCTCGGACGCGCCGGCAAGACTAAGTATCTTTAGGGCGTGACCTCCCCCACCATCAAGTTCGGCACTGATGGTTGGCGGGGCATCACCGGGGACGATTTCACGTACGAGACGCTCCGCTATGCCGCTCAGGGTGTCGCCGAGTATCTGACGGCGAAGTCGCCGGACCCCCTCGCGGTGGTCGGCTACGACTGCAGGTTCGCGTCGGAGGTCTTCGCGGAGGAGGTGGCGCGGGTGCTGGCCGGCAACGGCGTGCGCAGCCTGCTGTTCGACCGCCCCTCACCGACCCAGGTCGCCTCCTGGACGGTCATCGACCGCAAGGCGGCCGGCGCCGCCGTGATCACGGCCAGCCACAACCCGTATCTCTTCAATGGGCTCAAGTACAAGCCTGAGACAGGTAGCTCGGCGCCCCCCGAGGTGATCGCCGACCTCGAAACCCGGATCAACGGCATCGCTGGTCGGGGACCCGAAGCCGTCAAGCGCGCGGCCGCCGACGACCGTCTGATCGAGCCCTACGACCCCCTGCCGGCCTACTTCGAGCAGGTCCGCCGGATGCTGGACGTGGACGCCATCCGCAACTCCCAGCTCCGGATCCTCCACGAGTGCATGTTCGGGTCGGGCTATGGCTACGTGGAGGGCCTGGTCGGGGGCGGCGCGACGACCGTGATCGAGCTTCACTCCGAGCGCAACCCGTTCTTCGGCGGCGTCAACCCGGAGCCCATCCCCGGCAACCTCCACGAGGCCCTGCAGACGATGAAGAGCGGCGGCTACGACCTCTGCATCGCCACCGACGGCGACGCCGACCGGTTGGGCATCATCGACGAGACCGGCCGCTTCATAAACCAGCTGCAGGTCTACGCGCTGCTGATGATGTACCTGGTCGAGACCAGGGGCTGGAAGGGCCCGTTCGTGAAGAGCACCAACATGACCTCCATGGCCGACGAGCTCGGCAAGCTGTACGGGGTGCCGGTCTACGAGGTCCCGGTGGGATTCAAGAACGTGGCCCCCAAGATGATGGAGACAGACGCCGTGATGGGCGGCGAGGAGTCGGGCGGCTTCGGCTTCCGGGGTCATATCCCGGAGCGCGACGGCATCCTTGCGGGCCTGTTCTTCGCGGACATGATCGTCCAGGCCGGAAAGCCGCTGAGTACCTTGCTGGGCGACCTGGAGAAGAAGGTCGGACCGCACGCGTACGCGCGTCATGACATCCACCTGCAGCGCGACACCTACGAGCAGCAGCGGCTGCAGATCCTGAAGACCCTCAGCGACCACCAGCCGCGGACGGTGGCCGGCGTGGACGTGGAACGCGTCCGCGACGACGACGGCTTCAAGTTCTTCCTGAAGGACGGCAGCTGGGTCCTGCTGCGGACGAGTGGCACCGAGCCGCTGATCCGCGTGTACTCGGAGGCTGCCGACCAGCGCGAGGTCGACGCTCGCCTCGCCGCCCTGGAGGAGATCGTCGGGATCGGGGGCCAGGGTGGCGGTTAGCAAGGCGGCGGACACCCGGGTCGACAAGCCCTGGGGCTACGAGATCCGCTGGGCCATCACCGACCGTTACCTCGGCAAGATCCTTCACGTGAACCGCGGCGAGGCGCTATCCCTCCAGTACCACGAGCGCAAGGACGAGTGCATCCTCCTGCGGAGCGGAGTGCTGGACCTCGAGCTGGACGGCGCCGTCCACCGACTGCAGCCGGGGGACTCGGTGCACATCACACCCGGGACGCGTCATCGGATGACGGCGGTCGAGGACTGCGACATATTCGAGGTCTCGACGCCGGAGCTGGATGACGTGGTTCGGCTCGAGGACCGCTACGGGCGGGCAGCTAACATGGACAATTCGTGAAGACGCCGCCGCCCCCGGACCAGCACCTGATGCCGATGGTGCAGGCCAGGGACGACCGCGACAGCCGCTTCCTGGTCTTCGTCGGCCTGGTCCTGGTGGCGCTGGCGATCGGGTTCAAGTCGGAGCTCGTCGCCCCGGGCCAGGTGTGGGGATTGGGCGGGGCGCTGCTGCTGCTGGCGGTGCCGGCGCTGCTCGGCTACCTGCGCTCGGACAGCGGTCCGCCGGCCGTCGAGAACTTCATCCCGGCCGCGCTGGGCGCGGTGGCGGTCGCCGGGCTGTCGGTGATGGTCGGCGAGTGGTGGCGGTACTCGCTGCTCTCGGCGCTTTTCGGGATCGGCTTTTTCTTCGCGGCCCAGCTCGACTACCGGCGCCTGCGGGAGCCCCAGAAGCCGGGTCACATGATCGTTCAGGAGGCCGTGCTGGCCCTGGCCCTGGCGGGCGCCTACCTGGTGGTCCTGACGCTGAACTTCCCGCTGCCGCTGCGCCTGCTCTGGATCTTCGCCCTCACGCTCATGGCCAGCTACCGCGGCTTCCGCGTCATAGGGGAGCCGATGCCGCCACGGCGGGCGTTCCTGTTCGCGGTCTTCGTAGCCCAGCTGGTGGCCTTCTTCGGCTGGGCGATGACCGTGTACCTGTACTACTCGGAGGGCGTGTTCGCGGTGATGCTGCTGATCCTCTGGTACGTGAACCGGGGCGTCATCCGGCACACGACCGAAGAGACGATGAGCCGCAATGTTGTGGTCGAGTACGGCCTCTTCGGCCTGCTCCTCGCGTACCTGTTCTTCCAGAGCTACCAGCCGCACTAGGAGGTCGTGATGATGAGCCGCGCCGAGCGCATCCGTGCCGACAACGGCGGCGAGTTCGCCGGCCACCTCGCGCTGCCCGAGTCGGGCTCCGGCCCGGGCCTGGTCGTGATCCAGGAGATCTTCGGCGTCAACGACTACATCAAAGGCGCCTGCGAGCGGCTGGCCAAGCTGGGCTACGTGGCGCTGGCGCCCGACCTGTACTGGCGGCTCGGCCCTGGGATCGCGATCGACGAGAAAGCGCCCGACGGCCTGCAGAAGGCGTTCGAGCACGTGGGGCGGCTCGATTTCGCCAAGGCGGCCGAGGACGCGACCGCGGCGCTCGAGCACCTCCGAGACCTTCCGGAGGTGCCGGGCGGCAAGGCCGGCATCCTCGGCTTCTGCCTCGGGGGCGGTGTCTCCTATATGGTCGCGGCCCTCTCCGACCCGGTGACCTGCGTGTCCTACTACGGCTCGGCCGTTCCAGATGCCCTGGGCCTGGCCGGCCAGGTCAGGTGCCCGATCCTCTTCCACTTTGGCGGCGCCGACGACTACATCCCGGCTGAGAAGCAGCAGGCGGTCCGCGAGGCTTTCGCGCAGCATCCCGGGACGGAGTTCCACGTCCACGAGGGCGCCGGCCACGCCTTCGACAACCACAACTCTGCGATGTTCCACCACGAACGAGCGGCCCGCGAAGCCTGGGCCGAGACGGCCGACTTTCTTAAGCGGACGCTGCCCGTCTAGGCCCGCAGGCGCACCCTGGGCTACGTGGTGCGCAGGGAGATGAGGTGCCCGCCGCGAAACCTAGCCGTGTGCGAATGAGCTCGTCAAATGAGGCGGGCGTGGTCCTGGTCGACGGCCGCCCACTGCAAGGGCCGAGCGCGCTGCGCGGCATCGGCACCTACGTCCGAGGCCTGCTCGGCGGCCTGCTCGAGGAGGGCTTCGGAGACCGTCTGGCGGTGCTCCTGGACGCCGGCCTCCCGGCTCCCGATCTGCCGGGCCGCCCGCGTGTTGAGCTCGTGCGCCGCCGCTATCACGGCCGCCTGGCGCCCTACGAGGACGCGGCGGCGTTGGGCGCCGACCTCGCGCGGCTGCGGCCGGTCCTCTACCATGCCACGACGCTGAGCCTGCCGGGCAGTTCTCCCTGCCCGCTCGCCGTCACCCTCCACGACCTCATTCCGTGGGTCTTCGGCGGATGGCGGATGGCGGGCGAGAGGATGCGCTTCTGGCTGGCACCCCGACTGCTGCGCCGGGCCGACGCCGTGCTCGCGGTGTCCCACGCCACGGCTCAGGACGCGGTCCGGCTGGCCGGCGTGGACGAAGCGAGAATCGAGGTCATCCCGGAGGCGGCCGGGCCGGCCTTCCGGCCCCGCCAGGGCGCCGCCGACCGCGTCCGGGAGCGCTTCCGGGTGGAGGCCCCCTACCTGATCTATGTGGGGGCTCTCGACGCGCGCAAGGACCCGGCGGGGCTGCTACGCGCCTGGCGGTCCGCCCGCGCGGCGGGCGTCCCGGTCTCGCTGGTGCTGGCCGGTTCGGCGGGGGCTCAGGCTCCAGCTGCCATGGACGGCGCCCGGCAGCTCGGGCATGTCTCGGACGACCAGCTGGCCGACCTCTTGAGCGCGGCCGCCTGCCTGGTGTTCCCAAGCCGCTATGAGGGCTTCGGGCTGCCGCTGCTGGAGGCGATGGCGTGCGGGTGTCCGGTGGTCGCCTATCGCAACTCGAGCCTGCCCGAGGTCGCGGGCGATGCGGCCACACTCGTCGCCGATGGCGACGCCGAGGCGCTCGGCCGTGAGGTCGCCTCCCTCGTCCAGGACGATCGGCGCAGGCGGCGGGCGGCGAAGGCAGGGCTGGCCCAGGCGGCGCGGTTCAGCTGGCGGGGGACGGCCCGGGCCACGATCGCGGCCTATTCCCGGCTCCTGCGATAATGCCGCCGCCATGAGTCGGGTGACAGTCGTCGGAGCCGGGTACGTCGGACTCACGACTGCCGCCTGCCTGGCCGACCTCGGCAACGTAGTGGTCGTGGTCGAGATTGACGAGGCCAAGGTTCAGGCACTCTCCGAACACCACCACGTCCACTTCTACGAGCCCGGACTTGTCGAGATGGTCGAGCGGAACGCCCGGGCCGGCCGGCTGAGCTTCACGACCTCCTACGCCGATGGTCTGCGGGGGGCCGAGTACGCCTTCATCGCCGTGGCCACTCCTGAGGGCGGTGATGGAGAGGCGGACGTCACGGCGGTGGAGTCGGCCGCCGCCTCGATCGCCGAGGCGATGAGCGGGCCGCTGGTGATCGTCAACAAGTCGACCGTGCCGATCGGGACCGGCGACATGGTCTCCGACTCCGTCAAGCGGCACAACGGCCGCCACGCCGCAAGCGTCGTGTCGAACCCGGAGTTCCTGCGCGAGGGCCAGGCCCTGGGGGACTTCATGAAGCCCGATCGAATCGTGATCGGCTCCAACGACCGCGAGGCGGCGGAGAAGGTGGCCAGGCTCTACGCGCCTCTGGACGCCCCGGTCCTGATCACGCCCGAGATCTACACGGCCGAGATGATCAAGTACGCCTCCAACTCCTTTCTGGCCGCTCGGATCTCATTCATCAACGAGATCTCGCGGATCTGCGAGCGAGTGAACGCCGACATCAAGGTGGTCGCCGAGGGCATGGGTCTCGACCAGCGGATCGGCCCCAGCTTCCTCGATGCCGGCCTCGGCTACGGCGGCTCCTGCCTCCCCAAGGACGTCAAGGCGCTGGCGGCTTTTGCCGAGCGCTTCGACCTCCATCCCGGCCTGCTGCACGCAGTCATGGAGATCAACCGCGACCAGCGCCGCCTGGCCGTGGAGAAGCTCGCCGAGTGCCTGGGCCCGCTCGGGGGCCGGGCGGTCTGCCTGTGGGGGCTGGCGTTCAAGCCGAACACCGACGATTTGCGGGAAGCCCCCAGCCTCGACATCGCGCGATCGCTACTGCGGTCCGGAGCCCACGTCAGCGCCTACGACCCGGCGGCCGTCGAGAGGGCGCGCGCGATCCTGCCCGCGATCCGCTACGAACCGGACGCCTACGCAGCCGCGGCCGGCGCCGACGGCCTGATCCTCGTCACCGAGTGGAACGAGTTCCGGCAGGTGGACCTGAAGCGGGTCTGCGAGTCGATGCGGACACCCGTCCTGATCGACGGCCGCAACATCTACGACCCGGCCCAGATGCGCGCGCTGGGCTTCACGTACAGGGGGATCGGCCGCAATTAGCCAGCGCGCGGTGGTGTCCGGCGGAGCCGGGTTCATCGGCTCCCACCTGTGTGACGCCCTGGTCGGCCGGGGCTGGCACATCCTCGTCCTCGACAACCTGATCAGCGGCTCCGAGCGGAACCTCGATCGCCTTCGCGGCAGTCCCGGTTTCGAGTTCAGCAACCACGACGTCAGCAACCCCGTGGAGGTGGCGGGCGCGGTCGACGCCGTGTTCCACCTGGCCTCGCCGGCTTCGCCGATCGACTTCCCCGCCTACCCGATCCAGATCGTGAAGGTCGGCACCCTGGGAACTCACAACATGCTCGGGCTGGCGCGCGCCAAGGGCGCCCGGTTCCTCCTCGCCTCGACGTCCGAGGTCTACGGTGATCCGCTGGTCCACCCCCAGCCGGAGTCCTACTGGGGCAACGTGAATCCGCTCGGGCCGCGAGGCTGCTACGACGAGGCCAAGCGCGCGGCGGAGGCCTTCACCATGGCCTATTACCGAAAGCACGAGATCGACACCCGCATCGTGCGGATCTTCAACACGTACGGGCCGCGGATGCGGGCGGACGACGGCCGGGCCCTACCCAATTTCATGACCCAGGCCCTGAGCGGGAAGCCGCTCACCGTGTACGGCGACGGCAGCCAGACCCGCAGCCTGACCTACGTCGACGACCTGGTGGACGGCCTCCTGCGCACATTCGACCGGGGCGACCACATGCCCTTCAACCTGGGCAGCCAGGACGAGATCACGATGCTGGACCTGGCCCGCAAGGTCATTCAGCTCACGGGTTCCCGGAGCCCGATCGAGCACCGCCCGCTGCCCGAGGACGATCCCCACCGGCGCCGCCCGGACACGACCCGGGCCCGCGAGCTGCTCGGCTGGGAGGTCGAGACCTCGCTCGACGTGGGGTTGGCCCGCACTCTGGAATACTTTCGAGTGGCCGTATGAACCTCGCCGCGCTGATCCGGGACGTGCCGGATTTCCCGATCCCCGGGATCCTGTTCCGGGACATCACACCGCTCCTTCGCGACCCCGCCGGCCTGAAGCAGGCCATCGAGCAGATGGCGGAGCCCTGGCGCGAGGCGCGGGTGGACCTGGTGGCGGCCATGGAGGCGCGGGGCTTCATGTTCGGCGCTGCCATGGCGACCCTGCTGGGAGCCGGTTTCGTGCCGGTTCGCAAGCCCGGCAAGCTGCCGTGGCGGACCAAGAGCGTGACCTACTCGTTGGAGTACCGTGAGGACGTCCTCCAGATCCACGAGGACGCCGTCCGCCCCGGCGAGCGAGTGCTCGTGGTGGACGACGTCATCGCCACCGGCGGCACAGCTGCCGCCGTTGTCGAGCTGATCGATCAGCTGGGCGGCGTGGTGGTGGGCGTCCAGTTCCTGATCGAGCTGGCCGACCTGAAGGGCCGAGACCTCTTGAAGAACCACCAGGTGAACAGCCTGATCACGTATTGAGGAGACCGATGGGCGCGAGCATCAAGCAGTACGACGTGAAGAACATAGGGCTGGCGAAAGCCGGCCAGGACCTGATCGACTGGGCCTCCCGGGAGATGCCCGTGCTCCTGCTCATCCGCGAGCGTTTCGCCAGGGAGAAGCCGCTGCAGGGCCTCAAGGTGAGCGCCTGTCTGCACGTGACCTCGGAGACGGCCAACCTGATGATCACGCTGAGAGCGGGCGGCGCCGAGGTGACGCTCTGCGGGTCGAACCCGCTCTCCACCAACGACGCCGTCGCAGCGGCCCTAGCCGAGACGCACGGTGTGAACACCTTCGCCATCAAGGGCGAGGACAACGACACCTACTACTCGCACATCGAGGCGGCGCTCGAGTTCCGTCCCAACTTCACGATGGACGACGGCGCCGATCTCGTCACGATGCTGCACCGGGACAAGAAGCAGTTCGTCGGGGAGGTCATGGGCGGCACCGAAGAGACGACGACCGGCGTCGTACGGCTCAAGGCCATGGCGGCACAGGGTGTGCTCACCTACCCCATCATCGCGATCAACGAGGCCGACACCAAGCACCTGTTCGACAACCGCTACGGCACCGGCCAGAGCACGCTCGACGGCATCATCAGGGCCACCAACGTCCTGATCGCCGGCAAGACCTTTGTGGTCGCCGGATACGGCTGGTGCGGGCGCGGGCTCGCCAGCCGGGCGAAGGGCCACGGGGCAGAGGTGGTCGTGACCGAGGTCGACCCGGTCAAGGCGCTGGAGGCCAAGATGGACGGCTTCGAGGTCATGCCCATGTCCAAAGCCGCGCAGCTGGGCGACATCTTCGTGACCGTCACCGGCGACGTCAACGTCCTCGACCGCGAGCATTTCGAGGCTATGAAGGACGGCGTCCTGCTGGCCAACTCCGGCCACTTCAACTCCGAGATCAACCTGAAGGCGCTGGACGAGCTGGCGGGCTCGGTCCGCGAGGTCAGGCCGATGGTCCAGGAGTACAAGATGGCGGACGGCCGCCGGCTGCATGTCCTCGGCGAGGGCCGGCTGATCAACCTGGCGGCGGCTGAGGGCCACCCCGCGGCGGTCATGGACATGAGCTTCGCCAACCAGGCGCTGTCGGTCGAATACATGGCCAAGAACCAGAAGGACCTGGAGCGCCGGGTCTACGACGTGCCGGCCGAGATCGACGCCGAGGTGGCCAGGCTCAAGCTCCGGGCGATGGGCGTCCAGATCGACACCCTTACCCCAGAGCAGGTGAAGTACCTCAACTCCTGGGAGGAGGGCACCTAAGCGGCGGCTCGGCGCACGTGGGTCCTGGGCGGGGGCGGTGCCCGCGGCGCCGCCCAGGTCGGGGTGCTGCTCGCCCTCTTCGAAGCGGGGATCGAGCCGCCCTCGGCACTTGTCGGAGTCAGCGTCGGCGCGCTGAACGGGGCCTGTATCGCGGCCTATCCCAGCCTGGGCGGCGCCTCGATGCTCCGCCAGACCTGGCTCTCGAAGCTGGCCCGGGACGTGTTCAGCGCCCATCCGCTCGGGATCCTGCTGGCCCGCCTGCGGGGCGGCAGCCGGCTGGCGGCGCTGCCGGACCGGAACGTGCGCCGCCTGATCGAGCGCCAGCTGGAGATGGTCGGGATGACGCAGTTCGAGCAGCTGACGGTGCCCCTGGCCGTGATCGCCACCGACATCGGCGCCGGCAAGCCGGCCATCTTCCAGTCGGGACCCATGGCACCCGCCCTCCAGGCCTCCACCGCCATCCCGGGTGTCTTCCCGCCCGTGCTGGTCGACGGCATCGAGTACTTGGACGGCGGCATCGTCGACAACACGCCGCTCGACTTCGCCGTCCAGTCAGGTGCCAAGGACGTGCTCGCGGTGAGCCTGATGGCCGGCGGCGAGTACCAGCGCGGGGATCGCAGCTGGGGCTCGCTGATCGCGCGCACGCTGCAGCTGTCCCTCCACCACCGGATGCTGAGCGACTACGAGCGCCTGCGGGGTCGCAGCCGCGTGGTGGTCCTGTGCCCCGTGCTGGCGCCAGCCGTCGGCTGGGACATGCGGCCGACCTTCGTCGAGGCGATCATCGAATCCACGCGCGCCGCCACGACCCGCCTGCTCGCGGAGCGGGGCTCACGCCTCTTCAAGCGCTCGGGCGTCCACTACCTGGAGCCCACCCTGCCGGAGGGCTAATCAGGAAAAGATGGCGCCGTAAGGGCGGGCTCCGCCCGCCTGTGTGAGTTCGTCTTCCAAATGCCGACCAGCATCTGTTGAGAGAAGGGGGCCCGTGGGGGAAACACGCTTGTTTCCCCCACGTCGCGACCTACATTCCCAGATAGGCTTTCTGCACGTCCTCTGAGCTGGCCACCTCCTGGCCGGTGCCGTGCTGGACGATCGAGCCGGTCTCCAGCACGTAGGCTCGGTGGGCAACCTCCAGCGCTTTGTTGGCGTTCTGCTCGACGAGCAGGACGGGGGTGCCCTGCTGGTTGATCTCGACCACGGTCTTGAAGATGGTCTCGATCAGGATGGGCGCCAGGCCCAGGGAGGGCTCGTCCAGCATCAGCAGCTTGGGCCGGGCCATGAGGCTGCGCCCCACCGCCAGCATCTGCTGCTCGCCGCCGGACAGCGTTCCGGCCACCTGGCTCGAGCGTTCCTTGAGGCGCGGGAACAGCTCGTAGATGTGGACCATGTCGGAGCGGATGCCGGCCCGGTCGCTGCGGCTGTAGGCGCCCATGAGCAGGTTGTCCGCCACCGTCATGCGCGAGAAGAGGCGGCGGCCTTCGGGGGCCTGGCAGACACCCAGCTCAACGATCCGGCTGGCGGAGGTCTGGCTGATGTCGCGGCCGTTGAACACGATGTTGCCGGCGGCCGGGTGCAGAAGCCCGGAGATCGTGCGCAGCGTCGTCGTCTTGCCGGCTCCGTTGGATCCGATCAGGGCCACGATCTCACCCTGGTCCACCGTGATGGAGACCCCGCGAAGAGCCTGGACGCGTCCGTAGAAAGCGTCGATTCCGTTGACCTCGAGCAGCGCCATCAGTCGGGGTCCCCCAAAAATCGCCAGATGTTTTGGGGTGACAAGTCGGGGTCCCCGGGTGACATCAGGCGGACTTGCCCAGGTACGCCTCGATCACGCGCGGGTTGGCGCGCACCTCCTCGGGCGGGCCCTCGGCGATCTTCTCGCCGTGGTCCAGGACCGCGATCTTCTGCGAGGCGCCCATCACGACCTTCATGTCGTGCTCGATCAGGAACACGGTGATGCCCTCGCCGATGATCTTCTCGACCAGCCGCATCAGCTCGACCTTCTCCTGGGGCGTGAAGCCGGCGGCCGGCTCGTCCAGCAGCAGGAGACGTGGCCGGGTGGCGAGGGCGCGCGCGATCTCGAGGCGCCGCTGCTGCCCGTAGGGCAAGTTGCGTGCGTAGCTGTGGGCGAAGCGCTCGATCCCGACGAAGCGGAGCAGCTCGATCGCCCGCTCCGTCACCTCGCGCTCCTCCCGCCGCTCGGACGGGAGCTTGAAGAGGGCGCCCCACAGCTTTGCGTGCATCCGGCAGTGCTGGCCGACGCGCACGTTGTCCAGCGCTGTCATGTACTCGAACAGCCGGATGTTCTGGAACGTCCGCGCGATGCCGAGCGCGGCCGCCCGGTGCGGCTTGGCCCCGGCGATGTCCGCCCCCTCGAAGATGACGGCGCCTTCGGTGGGGGCGAAGATGCCCGTGATGCAGTTGAACAGGGTCGTCTTGCCGGCGCCGTTGGGCCCGATCAGCGCGAACACCTCGCCCTTAGGGACGTCGAAGGACACGCTGTCCACCGCCAGAAGGCCTCCGAAGCGCTTGCTCACGCCTTCGAGCTTGAGGATGGGCTCGCTCATGACATGGTCACGTCCGCCACTGCCTCGTCGCTGACGCCCTTCCGCAGCTCCTGCTCGCGGACGCGGCTGGGGATCAGGCCCTGCGGGCGCAGGAGCATTGTCGCCACCAGGATCAGCCCGAAGAGCAGGAACTTCAACCGGGAGACCTCCTGGCCCAGGCCCGGCCAGTCTCCGTTGTTCTGGTTGAGCTGGTCGAAGCCGAGGGTGGTCGCCAGGCCGGCGACCTGGTTGGGAGCGTCGGGCAGGATCTTGAAGATCACGTAGTAGATCAGCAGGGAGCCGACCATGACCCCCGGGATGTTGCCCATGCCCCCCAGCACGATCATGACCAGGATCGTGATGGATACCGTGAACATGAAGTTCTCGGGGCTGACCAGCGACAGCTTGGCGCCGTAGAAGCTGCCCGCGAACCCGCTGAAGGCGGCGCCGATGCCGAACGCCAGCAGCTTGATGTTCACGGTGTTGACGCCCATGGCGGCCGCCGCGACCTCATCCTCGCGCACCGCCATCCAGGCGCGCCCGAGGCGCGAGCCGTACAGGTTGTTCACGAGGATGACGCAGCCGATCAGGAGCAGGAACATCAGCACGTAGTAGGCCGTCGCGTTCGAGGTCGAGAACTCGAACGGCTGGATCAGCGCGAAATCGGCGCCGCCATCCCAGGGCCCATCCGGCCAGAACGGCAGCTTCGGCGAGTCGAGGGCTGAGATCCCGTTGACCCCGCTGGTCCACTGAGGGACGTTGCGGAAGACGCGCGGCACGATCTCACCGAACCCGAGCGTGACGATGGCCAGGTAGTCGCCGCGCAGGCGCAGCGTCGGCGCGCCCAGGAGGGCGCCGAAGCCCGCCGCGATGAACATCCCCACGAAAAGGAGGATCCAGAAGGGCAGGTGTATCGCCATGTGGAGAGGCGTGAAGGCAAGGTGGCTGGAGGCCAGCATCGCGTACGTATAGGCGCCGATCGCGAAGAACGCGGCGTAGCCGAGGTCGAGCAGGCCGGCGAAGCCGATGACCACGTTGAGACCGATCGCCAGCAGGACGTAGACGCCCGCGTCGGCGGCCTGGCTGATCAGGTAGTTGCCGTTGTTGCCGGTGACGAACTGGACCACACCCGGGAACAGCAGTCCCCCGACCAGCAGCGCGGCGTACGTGATCGCGTTGGTGTCGCGGTAGTGCTCCTGGATGTACTCGCGGACGCGCAGGCGGCCGGACAACGCCTTCACTTCTCCGGCACCGCCGTGCCCAGCAGCCCGGTGGGCCGGAAGACCAGGACCAGGATCAGGATCCCGAATATCACCACCTGGGTCCACTTGGTCTCGAAGTAGCCGTCGCTGAAGGACGCCAGCATCCCGATGACCAGGCCGCCGAGGGCGGCCCCCGTGATGTTGCCGATGCCGCCGAAGACAGCGGCAGTGAAGGCGACCAGCCCGGCCGAGAAGCCGAGGTCGAACTCGACGCTGTTGAAGTAGAGGCCGAAGATGATTCCGCCCGCGCCGGCCAGCGCGGCGCCGATGAAGAAGGTCGCGGCGATCGTGCGATTGATGTCGATGCCCATCAGCTGCGCGGCGTCGCGATCCTGGGCCGTGGCGCGCATGGCCTTGCCCAGCTTGGAGCGGGTGATGAAGAGGCTGAGCGCCACGGCCAGGACCACGGCCAGCGCGATCACGATGATGTCCTTCACCCCCAGTGAGGCCCCGCCCCCGAGCGGGATCCGGGTTTCCGGTAGCAGGTCCGGGTAGCGGATGTAGAAGGGGCCCCGCCAGATGAACATGATGCCCTCGAGTACGAATGACATCCCGATCGCGGTGATCAGGGGGGCCACCCGGGGCGCGTAGCGAAGGGGCCGGTAGGCGATCCGCTCGATGGCCACGTTGACCACCGCGCACAGCGCCATCGTCACCAGGAAGACGCCCAGGAGGGGCAAAACGATGCCCCAGCTGAAGCCGTCGGACCTGATCCCGAAGAGCGGAAACAGCGGCAGCGAGATGAACGCGCCCAGGGTGAAGACGTCGCCGTGGGCGAAGTTGATCAGCTCGATGATGCCGTAGACCATGGTGTAGCCGAGCGCGATCAGGGCGTAGATCGAGCCATTGGCGATCCCGTACGTGAAGATCTGAACGAAGTATGTGGGGCCGGCTTTGACGATCTGCCGGAGCAGGGCGACCGCGGCGGCCAGCACCAGGAGGCCGAGCACGCCGTTCATCAGGGGGCCGCTGATCTTGCCGCTCAGCACACCCTGCCTGGCGCGGAGCGCCCCCCCTAGGACTCCCATCTGCAGCTTCCCCTTATACACAAAAAAAGGAGGGGGCGAACGCGCCCCCTCCTTCAGTTACTAGCCTTTAGGCTCCGCTGGCGGCGAACTGCTTGATGAAGACCCAGTCCAGCGGACTGCCCTTCGTCTGGTAAATGGACATGATCGGCGCCGTGGGGTCACCGGCCGCGGTGAAGCTCACCGTCCCGGTAAGACCCTTCAAGTTGCTGGTCTTGGCTATCGCCTGGACGACCTGCGTGCGGGTCGGCATCTTGCCGCCGTTGGCGTCGATCGCGCGCCCGATGGCGTTGATCAGGATCGCCATGCAGTCGTATGAGGCGAAGGTGTAGGCGCCGAGGTCTGTCTTCTTGGGATACGCGGCCTTGTACGCGTCGGTGGTCGCCTTGGCGTCCGGGTTGGTGTCGGCGTTGCCGCCGGCTGAGGTCGCGTAGAGGTTCTGCGCGTTGTCGCCGGAGTCCGTGATGCACTGGCTGTTGTCGATGCCGTCAGGACCGGTGAACGGGATGTCGGTCGTGAAGATGGCCTTCATCTGCGCGCGGGGGATGCAGCCCTTGGTCGCCGAGGTGGCGCCGGCGTAGATCGCCTCTGCCCCGGCCGCCTTGGCCTGGTTCAGGAAGGGGCGGAAGTCGGCGGTCGACTTCCAGTCGAAGTCCTGCCGGACGGCCACGGAGCCGCCCTTCTTGATGAGCTCCTTGGCGAAGTTGTCCGCGACGCCCTTGCCGAAGGTCTCGTTGTCGGAGAAGATCGCGACCTTCTTCTTGCCCAGGGTGGTGACGATGAAGTCGGCCATGGCCGGCCCCTGGAAAGTGTCGGATGCGGCGATCCGGAAATAGTTGTTGGGCTGGGCCGGCCGGAGAGCGCTCGGCTGCGGGTCGCAGTACGGGAAGGTCTGCGTGAGGCACTCGTTCGTGTTGGCCGGGCTGATCATCGCCAGGTGCTCCTGGTTGGCGACGGGGATCTCGGCGCGGGCCACGTTCGAGTTGTTGGGCCCGACCATGCCGAGGATCTTGGGATCGGAGACCATCTGGGTGATGTTCTGGACGCCCTTCTGCGGGTCGTGGACACCGTTTACCGTGTCGTCGAAGGGCACGAACGTCAGCTTGAAGCCCTTGATCGCCTTCGTCTGGGTGACGGCGAAGGCGGCGCCGTTGGTCTCCGGGATTCCGTCCGAGGCATCGTTGCCCGAAGACGGGTAGTCCGCGGCGACCTTGATCTCGCCTTTGCTGGTATCGGTGCTGCCGGTGCTGGTCCCGCCGCTGTTGCCACCGCAGGCGAGGGCCACCAAAGCCGTGCCCGCGATCAGCGAAAAGGACCTGAACCTACGGATTCGGGTCATTCGTTTCCCCCTTGAGGATGATTTCGAGGCGGCCTGTCGCCTCATTTGCCCCTCGCCCTCTTCCCGGAACCCGGGGCGAGAGTGCGCCGACGAAGGGACAGCCGCGCGTGCGGCTACCTACTACTCCGGGTCACAGGATGGGCACGCGAACGCCAAGTGTCAAGCTCGGGCTGCCTGGCCCCCGAGTCGTTCAGGGCGCTGCGGGCAGCTGAAATTGCTTCGCGAAGACCCAGTCGGGGGCCTTGGCCTGGTAGATGGCCAGCACCGGGCTGGCAGGATCCCCGTTCGCGTCGAACGAGTAGATCCCGCCCAGCAGCTTCAGGTTCCTGGTCGTCGCCACGGCCTCCAGGACCTGTTGCCGGGAAGGGGCCCGACCGGCGTTGGCGTCGATCGCCCGCCCGATCGCGTCGATCAGCACCCGGGCGCAGTCATAGGCGGTGAAGGTGAACGTCCCCACGTCGTCGATCTTCGGGAAGGCCTTCCTGTAGGCGTCCACGACCGGCGCCGCGTCCGGGCTCCGGGTGGCGTCGGGGATCCCGCTGCTCGAGTACATCCGATCGGTGGCCAGGTCGCCGGCCTGGGCCAGGCACTGGCTGTCCGCGATCGCGTCGGGGCCCAGGTAGTAGGCGTCCGGGCCGAAGATGCCCTTCATCTGGGCCCGGGCCAGGCAGCCTTTCGTGTTCGAGGTGGCGCCCGCGAAGATCCCCTGGGCGCCCGCGGCCTGAGCCGCCTTCAGGAAGGGTGTGAAGTCGGCCGTGGTGGTCCACACGAAGTCCTGGTGGGCGACCACCGAGCCGCCCTTCTTCGCGAACTCGGCGTTGAAGCCGTCCGCGACGTTCTTGCCGAACACCTCGTTGTCGGAGAACACCCCGACCTTCACCATTTTCAGAGTGTCGACCGCGAAGTCGGCCATGGCCCGGCCCTGGAAGGTGTCGGCTGCCACCACCCGGAAATAGTTGTTCTTGCCGGTCGGCCTGAGCGAGGCCGGCTTCGGCGAGCAATGCGCGAGGGCCTGGGTCAGGCACTCGTCGATGTTGGCGGGGCTGATCATGGCCAGCGAGGCCTGGTTGGCGATCGGGATCTCAGCCCGGGCCACGTTCGAGTTGAACGGCCCGACCATGCCCAGGACCCTGGGATCGGCCATCATCTGGGCCACGTTCTGGGCCCCTTTCTGGGGGTCGTGGACCCCGTTCACCGCGTCGTCGAAGGGCAGGAAGGAGAGCTTGAAGCCTTTTACGGCCTGCGCCTGCCGTACCGCGAACTGGGCGCCCTGCTGGGCCGGCCGCCCGCCGGCGCCATCGGTCCCGGTCGCCGGCAGCTCGCTGGCGATGACGATCTCGCCCTTGCTGGTGTCCGGCCCGGGGAGACCTGCCGGTCCGGTTCCGCCGCTGCAGGCGGCCGCCAGCACGAACGGTTGGACAAGCAGGGCGAACACCTTCCAACCAACCCTCATGTGCCGCGCTTGACGTTACCGAAACACCGAGCTCGGGCAGTTCGTATACTCTGAAAACCGGCCCAGAGGCCGATCCCTCTCCACCTCTTAGGAGCGCGTGCTTTGACGATCGACACCGCGGAGCCCCTCAAGCCCCGTTCCCAGTACGTAGACGAGGCCGTGCAGATGGCCATCGCGGGCAACTGGGACGAGGCGGTGGAGCTGAACCAGTTCATCCTGGACAATTTCGGGCCGGACGACACCGCCCAGAACCGGCTGGGCAAGGCGCTGACTGAGCTGGGCCGGCTGGCGGACGCCAAGGCGGCCTACGAGGCCAGCCTGAAGATCAACCCTCAGAACACGGTCGCGCAGAAGAACTCGAGCAAGCTGGACGTCCTGCTCCAGCACAAAGGCAGCCTCCGCGGCGGTCCCTCCAGGGTGGACCTGAACCTATTCGTCGAAGAGATGGGCAAAACCGCCACGGCGAGCCTGAAGGCGGTCGACGGCGATGTCTGCAGCAAGGTCCAGGCCGGCGACGTCGCGGAGCTGCGAGTCAACGGCGACGGCATCGAGGTGGACACGGTCCGCGGCATCCGCCTGGGAACGCTGGAGGCCAAGCTGGCCCGCCGGCTGATCAAGTTCATCCAGGGCGGCAACCGGTACCAGGCGGGCGTTACGTCCTGTGAGGGCTCCACGGTCAAGATGATCGTTCGCGAGACCTACCAGGACCCCAAGTTCCAGGGCAAGCCCAGCTTCCCGATCGTGCGCAAGCGGGAGGTGGAATTCCGGCCCTACACGAAGGAGAGCCTGCTCTCGCGAGACCCGGAGGCCTTCGCGTCGGATGACGACGACGACATGAACGGGGGCGGGGGCGCCGCGGAAGCCACCATGGACCTGGAGGAGGGCCTGCACGAGGTCGAGGAGGACGACGACAGCGAATCAGTCGACTTCTCGGACGAGGCGGCCGACGATGCGTCAGATGAAGAGGATGAGGATGAGGGCAAGTAGCCGCGAGTCCGGGAGGTACCTTCACCCAGGCCGCTGACGGCAGCGGGAGGGTGAGCGGCGTCCCCGGCTTCCGGGACCTTCTCCCCGCCGAGGCCGAAGCCATGCGCGCCACCCAGGAGGCGCTCCTGGCCGAGATGCGCCGCTGGGGCTACCGCTTCGTCGTCACACCGACCGTCGAGAGGCTGGACGTCCTCGCCCTGGGGCTGGAGGCGGAGCAGCGGCAGCGGCTGTTCAAGCTCACCGATGGCGATGGCTCCGTGCTCGGCCTGGTCGGCGAGCGGACCATACCGGTCGCCCGGCTGGCGGCCGGCAAGCTGCGCTCGGCGCCCCTCCCGCTGCGGCTCTGCTACGCCGGGCCGGTCGTTAGCAACGAGCCCGGCCGCTTCGCCCGCCCCCGCGAGCGCCACCAGGTCGGGGCCGAGCTGATCGGGGCCGCCGGCGCGGCTGCCGACGCGGAGGTGATCGCCATGGCCGTCCGCTGCCTGGACGCGGCCGGGCTCCGCCGCTACCAGGTGGACGTCGGTCACTCGGAGTTCTTCCAGGGCCTGCTGGACGGGCTCAAGCTGCCCGGCGACGTCAAGGCCGGCATCAAGGCGGCCCTCGGAAGCCGGGACTTCGTGGCGCTGGAGGCGATCATCGCCGAGACTCCCCTGCGCAGCGCCGAGCACGAGCTGCTGCTCCGCTTCCCGGCCCTGCGCGGCGGGGTGGAGATTCTGGAGGCGGCCGGCAAGCTGGTCCAGAACCGCCGCTCGGAGCGGGCCCTGGCGGAGCTGGCCCGGGTCCACGAGCTGCTGGGCGCTCACGGCCTGGGCGGCTCAGTGAACCTCGACCTGGGCGCCATCCGGGACTTCGACTACTACACGGGCGTGATCTTCGAGGGCTACGGCCCCGACCTGGGCCGCCCGCTCGCCCAGGGCGGCCGCTACGACCGCCTGCTGGCACGGTTCGGCCGGCCCGCGCCGGCCACCGGCTTCGTGGTCCAGCTGGACCTGGTCAGCGAGCTGCTATCGCGGGACGGCGCGGGGGCGCTGCCCCGGCTGGACGCCGCCGTCGCCTGGACTCGGGCCGGCCTCCCGGAGGCGCTGCGCCTGGGCTCCTCGCTGCGCCTTTTCGGGATGCGGGCGGTCGTCGACACCGAGCCGCGCGGGCTCGCCTCGGCCCGCGAGTGGCGGAAGACGATCGGAGCCGCCAACCTCGTCCACTGTGCCACCGGGGCCAAGCTGAGCTGGGTGGGGGGTGACGGCCGCCTGCGCCGGCTGCCCGGTGCCCAGGTCGTCGGCCGCCTGGCAGGGTCCGAGGTCTCATGAGCGGACGATGATCGCCTCGATCGCGCTCCCTACGGGGGTCCTGCTGGAGGGCAGCCTGGCCCTGCTCAAGCGGGCTGGGATCGCCGACCTGGCCTCGACGGTCGGCCGGCGCCTGCTGGTCGAGGAGAACGGGGTCCGGGTCGTGCTCGTGCGGCCTTCCGACGTGGCGGCCTACGTGGACTACGGTGCGGTGGACCTCGGGGTGGTCGGGAAGGACCAGCTCTGGGAGTCGCCTGGCGCCCACTACGAGCTGCTGGACCTCCACTTCGGCGGCTGCACGATGGTGCTGGCGGTGCCCGAAGGCTCCCCACTGCAGGGGCCGGAGACGTGGCCGCCGACGCTGCGGGTCGCCACCAAGTACCCGGTCACCACCAACGCGTACATGGACGCGCTCGGGCAGACGGTCGAGGTGGTCCGCCTGCACGGGTCGGTTGAGCTGGCGCCCCAGGTCGGTCTCGTCGACGCCATCGTCGACCTGACCGCCACCGGCCGCACTCTGAAGGAGAACCGGCTGCGCGTCGTCGCCGAGGTCGGCCGGTCGACGGCGCGGCTGATCGCCAACCAGGCCAGCCTCAAGACCCGCGGGGAGCCGATCCAGGAACTGGTCGGCCGGGTCCGGGGGGCCGTCAGGTGAGCCTCAGCCGCTTCAACGTCGGCGACTGGCTGGACAGCCCCCTCAGCCGGCGCCGTCTCGACCTGGGCGGGACGGCGGAGCAGCGGTCCGCGGTCCAGGAGATCTGCCGGCGGGTCGCCGGCGAGGGTGACGCCGCCCTGCGGGAGTACAGCGAGCGCTTCGACGGCTGGGCGCCGGCCGAAGGCGAGTCCTTCCGCGTCTCCGCGGCCGAGCTCACGAAGGCTCTGGGCCGGCTACCAGCGGGCGACCGGGCCGCGCTGGAGTTTGCCGCCCAGCGGATCCGCGACTTCCACGCGGCCCAGAAGTTCGAGGAGGTGGGCGGGCCGCCGGGCCTGAAGCTGCTGACGCGGCCGGTCCGGCGGGCGGGCGTGTACGTGCCCGGTGGGCGGGCCGCGTACCCGTCGACGGTGCTGATGGCCGTCATTCCGGCCCGGGTGGCCGGGGTCCGCGAGGTGGCCCTGGCCACGCCGCCCAACAGGGACGGCACGGTGGCCACCTCGATCCTGGCCGCGGCCGCGATCGCCGGAGCCGACGAGGTTTATCGGGTCGGGGGCGCCCAGGCCGTCGCCGCGCTGGCTTACGGCACGGCCGCCATCCCTCGCGTGGACGTGGTCGTGGGTCCCGGCAACATCTACGTGGCGCTTGCGAAGCGCGAGGTCTTCGGCGCTGTCGGGGTGGACGCGGTGGCCGGCCCGACCGAGATCCTGGTCGTGGCCGACCACACCGCTCCTGCCCAGTACGTGGCCGCCGACCTGGCCTCCCAGCTCGAGCACGACCCGATGGCCTGGGCGCTGCTGGTGACTGACTCCGAGGCCCTCGCGGACGCGGTGGAGGAGGAGTTCAGCGACCTCCTCCGGCGGCTCGACCGGGCGGCGGTGGTGGCCGCCGCCCACTGCTGCATAGTGCTCACCGAATCGCTGGAGCAGGCCATGCAGGTGTCGAACGACTTCGCGCCGGAGCACCTGGAGCTGATCGTCGAGGACCCCGGACGCCTGATCGCGCAGGTCGAGAATGCGGGGGCCGTGTTCGTCGGTCCCTACGCTGCGGTCTCGCTGGGCGACTACGTGATCGGGCCCAACCACACGCTGCCGACGGCCGGCTCCGCTCGCTTCGCCTCGCCGCTCGGCGTCTACTCGTTCCTCAAGCGAACGAGCGTGGCCAGCCTCACCAGGGGTGACCTGGAAATGCTCCAGGAGCCCGCCCGGGCCCTGGCCAACCTGGAGGGCTTGACGGCCCATGCCAACGCGATCGAGGTGCGAATGCAAGATGAGCGATAGAGCCGCGCTGGTCAGCCGGCACAGCCGGGAGACCCAGATCGAGTGCGAGGTGAAGCTGGACGCCGGCAAGCGCATCGAGGTCGCCAGCGGCTTGCCCTTCCTCGACCACATGCTGGAGCAGGTCGCCCGCTACGGCGCCTTCGACCTGGCCTTCAAGGGCGCCGGCGACGTCCGGGTCGATCCCCACCACCTGATGGAGGACGCGGGCATCGTGATCGGGCAGGCGCTCTCCCAGGCGCTCGGCGACCGGAAGGGGATCGCGCGCTTCGCGACCGCTTACGCGCCGCTCGACGAGTCGCTGAGCCGGGTCGTGATCGATCTCGGCAAGCGGCCGTTCCTCTCGTACAACCTGCCCCTGAAGGGCCGGATCGGGAGCCTCGAGAGCGAGACGCTGGAGGAGTGGTGGCGCGCTTTCTCGATCCACGCCGGCGCCACCATCCACGTCGACCTCATCCGGGGCCGCAACCGCCACCACATCGCGGAGTCGGCCTCCAAGGCCCTGGGCCTCGCCCTTCGCTCGGCCATGTCGCTGGGGGGCGGCGAGATCCCGTCCTCCAAAGGCCTGCTCGGTTGATCGCAATCGTCGACTACGGCGTCGGCAACCTGCGCAGCGTGGAGCGGGCCCTGCTCAGCGTGGGCGCCGAGCCCCGGATCACGGCCGACTACGAGGACCTGTCCCACGCCAACGGCCTGGTGCTGCCGGGCGTGGGAGCCTTCGCCTGGGCGCTGCGAAAGCTGGAGTCCGGCAACCTGGGCCGCGGGGTGGTGGAGCTGGCCCGGAGGGGCAAGCCGCTGATGGGCGTCTGTCTCGGCTACCAGCTGATGTTCGAGGAGTCCTCCGAGCACGGGCGCCACGAGGGCCTGGGCCTACTGCGCGGCAAGGTGGACCTGGTCCAGGGCAGCGCCCGGCTGCCGGTCATCGGATGGTGCCGGGTCAAGCAGGCGGAGTGGTCACCCCTGTGGGAGGGGATCGCCGACTCCTCCTACTTCTACTTCGTGCACTCCTACACGCCGGCCGGCAGCCCCGACGTGCTGGGCACGACCGAGCACTCGCCGGCGGCGGCGGCGGCCCGCCTGACGGTCATGGGGACCCAGTTCCACCCCGAGAAGAGCGGGCCGGACGGCCTCCGCGTGTACGCCAACTTCCTGAGCGTGTGCGGTGCCGGCTAAGCGCATCATCCCCTGTCTCGACGTGACCGCGGGGCGGGTCGTCAAGGGTGTTCGGTTCGTGGAGCTGCGCGACGCCGGGGACCCCGCCGAGCTGGCCGCCTGGTACGACCAGCAAGGGGCCGACGAGCTCGTCTTCCTGGACATCACGGCCTCCTCCGACGAGCGCCGGATCCTTCTCGAGGTGGTGGCCAGGACGGCCGACCAGGTGTTCATCCCGCTCACGGTGGGCGGTGGCGTCCGGACCGTCGACGACATGCAGGAGCTGCTGTCGCACGGGGCGGACAAGGTGGCGGTGAACTCGGCGGCGCTCGCCGATCCGGAGCTGATCAGGCGGGGCGCCGACATCTTCGGCTCTCAGTGCGTGGTCGTGGCCATCGACGCCAAGCGCCGAGAGGACGCGCCCGGCTGGGAGGTGCACAGCCACGGGGGCCGGCGGCCGGCCGGCCGCGACGCGGTCGAGTGGGCGCGCGAGGCGGAGCGCATGGGCGCCGGGGAGATCCTGCTGACGTCGATGGACCGCGACGGGACGCACGACGGCTACGACCTCGAGCTCACGGCCGCCGTGAGCGGGGCCGTCCGGCTCCCGGTGATCGCCTCGGGGGGCGCCGGCGGCTCGGCGCACATGTACGAGGCGCTCACCACGGGCGGCGCCGAGGCGGCCCTGGCGGCCTCGATCTTCCATTTCGGCGAGGTCGGCATCCGGCAGGTGAAATCGGAGCTGGCCGGCCGCGGTTTGGAGATCAGGACATGAGCCTTCCCGACTTCTCGAAGGGGCTGGTGCCGGCGGTCGTGCAGGACTCCGAGACCGGCCAGGTGCTGATGCTGGCCTACATGGATGAGGCGGCCTGGTCGAAGACACGCGACACCGGGCGGGCCTGGTTCCATTCCCGGACCCGCGGGCTCTGGGAGAAGGGCGCCACCTCCGGCAACTACCTGGAGGTGGTCGAGGTCCGGCTGGACTGCGACCTCGACGCGGTGCTGCTGCGGGCCCGCCCCCACGGGCCGGCCTGCCACACGGGCGCCGTGAGCTGCTTCTTCAACGAGCCCGACTAGGAGTCCTGGCCCGGATAGTTATGCAGGAATACCTGTATGTTTATGCATGCAAATGATCAAGGCTGTGGTCGCGGGGGCCAACGGGTACGCCGGCATGACGGCTGTGAACCTGTTGGCGCGGCACCCCGACGTGGAGCTGGTCCAGCTCACCTCCCGCTCCCACGCGGGCAAGTCCTGGTCGCACGTCTTCCCGCTGCTCGACGCGCGAGGCGTCTTCCTGGAGGAGCCCGACCCCTGGCAGGCTGAGGTCATCTTCAGCTGCCTGCCCCACAACGTCGGCGCCGGCAAGGTCCAGGGCTGGCTCGACGCCGGCGTTCGCGTGATCGACATGAGCGCCGACTTCCGACTCAAGGACCCCGCCCTCTATCCCACCTGGTACAAGCAGGAGCATCCCCTCCCGGGCCTTCTGGGCAGGGCCGTCTTCGGGCTGCCCGAGCTGCACGAGGAGGAGATCCGCGAGGCCGACCTGGTGGCCGTTCCCGGCTGCTACTCGACCGCGGCAATCCTGGCCCTGGCACCCGCCGTGGCGGCTGGGCTGGTCGGGTCGGACGTTGTGGTTGACGCCAAGTCGGGAGTGTCCGGCGCGGGCCGCACCGTCGGCCTGGGCACCCACTTCGCCGAGGTCAACGAGTCCGTCCACGCCTACAACCTGGCCGGCCACCGCCACCATCCCGAGCTGGTCCAGGAGCTGAGCGGCCTGGCGGAGGGCGGGCAAGGCCCGCGCATCACGTTCCTGACCCACCTGGTCCCCATGGTGCGCGGGATCCTGGACACCTGCTACTTCGATCTCAAGGGGCCACTGGAGCAGCTGCAGGAGGCGTACCTGGAGTTCTACCAGGGCCAGCCCTTCACCCGGCTGGTCCCCGAGACGCCCGCCACCAAGCTGGTCAGCCACACCAACCACTGCGTCATCAACGTGGCCGCACAGGGCCAGAAGGCGATCGTGACCGCGGCCCTCGACAACCTGGTCAAAGGCGCCTCCGGGCAGGGTGTGGAGTGCTTCAACATCGCCTTCGGGCTGCCCCGCACCGCCGGGCTGGAGGGACCCTTACAGTGGCCGTGACCGGCGGCCTGACCGCACCCCAGGGCTGGCGCGCGGGCACCGCCGCCTGCGGCATCAAGGCCTTCACGGCGGGGGCCTCGGCTCTCCCCACCGGCGTCCGAGACGACCTCGCGGTGATCGCCAGCGACTCCGTCTGTGACGCGGGCGGTGTCTTCACAACCAACAAGGTGAAGAGCGCGTCCGTGGTTATCGACCAGCTGCACCTGCAGCCGAACAAGGTCCAGGCGTTGGTCGTCCTCTCCGGCAACGCCAACGCCTGCACGGGCGCCCAGGGCTTCAAGGACGCCCTCCAGATGGCGAAGTGGGCGGCCGACCGCCTCGACCTGGAACCCAGCCAGGTGCTGGTCGGCACCACGGGGGTGATCGGTCGATTCATGCCGATGGAGGCGGTCAAGCGGGGGATCGCGGAGGCCACGGTCAAGCTGTCGCCCGGCAACGGCGTCAAGGCGGCGGAGGCGATCATGACGACCGACACCGTCCCCAAGACCGCCCAGCTGGACGTTCGCATCGGCGACGTCGCGGTGCGGGTGGGCGGCATGTGCAAGGGCTCGGGGATGATCCACCCCAACATGGCGACGATGCTCGCCTACGTCACCACCGACGCCGCCGTCGAGGCAGGCTGGGTGGCCGCTGCGGTCAAGCGGATCGCCGACCGCAGTTTCAACCAGGTGACCGTGGACGGCGACAGCTCAACCAACGACACCTTCCTGATCCTCGCCAACGGCGCGGCCGGCAACCGCCCGGTGGCACCCGGAACCCCGGAGTCGGACGCGTTGGAGGCGGCCATCCTGGACGTCTCGCGGCGGCTGGCCAGGGCCATCGCCAAGGACGGCGAAGGGGCGACCAAGCTGATGACCGTGCGGGTGAGTGGGGCCGCCGATGACGTGGAGGCGCGGCTGGCGGCCAGGGCGGTCGCCTCCAGCAGCCTGGTCAAGGCAGCCGTCCACGGGGGCGATCCCAACTGGGGCCGCATCGTATGCGCGCTCGGCTACAGCGGCTCCGACCTCGCGATCGACACGCTGACCGTCAGGGTCGGCGGAGTCACTGTCTTCGCCAGGGGCGCCGGCGTCGACGCCGACCTGCACGCGATCCGGAAGGTGTTCGAAGAGCCCGAGATCGAGATCGCCGCCGACCTCGGCCTGGGCCAGGGCACTGCCGAGGCCTGGGGCTGCGACCTATCGGCGGAGTACGTCCGAATCAACGCCGACTACACGACGTGACGATCGAGGTCACCGACCGAGCCAAGGTGCTGGTGGAGGCGCTGCCGTACATCCGCCGATTCCACGGCCAGATCGTCGTGGTCAAGGTGGGGGGCAACGCCATCGAGCAGCGCAAGGAGGAGACCCTGCTCGACGTGGTGCTGCTGCGCTACGTCGGGATGCTGCCCGTGCTGGTGCACGGGGGCGGCCCCGAGATCACCGCCATGAGCGAGAGGCTGGGCATTAGCGCCGAGTTCCGCAACGGGCTCCGGGTCACCGACGCCAAGACGATGGAGGTCGTGAAGATGGTCCTGACCGGGAAGGTGAACCCGGACCTGGTCGCGACCCTCAACCGGCTCGGCGGCCAGGCGGTCGGCATGAGCGGGGAAGACGGGCCCAGCATCATCGCCGAAGCGCTGGACTCGGACCTGGGCTTCGTGGGCCGGGTCACCCACATCAACCCCGAGCCGATCACCGCGCTGGTCGAGCGCGGCTACGTCCCGGTGATCGCCTCGATCGGCCTCGGCTATGACGGCAACGCCTACAACATCAACGCCGACACGGTCGCGGCCGAGGTGGCGGTCGCGCTGGGAGCGGCCAAGCTGATCCTGCTGACGGACGTGCCGGGCGTGCTCGGCCGGGACCAGCGGGTGGTGACCGAGATCAAGCGGGCGGCGGCCGAGGAGATGATCTCCAGCGGCCAGGTCAGCGGCGGGATGATCCCCAAGCTGCAGGCCTGCCTGCGCTCGCTCGACGTGGTGCCCTACGCCCACATCATCGATGGGCGGACGGCGCACTCGCTGCTGCTGGAGCTGTTCACGGAGGCAGGTATTGGAACAATGGTCACGCCATGAGTGAGACGAGGACGGAGACCCTGGAAGAGCGCGAGCACAAGTACGTCATGGGCACCTTCAAGCGCCTGCCGGTGACTTTTGTCGAAGGCCACGGCTGCCGCGTGCAGGACGCCGATGGAAAGCAGTACCTGGACCTGGTGGCCGGCATCGCCGTGAACCTCCTCGGCCACTCCCACCCGGCGGTGGCGGCGGCGCTCGCGCAGCAGTCCACGAAACTGATCCACACCTCGAACCTGTACTACAGCGAGCCCCAGGTGGAGCTGGCCCAGCGCCTGGTCGAGCTTTCCTTCCCCTCGCGCGTCTTCTTCGCCAACAGCGGCGCCGAGGCCAACGAGGCGGCCATCAAGATCGCCCACAAGTGGGGGCGCCTCAACCGCGACGGCGCCTTCAAGATCATCACCGCCGAGGGCTCCTTCCATGGCCGCACGCTGGCCGCCGTCACGGCCGGCGGCCAGGCCAAGTACTCGGCCCCGTTCGCGCCGCTGCCAGAGGGCTTCCTCCACGTCCCGTTCAACGATCTGGGGGCGTTGAAGGCGGCCACCGACGCGCAGACGGCGGCGGTGATGCTGGAACCGGTGATGGGCGAGATCGGGGTCATCCCGGCCGCCCCCGGCTATCTCGAGGGGGTTCGCGCGTGGTGCGACGAGCAGAACCTGCTGCTGATCTTCGACGAGGTGCAAACCGGGCTCGGCCGTACCGGCCGCTGGTTCGCGCACCAGCACAGCGGCGTCGTCCCCGACGTCATGACGCTGGCCAAGGGGCTGGGCGGCGGGGTGCCCATCGGCGCCTGCCTGGCCGCCCCCCGCGCGGACGTCTTCGAGCTGGGCGACCACGGCTCCACATTCGGCGGCAACCCCCTGGCCTGCACCGCGGCGCTGGCCGTCCTCCGAGCCGTCGAGGAGGAGGGGCTGGTCGGACACGCGGCCGAGATGGGCGACCTGCTGCAGGGCATCCTCCAGGACCTGGACGGGGTCAAGGAGGTCCGCGGCCTGGGGCTGATGCAGGCTGCCGTGTTCGAAGAGCCGGTGGCCAAGGATTTCCAGCTGCGCTGCCTCGAGGAGGGCGTCGTCGTGAACGCGGTGGACGACAACACGCTGCGGTTGGTGCCGCCGCTGATACTCACCGCCGCCGAGATCGACGAGGCCGGCGCGGCCATGAAACGCGCCCAGCTGGCCCGGTGACCGAGACCAAGCAGCGGCGCCAGGCTGCCATCCTCGAGCTGGTCCACCGCAACACCATCCGAAGCCAGCAGGAGCTGGCGGCGGCCCTGGCCTCGCTGGGCGTGGCGGCGACGCAGGCCACCGTCTCCCGCGACATCCAGGAGCTGGGCCTGGTGCGGACGCCGACCGGCTACCGTCCCGAGAACGGCGAAACCTTCCCGCCCGGGCTGGTTCTGGAGATGACGGTCGTGCACTTCCTGGCCGTGGTCAAGACGCCGCCGGGGACGGCAAACCTGGTCGCGTACGCGATCGACAACGCCGGCCTGGAGGGCGTGGCCGGCACGGTTGCCGGGGACGATACGATCGTCGTCGTGCTCGCCGACCCCGCTGCCGCCACGGCCCTGCGGAGGCTGCTGAATGCCTGATCGCGAGAAGCTGGTGCTGGCCTACTCCGGCGGCCTGGACACCTCGGTCGCCATCCGCTGGCTGAAGGACAAGGGCTACGACGTGGTGGCGCTCACGATCGACCTGGGCGAGAAGAAGGACCTTACCGCCATCCAGCAGCGGGCCCTGCGGGTCGGCGCCGTCGCCGCCTACGTCGTCGACGGCAAGGTGCCTTTCATCCGGGACTTCGTCTGGCCCGCGCTGCAAGCGGGGGCCGTGTACGAGAAGGAGTACCCGCTGGCGACCGCGCTGGGGCGGCCCCTGATCGCGGCCATGATGGTCGAGATCGCCCGCCGGGAGGGGGCCCAGGGGATCGCCCACGGCTGCACCGGCAAGGGCAACGACCAGGTCCGCTTCGACGTCACGACGGCCGCGCTGGCGCCCGAGCTGAAGGTGGTCGCGCCCGTGCGCGAGTGGGGGATGAATCGGGACGACGAGATCGAGTACGCCCGCGAGCACGGCATCGAGGTGCCGGCCACGGTGGACTCCCCGTACTCGACCGACGAGAACCTCTGGGGCCGTTCGATCGAGGCCGGGATCCTGGAGGATCCCTGGGCCGAGCCGCCTCCCGACGTTTACGAGTGGACAGTGGAGCCGGAGCGAGCCCCCGCCGAAGCGGCGTACGTCGAGATCGGCTTCAAGGAGGGCATGCCAATCACCCTGGACGGCCGGCCGGTGCCCGCCGTCGAGATGGTGGAGACGCTCAACAAGCTGGGCGGCGAGAGCGGGGTGGGGCGCATCGACCACCTCGAGAACCGGCTGATCGGCATCAAGTCGCGGGAGATCTACGAGGCGCCGGCCGCCGTCCTTTTGCTGCAGGCGCACCAGGCGCTCGAGGACATCACCCTCACCAAGGACGTGGCCCGCTTCAAGGACGTGGTCTCCCAGCAGTGGGCCCAGATGGTCTACGACGGGCTCTGGTTCAGCCCGCTGCGGGAGGCGCTGTACGCCTTCGTCGCCCACACTCAGCGTCACGTCAGCGGCGACGTCCGGCTCAAGCTCTACAGGGGCCACTCGATGGTGGTCGGGCGCAAGGCGCCGGACCAGCTCTACCGGATGGAGCTGGCGACGTACGGCCGCGGCGACCAGTTCGACCAGGGCGCCGCCGCCGGCTTCATCAAGCTCTGGGGGCTGAGCGTGCGGACCGCCGCCGAGGTCCAGGGCCGGCTCTCAGCTCTCGACCTTTCGAAGCTGGTGCCGCCCGACGCGAAGAGGCTCACGCCCTGACCAAGGGCAAGCTCTGGGGGTCCCGCTTCAAGAAGGGCCTGCTGCCGGAGCTGGAGGCCTTTGCCTCCTCGCTCGACGTGGACTTCGAGCTGGCTGAGTTCGACGTGGCCGGCTCCATCGCCCACGCCCGCGGCCTGGCGGCGGCCGGCCTGCTCACGAAGGGCCAGCTGCGGGCCGTGGAGAAGGGACTGGGCCAGGTCCTGGGCGAGCTCCGAGCCGGCCGCTTCGCCTTCAAGGCCAGCGACGAGGACATCCACACCGCGGTCGAGCGCCGCCTCACGGAGCTGGTGCCCGACGCCGGCGAGCGGCTGCACGCCGGTCGCTCGCGCAACGACCAGGTCGCCCTCGACCTCCGGCTGTTCAGCCGGCTCGCCGCGGCTGCGCTGATCGGCAACCTGGCCCTCCTCGTGGAGTCCCTGGCGGCGCAGGCGCGCCGCCACGCCGATTGGCCGATGCCGGGCTACACGCATCTTCAGCGGGCCCAGCCGGTCACGGTCGGCCACCACCTGCTGGCCCACGCCGAGGCGCTGCTGCGCGACGCGGAGCGGGCGCGCCACGCCTACGACGCGGCCGACGCCATGCCGCTTGGCTCAGGGGCCCTGGCCGGCAGCACCCTGCCTCTCCAGCGGGACCTGGTCGCGAAGGAGCTGGGCTTTTCCCGATTGACGCAGAACTCGATGGACGCCGTGGCCGACCGTGACTTCGCATTGGACCTCCTGTATGCCTGCGTCACAGTCGGGATCCACATCAGCCGGCTGGGCGAGGACGTCGTGCTCTGGGCGACGTCCGAGTTCGGCTTCCTGCGGCTGGGGGACGAGATCGCAACCGGGTCGAGCATCATGCCCCAGAAGCGGAACCCGGACATCGCCGAGCTGCTGCGCGGACGCAGCGGGCGGGCACTGGGGGCGTTCACGGCCCTGGCGACCGTGCTGAAGGGCCTGCCGCTTGCCTACGACCGCGACCTGCAGGAGGACAAAGTGGCGCTCTTCGCGGGCGTGCACAACGCGATCGAGTGCGTCGAGGCCGCGACCCTGCTGGTGGGCCGCCTGGAGTTCGACCGCGAGCGCCTGGCCGCGGCGGCCGCGGACCCCGACCTGCTCGCCACCGACACGGCCGAGCAGCTGGTCGCCGGCGGCACGGCGTTCCGGCAGGCCCACCGGCAGGTGGGGGAGGCCGTGCGCCGGGGCCGGCACACGCCGCCCTGGGACGCCGCCCACTCGCTGGGTCTGCGAAAACTGAACGCCGGGCGCCGGGCGGCGACGGTGGCCAGGCAGGCCGCGGCCCTTTCGCGGTGGGCCGACTCCCACCCGCCCCCGCTGCCCGGCTGACGAAGTGAGGATCAAGTTCTGGGGGACCCGCGGAACCCGGCCGACGCCGGGCCGGCGCACGCTGCGCTTCGGCGGCAATACCACCTGCATCGAGGTCCGCGGCAAGTCGGGCGAACTGGTCGTGCTCGACAGCGGGTCCGGGATCGCCGAGCTCGGCGACGCCCTGACCCCGGACGGTCCCATCCGCGCCCACCTCCTGGTCACGCACACGCACTGGGACCACATCCAGGGCTTCCCGTTCTTCGCGCCTGCCTTCCTACCTAAGACCGAGCTGACCGTGGTCGGACCAGCCGGCTCGATCAAGTCCCTGCAGGCAGCGTTTGCCGACCAGATGGACCCCGCCTACTTCCCGCTTCGCCTGGACCAGGTGCCGGCTCACCTCGAGTTCATCGAGCGCAATGCCGGCGAGGCGTTCGAGGTCGCCGGCATGGTCGTCACGCCGATGGAGCTGAACCACCCGATCCCGACGTTCGGCTACCGGTTCGAGGAGGACGGCCATACGTTCGTGTTCGCCACCGACAACGAGCTGCCGACCCACGACGCGGCGGCAGGCGCGGCCGGCATCGCGTTCGTGGACTCCATGGTGGCGTGGTGCAAGGGCGCCGACCTGCTCGTCCACGACGCCCAGTACAGCCGCGAGGAGTACGCCGCGCGGGTCGGCTGGGGCCACTCGACGTACGACGACGCGCTCTCGCTGGCCGAGCGGGCGGGGGCCGGCCAGCTGGCTTTCTTCCACCACGACCCCGGCCACTCCGACGCGGACATCGACGGCCTCGTCGAGGAGGCGCTGGGCAACCACAAGCGACGCCACGGCCGCAGCGTCGAAGCCTTTCCCGCCGCCGAGGAGCACGAGATCCTGCTGTAGAACGTGGGGAGGCGGTCGCCGAGGGAAGGTCCGCCGGCGGTGTGAACGTCCGGCGCTGGATCCAGGCCGATGCTAGAATCCGCGTTCCCCAATGGAAGATAAGCCGGTTTTGCTTACTAAGGACGGCCTCAAGCACCTCGAGGAGGAGCTGAAGGAGCTCGTGAGCGTCCGCCGCACCGAGGTGGCGGAGCGGATCCGGCACGCGCGGGACTTCGGGGACATCTCGGAAAACGCCGAATACACCGAGGCCAAGAATGAGCAGAGCCTCGTCGAGGGCCGGATCATGACCCTCGAAGCGATGCTCCGCAACGCCGCCCTGATCGAGGACGAGGAGCGCCAGAAGGGCGTGGCGTCGGTCGGAGCCAGGGTCAAGGTCCGCTCCACGGATGGCGACGAGAGCTACGAGATCGTGGGTGCGGCCGAGGCCGACCCTGTCCACGGTCGGATCTCTAACGAGAGCCCGTTGGGGCGGGCCCTTCTCGGCCACCGGGCCGGTGAAGAGGTCGAGTGGAGCTCGCCGATGGGGACCAGCCGGGTCAAGATCGTCTCCGTCAACTAGCCTAAGTCGGCTGGTGACGGAAGAACCTGACCTTCCCTCGGTCCTGCGCGACCGCCGGGAAAAGCTCGACAAGCTCATCCAGGCAGGCGTCCAGCCCTACGTCGCGCGCTTTTCTCGCACTCACACGAGCGAGCGGGCCAGAGCCCTGCTGGAGGGGGCTGAGGAGGCCGGGCCGGTCACCGTCGCCGGCCGCCTGATGACGATGCGCGGCAGCGGGGGGATCGCTTTTGCGACCATCCAGGACGGCGCCGGCCGGATCCAGCTGGTGGCGCAGCGAGACGTTCTTGGTGAGGCCGAGCTCGATCGCTTCCTGAAGCTCGACCCCGGCGACCTGGTCGGGGCCACCGGGCCGGTCAGGCGGACACGGCGGGGCGAGCCCAGCGCCTGGATCAGCTCGTTCACGCTTCTGTCCAAGTCGCTGCAGCCGCTGCCGGAGAAGTGGCACGGCCTGAAGGACGTCGAGCTTCGCTACCGGCGCCGGTACGTGGATCTGATCGCCAATCCGGAGGTCCGCGACGTCTTCATCGCCCGCTCCCGGATCATCGCGGGGATCCGCCGCTACTTCGACGACCACGACTTCCTCGAGGTGGAAACGCCCGTCCTCCAGGAGATCCCGGGTGGCGGTCACGCCAAGCCCTTCGTCACCCACCACAACGCTCTGAACCGCGACCTGTACCTGCGGATCGCGCTCGAGCTGCATCTGAAGCGCCTGGTGATCGGGGGTCTCGAGCGCGTGTACGAGGTGGGCCGGCTGTTCCGAAACGAGGGGCTGTCTCCGATCCACAACCCTGAGTTCACGATGCTCGAGAGCTACCAGGCCTACGCCGACTATGAGGACGTGATGCGAACCGTGGAGGAACTGATCCCCTTCGCCGCGGGGCACGCCGGCATCTCCCCGAAGCTGAGCTACCAGGGCGAGCAGGTGGACTTCACGCCGCCCTACCGGCGGGTCCGGATGGTCGACCTGGTCCGGGAGGCGACCGGCCGCGACCTGGCCGGACTGGAGCTGGACGAGGTCTTCGAGAACGAGGTCCAGGACACCCTGCGCCAGCCCACGTTCGTCACCGACTACCCGGTCGAGATCTCGCCGCTGGCCCGGCGGCGGGACGACGATCCGCGTTTCGTGGAGCGGTTCGAGCTGTTCGTGCTCGGGCGGGAGATCGCCAATGCGTTCACGGAGCTAACCGACCCGATCGACCAGCGCCGGCGGCTGGAGGAGCAGGCAGCCGGCCGAGAGGCCGGGGACGAGGAGGCCCACCCCTTCGACGAGGACTTCGTGCGGGCCCTGGAGTACGGCATGCCACCGACCGGGGGCCTCGGCATCGGCGTCGACCGCCTGGTGATGCTGCTGACGGATTCCGCGTCCATCCGCGACGTCATCCTCTTTCCCCTGATGAAGCCGGAGGTGAGCTGATGTTGCCGCTGGAGCTGATCCGGAAGGATCCCGAGCTGGTGAAGCGGGCCGCCGAGCTGAAGGGCGAGCCGGCGCCGGTGGACGAGATCCTGAGGCTCGACACCCGCTGGCGCCAGGCCACCGCCGCCGCCGAGCTGGCGCGGGCCGAGCAGAACGCCCTCTCCAAGGAGTTCGCGAAAAGCAAGGACCAGTCGCTCCTGCCCCGGATGAAGCGGTTGGGCGAGTCCGCCAAGTTCCACGGCGCCGAGGCCGACCGCCTGCGGGCCGAGCTGGACCGCCTGCTCCTGCACGTCCCGAACCTCTTTCACGAGAGCGTCCCCGTGGGGGAGAGCGAGGCCGACAACGTGATGGTCAGGGAGTGGGGCAGCCGGCCCCAGCTCGGGTTCGAGCCGCGGCCCCACTACGACATCGGCGAGGCGCTGGACATCATGGACTTCGAAAGGGCCGCTCGCGTGTCAGGCTCCCGCTTCGCCTTCCTCAAAGGCGCCGGGGCACGCCTCGAGAGGGCCCTCGTGCAGTTCATGCTCGACCTGCACACACGGGAGCACGGATATACCGAGCTGCTCCCGCCATTCCTGGTCAACACCGCCTCCATGCTGGGGACGGCCAACCTGCCGAAGTTTGGCGACGAGGCGTTCCGGGTGGAGGGCCGCGATCTCTGGCTGATCCCGACCGCGGAAGTCCCGATGACCAACTTCCACCGCGACGAGATGCTCGACGGTTCCCAGCTGCCGCTCAACTACGTCGCCTACTCGCCGTGCTGGCGGTCCGAGGCGGGGGCGGCCGGCAAAGACACGCGAGGGTACATCCGGATGCACCAGTTCTCGAAGGTGGAGCTGGTCAAGCTGGTCAAGCCCGAGGCTTCGCTGGAGGCGCTGGAGGAGCTGACCGGGCACGCGGAGGTGGTGCTGCAGCGGCTCGGCCTCCACTACCAGGTGATGGCGATGTGCACCGCCGACATGGGGTTCGCCCAGTACAAGAAGTACGACATCAACGCCTGGGCACCGGGTCTCGGGCGCTACCTGGAGGTCTCGTCCTGCTCGGTCTTCAACGACTTCCAGGCGCGCCGGGCGAACCTTCGCTACCGGCCGGCGCCCGGGCAGCCGCCCCGGTTCGTGCACACGCTGAACGGAAGCGCGCTGGCGCTGACCAGGACCATCGACTGCGTCATCGAGACTTACCAGCAGGCGGATGGAACGGTCGCCGTGCCAGACGTTCTGAAGCCCTACATGGGCGGCTTGGAGTACCTGGGCCCGACCGGCTGAAGAGCCCGGCAATATTCGGAACACCCCTGTATGGTGGGTGGTGGAGGCTTCCATTACATGAGTGCCTCATTGTCAATTTCAAATTCGATCAGCCACCAAGGAGCAAGCGCAATGGCCGAAGTCACGAAGAGCATCGACTGCCCTGTGGACGTCCCCACCGCCTACAACCGGTGGACGCGGTTCGAGAGCTTCCCGGAGTTCATGGAAGGCGTCAAGGAGGTCAGGCAGCTCGACGATCGGCGCCTGCACTGGAAGGCCGAGGTGGGAGGCAGGGTCGAGGAGTGGGACGCCGAGATCACCGAGCAGATCCCGGACGAGCGGATCGCCTGGCGGTCCACCAGCGGGGCGCCCAACGCGGGTGTCGTGACGTTCCACCGTCTCGCCGACAACCAGTGCCGGATCACGCTGCAGCTGGCTTACGAGCCGCAGGGCCTGACAGAGAAGATCGGGGAGGCCCTGGGCTTCATGGCACGCCAGGTCGAGGGCGACCTCGAGAGGTTCCGCGACCTGATCGCCAGCCGGGGTACGGCGAGCGGTGCCTACCCGGGCGAGATCCGCAACCAGTAGATCACTACCCCCGCGGAGGGCCGGGGCGCCTCGCGTCGGCCCCCTCCTTTTAGACTCGGTTACTCCGGAGGGATGGCCGAGTCCGGTTGATGGCGGCGGTCTTGAAAACCGTTAAGGCGCAAGCCTTCGGGGGTTCGAATCCCTCTCCCTCCGCCAGTTTTCAAAACGGGCCTCGGCGGACGCTCCGACGGGCAGCTTCGCCTCCGCCTCACGGGCCTTGGTAGCCTCCGCCAAGATCAAATCGAAGGGCTGACGGAAGCTCGCGGTGAGCCGGCCGGCCTTCCAGGAGGAGTTCGAAACAAGTACACGGACCAGCTTTCGTTTCTCTTCGGGCTCCTGCCCGATGAACGACTCATGGGCCCGGCTGGCGAGTTCGAGGAGCTGGATGCCGCCGTCGAGGTAGCTACGGTCGGCGCTCCGGTGCTGCTGGATGGACTCGTCCAGGTGCTCGATCTGGGCTCGCCACTCGCTCGCCTTCCGCTCGTAGAAGGACTCGCTGATCTTGCCGTCGAGTTTGTCGACGTACATCTGGTCGAGCCGGTTCTGGACCTGGCCGTGCTCGGCCTGGAGACGCGCGACGGCCTCGTTATGGAAGCGCCTCTTGTCCTGGTGGCTATTGCGAAGCGCCTTGGTCACGAGTTCGAGAATTTCGGGGTCGATCGCCAGCCCTCGGAGCAGCTCCGCGAACTGTTGCTCCAAGACCTCCTCGCGGGTGTAAGGCTCCGGGCAGCGGCCCTTGTAGCCGGTGCACCGGTAGTACGTGTAGCGGCCCTTGTGAGTCTCGCCGGTCATCGAGCAGCCGCAGTGGCCGCAGATGACCAGTCCCGAGAAGGTGAAGAGATGGCGTCGGCGCTTGGGCCGGCGGGCGCCGCGGTCATCGAGGACATCCTGGACGCGCTGCCAGAGGTCGCGAGAGACGAGCGGCTGGTAGGTACCGCGGTAGACCCGGCCCTTCCAGTCGAACTCGCCGCTGTAGATCCGGCTGCGAAGGATCTTGTGGACGGTGGCGGTGAACACCAGGCCACCGCTCTTGCGGAAGGTGAGGCCGGCCTGGCGGCCTTTGCGGCCGGTCTCCTTGAGCGAGATGTCGCCGGTGGCGTACCAGTCGAAGAGCTTGGCGATCAGGGGCGCTCGATCGGGGTCGGGCTCGATCCCCTTCTTGCCGTCCTCGCGCACGATGTTCCGGTAGCCCAGCGGTGCGTAGGACGGCCACATGCCCTCCTCGGCCTTCTCACGCAGCCCCTTGGAGCATTCCTCGGCGAGGTTGTCGATGTAGTTCTTGGCCATCAGCACCTTGATGCCGTGCATGAACTTCTCGGCCGAGCGCGAACTGGTGGAGAGGACCACATTCTCCTTCACGAAGTGGACCTCCGGCTCCAGCTCGTCGATCGAGACCCAGTCCTTGAGGTTGCGATAGAGCCGATCGGTCTTCTCGACCAAGATCACGTTGCAGGCCCGAGCCCG
>DHIW01000097.1:0-186 GCA_002404015.1 Chloroflexi bacterium UBA4736
GCTGTCGCATGCCGCCCGAGAACTCGTGCGGGTAGTTGGACGCGCGCTTCTCAGGCTGCGGGATGCCGACCTTGTCGAGCATGAGGATCGACTCCGCCAGCGCCTTGGCCTTGTCCATCGCCTTGTGCAGGCGGAGCGGCTCCGAGACCTGCCAGCCCGTCTTGTAGACCGGGTTCAGCGAGGTCA
>DHIW01000097.1:402-40806 GCA_002404015.1 Chloroflexi bacterium UBA4736
CTGGAAGATCATCGCGATCTCGGCCCCCCGGATCTCCTCCATCTCGCCCTGGGAGACCTTGACCAGGTCGCGGCCCTTGAAGAGGATCTCGCCGCCGGCGATCCGGCCCGGGTGCTGCAGCAACCGCATGATGCTCAGGACCGTCACCGACTTGCCGGAGCCCGACTCCCCCACGATTCCCAGCGTCTCGCCCGGGTTCAGCTCGAAGTCCACCCCGTCCACCGCCTTCACCAGCCCGTCCCTGGTCGGGAACTGGGTCTTCAGGCCCTTGACCTTGAGCAGGGTTTCCATCGAGGGCCTGACTCTACTTCAGGCGCGGATCGAAGGCGTCGCGGACGGCGTTGCCGAAGAGGTTGGCGGCAAGCACCGTCGCGAAGATCATCAGGCCCGGGAAGATGACGAGCCAGCCCGAGTGGACGAAGAAGGTCTGCGAGTTGCTGAGCATGTTGCCCCAGGTGGCCGTGGGCTGGTGGATGCCGAGACCCAGGAAGTCCAGCGCGGCCTCGGTGAGGATGATGCCTCCGACGCCGAGGCTGGCGGCTACGATCATGATGGGAAGGACGTTGGGGAACAGGTGCCGGACCATCAGGCGGACGTCGGTCGCGCCCACCGAGCGCGTGGCCAGGATGAAGTCCCGCTGCTTGATGGACAGGGTCTCCCCCCGCACGAGCCGGGCCACGGTCCCCCACGCTACGGAGGCGATGATCAGCGAGAGGGTGATCGTGTTCGGAGAGAACAGGATCGACATCAGGATGAAGAGGAAGATGGCGGGCACGGCCAGGATGATGTCGACGAACCGCATCAGGATGTCGTCGATCCAGCCCCCGTAGTAGCCGGCGATCAGACCCACGCTGCCGCCCACCAAGATCGTGATGGACACCGTCAGGAAGCCGATCCCCAGGGTGACCCGGCCGCCCCAGATCAGCCGCGTCAAAGTGTCCCGGCCGAGCTCGTCGGCGCCCAGCCAGTTGTGCGGGTTGGGCGCGTCGAAGTTGTGGTCGAGGTTCTGCTGCGTCGGCGTGTAGTGCGTCACGAAGTTGGTGATGAGCGGCGCGCAGATGGCGAGGAGCGCGAGCACCAGGATCAGGAGCCCGGCGTACATGCCGACCCGATTGCCGCGAAGCCGTTCCCAGGACTCCTGCCAGTAGCTCTGCGCGGGCCGCGTCGACTCGCCCTGGAAGGCGGCCTCGGGCAGTGGCTCCTGCTCGAGGGCGGTCGGGCCGATCATGCCAACCTGATCCTCGGGTCGAGCGTCGCGTAGACGACGTCGGCGATCAGGTTGCCGAGGATGACCAGGAGTGCCGCGAAGGTGGTCAACCCGAGCACCGAAGTGTAGTCATACGCCAGGGCTCGCTGGTATGCGAACAGGCCGATGCCCGGCCAGCTGAAGACGACTTCGACCACGAGCGCTCCGCTGACGAGCCCGGGCAGCTCCAGGCCGACCAGGGTCACGAGCGGGATCAGCGAGTTGCGCAGCGCGTGGACATAGATGACGCGGCGTTCGTTCATGCCCTTGGCGCGGGCCGTGCGGACGTAGTCCTGCGCCAGCGTCTCCAGGACGCTGGAACGCGTGTATCGGGACCAGATCGCCAGGTACACGAACGAGAGGACCAGCGCGGGCATCACGAGGTGGACCAGGCGGTCCAGGAGGTCGCCGCCGCCGAAGGGGCTCTGGTAGCCGCCGGAGGGGAGCCAGGGCAGTCCCCAGGCCTCGAGCGACACCGAGAAGAAGAGGATCAGCATCAGTCCCAGCCAGAACTGGGGGATCGCCACGCCGGCCACCGAGAGGCCGGTCAGGAACGAGTCGATCTTGCTGCCCCGGCGGAGGGCGCCGGTGACGCCGAGGGGGATCGAGATCAGGACGCCGATGATGATCGCCGTGATCGTCAGCTCGATCGTGGGGCCGAGCCGGTCGATGATGTGGGGCGCCACGGCGCTGCCGTCCGTCATGGAGTAGCCGAAGTTGCCCTCCAGGATGCCGGGCGTGATGTTGCCGGCGCCCCCCAGCAGGGAGGCCAGGCCGACCTTGGCCATGATGAACGCGACCCCGATCCAGTCCAGGTACTGGACCCAGAGCGGCCGGTCCAGCCCCAGGCCGACCTTCAGCGCCTCCACGTCGGCGGGCTTCAGGTTGTAGTTGAGGGCCAGGCCGGGCACGAAGCTGCCGGCCGTTCCGTGCATCAGCAGGAACGTGATGAGGGTGACGCCGATCACGACGGGGATCGACGCCACCACCCTTCTCACCACATACCGGGCCAGCATGTCTCTAGCTCAGATCGAGCGTAGCGCTACTTGCCGTCCGTTACGAAAACGTCTTTGAACCACGGCCGCGCGCCGTAGCGGTTGTACGTACCGAGGTTGAAGTTGGAGACCCGCTTGCTGAGGGCCCACAGGCTCTTCGGGTAGAGGACGAGCGGCGCCGGCAGGTCGTTCATCAGGATCTCCTGGACCTGGGCGTAGATCGTCTTGCGCTTCGCTCGGTCGAGCGTGGCCAGCCCGTCGTCGAGCAGCTTGTCGACGGCGGGGTTCTTGTAGCCCATGCCGTTCAAGCCCTGTCCGACCGAGCGCGAGTGCCACAGCTGCGACTGGTCGGGGTCGGTGTTGCCGACCGAGATCCCGATCAGGATCATGTCGAAAGCCAGCGTGCTGGTCAGCTGCGTCACGAGCTGCTGGAACTGCACCGGCTTGGGCGTCACTTCGGCGCCGACCGTCTTCCAGGAGTCGGCCATGACCTGGATGAAGTTCTCGCGCACCTTGTTGCCGGCGTTGGTGCGCAGCTCCCAGGCCATCCGCTGGCCGTTCTTGCTGCGGATGCCGTCCGCGCCCTTGGCCCAGCCGGCCGCGTCGAGCAGCGAGTTGGCCTTGGCGACGTCAAACGGGTACTGGGCCTTCGGCGTGACATGAACCCAGTTGGTGCTACCGATCGACGAGTCGGCCACCTTGGCCTGCTTGAAGTACACGCGGTCGGCCACCTGGGGCCGGTTGAGCGCGTAGAGGAGCGCTTGCCGCACCTTCACGTCGCTGAAGATGGTGGCGGCCTTCGACTTCGTGGGATCGAGCTGCGTCTGGTAGTACTCGAAGTTCGGCGTGTCGATGCTGAGCCGGTTGAGCGTCGAGACCGTGGCCAGGGAGTCCCACTGGCTGGAGTCGGGCGAACCCACGTCCAGCTCGCCGGTCTTCAGCTGGTTGGCGATCGCGACAGCGTCGGTGACCACCTTGTACACGAACGTGTCGAGGTAGGGCGCGCCCCGCCAGTAGGTGTCGTTGCGCTTCATCGTGTACTGCTGGCCCTTGTCCCACTTGACCGGGATGAAGGCGCCGTTGACGACGGTGGGGAGGGTGTTCAGGTCGGTGCTGTTGATCGCCGCCGGGTCCATCTTGCTCCAGATATGCGCCGGGAGCATGCCGATGGTGCCGTAGTTGTCCATGAAGGACGCCCAGATCTTGTTCATGGTGACGACGACTGTGTACTTGTCCGTCGCCACCGCGCTCTTCATGTAGGTTTCGAAGTCCGGGCGGAACCGCGACTTGGCCGCCTTCCACTTGGGGTCGTACATGGACTGGAACGTGAAGGCCGCGTCATCCGATGTGACCGGGGTGCCGTCCGACCACTTGGCGTCCTGGCGCAGGTCGAACTTGTAGGTCACGTTGTCGGCGTCCGGCTTGGGGACCGTCTTGGCGATGGCCGGGATCAGGTTGCCGGCGGCGTCGATGTCGAGCAGGCCGTCATAGCAGCGGCCGCTGATCACCTGGCTGGCGGTGTCGTTCAGATAGATCGGGTTCACGTTGGCGATGTCGGAGATCGTTCCCTCGACCAGGTGGCCGCCCTTGACAGCGTTGGCGGTGTTGCTCTTTTGGGTGCCCGCGTTGGCGCAGGCTGCCAGGAACTCCACGCCGCCGGCCAGGAAGGCGGAGAAGGCGACCGCGCCTCCAATGCCCTTCAGGACGTCGCGGCGCGACCACTCGTCCAGGAACCTCTCGAACTGGTCGAAGCCCATGTCGGGAGCCTTTGCTCGGCCCATCTACTCTCTTCCTCCATCCGATCTTTGATCTGGCGCGCGTCGGTATCCGAATACAGGACGCGACCGCGCCATCATAGGCACCCCTTGAGTGACACGTCAAAATCACGCTCAGTGGTGGTCGGCATTATGAGACTAACCCTTCACCTGCCAAACAGTGGTTCCCTTAAAGCGAAAAGGCAGGTGGTGAAGGGCCTGCTCCAGCGCATTCGCAGCGAGTACGGGGTGGCCGCGGCCGAGGTCGGCGAGCTGGACCGCTGGCAGCTGGCGCAGCTGGGTATCGCCTGCGTCAGCGGTGAGGGCCGCCACGCCGACGAGGTGCTGGCCCGGGTCCTCACCTTCGTCGAGGCACGGGCCGGCGACGCCGTGCTCACCGACGTGACGACCGAGCTCCTTAGGGTCTAGCCGGGGAGGGTGCGGCCGAGCACCTCGCTCAGCACCTCGTCGGTGTGCTGCCCGAGCGTGGGCGGCGGCAGCCGGATGGGCGAGGATCGGCCGTCCAGCTTCCAGGGCGCGCCGACCACCGAGATGGCGCCGGCCAGCGGGTGCTGGACCTCCAGCAGCATGGCGCGCTCCTGCGTGATGGGGTCCGCGAAGGCCTCTGCCAGGTCGTTGATCGGACCGGCGGGAATGCCGGCCGCGGCCAGCCGGTCCAACCACTCGGCTGTCGTGCGTCCCTGCAGGCGCTCCTCGACCAGCCGGTTCAGCTCCGGGCGCGCCGCCTGGCGCTGGGCGTTGGTTCGGAAGCGGGGGTCCTCGGCCAGCTCAGGCGCCTCCAGCACCTCGCAGAAACGCTGGTAGTGGCTGTCCGAGCCGACCCCGATGTTCATATGGCCGTGCCGGGTGGCGAATGTCCCATAGGGCGCGATGGTGGCGTGGAAGTTGCCGTCCTTCTGAGGCGGCTCGCCGGTCGCGAAAAAGCGGCCCGCCTGGTACGTCAGGAGCGCGAGCAGCGAGTCGTGCAGCGCCACATCGACGTAGCGACCCTTCCCCGTCCGCTCGCGCTCGAATAGGGCGGCAGTCACGGCCTGGGCGGCGAACATGCCGGCCGTGATGTCGCCCGCCGGGACCCCCAGCTTGGTGGGGCCGGCGTCGGGCTGCCCGGTGAGGCTCATCAGCCCGGACGTCCCCTGGGCGATCTGGTCGTAGCCGGCCAGCTCCGGGTGGCCCTGGCCGAACCCGCTGATCGAGGCGTAGATCAGGGCGGGCTTGAGCGCTCGCAGCTCCTCGTGGCCCAGCCCCAGCCGCTCGGCCGTGCCCGGTTTGTAGTTTTCCACCAGCACGTCCGAGGCCAGCGCCAGGTCGATCGCCGCCCTGCGGCCGAAGTCCCCCTTCAGGTCCAGGACGACACTCCGCTTGTTGCGGTTCACGGAGAGGAAGTAGGAAGACTCGCCCTCGATGAAGGGCGGCCCCCAGTGCCGCGAGTGGTCGCCCTCGGGAGGCTCCAGCTTCACCACGTCGGCGCCGAGGTCGCCGAGCAGCATGGTGCAGTAGGGGCCGGCCAGCGCATGCGTGAGATCGAGCACGCGCACGCCGGCGAGCGGCAGCGGATCGCCTGCCATCGCGGTTGAGTCTAGGGGCCTGCGGTAATCAGTCACTTTCGGCCGCTACGATCGGGAGTATCAGGACCGAAACGTTGAAGGAAGCCTTCGAGGCGAGCCTGCCCTGGCCGCTCGACCCCTTCCAGGCGGAGGCGATCGAAAAGCTTGACGGCAGCCAGGGGGTGCTGGTGAGCGCACCCACCTCGAGCGGCAAGACGGTCGTCGCCGAGTACGCCATCTTTCGCGCCCTCCAGGAGGGTTCCAAGGTCATCTACACGACGCCCTTGAAGGCCCTCAGCAACCAGAAGTTCCGCGACTTCCGGGTCCAGTACGGCGAGGGCCGGGTCGGCCTGGTCACCGGCGAGAACAACATCAACGAGGACGCGGCCGTCGTGGTGATGACGACTGAGATCCTGCGCAACGTCATCTACGAGGACCCCCAGCGGCTGGACCTGGTGCGCCACGTCATCCTGGACGAGGTCCACTACATCGACGACTTCCCGCGCGGCTCGGTCTGGGAGGAGATCATCGTCCAGGCGCCCGCGCACATCAAGTTCGTCGGCCTCTCGGCCACGATCGGCAACTACCGCGAGATAGCCGATTGGATGAGCGAGAACCGGGGCCCGGTGGCCACGATCTACCACGAGGAGCGGCCGACCGAGCTGAAGCTCTGGCTGGCGATGCAGAACCACTTCCACCCCCTGTTCGGGAAGGAGGGCGGCATCGACCAGAAGACCTGGTCGCGGGCGGTCCAGGACGAGGAGGCCGGGTTCCGGGTTCACGGCTTCCGCCACCTCCCGTCCAACGACATGCTGGAGGTGATCGGCGAGCTGCGGCGCATGCAGATGCTGCCCGCGATCTACTTCATCTTCTCTCGGCGCGGCTGCCGCGAGGCCCTTCAGCGCTGCTCCTACCACGACTTCGACCTGACCAGCGCCGATGAGAAGGCGCGGATCGATCACATAGCGCAGCGGCGGCTGGACGCCCTTGGCGACTCGGACGAGGCCGCCCTCTACCGGAAGATGGTCGACTCCGGCCAGATGCTGCGCGGCCTGGCCGTCCACCACGCCGGCCTGCTTCCGTACCACAAGGAGCTGGTCGAGGAGCTCTTCCAGCTAGGCCTTATCAAGGTGGTGTTCGCCACCGAGACGCTCTCGCTGGGAATCAACATGCCGGCCAAGGCCGTGGTCGTGTCCTCCTTCACCAAGTTCGACGGCGTCAACTTCTCGAACCTCACGACCGGCGAGCTGACCCAGCTGATGGGACGGGCGGGCCGGCGGGGGATCGACCCCATCGGACACGGGGTGATCCTGAAGGAGTCCGACGTCCAGATCGGGACCATCTACGAGGTCGCGATGGGCGAGGGCCTGGTGGTCGAGTCCAAGTTCCTGCCCAGCTACAACATGGTCCTCAACCTGCTCCGCATCTACACGCCGGAGCAGGCCGACGAGCTCATGGCCCGATCCTTCGGCCAGTACCAGAAGCGGCTGGCGTCGGAGAACGCGGGCGAGCGGATGGCCAACCTCCGGAGCCGGCTCGAGGACCTGCGCGCGACGTGGGACACGACCGACGCCTCCCTGAAGGACGTGGCCGACTACTACCGGATCGAGGAACGTCGCCGCGCGATCCGGATCGAGATCCGGCGGCTGCGCCGGGAGACGGTGCCGGTGCGCCGGCGCGGCCGCGGGCGCGGCGGCTTCAAGGGCGTCCCCCACGGCCAGACCGGCCGCCAGCTGCACCGGTTGGAGTTGGAGGGGAAGGAGCTGCTGGAGCGTCAGCGGAAGCTGAAGGTGGTGCGCAGCCCCCGCTTCGGCGAGCTGGTTCACGCGTACGGCGAGATCCGCGACCTTGACCGCGAGGTGGCCAGGACCGAGCGCGAGGTGGGCGAGGCGATCGACGAGTACGCGCGCAAGTTCCGCCGCCTGAGCCGGATCCTGACCGAGACCGGCTTCCTGGCCGGAGATCGGCCAACCGAGAAGGGGATGCTGGCCTCGCGCGTCTACGGCGAGAACACGCTGGTCCTGACGGAGGCGGTGTGGCTCGGCTACCTGGAGGGGCTGGCGCCGGAGGAGCTGTGCGGCCTGGTCGTGATGCTGGCGGCCGAGGACCGCGCCCGCGACAGGGGCCCCCGGGCTCCCCGCCGCTACCCCACGCCGGCGATCGCCCAGACCGCGCGCCTCCTGCGCTCGCTCTACTTCCGCTTCTCGGACCTCGAGCAGGAGCTCGACGAGCCCAACCTGCGGCCGCCCTCCCACGACTACATCGACTTCGCCTACCGCTGGGCGTCGGGGGAGCCGATGGACGCCCTGCCGCTGCCTCCGAACGTGGACATAGGCGACGCGATCAAGGCCATGAAAGGGCTCTACTCGCTGCTCCGGCAGCTGGAGTGGGCCCTGCGCCAGTCCGGCAACCCCCTGGGCGACACGGTGCGCCGCGCGGTCGAAGCGATGGAGCGGGACGTCATCAAGAGGACCTAGGAAGCACGCGCCGCAGCCACCAGATGCCGAGCAGGAAACGCGCGACCGTCATTGGCTCTGGCTCGACCTGGTTGCGGATCTCGACCAGGGGGCCGGCGGCGGCCTCGACGAACAGCCGGATCGAGACGCCCACCCGCCTAGACTGAATCGGGTCATGGCAGCTCGCAAGCACCGCGTGCTGGTGACCGGGGTCTCCCGCTGGTGGGGAGCGCTGCTGGTCCAGCGCCTGGTCGAGGAACCCTCCGTCGCCGAGGTGATCGGCATCGACCTGACGGAGCCGCGCCACGACCTGGGCCGCGCCGACTACCTGAAGGTGGACATCCGCCACGGCCTGATCGGGAAGCTGCTGCGTTCGGTGGGGATCGACACGGTCGTACACACCGCGACCACGATCGACTCCTTCGACCTGCACCCCCGCCAGGCCCACGAGATCAACGTGGTGGGGACGATGAACCTGCTGGCCGCCTGCGCCGGCGCCGGGAGCCCGGTCAGGCGCTTTGTGCTCAAGTCCTCCGGGCACGTCTACGGCTCGCACCACAACCTGCCGGCCGGGCTGCGCGAGGACCGCCGCCTCGCCGCGGACTCGCCGCACCCTTTCGTGCGCGACATGGTCGAGATGGAGGCCTCCGTGCAGGAATTCCAGCTCCGGCAGCCGGAGGCCCAGGCGGTGACGCTGCGCTTCGCCAACAGCCTGAACCCCGAGGAGCCGGCGCCCCTGGCCCGCTACCTGGACCTGGAGCTGGTGCCGACCTTCATGGGCTACAACCCCCCGCTTCAGCTGGTGCATCGCGACGACTGCGTCGAAGCGCTCCGGCTGGCTGCCCTGGGCAACGTCTCCGGGGCGTACAACGTCGCCTCCGAGAGCCCGCGTCCACTGAGCCGGCTCCTCGACGAGAACGCCAAGCTGCACGCACCCCTGCTCCCGCCCGTCGGCACCGGCTGGAGCGCGCTGGCCCTCCGTGCCCTGGGCGTGGCGTTCCTGTCGCCCCAGCTGGTGGACCTGCTGCGGTTCGGGCGCACGCTCTCAACCGCCCGGGCGGCGCGACTGCTGGGCTTTCGGGCCCGCCACGAGACTCCGGCCGCTTTCGCGGACTTCGTGCAGCAGCGTCGCGTGCTGCCTTTCCTGCCGGATCGCGGCGCCTACCAGTACGAGAAGGAGCTGGAGGACTTCATCCACGCCCGTTTGCCGCCGGGCGGCGAGCGGACAGAGCTGCCGGCTAAGCCCCCTCGGACCCGCCCCCGTCGATCACGAGCACCTGCCCGTTGATGTAGCTGGAGGCGTCGGAGACCAGGAAGCAGGCGGCCCCCGCAATCTCGTCCGGGCTGCCGATCCTGCCCATCGGGTTGCCGCTCAACGCACGCCGCAGGATCTCCTCGTTGCCCCACAGCGCCTCGGCGAACCTGGTCTTGATGAGGCCAGGGGCGATGCAGTTGACACGTACCTTGCCACCCAGCTCCTTGGCGCACTGCTTGGTCAGCATGACCACTCCGGCCTTGGTGATGTCGTACACGCCAAGCCCGATCGAGGGGCGCAGCCCGCCGGTGCTGGCGATGTTGACGATGGCGCCGCCGTGGTGGCCCATATGGGCGTTCACGACCAGCTTGGTCAACACGAAGTAGCCACGCAGGTTGACCTCGAACGTCTTGTCCCAGACCGCCAGGTCAGCGTCCAGCAAGGGCCCGAAGTAGGGGTTGGTGCCGGCGTTGTTGACCAGGATGTCGATGCGCCCGAAGCGCTCCATCGTCTGCTCGACCAGCTTCTCCAGCTCGTCGGGGCGGCCGGCGTGGGCGGCGATGGCGACCGCGCTGTCAGATCGCAGCGCGTTCAGGGTGGCCGCCTCCCGCTCCAGGTCCTCCTGTTTGCGACTGGAGAGCACGACCTGGGCACCCTGCTCGACCAGGCCGCGGGCGATCGCCGTCCCGATCCCCCGGCTGGCGCCGGTCACGATGGCGACGCGCTGCGTGAGTTGGAAATCAGGCACGCCGGATAGGATAGTCGGCGAATGGATGTAGTCTCGGCCAAGGCTGCTGACGAGATCCTCGAGCGGATTTTCCAGCCAGCCCTGAAGCCAAGCGCACTCGACCAGGCCGAGGAGACGCTCCGCCACCCCAAGCGGCTCGTGTACGCCGCCATGTCGAACCGCAACTACTACTGGCGCGGCCACATCCAGAAATTCATCCTCGACTCCGGGATGGTGCCGGTGAGCCCGTTCATGCTCTTCGACTACTACCTCCTGCACACGGTTCCCAAGACGGTGGTGCGAGAGGCGATGAACAACCTCCTGGCCCGCTGCGACGAGGTGTGGGTCTTCGGTCGGATCTCGCTGGGCGTGAAAGTCCAGGTCGGGATCGCCAAGCGCCTGAACAAGCCGATCCGCTACTTCGACATCTCAGAGCTGCCAGTGGCCGTGATCCCGATCTCCGAGGAGACCGCCCAGGAAGAAATCCGCGACTAACGACGGGGGAAGAACCTGCGGTTCCTCCCCCGGACCCTACCTCCCTTTCGAGGACTTATTCGCCTGCGCGCGATTCGAATTCCGGACTCAAACGGGCCGGCAGAGCCGCCCCTAACCTAGGCGCCGGTGTTTGATTTAGTGGGCTGGCGCTGGGCGGGGAGCTCGGCGGCCGGGCGTTGAGGGGGCGATGACGCGCCCGTACCAGCGCTCGGAGTCGCCCAGCTCCTCCGGCCGGGGCAGGTTCTCGGCCCGCTCCCAGGCCTGGTTGAGGACCGCCATGCCATGCCGTTCGTGCACCAGGCGGGAGAAAGCCTCGCCGCGCTCGTACTGCTGCATCTTGAGATCGAGCCCGGTCAGCTTCAGAAACAGCGTCTCCAGCAGGCTCCGCTCCCGGGTGCGCTGCCGGTAGGCTCGCTCCAGCTCGTCGAACGCCGGCAGCACGCGGCGCCCGGCGAGGTTCATCACGAGGTTGCTGTAGCCCTCGACAAGCGACATCGTCGCCTGCATCTGGCGGAGAGCGCCCATCTGGCGGGGGAGCCCCACCGTGAGGGCAAGCCCGCGGGCCAGCAGGCCCCGCTCCCGGCCAAGGGCGAGCACCCCCTCCAGCGACGCGTTGAGGTGGTCGCGCAGCCAGGGATGGGCGGCGAACTGCCAGGCGTGCGTCATCTCATGGAGGATCAGCCAGCGCCGCAGCTCCTCGCCCGGTACCTTGGCTTCGGCCTCCCAGGCCGCGATGTTCGGCTCGACCAGGTAGAGGCCACTTGGCTCGACCGGCTCCTTGCCGAAGAGCTGGGGGTCGAACTGGCCCAGCACGCGTCGCGAGAGGAAGGCCAGGATCACGGCCACGTACCTGTCCATCCCGGCCCGCCCGAGCTCGGTCAGCAGGCTGTTCGGGACGGGGTTGGCGGCCAGGAGCGGGTCGATGGCCCGGCGCATGATCCGGGTGTTGACGTCCAGCCAGCCCACCCGGTCGAGGGCCTGGAAGGACGGCAGCGAGGCGCCGCCCGGGAGGCCGCCGACCACCTCCAGGAAGACCGGCCTCACCTCGGCCGCCAGCCGCGCGTACAGCGCCTCCAGCCGGCGGGTCCGCGCCGGACCCAGGCGCTCCTCGCCGCCCAGCCGGCGGCGGGCGAGGCGCTCGATCTCCTCCCAGTCCAGCGCCGGTCGAGGGCCGCCCCGAGGCCGCACGGCCTCCGTGACCGCCGCCAGGGCCAGGCCGGAGAGGACTCCGAAGACCAGGCCCCGGGCTACCCTCGCCTTCAGGTCAGTAGTCCAGGGGAGACCCGTGGACGCGCTTGAACACCACCTTGCATTGCTCGCACCGAAAGACTATCTGCATGGCGAGGCGGCCGATGGCGCTGGCGTCCTTTCCGCAGACCGGACAGGAGGCGGTCGCCTCCATGAACGGGTCCGGGAGCGGAAGCACCTTGATCTCGAGTTTCCGGCGTTTTTTGGACATCAGCCGGTCCTTGCCAGCAGCTCCTCGAAGGAACCCGAGAAGTCCTTGAGGAAGCAGTGCAGCTCGATCAGCTCGTCGTCGCTGATCGGCCCGTTCGGCAGGGTCCGCCGACGGTGTCCGGCCGCGACCGGGCTCTCCCACGCGCCCTCCAGTGAGAACGACCAGAACAGGTGGCAGCGGACGCACTGGGCTCGGACCGAGCCGGGTCCGCCCGCGGGGCTGTCGATGACGGCCAGCAGGGTGTCACCGTGAGTGCCGCCACAGAGCGGGCAGCTCAGTCGGGAGAGTAGCTCGCGCATCCGCGCCGGGTCCACGTCCGGTACAACCTCCGCTTGAATGGATAACCTATCAGTAAGGCTATCACCTTTAGTGGGGGCTGTACACTACCACGTGGTTTTTCGGCGCGACCACTGCCACGACGACCAGAAGTAGCTCGGCGGACGGGCGGACGGCCGCAGGGCTTAGCGAGTGTTCCGGCCTAGACGTCGAGCAGAGTGACGTCGAGGTCGCGGAGACCCTCGGGGGCCTCCATCCCGGCCTTCTGAAGGGTCTTCATAAGGGCCAGGATGTAACGCACGCCTGCCAGGTTGACACCGTGCTTGCGGGTCAGCGTCTGGATGGCCTGCAGCTTCATCAGGTCACGCTGCGAGTACCGCCGGCGGTTTGTGACCGTCCGCTTCGGCTTGATCATGTTGAGGTGCTCGTACATCATCAGCGTGCGGGGATGGGTCTCCAGGATCTCCGACGCGACACTCAGGGTGTAGATCGGCTTGTCCAGGTGGATGTGTCCGGCATCCGAGGCTGTTGCGACGTCTTCGACTTCCCGCTGCTTCGTTTTCATTCCGCCGTTTTCTAACTCCCGATTCCGCCAGCGCCTGTCCTAACTTTGCGTGACAGGCTCGCCGCCATGTTTCCGCCGGATCGTCCCACGCCGGCCAGTTCCCGGCAAGCGGTTTTTGTAAAGGTTCAAAGACACGGCGCGGGGGAAACCAGCGTGTTTCCCCCACGTGCCCCCTTCCCTCAACAGATGTCGGTCGGCGCTGGGAAGAGGGGACTCACACGCGCAGGCGGAGCCCGCCCTTACGGCGCCACCTTCGGCGCGGGGGAAACAAGCCTGTTCCCCCACATGCCCCATTCCTTCAACAGATGTCGGTCGGCACTGCGAAGACGGACTCACACAGGCGAGCGGAGCCCGCCCTTACGGCGCCACCTTTTTTACGACGCGCGCCTCAGACGGGCTCCGGCCGAAGCCTAGCCGCCCGGTTTCGGCGAAGGGCTGGGCGACGGCGGGCTGCTTGTATGCGCGTAGGAGGGCAGCGCCGGCGGCGCCATCCCTGCGCTGGTGCCCGGCAGCAGCAGAACGCCCCCGGAATGGTTCAAGCCGGGCGGCTCCGAGAACCACTCGTCGACCGGCCGGCCGAGGGCGTCGAGCGCCGACGCCATGTAGTTGTGCCAGGCCGGGGCGGCCACGAACACGCCGTCCGCGCCCTGAGCCATCGGCGAGTTGTTGGGGTTGCCGACCCACACAGCCGTGGCCAAGCTGGGCGTGTAGCCGAGGGTCCAGCCGTCGGTGAAGTTGTCGGTGGTGCCGGTCTTGGCGCCCACCCGGCGCGGCGTAAGTGTGAGCGGGGTGCCCCGCCCGAAGACCATGGCCCGGTTGTTGTCGTCGGACATGATCGTCTCCATGATGTAGGCCACTCTCGGGTCCAAGACCTGCTTGGCATTCTTGGCCGGGTCCGCCGCGTAGATCTGGGTCCCGTCGCTGGAGGTAATGCTCTGGATGCTGTAGGGCGGGCGGAGCATCCCCTGGGCGCCCAGCACAGAGGCCCCGGTCGCCATCTGCAGAACGCTCTCGCCGTAGCCGCCCAGCGTGAGAGAGGGCCCGAAGCTGTCCGCGGAAACGTCCTGACTGTAGGTGCCAGGGCCCGTCGGATAGAAGGGCGGCGCCCCCATGTTGCGAGCCTCGGCCACGACCGTCGGGACGCCCAAGCCGAGCTCGACCTTGACGGCCGGCACGTTCAGCGAGTTGCCCATGCATTGCTGCAGCTGACAAGTGCCGCGGTAGCTTTTGTCGTAGTTGAGCGGCTTCCAGGGCGCCTGGCCAGGCTGGTCAACGGTGATCGGGCTGTCGACCACGGGCGTGGTCATAGAGAACTTGCCGCTCGCGATGGCCGCCGTGTACGTGAAGACCTTGAACGAGGAACCGGGGTTCCGCACCTGGAGGGCCATGTTGTACTGGCCTCCGTTCTGACTCGAGTCGGCCGCGCCCACCATCGCCATGACCCCACCGCTCCGCGGATCGATGGAGACCAGAGCGCCCTGGCTGAAGCCGCGATAGCCATTGATCCGAACGTTGTCCACGATCGCCTTCTCGGCCATTGCCTGCAGGCCCGGGTTCAGCGTCGTGACCACGTTCAGGCCGCCGCCCAGTACCGTCTTCTGGCCGTACTTGGCCGTCAGCTGGTCGATGATCCAGTACGTGAAGCCGGGCGCCATCAGCACCTGCGGGGTCGGCGTGAACATGTGCTGGGGTGGCCGCAGGTCCTCGGCGTAGGCCAGGTCCGCCTGGGCCAGGGTCACGTAGTGGTTGCGGACCATCGCGTCCAGGACCGAGCGCTGCCGGCTCTTGGCCTGGTCCCAGTTGTTGATCGGGCTGTTGTAGAGCGGGCTCTGGGGGATGCCGGCCAGCATGGAGGCCTGAGCCAGGTCGAGGTCCTTGGTCTCCTTGTGGAAGTAGATCCGAGACGCCGCCAGAGAGCCCTGCGAGTTGTTCCCGTAGTGGACGGTGTTGAGGTACTGCTCCAGGATCTGTTGCTTGGAGTACGTGTGCTCGACCTGGAGCGCGAGGACGGCTTCCTTGATCTTGCGGTCGATCGTCGGCGTGCTGTCGAGCAGCCGCAGCTTGACCAGCTGTTGGGTGATTGTGGAGGCGCCCTGGGCGGCCCGTTTCTGGCGGTAGTCGACCCAGGCCGCCCGCACCATGCCCTGCACGTCGATGCCCGGCTCGTGGTAGAAGTTGGCGTCCTCGATGGCGACGGTTGCCTCTGGCAGGAGCTTGCCGGACTGGGTTAGCGGCTCGTAGTAATGCTGGACGCCCTCGGGATGGAGGTCGGCCAGCAGGGTCTTGCCGTCCCCCGCGTATATGTGCGTGTCCTCCGGGAGTGGCTGGGCCGCGATGGCGTGGGCGTCGGGCAGGTCGGCGGCGAAGTTGATGTAGGCCGACGAGCTGCCGAGGAAGGTGCCGCCCGCGATGAGGAACACCAGGAACAGCTTGATGCCCGCGGGCAGCCAGCCGCCGGCCAGGATCGGGTTGGGCTCGGGGCGGCGGGGCCCGCCCGACCGTGTACGCCCCGTGTACAGGCTCGCCCGCAGCCTCCGTCCGTTGGCCCCCCTCACCACGCGCCCGTGGCTGTGGGCGTCCCGGCCCGACTCGAACTCACGGCGGATGCCGGTGGCAAAGGCCGTGATCCCGCCAGCCGCGGAGACCGCGCGCGGACGCACGAGCGGCCCCACCCGGTCCAGGCGCGTGCTGATCTCGGCCATCCAGAGCCGGAAGCGATGCGAACGAAGTGTTAGCACGGCGATATCATAAATGAACCCACCATCTTGACAACTAGCAATCTCGTCGAGGACCGCCTTCGTGGTGTCAGACCGGAGGCTGTCCTACTCGCCAGCGACTTCGACGGCACCCTCTCTGAGATCGTCCCCCGACCTGCGTCCGCAAGAGCCCTCCCTGAAACCATCAACGCTCTCGAGCGCCTGGTTACCCGCGTTCTGAGGGTGGTCGTGATCAGTGGCCGGTCGACATCCGCACTCCGCAACCTGGTCCCGGTGCCGGGCGTTCTGCTGCTCGGCGACTACGGGCTCGGGGAGGCTGACACCAATGAGCGACTTGGCCTCGCCAGGTTCAACGCCGACGTCGGCCGATTGGTTTCGCAGTGGGGCGGCGTGCGCCTGGAACCCAAGCCCGGCTCGACCTCGGTGCACTTCCGGGCCGCGCCGGCGGCGGGCGAGGCGGTGATCACGGCCGTCACCCAGGTCGCCGACCGCCACGGCCTCCTGGCCCGCGCCGGCCGAATGGTCGTCGAGGTGACCCCGGCTCGCGCGCAGAAGGAGATCGCGCTCGGCCACCTGATCGAGGAGTTGAGCCCGCAGGCGGTCGTCTACGCGGGCGACGACACCGGTGACCGCGGCTGCTTCGAACTGCTGGCCGGCCTCCGTCTCCCCCACCTCGCGATCGGGGTCGCTTCGCCAGAAGCCGACCGGGAGCTCTTCGCCGGCTGCGACCTGGTTGTCGAGGGGCCTCGCGAGCTGGCGCCGGTCCTCAGCCGAATCGCCGATTGGGCCGAGGCGGATCGCCGATCCGGCTGACGTCCGCGGCGGCTTCCGGCAGCACCAGGTCGCGCAGGTCGCGGATCTGCAGGCTCAGCCAGCGCCCGATGTCGTGGACGCTCACGCGCCGGCGGATGGCGTCGCCCAGGGAATGTCGTGAGGCCTCGGGGGCGGTCAGAGCTGTGTGCAGCGCCTCCGCCGTGGCGTCGACGTCGAAGGGATTGACCGACACCGCCCACTCGCCGAGCTCCTCATGGGCGCCCGCATTTTCCGACAGCACCAGCATGCCGTCGCGCTGGTTGACCATCATCCCCTCCTTGGCGACCAGGTTCATGCCGTCGTAGATGGGGTTCACGAGCAGGACGTCGAACTCGCGGTAGGCGGCCACCGCGCGACGCAGGTTCTCGCCCAGCTCGAGGCGGATCGGCAGCCAGCCAGGCAGCCCATGCTCCTCGTTGACGCGATCGGCGGTGCTCCGGATGCTGCGCAGGTACGCGCGGTACTCGGCGATGTCCTGCCGGGACGGCTGCAGGAAGGCGTAGAACTGCACGCGCCGCTTCAGCTCAGGGTGGCTCCTGAGGAGGCGGGCGTAGGCCAGGAACCCGCGCACTATGTTCTTGGAGGGGTCGGTGCGGTCCACCCGCACGATCAGCTTCTCCGGCCGGTTGGCCCGCAGCTTGGCCACCTCCTGGTCCACGCCGGGACTGGCCGCCAGGCGCTCCAGCGCGCCGACGTCGATGGAGACCGGGTAGGGCCGGACCCAAACGACCCGGCCTCCGTAGAGGACGGCGCGCTCGCGGTGGTCGACCCGGATGTCCATCAGCTCCTCGCAGGTGATCAGGAAGTTGCGCACGTCGAGGCTGGACTGGAAGCCGATCACGTCGTTGGCCAGAAGGCCCTCCAGGATGGCGTCCCGCATGGCCTGGGGCAGCACCTTCCAGTAGTTGGCGGTGGGCCAGGGGATGTGGATGAACTGCTGCAGGGTGGCGTTGGGCACCAGCTCCCGGATCCGGCGAGGCGCCAGGTAGAGCTGGTAGTCCTGCGTGAGGATCAGGGGCGGCCGGGCGGTGCCCCGGGCCACCTCGGCGACCTTGTCGGCGAACATGTTGTTGACCGTCACGTAGCCCTGGTTCCAGGCCTTCCAGTAGCCGTCGTCGATGACGGGCTGGTAGGCGAGGTCCCAGAGGTAGTGCTGCAGGAACCAGAGCAGCGGGTTGGCGATCACCGAGTAGTAGAGGCGGTAGGTCTCGGGGTCGGGGTTGGCGTAGTGGAGCATGACCCCGGAACGCTCCCGGGGCAGCTCGAACGACTGGCCGGCCGCGGCCCGATCGCGCTCGGCCGCGGTGTGCGCGCACGCCACCCAGGCGGCCCCGGTGGCCTCGGCGACCGTCAGGAGAGCGGTGACGAGGCCGCCCGCCCCCCGCCGCAGCGTACCCTGGGGTCCGAGCTCGTAGGGAGCCCGGTTGCTGACCACGATCGGCGACCAGGGCGACAGCACCCGGGCCGTGTACTCTCGCAGCGAGCGGTCATTGGGGCTTGACAAAGGATCAGGCAAATCTTACAGTTCCGCTATCATGAATTTCGACAGGAGTTCGAGGGTAAGTCCTCCGGGGAGCTGACCAACATTGCTCAGGGATGCGGTAGCTGAGATCCAGGCCAAGCGCCGGCAGGAGGCGCTCAAGAAGCAGCGGATGCTGGAGCGCAAGCGCGAGATGCGCCGGCTGGACCTGTGGCTCGGCCAGGTCGAGGCCATGCTCGAGGAAGATCGTCGAACTGTCCCCGAGCCGGTCATCAAGGAGATCGCATCCTTCCTGCGGGGGCTGGATCCCAAGCTGCACCGTTCCCTGCTCCGCAACCGTGAGCGCGAGGCCTCGAGGGTTCTCGACGTCCTCTTCGACGCCCAGGAGACTCTCCTGCCCTTCCACAGCGAAGTCGCCTGAAGCACCGCGCTCAGGCCGCCTGGCCGTGCGTCAACGCGACGTAGGCCGCAGCCACCGCCACTGTGTTCTGGCTGGCGTGCATGACGAATGAGTTGAGGGTAGACCCCGTCCGCTGGTAGATGAGCGCAGCCGCCACCCCGAATGCGAAAAGGAAGGGGAGCAAGGGCGGCAGCAGGTGGAGGCCCGCGAAGATGGCGGCGCTGACGAGCACCGCCCAGGCCAGCGGAATGCGGCGCCGCAACCACCCGAAGAGCGCGCCCCGAAACAGCAGTTCCTCCGCCGCTGGAGCCAGCAAGCAGACAGTCGGAACCACCAGCGCTACGAAGAGAGGGTCGAAGGAGAGCCGCAGGACATCGACGGCGTTGCTCCGCGGCTGGCCCAGCAGCGGCGACAGCGCCAGCGTCGCCAGCAGGCCGGCCACCAGCGCCGCGATCCAGGCGGACCAGGCCAGCGCCAGGTCGGTGAGTGAGGTGAAGCGGAAGCCGAGCCGGTCGCGTATCCCCTGGGGGCCGCCGAAGGCGATCGCCAGCGCCCCCAGCAGAGCCAGGTAGGCCTCGCAGAGCAGGATCGCACCCAGGTCGGCCGGATGCCCGTTGGCCCACTGGCGCGCCCCCAGTCGGAGGCCGCCGAGCGTTGCGCCGAGCGCCAGCGCCAGGATCGGTAGCCAGAGCCCGACGGCGAGAAGCAGCCGCCGGCCGGTCACGCCGTTCGACTCCACGGTTCCTATAGTGGGCTGCCGATGTCGAGCCTGTTGGGACTCCTGTTCGTGAGCGTGTCGGTCGGGCTCAGCAATTTCGCGGGGGCGATCGGCATCGGCATCTCGGGCGTCGACGCCCGCACCCGGCTCCGGGTCGGCATCGCGTTCGGCCTCTTCGAAGCGCTCATGCCGGTCCTCGGGCTCCTGATCGGGCAGTCCATCGCCGGCTCCCTGGGAGCCAAGGGTCGCTACGTGGGCGCTGTCCTCCTGGTGCTGACCGGGGCCTGGACCATCTACGACGGGCGCAAGCCCAAGGAGGCCGGCAGCCCGGGCAGCATGAACACACGCAAGCTCGCTCTCACGGCGCTGGCCCTCAGCCTCGACAACCTGGTGGTCGGCTTCGCGCTGGGTGTCTACAAGATCAACATCGTGCTGGCGGCCGCGGTCATCGGCGTGGTCAGCGTCGGGATGTCACTGATCGGGCTGGAGCTGGGCAGCAGGCTGGGCGCGCGGGTCGAGGAGTGGAGCGAGGAGATCGGAGGCGCGGTCCTGGTCCTGGTGGGCATCGCGCTTGGGGCAGGGGTCCTCAAATAGAGTTACTGCGTGGCTGACGCGCCGGCGCTCGACAACGTCCTGGTCGCGGTGCGCGACCACGTGGCCACCGTCACCCTGAACCGGCCGGAGCAGCGCAACCCGCTCTCGGCCGGCATGATCGCGGACCTCCAGAGCGCACTCGCCTGGTCCGGAGCCGAGCCGGAGGTGCGGGTGGTCGTGCTGACGGGCGCCGGCGACCGAGCCTTCTGCGCCGGCGCGGACCTCGGCTCCTTCGCCGCCGAGCAGTCGGAGCTGGAACGACATCACGGCCGGCACGGATTCGTCGAGCTGTTCCTCCTGATGCAGGACCTGGGCAAGCCCATCGTGGGCCGGATCAACGGCCACGCGCTGGCCGGCGGGTTCGGCCTCGCCTGCGCGTGCGACCTCCTGCTGGCCGTCGAGTCAGCGACGTTCGGCACGCCCGAGATCAACGTGGGGGTGTGGCCGGCCATGATCCAGGCCGTGCTCGCCCGCAACCTGCCCCGTAAGGTGCTCCTGGAGATGATCCTGCTGGGAGACCGCTGGAGCGCCCGCCAGCTCCGCGACCTCGGTCTTGTCAACCGGGTCGCCGCCTCGGCGGCCGAGCTCGACACCGTGACCGACCAGATGGCCGGCCAGCTCGCCAAGAAATCGCCGGCGATCCTCAGGCTGGGCCGCGACTCCTTCTACCGTCAGCAGGACATGGAGTTCCGGGCCGCGCTCGAGTACCTCCAGGCGCAGCTCACGCTGGTCACGCTCAGCGAGGACGCCAAGGAGGGCGTGAGGGCCTTCTTCGAGAAGCGGGAGCCGGAGTTCACGGGCAGGTGACCCTGGATCGGCATCGAGAGCTGCGCAACCGGGCGGTCAAGGGCGGCACGCGCTACTTGCCCAAGCTCCGGGAGCAGAACAAGCTCACCGTGCGCGAGCGACTCGATCTGCTGCTGGACCCCGGCTCGCTGATCGAGGACGGGATTTTCGCCAACGCGCTGGCGGAGGAGCTGCCGGCCGACGGCGTGGTGACCGGGCTGGGCAAGATCGGCGGCCGCCAGGTTGCCGTGATGGCCAACGACCCCACCGTGAAAGCGGGTTCCTGGGGCGCCCGCACCGTGGAGAAGATCGTGCGCGTGCAGGAGACGGCGGCCCGCCTGCGCGTCCCTCTCTTCTACCTCGTGGACTCCGCCGGCGCCCGCATCACAGACCAGATCGACATGTTCCCCGGCCGCCGGCACGCCGGCCGCATCTTCTACAACGAGGTGCGGCTGTCCGGGCGGGTGCCCCAGGTCTGCCTGCTCTTCGGCCCGTCGGCCGCGGGCGGGGCCTACATCCCGGCCTTCTGCGACGTCGTGATCATGGTCGAGGGCAACGCCTCCATGTACCTGGGGTCGCCCCGGATGGTCGAGGTGGTGGTCGGCGAGAAGGTGGGGCTGGAGGAGCTGGGCGGAGCCCGGATGCACTGCACGGAGAGCGGCTGCGGCGACTTCCTGGTCAAAGACGATCGGGAGGCCATCGAGGTGGCCCGGGCCTATTTCGGCTACCTCCCGGTGAACCACACCCTGCCGCCGCCGGGAGCAGAGCCGCGGCCTCCGGCGGCGGGCTCCAAGCCGATCGGGGAGCTGGTGCCGGCCGAGCCCAACCGGGGCTACGACATGCGCAAGGTCGTGGTGGCCCTGGTGGACGAGGGCAGCTGGTTCGAGCTGAAGAAGCTGTTCGCCAAAGAGCTCCTGACCGGTTTTGCGCGGCTCGGCGGCCGGGCGGTCGGCATCCTCGCCAACCAACCCATGCAGAAGGGGGGTGTGCTCTTCAACGACAGCGCCGACAAGGCCGCCCGCTTCATCTGGCTGTGCGACGCGTTCAACGTCCCCCTGCTGTTCCTGGCCGACGTGCCCGGCTTCATGATCGGCACTGACGTCGAGCGGCGCGGAATCATCCGGCACGGGGCCAAGATGATCACGGCCGTCTCCGAGGCGAGCGTCCCCAAGATCTCCGTGATCGTGCGCAAGGCGTACGGGGCCGGCCTCTACGCGATGTCAGGGCCGGCCTTCGAGCCCGACTGCACGATCGCGCTGCCGTCGGCCCAGATCGCGGTGATGGGACCGGAACCGGCCGTGAACGCGGTCTTCTACAACAAGCTGGCGGACCTGCCCGAGGAGGAGCGGGCGGCCCGCCGAAAGGAGCTGGAGGACGAGTACCGAGAGGACGTCGACCTCTACAAGCTGGCCGCCAACCTCATCGTGGACGACGTGGTCGAGCCGGACCAGCTGCGGGAGATGCTGATCGCCCGCTTCGACGCCTACGCCACCCGCTTCGAGCCCCGCCTAGACCGCAAGCACGGAGTGCCCCCGGTTTAAACAAGTCGCGACAGCGCAGAAGGGGCCGGCTCCGCCGGCCCAAATGAGTCCCGAAATCGAATCGCGCGCCAGGCGCCGTAAGTCCTCCAAGAAGGGAGGTAGGGTCCGGGGGAGGAACCGCAGGTTCTTCCCCCGTACTTACGGGCCCCAGGCGGCCGGGGTTGTGCTGTCCAGGTCGAGGCCAGTGGTGACTTGCTTGGCGGTGGCTCCGGTAAGGGGGATCCACCACAGCTGGAAGTTGCCGGCGCCGGTGGCCGGCGGCGCGAAGTACACCAGCCCCGAGCTGTCGGGCGCCCACGCGGGCGCGCCCACCACCGGACCGGTGACGAGCGCCTGCGCAGGTCCCACGGTGGCGCCATCCCAGGGTGCCACCATCAGGCGCGAGGTGGCGCCGGACACGCACACCAGGGCTATGTGGCCGCCGTCCGGGGAGACTGCAGGCTGGCCGCAGTCGTCCGCCGGCACCGTCAGGGCCGTCCCGGCGACGTCGGGCCCAGCGGCCAGCCAGACCTGGGAGAAGCTCTGGCCAGCGTCGCTGACGTCGTACTTGGAGTAGACGAGCCCGCCGCTCGGGAGCGGCACCGGGCTGACGTCGCCGCCCGTGTAGAAGTTGGGAGAAGTCCAGCGGCGGGCCTGGGTGGCGGGGCGGCCGGACGGGATCTCCCAGATGGCAAGGTCCACCCGGTAGTCGTAGACCTTGGGCTGGTCTTGGCTGAAGAAGATCGAACCGCTGGGGGCGAAGCGGGGGTAAAAGGCCCAGCGGTTGACTTCCGTGATCGTCGAGCCGTTGTGCGTGACCTGGCTCTGGACGGCACCGTTCGCGTCCATCAGGAAGAGGTCGGAGACGTTGAACTGGCGCTTGACGAGGACCAGTCGAGAGCCATCCCGGGAGACCGCCGGCTGGGTCCAGCCGCCCGCCGGCTGAAGCTGGGTGAAGGAGCCGGCGCGGAGGCGATAGAGGGCCCCTTGCTGGGTCACGTATAGGCTGCCCGGCAGGATGAAGGCGGCCGGCTTGGTGGCGGTCGGCAGCTTGCGAGTGCTGGCGGCCCGCACCAGCGAGCGATCGTGGCCCAGGGCCGTGTACACGCCGAAGCCGAAGCAGATCATCAGGAAGGCCGCGACCAGCGGTCCCAGCCGGCTCACGGAAAGTACTGGCTCACGACCGGCAGGATCTTGTCCCAGTTGGGCAGCAGGACGTCCTGGGCGCTGATCACGGTCGGGATCGTGTAGTCGCCGAACAGCACCACCTGGTGGACGGAGTCGGGTTGGAGGCGGCTGGCCAGCGGGAACAGGTCGCGGATCCTGGTCAGGCTCATGCTGGTCGTGAGCTCCCCGGCGAAGGCCGAGGCCACGTCCGGCAGGTCGGTGGGCTTCAACGTCTTGGCCCGGGCCCGCAGCGCGAGCAGCACCTGCTGCTGGCGCTGGGAGCGGCCGAAGTCGCCGCGCAGGTCGCTGTGGCGCGAGCGCACGTACTCGAGCGCATGGGCGCCGTCCAGGTGCTGGGCTCCGGGGAGCACGGCGACCCGGTAGTAGCCGTACGGGTTCTGAACGTCGATGTCTGAGGGGTAGTAGTCGTCCAGGACCGGGTTGCTGGTGAGCACATCCACCCCACCGACGATGTTGATGACCTTGATCAGCCCCTTGAGCCCGATCCAGACGTAGTCGTCGACGTGGACGTGGAAGTCCCGCTCGACGGTGGCGATGGCCGCGCTGGGGCCTCCGTACGCATAGGCGACGTCGATCCGGTCGCTTCCCCCGACCGAGAGCGGCACCCAGAGGTCGCGGGGGATGGAGAGCATCGTCACCTGCTGGGTCTGGGGATTGACCCGGACCAGGATCATCGACTGGGTCAGGACCTGCTTAGGATCGAACTTGGCGTCATCGTCGGAACCGAGGAGCAGGACCGTGAACGGCGACCCGGGCGCGGGGGCCGCGGTCGGCGACGCCGACGGGAGGTCGGCCGTCCGGCCCGTCAGCTGGAGGGTCGCGGACAGGACCGGCAGAAAGTAGGCGGCTGCGCCCGCGGTGCCGGAGGCGGCGAAGCCAAGGACGAGGAGCAGCGCAGTGATGATTTGGACGCGGCGGGGCCTCGACTCGCGGAGTCGGCGGCGGCCCCGGCGCGAGAACGGAGGTGGGCGCACGGGCAGACGACTGTAACGGATCGAGGCCCAGAGGAACCTGAGACGAGGGTTACAGGACCCTGAGATCCCGGTTACAGGGCCCAGGGATCAGGGCGAGAGACGTTCCGCCAGGTATTTGACGGCCCCCGGATAGCGATAGCCGATACCGCCGTGGCCGGCGTCGAAGAACTCGAAGAAGACGTCCGTGACGCCGATGTTCGCGAGCCCGCGCCGGAAGGCGTCGGCCCCGAGGTCGAGCCAGAACTCGTCTCGCGTACCCGCGTCGATGTAGATCGCCTTCAGCGAGCGCAGGGCGTCCGCGTGGCCCGGCACCATGCGGACCGGGTCCCAGGCCAGCCAGCGCTCCCAGACCTCGGGCACCAGGCGGCCGGTCGCCAGCTCGAATGGCAGGTGCACCGTGCCGTCGGGGTCGGCCGAGTAGCAGGCCGCCATGCAGTACTGGTTCATCAGCTCGGCGTCGTGGGGCCTCGACATCGGCGGTCGCTTGCGGAAGTCCTCCCAGAACCGATCGTAGGAGCCCTCGTAGCTGTCGCGAAGCGTGCGCGCGCAGACCGGGAACTCGGGCAGGTAGCACATCTCGAAGAGGGCGTCTCCGGCATGGGTCGCGAGCCCGCCGAAGAGGTCGGGTCGCAGCATCGGCGTGACCATGGCGCCGTACCCACCGCTCGACTTGCCCGCGATCCCGCGGTGGGCCGCCGCCGGCGCGGTCCGGTAGCGCGCGTCGACCCAGGGCACGACCTCCTCGCAGAGGAAGCTGTGGTAGCGACCGGTGGCGGGCGAGTCGAGGAACTGGCTGCCGCCGAGTGAGGTCCAGCAGTCAGCGAAGACGACGATCGCCGGTGGCGACTCGCCGCGGGCGAACATCTCGTCCAGCTCCTCCGGAAAGTTCCTGGAGAATGCGGTGCGGTTGCGCCACATGTCGAGCTGGCCGGTCAGGCCCTGGATCTCGTAGATGGTCGGGTATCGACGCTTCTGGTCGTCGTCGTAACCGGGCGGCAGGTAGACCCAGATCGGGCGCTCGGAGGGGTCACCGAGCGGGTTGCCCTGCAGGACCTTGCTATCGATCAGGCCCGCCTCGAACCGGCCCGCGAACGGGATCGACCACGGCCGCGCCGGCGGGACTTCGTGCGGTCCCCCGTCCCCCAGGCCGGTCATCCGAGGGCCCTGGCCAGTGCGTCCCCGACCTCCGAGGTCGAGGCGGTGCCGCCGAGATCGCCGGTCAGGACGCGGCCATCCTCACAAACCGAATCGATGGCGCGCTCGACGCGCGCGGCCTCCTGCTCGTAGCCGAGATGACGCAGCATCAGGGCGCCCGCCCAGACCGTTCCGATCGGGTTGGCCCTGCCCTGGCCGGCGATGTCGGGCGCCGAGCCGTGGACCGGCTCGAACATCGACGGCCCCGTACCGTCGAAGGCCAGGTTGGCACTGGCGGCCAGGCCCATGCTGCCCTGGATCGCGGCTCCGAGGTCGGTCAGGATGTCGGCGAACAGGTTCGAGGCGACGACCACGTCGATGCTGTCCGGGCGGCTGACCATGCGGGCGGCCATCGCGTCCACCAGCACCCTCTCGACCTGGACGTCGGGAAACTCGGCGGCCACCCCGGCCACCACGCGGTCCCAGAGCACGTAGGAGTAGCGGCTGGCGTTTGACTTGCTGACGCTGACCAGGCGTCGGCTGCGCTCCCGCGCCCGCTCGAACGCGTAGCGCGCGCAGCGCTCGACCGCCCGCTTCGTGAAGACAGGCACCTCGACCGCCAGCTCGGCCGCAGTCCCCACGTGGACGAAGCCGCCGGTCCCCGAATACTCGCCCTCGGTGTTCTCCCTGACGAAGAGCATGTCGATGTCGTCCGGTCCGCGGCCGCTCAGAGGCGAGCTGATGCCCGGCGGTAGCCGCACGGGGCGCAGGTTGATGTACTGCTCGAAGGTCTTGCGGATCGGCAGCAGGCACTCCCAGAGGCTGACGTGGTCGGGGACCGTCGGCCAGCCGATCGCGCCCAGGTAGATGGCGTCGTAGCCGGCCAGGGTCCGCAGCGCGTCCTCCGGCATCATCCGGCCGGTCTTGGCGTAGAAGTCGCAGCCCCAAGGCAGCTCTTCGAACTCCAGGTCGGCGCCGGTGCGGCGGATCACCTTGATGCCCTCAGGCACCACCTCCTTGCCCACCCCGTCCCCGGGGATCACCGCGATGCGCCTGCTCATCGGACCTTGAACCTGGCCGCCGCCGCCTTGTCGATCGTGCGGCCGTGGCCGAAGCCCGCCGACTCGAAGTCGAGCGCGGCCAACCTCTGGAAGGACTGCCGTGACAGCGCCCGGTCCTCGAAGATAAGCGGGGGACCGGGGCGCCGGATGTTCGCGGCCGCGTCGCCCGCGAAGAGCCAGCCTTCGCGCAGAAGCGAGATGTGGCCGGCCGAGTGGCCGGGAGTGAAAACCACCTGGAAGCCATCCTCGATCACGTCGCCCTCCACCACCTCGTGGTCGACCTCGCAGGGCCGGTAGCGCCCGGGCATGAGCCGCTGCGCGACCGACATCAGCCCGTTGAGCGGGAAGACCCCGGTGAAGCCGGGTCGGGATGCGATCCCCTGGCGCACGAGCTCGGCATCGACCGGGTGCATGTAGACAGGGGCCCCTGTCACCTCCTTGAGCCGGGCAGCGGCGCCGGCGTGGTCGGTGTGGAGGTGGGTGAGGATTATCCGGTGCACGTCGCGGGGCCCCTTGCCCAGGTCGGCCAGCGCCTCCAGGATCTTCTGGTCGCCACCCTTGACGCCGGTGTCGATCAGCGTGACCCCGTCGCCGACGACCACGAACGAGTTGACATAGCCGTGGCTCACGGTGTGGACGCTCACGGCTTGAGAAACGAGACCTCTTCCTCGCGGCCGTCCCAGACGACGGTCGTGACCGCGGGCTCGGTCCGCGCCACCACCTTGCCCCCCCGCAGCACGAGCCGGCGGCGGGGCACGAGCCTGACCGCGTCCATCTCGCTGGGGGCGTCGAAGACCACCAGGTCGGCCCGGGCGCCCTCGTGGAGGCCGTAGCCCTCGACGCCCAGCGCCTGGGCCGGGTTGGCCGTGATCATGTCGATCAGGCTCCGGATCTCTTCGGCGCCCGACATCTGGCCGTAGTGGGCGAGCACGAACGCGGCCTGGAGCGGGTCGCCGTAGCCGAGCGGATACCAGGGGTCCATCACCGAGTCGTGGCCGATGCAGACGTTGACGCCGGCCGCCATCAGCTCTTTGACACGCGTGTGCCCGCGCCGGATCGGGAACGAGTCGAAGCGGCCCTGGAGCACCGAGTTGTCAAGCGGGTTGGTGACCATGTTCAGGCCCGCCCGCTTGATGTTGTTGATGACGCGGTACGCGTACGCGTTGTTGTACGAGTGCATGGCGGTGGTGTGAGAAGCGGTGACGCGGCCACTTAGGCCGAGCCGGATCGTCTCGGCCGCCATCACCTCCACGAAGCGGGCGTGGTCATCGTCGGTCTCGTCGCAGTGGATGTCGACCTGCAGGCCGTGCTCGGCCGCGAGCGCCATCGCGAACTTGACCGACTCCACGCCGTACTCGCGGGTCATCTCGAAGTGCGGGATGCCGCCCACCACGTCGGCGCCCAGCGCCACGGCCTTCCGCATGAGGTCCTGGCCACCGTCGAACGACATGATCCCCTGCTGGGGAAAGGCCACCAGCTGGATCTCCATCTGGTCGCCCACCTCCTCGCGCAGCTCGACCAGGGCGCGCAACGCGCGCAGCTCGGGGTCGCAGACGTCGACGTGGCTGCGCACGTGCTGGACCCCGTTCGCCAGCTGCCAGCGCAGGACGGTTCGGACGCGGCGCTTCACGTCGTCCGCGGTCAGGTCTCGCACCCGATCGGCCCAGATCGCGATGCCCTCGAAGAGCGAGCCGGTCTGGTTGTGCCGGGGCTCACCGACCGTGAGCACGGCGTCAAGGTGGATGTGAGGCTCGACGAGGGCCGGCGTCACGAGCGCTCCTCCCAGCTCGAGCACCTCCCGCGCGCCGGCCTCGGGAGCCACTATCCGGCCCTCCCGCACCCCGATGTCGGAGGTGGTCTCCGAACCGGCGATCCGGGCCTCCCGGAGGAGCAGGTCGAGCACGTTGGGAGGCTAGCAGAACCAGTAGACTTCCCCCGACGGAGCCGCTTTCGGTTCGTGCTTTTGGAGAGAGGAGGACGAATTTTGGCTGTCAGCGAAGACCTGGTAGGCGTACCGGTACGTGAGGGCGACTACGGAGAACGGGTCGCCACCGTCGAACCTGGCGGCGTCGAGTACATCGCCCTCCGCGAACGGCACGGCAAGCCGATCCAACTCCTGTGGACCTGGCTTTCTCCGAACCTCGAGTTCGCGACGGTGTTTGTCGGCATCATCGCGATCACGCTCTTCGGCCTCAACATGTGGCAGGCGGCGACGGCGATCATCGTAGGCACTGTCGTCGGCTCGCTCTCCCACGCGGTCCTTTCCTCCTGGGGGCCGAAATTCGGCGTCCCGATGATGGTCGAGAGCCGGGGTGCGTTCGGTTTCCTAGGCAACATCCTGCCGGCCGGCCTGAACGCCATCACCGGGGCGTTCGGCTGGTTCATCGTGAACAGCGTCAGCGGTGCGTTCGCCCTCCAGGCGCTGTTCCCCTCGCTGAACCTGCCCTTCTGGCTGACCTTCTTGGTGATCGTCATCGCCCAGGTGGTCATCGCGACGTTCGGGTACAACCTGATCCACGTCTTCGAACGCTGGGCCCTGCCGCTCCTGGGCGTGGTCTTCACCGCCGCCTGCCTTTTCATCTTCTTCAACGGCAACTACGGTGTGGGCTACAACGCCAAGGCCCCGCTCGCGTCCGGTGAGCTGGGCGGCTGGCTGCTCGCTTTCACGGCGGCGTTCGGTTATGCGGCGGGTTGGAACCCGTATGCCGCCGACTTCACCCGCTACATGTCACCCACAATCAACCGCTTCCGGGTCGGGCTCTGGGCCGGACTCGGCGTTCTGATCTCCTGCGTCGTGCTCGAGCTCGCGGGCGCCGTGCTCGCCACCGTGGCGGGAACCAAGTGGGGACCCACCGACATCCCCACCGCCCAGCTGCAGCGGGCGATGCCGGACCTCGTCTACTACCCGACCCTGCTCTGCATCGCGATCGGTGCCGTGGCGGCCAACGTGATCAACATCTACAGCGGCACCATGTCGCTGGTCGCCGTCGGGATCCGGGAGATGGGCATGACGCTGAAGCAGCGACGCGCGCTGCTGGCCGTGCTGGCCGGGATCATCGGCTATATCGGCGGCCTGGTCTTCCAGGCCCAGGTGGCGCCGGGCGGCAAGTACGAGGCTTTCCTGCTCCTGATCAGCTACTGGATAGGTGCCTGGCTGGCCGTCGTCCTCGTGGACTACTGGCTGCGCAACGGCGACTACGGCGACGAGAGGATCTTCTACGACACACATCACCAGCGCTGGCAGGGAGCCGTGGCGATGGCGGTGGGCCTCGTCGTCTCGATCTACTTCTTCTCCAACAATGCCATCTACCTGGGAGTGGTGCCAAAGGCTAATCCCGATGTAGGCGACCTGACTTTCATCGTCGGGTTCGTCGTAGCAGGGGCGATCTACCTCGCCACCAGCATGGGCGTGCGCAGGCGAGCGGCCTCCACCGTCTCCACCTAGCCTCGACCTCACCCCGGCGGCTCGAGATCATTCGAGCCGCCGGTTTTTCTTTCTCGGTCCTTCCCCCGGGTGTCGAGGAGTGGGCGTTCCCGGGCGGCGAACCCGCCGCCTACGCGGAGTCGCTGGCCAGGGCCAAGGCGGCCGCCGCCGCCCGCCGTCTAGGCGCGGGCATCGTGCTGGCCGCCGACACGGTGGTCGTGCTGGAGAGCGAGTTGCTGCTCAAGCCGGCCGGCGCCGACGACCAGGCGGCCATGCTGGCCCGGCTCGGCGGCCGCTGGCACGAGGTGATCACCGGGGTCGCCGTCGTGGATGCTGCCGGCGGCGAGGCGCGCTCCGGCGCCCAGAGCACGCGCCTCCGCCTGCGCTCACTCTCATCCGCCGAGGTCGAGGCGTACGTGGCCGGCGGCGAAGGGGCGGACAAGGCGGGTGGCTACGCGATCCAGGGCGGGGGCGGCGAGTGGCTCCTGGAGATGAAGGGTGACCGGGACAACGTGGTCGGCCTGCCGATGCGGCTGGTCCGGCGCCTACTCCCCGAAGGCCTTCTGGGCAGCGTCCGCGACCAGGCGGCCGATGGCGAGCGATGAGGTGGCGGCCGGCGAGGGCGCGTTGCGGACGTGCAGGACGCGCTCACCCTGGACGTCGACCACGAAGTCGTCGACCAGCGCGCCCTCTGGGCTGATGGCCTGCGCCCGGACCCCGGACTGCCCCGGCACCAGGTCGGCCAGCGTCACCTCGGGCAGGTAGCGCTGGACCGAGCGCAGGAAGGCCCGCTTGCTGAAGTCGCGCCACATCTCGACGGCGCCCATCCGCCAGTACCTCGCGGCCATCCTCTGGAAACCCCGGTTGGCCAGGGCGGCGAGCAGGTCTCGGGGCCGCGTGTCGAGGCGGCCGTAGCCCTCGCGGCTGAAGGCAAGGACGGCGTTGGGGCCCAGCCACACCTCTCCGCTGCCCAGGCGGCGGGTGGCGTGCACTCCGAGGAATGGGAAGTCGGGCTCGGGCACGGGGTAGATCAGGTTGCGGGCGAGGTGGCGGGACTCCGGTCGGAGCTGCCAGTAGTCGCCCCGGAACGGCACCACGCGCGGCTCTCGGGCGCCCCTCGTAAGCCTCGCCAGGCGGTCGGCGTACACGCCGGCGCAGGCGATCATCCGGCGGGCCTCGATCTCGTCGCCCGGGGTCTCCAAGAGCAAACCGCCGGCCAGCTTGCGCACGCCCAGCAGCGGGTGGTTGGTCAGGATGTCGGCGCCGGCCGCCCGGATGTCCTCGGCGTACCCGCGCGCGACCTGTGAGTAGTCGACGATCCCGGTCTCGGGCGACCAGAGGGCGCGGATCCCCGCGCAGTGGGGCTCCAGCTCGCGGAGGCGCTCCGGCCCGATCAGCTCCAGGCCGGCCACCCCGTTGGCGCGCCCGCGAGCGTGGAGGTCGTCCAGCCTGCCCAGCTCAGCGGGCTCTGTGGCCACGATGACCTTGCCGCAGCGGTCGGTCGGGATGCCCTTCGCCTCGCAGTACGCGTACATCTCGCGCATCCCGGCAACGCACAGCTGGGCCTTCAGCGAGCCGGGCGTGTAGTAGATCCCGGAGTGGATGACGCCCGAGTTGTGGCCGCTCTGGTGCTGAGCGATGCCGGACTCCTTGTCGAGCACGGCAACGCGGAGCCCGGGCCGCCTCCGCAGCAGCTCGCGCGCGGACGCCAGTCCCACGATGCCGGCCCCGATGATCGCAACGTCGTAGCGAGCCACCGCCTATAGGATCGGCAATATGAGCAGCCCGCCGTTTCGGGCCGACCACGTCGGCAGCCTGCTGCGGCCGCCCGAGCTGCTGGCGGCGCGGGCCGCGTTCGACCGCGGCGAGCTGACCGCCGGCGCGCTGCGCGAGGTGGAGGACCATCACATCATCGACGCCGTCCGCCTCCAGGAGTCGGTCGGCCTGCAGTCGATCACGGACGGCGAGTACCGCCGGGTCATCTACTTCAGCCACTTCCCGGCCGCGGTCTCGGGTTTCACCGAGATGGAGATGCCGCGTACGTTCAGGGACGATCGCGGCCGCGAGCTGCGCTACACCGGGGCGGTCGTCACGGGGAAGCTGCGCCGGCAGCGCGGCATAGCGACCGAGGAGTTCCTCTACGTGCGCTCACTGACCGAGCGCACCCCCAAGGTCACCTTGCCCAGCCCCACCCAGCAGGTGACGCTGCGCTGGCGGGAGGGGGTGTCCGACCGCGCCTACCCCGACCGCGACGAGCTCCACGAGGACGTGGTCCGCGTCTACCGGGAGGAGCTGAACGAGCTCGGCCGCCTGGGCTGCACCTACGTCCAGCTCGACGATGTGACGCTGGGCCTCCTGTGCGACGAGAATCAGCGAGCCCAGATGCTCGCCGCCGGCGAGGACCTCGACCAGGTCCTGGAGCGCCATATCAGGCTGGTCAACGAGTCGCTCATGGGCCGGCCGGCCGGGATGGTGATCGCCATGCACATCTGCCGCGGCAACAACCAGGGCCGCTGGCTCGGCGAGGGCGGCTACGAGGCGATCTCCGACCAGATCTTCGAGGGCCTCCGGATCGACGCTTTCTTCCTTGAGTACGACACTCCGCGAGCCGGTTCGTTCGAGCCGCTGGCGCGGATGCCGCGCGAGAAGCGGGTGGTGCTGGGCCTGGTCAGCAGCAAGACGCCGGAGCTGGAGCCGGCCGACGACCTCGTCCGCCGCCTCGAGGAGGCCTCGCGATATTTCCCCATCGAGCGGCTCGCCATCAGCCCCCAGTGCGGGTTTGCCAGCACAGCCCCTGGGAACCCCCTCACGCCGGCAGACCAGGAGGCCAAGCTCCGCCTGGTGGCCGCGGTGGCGGAACGGGTCTGGGGCTAAAAAAAGGAGGAGGGCCGGCGAGCGGCCCCCCTCTTTGCACGCCAGACGGGTTTGGCTACGTTCGGAGCGGCTCCCGGCGGACCATGTGGATGATCGCCACCAGGATGCAGGCGCCGATCACGGCCCCGATGAAGGAGATGATCAGGTTCGTGGTGCTGACGCCGAGCAGTGTCCGGATGAGGAAGCCGCCGATGAAGGCGCCCACGATCCCAAGGACGATGTCCATCACGACGCCATAACCGTGGCCGCTCATGAGCTTGCCGGCGACCCAGCCGGCCAGGCCGCCCAGGATGATCCAAGCGATGTAGTGCACGATGGCCTCTCCTAGAAGGGAACTAAGGTGACAACTCTACTATCAGAGAAGCTAGCCCAGATTGTCAACTCGGGCGCCCATGGGGGCGGGTGGCTGAGCCGGAACGGGCCGCCGACAGCCTCCCGGCTGAGTCTGGCTCGCCAGCTCAGCGAACGCCTCCGGCTAAGACCTCAGCGGCCGGTACCCGAGGACCTCGACCGCCCGCCGGATGTCGAGCGTGAACGTCGCAGGCGCGCGGCGAGAATGACCGACAGCACAGCGAGAGTCAGCGGTCCGCCTCTTGTCCGACCGGCTTCCGCTCGACCTCCACGCGCCTACCCTCGCGCGCGCTGCGCTCGACCGCCTCACAGACGAGGACTCCGTCGTGCCCGTCGGCGAATGTGGGGTAGCGCCCTTGCGCCGGGCCGCCTTCGAGCACGGCCCGGTAGACGGCGGCGTACAGCCCCCTGAAGGTGTCGGCGAAACCTTCTACGTGACCGCCGGGCAGATGGGACGCCGCCACTCCCGCCGCGTTCATCAACCCTGCGTCGCGGGGGAGCACCTCGTTAGGACGGTCGCGATGCCCCAGCCAGAGCTCATCGGGCTGCTCGGAGCACCAGGCGGCGGAGGCGCTGGCACCGTCGATCTCGAGCTGGAGGCAGTTCTTCCGCCCGGCGCTCACCTGCGAGACGGCGAGCGACCCTAAAGCGCCGTTCTCGTAGCGGACCAGGATGGTAGCGCAGTCCTCGGTCTTGATCTCGCGAGCCTCCGTGTCCCGCCTCGGACCGGCCGCAAACGTCTCGACCGGCCCCGTCGGCTCCCGGCGCACCTTGACGAAGGTCGCCAGGTCGGCGGTAACCGAAGCGACCCGCGACCCCACCAGGAAGGAGGTCAGGTCGAGCCAGTGCGAGCCGATGTCGCCGACCGCGCGAAGCGTTCCGCCCAGTGCCGGATCGAGCCGCCAGTTCCAGTCCGTGTCGAGCAGGAGCCAGTCCTGCAAGTAGTGCCCCGTGACCAGGCGCACCTCGCCCAGCCCGCCCTCCCGAACCAGCTGCTGCAAGTGCTGGCACAGCGGGTAGAAGCGAATGTTGAAGTTGACCGCGTGGACCAGTCCGCTCGACTCCGCCAGCCGGAGCAGCTCGGAGGACTCGGCCGAAGTCCCTGCCAGCGGCTTCTCGCAGACCACGTGCTTGCCCGCGCCGAGAGCGGCCTTCGCATGGGCGTGGTGAAGGTGGTTGGGCGAGGTGATGTGCACCACGTCCACCCGCTCGTCGGCGAGCATCGCCTCGATCGACTCGTAGGCGGGTGGCAGGCCGGCGGCCCGGGCCCGTTCGGCGGCCCGGGCACCGCTGGAGCCGACGACACCGTGGACCTGGACCCCGAGCCGGCGCAGGGCGTCGACGTGGACGCTGCCGATGAAGCCCATGCCAACCACGGCCGCCCCAATGTCGCTTCGTGCCACTCCAGTCAATAGACGACCTTATCCGTCGGGGCCTCAGGCCGTTTGCCGGTTCAGGAAATCCTCGATCAGGCGGCGGGCGATGCTGAACGGCCCGGGAAGTTCCGGAAGGTCGTTCGGCGAAAACCAGCGGGCATCTGTGATCTCGTCCTCCTGCAGGCGGATCTCGCCGGCCTTGTAGCTGGCGAAGAATCCGACCATCAGCTGGCTCGGGAAGGGCCAGGACTGGCTCCCGAAGTAGCGGAGGTCCGCGAGCTCGATGCCCACCTCCTCCATGACTTCCCGCGCGACCGCCTGCTCGAGGGTCTCGCCGGGTTCGACGAACCCGGCCAGGGCGCTGTAGAAGGAGGTTGGGAAGCGGGCGCTGTGGGCGAGCAGCAGTTGGTCATCCCGTTCGACGACCATGATCACGGCGGGGGTGACCCGGGGGAAGTGGAGGGCGCCGCAGCTCGGGCAGACGCGGGCGGTCTCCGACGGCGAGACGACGGTCGGGGTGCCACAGCGCCCGCAGAAGGCGTGGCCGAGATACCAGTCGACGAGCTGGGAAGAGCGTCCCGCGGCCGCCATCAGGTGGTCCGGCAGGCGACCGAAGAGCGACCTGAGGCCGACCGGCGTCAGCTCTGCCCCCAGCTCTGCTGCGGGGTCCACGGCACCCGCCCAGACGCCGCGGCCGTCCACGGTGGCGACCCGGATCAGGCTGGCGTCGGACTGGAACAGCCCAGGCGCCAATCCGGCGGCAGGGACCGAGGGCTCTCCGTCGACCTCCCGGATGAGGAGGCGGCCTTCTACGAAAGCGAACAGCAGGTCGTCCGGCGCCGGACTGGAAGGTGCCATAACTGCAGCCTGATGGTAGACGCCGCCCGTCAAGCCGGGGCGACCGCTAACTCGTAGTCGAGCGTGAAGGTGTGAGTGCCGTCCGTAGCTATGTCGATGCGCCCCTCGCCTTTGATCCCGCGAAGCTCTCCGGTGCCAGAGCCGGGAACGATGGGCCACTGACCCGATGGCTCGCCGTTCGCCATCGTGCCCAGGTGCAGCAGGCCGAAGGTGCCGCGGCACCCGCCCACGCGGGCGTCGATATGCTCGAGCGCCACGTAGCCGGCGCCGGCTTCGGATCGACATGCCAGCATCTCGACGCTGCCGTGGCCGTCGACATCGCCCCGGAATGTCTTCTTGATAACAACTCGGCCGTAGCTCACGCCCTCGATCTCGCGCTGCGGCGGATCGGGCTCGACGGAGTCGACGGTGAAGATGGCGAGGGCTCGCATGTGCGGTCATTGCACCACGACCGCGAAGTCAGCTGCACAGGGGTCAGCGGAGCTGGGACTGAGTCGGCATCGCGGTCTGTCTCGCCCTCGCGCTCGGGGGCCTGGCGCTATCGGGCTGGGGGGTCAGCGGCCGCGACGTCGCGACCTGAGGCGTCGGCCAGCCCTCGGTGCTGGGCCGTTTGATGGGCGGCGAGCGACCTTCACTCAGCCCTTGACGTAGGCCAGCTTCTCGGCCACCTTTCCTTCTCGCACGCGGTACGCGTCGATGCCGCGAACGTGACCGCCTGAGTCCCCGCTGCCCCATGAGAATCGCCACCGGCTGAACACCCGGTCGCCGGATGCGAACATCTCCTCGTTCTCGAAGCGGGGCTCCTCGGTGGTCGCGAAGAAGTTCTCCCAGTACGTCCGCACCGCGGCCTGGCCCGCGTGCCGCTCGCCGTCCGGCGCCGGGTCCGTACTTTCGAAGACGCAGTCGTCGGTCATGAGCGCCATCACTGCCTCGACGTCGCCGCGGTCGAACGCCTCGCAAAACCTGGTCACCACGGCGAATGCATCGGTTGCGCCGCCCGTCCCCTGCTTCCACTCCGCCACCAGTGCCTCGAGCTGCGGGACGTGTTCGCCGTAGTGGTCGGTCAGCCACCCCAGCACGTCGGCCGCGCTGGTCGGATAGGCCGCGGCCCCACCCGGGTACCAGACGGGAGCTTTGCGGTCAAGGTCGGCCGCGACGCCCTCGATCATCCCGGTCAGGTGCTGGTGGAGCTTCTCCGTCGTGGCCAGCTCCGCGACGACTTCGCCGGCCTGGAGGGCTTCTTTCGCTCTCGCCTGCGCACGCACCTCGAGCCCCGATGGATCCTCCGGCCGGCATTCGGCGAAGCCGCCCGCGATCAGGGCGTTCAGCACATTGGTGTAGTGCTCGAGCACGAAGTTGACGTGGACGGCTATGCCTCCGAGCGAGTAGTCGTCACCCGGCTTTAGGTACTCAGACGCGTGCGGAGGCACGTGTCGCATGGTCTCCAGGTACCGGTCCCTGGCGCCCGTGAATGCCGCCAGGGCTGCGTTCGACTCCATGGTCTGCATCTCGCTTGCTCCTGATCAGGACGGCCTGGCATAGTTGCTGGCGCCGTAGAAGTCAACCACGACGGCGGGCTCATCGCCGACGACCCAGGCGTCGTGGCCACTCGTCACGCGCGCATCGTCTCCCACAAGATCAGCATTGACAACCTACCTATTAGAACCGCAGCCCCCCGACATCGCTCCGACGATCAGGAATGGCTCGGTCCCGGTCGCAACGGCGTCGGGTAATGGGGCCTCGGGTAACTCGTCCGACAGGTCCTCCTCGCACGCGAAGAACCTCAGCAGCGGCCGGCGCCGCTGGGTGGCGGGGTCCCGGATCGTGCCACGCAGCGCCGGGTACGCGGCCTCGAGCGCGTCGATGACCGAGCGTTGGCAGGCCGGGCCGACGACCTCGACCTCGACCTCCCTTCCCACGCCGGCAAGCGTTCGTAGGTTCGGCGGGAGTACGACGCGCATCACGGCAGGGTCTGCACCTCCACCGAGACGACCGCCGGCAGGTCGCGGACGATCGGGGTCCAGCTGTCGCCGGCGTCGGCCGAACCGTAGACCTGCCCGCCGGTGGTGCCGAAGTACACGCCGCAGGAATCGAGCGAGTCGACGGCCATCGCGTCGCGCAGCACGTTGACGTAGCAATCCCTTTGTGGGAGTCCGTAGGTGAGCGCCTCCCATTCGTTGCCGCCGGTCCGGCTGCGGTAGACGCGCAGCTTGCCGTCGGGCGGGAAGTGGTGGGAGTCGCTCTTGATCGGAACCACGTAGATGGTCTCGGGTTCGTGCGCGTGAACGTCGATGGCAAAGCCGAAGTCACTCGGCAGGTTGCCACTGATCTCCTGCCACGACTCGCCGGCGTCGTCGCTGCGCATGACATCCCAGTGCTTCTGCATGAAGAGCACGTTCGGACGCGACGGGTGCGCCGCGATGCGGTGTACGCAGTGCCCGACCTCAGCGTTGGGGTCCGGGATCCCCTCTGACCGAAGACCACGATTGATCGGCCGCCAGGTCTTGCCGGCGTCATCGCTGCGGAACGCGCCGGCGGCCGAGATGGCGGCGAAGATCCGGTCGGGATTGGCCGGATCAAGGACGATGGTGTGCAGGCAGAGCCCGCCGGCGCCGGGCGCCCAGGAGGGCGCTGAGGAGTGTGTCCGCAGACCGGACAGCTCCTGCCAGGTCTGGCCGCCGTCGACGGTGCGGAACAGGGCGGCGTCCTCCACGCCGGCGTAGACGGTGTCGCGATCCGTCAGGGAGGGCTCGAGATGCCAGACCCGCGCGAACACCCAGGGGTGCGGCGAGCCGTCGTACCACTTGTGGGTGCTGACCTCACCCTCGTACTGGAACTCGTTGCCCACCGCCTCCCAGGTTTGGCCGCCGTCGTCAGAGCGCTGAAGGACCTGCCCGAACCAGCCGCTGGACTGGGAGGCGTAGAGCCGGTTCGGGTCCGCCGGCGACGCGTTGAGGTGATAGACCTCCCAGCCCGCGAAGTGGGGCCCGCTGACTTCCCAGCGCTCCCGCTTGCCATCCGAGGTCATTACGAACGCACCCTTCCGAGTGCCCACCAGTAGCCGTACCGTACTCATCCTCAGTCCCCTTTCAGCTCAATACCAATACCCGCCGACCGGTGCTGGTTTGCCACGTGGGCAACAGAGAGTAGCCGCGATTCCAAGCAATTCGAGTTCGAAATGATGCTCCCAGGTTTACACAATAAGAACCTTTCAGCACTTGTTAAGACGGCCGAGATCAAGGTCAGCAGCCGCCACGCCAAGGTTCGCCGAGGGGGCTACCGCCTCCAATAGGCAGGGGGCTGGCGCCGCTCAGGCGCTCCCCTGATTCGTCATATGCCCGTCTGCCGTGGCGCGGCGGGTAGTTGAACCGTGACGCGGAGCCCGCCTGCGGCCCGGGGGGCGAGGGTGAGGGTTCCGTCGTGTGCTTGGGTGATGCTCTTGACGATTGCCAGGCCGAGGCCGACACCGGCGTGTTCGGTGCGTATGCGTTCGGCGCCGCGCTGAAACGGCTCGACAAGCGTGGAAAGCAATTGTGATGTGAGCTTCTCGCCGGTGTTCTCGACTGTGAGCACCACAGTCTTGGGGTGAACGCTGGTGGTGACGCACACGGTGCCCTGTTCAGGCAGATTGTGGACGATCGCGTTGTGAACGAGGTTCGTAGTCAACTGCAGCAGGAGCGCGTGGGAGCCGATGGTGGGGGTCACGTCGCCTGAGGACTCGATGGTGACGCCGCGTTTTTCGGCGAAGGGGAGAAGCGTTTCAATGGCCTCTTCAGCTATTAGTGACAGGTCGACGTGTTCTCGGGCGAAGGTTCGTTGGTCGGCGCGGCTGAGCAGGAGCAACGCTTCCGTGAGGTCGATCGCTCGGGTGTTGACGGCGTGGAGGCGGTCGACGAGTTCGCCGGTGTCGCGGTTCGGATCGTTGCGGGCCACGTCGAGCAGCGTCTGCGTGATCGCCAGCGGGGTGCGCAGTTCGTGGGAGGCGCTGGCTGCGAATCTCTGCTGTTCCGCGATGTGTGCTTCGAGCTGCCCGAGCATGGTGTCGAAGGCGTCGGCGAGCTCGCGGAACTCGTCACTGCGGCCCGGCAGCTCGATTCGGTGAGAGAGCGAACCGTTCGCGGCCATGCGGGCGGCGTCGGTGATGCGAGTCAGGGGGGCGAGCATGCGGCCGGCCAGAAGCCACCCTCCCAGGAGACCGAATGCCAGCAGGAACGCCAGCAGGATGGCCGCGGCCGGACCGAAAGCGCTGACCATGATGCGCAGCGCCACCAGAACGTTGCCGTTGATCATCAAGCGCTCGGGCCCCAAGCCACCGGGCGCACCGTCGGGGCCGTATCGCAGAAGGAGCACCCACACGGTGGCGAGCAACAAGCCACCTGCGAGCATGAGCAAGCCGGCGTAGCTGAGGGTGAGTTTGAGGCGAACACTCAGACCAGGGGCTCTATGCACGGCCCCCTGCCCCCGGCCCGGTGTCTGTTTGAGTGCTGATGCGGTACCCGACGCCGGCCACGGTGGCGATGATCCAGGGTTCACCGAGGCGTTTGCGCAGTGCCGAGACCGTGATCCGTACGGCGTTGGTGAACGGATCGGCGTTCTCATCCCAAGCCCGTTCCAGCAGCCCTTCGGCGCTGACGACACCACCTTCGGCGGCGACAAGGACTTCGAGCACCGCGAACTGCTTCCGGGTGAGCGCGACGAACCGGCCGTCGCGGTACACCTCGCGGCGGAACGGATCCAGACGAAGGCCTGCGATCTCTCGCACGGGTGGTCTCGAGTGGGCGCGCCTCCGGTCGAGCGCTCTGAGGCGGAGCACGAGCTCTCGGAGTTCGAACGGCTTGGTGAGGTAGTCGTCGGCGCCGAGCTCGAACCCGGTGGACTTGTCGTCGAGCCGGTCGGCAGCAGTGAGCATGAGGATCGGCATGCCGCTGCCGGAGGCGACAATGCGCTTGGCGATCTCGTCGCCGGAGGGGCCCGGAATGTCTCGATCGAGGACGGCTATGTCGTAGGCGTTGACGCTGAGCAGTTCCAGAGCCGTGTCGCCGTCGCCGGCGAGGTCGGCGGCGATCGCCTCCAGGCGCAGGCCATCACGGATGGCATCCGCCATATATGGCTCGTCCTCGACGATCAACACCCGCATCCGACGATCCTAGAGCCAGCGCATATCGCCGGCATATCGAAAACGGGATACGTCCTGGTAACACCGCGCTGCCTTGAATCGAGGCGTGTCCCACCGCGAACCACGCCCAGCCGCACTCCCAGATCCCTGGTCGCCGAGCCCACGCCTTGTCGACACGATCACCACACGCGGAGGGAGGGCATGACTAGTGCTGCGTCCCATAAATA
>DHIW01000060.1:0-8003 GCA_002404015.1 Chloroflexi bacterium UBA4736
ACACCAGCTCGCGCGACGTGACCGTTGTTTGTAGCCTGGCGATCCGAAAATCTTGCCTGCGGCTTTCTGTTGCCAAATGAGAGGGCGTGCCCTACAGTTCGTGACGGCCCCGAGGGACACGCGCTGAGGAGCCGGACGAAGCCGCAAGGCGGAAGCCGGAGCCGCGGAGGCGATCTGTCGGGGTCACTTTTTTCCCACCGGTTGGTCGATCGCGCGCGGACTCCCTACTGGAGGCGCGCTGCCAGCCGGTCGGCCAGATCGGCGATCGGCACCCGCTCCTGCTCCATCGAGTCGCGCTCGCGGATCGTGACCGCGCGGTCCTGCAGGGAGTCGAAATCAACCGTCACACAGAACGGCGTGCCGATCTCGTCCTGGCGCCTGTAGCGCTTGCCGATGTGGCCACCGGTCTGGTCGTACTCGACGCGGAAGCGCCCGCGCAGCTCGGCCGCCAGTGGGTTGGCGACCTCGACGAGCTCGGGCTTCTTCGACAGGGGCACCACGGCCACCTGGATCGGCGCCACCGCCGGGCGGAAGCGCAGGACGACCCTCGTCTCCCCGTTGACCTCGTCCTCGTCGTAAGCGTCGAGCAGGCAGGTGATGAAGATCCGGTCCACCCCCACCGCGGGCTCGATCACCCACGGCAGGTAGCGCTCGTTGGTCTCCGGGTCCAGGTACGTGAGGTCCTCCCGCGAGTGCTCCTGGTGGGCGCGGAGGTCGAAGTCGGTGCGGTTGGCGATCCCCTCCACCTCGGCCCAACCGAACGGGAAGTCGTACTCGATATCCGTGCTGGCCTTGGCGTAGTGCGCCTTCTCGTCGGGTCCGTGATCTCGGAAGCGGAGCCTGTCGGCCCGCACGCCGAGCGTTTCGGTGTACCAGCGCATGCGCTCGGACTTCCAGTGCTCGAACCAGCGCTCGTCCTGGCCCGGCTGTACGAAGAACTCCATCTCCATCTGCTCGAACTCGCGCAGCCTGAACACGAAGTTGCCAGTCGTGATCTCGTTTCGGAAGGAGCGTCCGTTTTGCGCCATTCCGAATGGCACGCGCACGCGCACCGAATTGACAACGTTCTTGAAGTTAACGAACATTCCCTGGGCCGTTTCCGGCCTCAGGTACGCGACCGACGCCGAATCCTCGACCGGTCCTACGTGCGTCTTGAACATGAGGTTGAACTGGCGCGGCGCGGAGAGACTTCCGCCGCACTCCGGGCATTTGCCGCTGCCGCCGAGGTGGTCGGCCCGCCAGCGCTTCTTGCAGCGGCCCTGGCATTCGACGAGCGGGTCGCTGAAGCCGGCCACGTGGCCGGAGGCCACCCAGACTTCGGGATGCATGATGATCGTGGTCTCGATCCCCACCACGTCGTCGCGCATCTCGACCGTGTGCCGCCACCAGAGCTCGCGGATGTTGCGCTTGAGGGCAACTCCGTAGGGACCGTAGTCGTAGAGCGACTGCATGCCGCCGTAGATCTCGCTGGAGGGGTACACGAAGCCGCGCCGCTTGCACAGCGCGACCACCTTCTCCATCAGGTCCTCGCGGATGGCGTGCTCCTCATCTGGCGCAGGAAACGGATGGATTTGAGCTGGCGGTCGAGATGGTGCTCGAGCTGCGCCTCAAGCACGTTCTCCAGGATGTCGACCAGGCCGCCCTCCAGTTTGAGGCGTCGATAGAGCTCGATGTCGCCGGCCGCCATCAGCCGCAGGACCTTGAGCCCGGCGGCCGGCACCTCCGTCATCCCCGGCTGGATGCAGTCCGGGCAGAGAAAGCCGCCCAGGGGCGGTACGAAAGCGGCCGGCGCCGCGGGGAGCTGCCGCTCGCAGTTGGCGCAGCCGTCGAGCTGGGGGGCGTAGCCGAGCAGGTCCAGGGCGCGGACCAGGAAGTACATCGAGGCCCGGCGCGGGTCCGACTCCAGCGCCAGCTCCTGAAGGGCGAAGTTGGTCAGCTCGAAGACGCCCTCGACCGGGTGGCGGTCCTCGCAAACGCGATCCGCGAGCTCGGCGATCAGGCCCGCGTGGGCCGTCCGCTCCACGTCGGCCTCGAGCCGATGGCCGGGCATCCGGACCACCTGCGTGATGACGTCGAGGGCGCCCCGCCCGCGGGCCAGCTGCACGTCTATGTGCGAGAAGAGCTCGAGGGCGGAGGCCAGCTTGCTGGAGGTGCGGCGGACACCCTTGGCGATGGCACCCACCTTGCCGTGCTCGCGCGTGAGCAGGGTGAATATGCGGTCGGCCTCGCCGTAGTCGAGCTTGCGGAGGACGATGGCCTCGTCGCGATAGGTGCTCAAGGAGGCCGGCCGGGGCTACCCAACCCGGCTCAACGGGAGGGCAGCTCGGCGTCCGCGGTGTCCTCGCCGGACCGCTCGTCGCGCGACGGCGGCTGCATGCCGTGGTCCACCAGCACCTCGTCCGGCCAGGGATGATTCGACTGCAGGCGAACCCGGCCGATCCGCTGGCCGTTGACCTCCTCCACGATCCAGTGGACGTCCCCGGCGTCGAAGCTCGCGCCCGCGTCGGGGACCTCGCCGAGGGTGGCGTATACATAGCCGCCCACCGAGTCGTAGTCGCTGCTCTCCGCCAGCCCCAGCCCGAGCTCATCGTTCAGCTCGCCCATCGAGAAGCGAGCGTCCACCATCGCCTCGCGGTCGCTGATGATCTGGAGAGGCTCCTCCTCCGCCTGGTCGTACTCGTCGCGGATCTCGCCCACGATCTCTTCGAGCAGGTCTTCCAGCGTCACGAGGCCGGCGGTCCCTCCGTACTCGTCGAGCACGATCATCATGTGGACCTTCTCGGTCTGCATGTCGTGGAGCAGCTCGTCCACCTTCTTCTGCTCGGGGGTGAACTTGATCGGCCGCATCAGCTTCTCCATGTCGAAGGTCGCCTGGCCGCGCGCGAAGAAGAGCAGCAGGTCCTTGACGTGGATCAGGCCGACCACGTGGTCGAGGTCTCCCTCGTAGACCGGCATCCGGGTGTGCTTGAACTCCCTGAAGAGCCTGATGATGTGCTTCAGGTCGGCGTTCCGCTCGACGGCGGTTATGTCGGGGCGGGGAACCATCACCTCGCGGACCGACTTGTCGCCGATCTGGATGATCCCGTGGATCATCTCGCGCTCCTCCTCCTCGATCACGCCCTGCTCCTCGGAGACGTGGAGCAGGGTCATCAGCTCCTGCTCCGTCAGGTAGGGGGCACGGGCGGCACGACCGCCGGTGATGGCGCGGGCCACGATCGTGATGAACCAGAGGACCGGGCGGAGCACGTTCGACAGCGCCTCGACAGGCGCCGCCGCCCAGAGCGCGACCCTCTCCGCGTTGCGGATCGCCAGGCTCTTCGGGGTCACCTCGGCGAAGATGAGCAGGTAGACCGAGAGCAGCAGCGAGACCGCCAGGGCGCCCAGGAAGCCGACGGAGCTGGGCAGGTACTGCAGGCTCAGGAGTGTGGTGGCGAACGAGGCCAGGATCAGCGCCACCGTGTTCACGACCAGCACCGTCGAGAGGAAGCGGTTGGGGTCCTGCTGCAGCCGCTGAAGAGTTGCCGCATTGCGGCTGCCCTCCTCCGCCAGGTGGCGCACGCGCAGCCTGCCAACAGAGGTCATCGCGGTCTCCGTGGCAGACGCCATGGCCGAGAGCACGATGCACACGACGAGGAGGATTACCTCTCCCCAGGCCTGGCCGTTCATCGGGCTATCTGAACAGCTCGCTCACGCTGCGGTTCTCGTGCACGCGGGCGATCGCCTCGGCGAGCAGCGGGGCGACGCTCAGCACCGTGACCGGCGCACCCTGCTTCTCGGGCGGCACCGGGATCGAGTTGGTGACGATCACCTCGTCGATCGGCGCCTTGCGCAGCCGCTCCACGGCGCCCGGCGTGAGGACCGGGTGGGTGCAGGCGAAGATCACCTTGTTGGCGCCCTGGGCCTTCAGCGCGCGCGCCACCTCGCCTGCCGTTCCGCCCGTCGAGATGATGTCCTCGACCACCACGCAGTCCCGACCTTTGACCTCACCCGCCGCCTCCAGGATCTCGACCAGATCGTCGCTCTGCCGGCGCTTGTACACGAAGACCAGGGGGGCCTGCAGCAGCTTGGCCATGGACTCGGCCCGCTTGGCGCCGCCGGCGTCCGGCGCCACCACGGTGCAGCCCTGGAGGCCGAGCTGTCGGATGTAGCCGGCCAGGATCTTGTGGGCGGTCAGGTGGTCGGTGGGGACGTCGAAGAAGCCCTCGATGGCGTCGGCGTGGAGGTCCAGTAGCAGAAGCCGGTCCGCGCCGGCCAGCGTGATGAAGTTGGCGATCAGCTTGGCGCTGATCGGCTCCCGGGGCTGCGACTTGCGCTCCTTGCGGGCGTAGCCGTAGTAGGGGACGACGGCGGTCACCCGGCCCGCGGAGGCCCGGCGAAGGGCGTCCAGCAGGATGAACAGCTCCATCAACATCTCGTTGATCGGATGGCACGTGGGCTGGATCACGAACACGTCGTGGCCGCGCATCGAGTCGGAGATCTTGACGTCGATCTCCCCGTCCGGAAAGTGGGTGACCCGGGGATCGGTGAGCGGCACGCCCAGCTCCTCGGAGATCAGCCTCGCCAGCTCAGGGTTGGCGGTCCCCGCGATGAGCTTCAGCTCACCCCACGGCGAGACGTCTTCCGCCGAGAACTCGACCGCCGTCTGCAGCCTGCCGATCATGGCCCCTCCATCTTGCCGTTGCGGCGGACGACGCGGGCGGGCATCCCCACCGCCGTAGCGCCCGCCGGGACGTCCTTGGTCACCACGGCGCCCGCGCCGGTCCGGCTGCCCTTCCCGACCCGGACCGGAGCCCGGAACACCGTGTCGACGCCCACCAGCACGTCGTCCTCGATCACGGTCCTGTGCTTGCTGGTGCCGTCGTAGTTGGCGGTGACCGCACCCGCCGCGAAGTTGACGTTCTCGCCGATCACCGCGTCGCCCACGTAGGAGAAATGGGGGACCGCGCTGCCGGCGCCGATCTTGGAGCGCACGATCTCGGCGAAGCTGCCGACGTGGACGCGCAGCCCGAGCTCGGTGCCGGGTCGGAGCTTGGAGTAGGGGCCGCAGTCGCTGCCCTCCCCCATCGAGCACTGCTTGAGCCAGGAGTGCTCGATCCGGCAGCCGTCGGCGATCCGGCAGTCCGACATGTCCACGGCCGGTCCGATCCGGCAGTCGCGGCCGATCCGGGTCTCGCCCCGGATGATCGTGAAGGGCTCGATCACGGTGTCCTGGCCGATCTTGACTCCGGCCTCCACGAAGGTGGTGTCAGGGTCGGTCACGGTGACGCCGGACAGCATCAGCTGCTCCAGGATCCGCGATCGGAGGGCCTTCTCGGCGATGGCCAGCTGGACCCGGTCGTTGACTCCCAGCCCCTCCACGGGGTCCTTCAGCCGGACCACCTGCACCGGCCGCAGCTGTTGGAAGAGGTCGGTCAGGTAGAGCTCGCCGGCCGCGTTGGCGGGCTGCAGCATCGCCAGTGCCTGCAGCAGCTCGCTGCCGCCCCGGAAGCAGTAGAGGCCCACGTTGATCTCGGTGATCGACTTCTCGCTCTGGGTCGCATCGCGGGCCTCCACGATCCGCTCGAGGCTGCCGTCGCGGCCCCGGACGATCCGGCCGTCCGAGCGGCTGGGGTCTTCGACGCTGGCCAGCGTAGCCGGCGCCCCCAGCTTGCGGTGGGCGTCCGCCACCTGGCGCAGGGTTTCGCCGCGCAGCAGCGGCGCGTCGCCGTTGACGACCATGACATCGCCTCGGGCGAGAACGTCCTCGGGGGCTCTCGCGAAGGCGTCGCCACTCCCTTTCTGCTCGGGCTGGTAGGCCACCGCGCAGCGGCCGCCCAGGTGCTCCGCCACCTCGGGCTGGGCCGGGCTCAGGATGGCCACCACGCGCTTCACGCCCGCGGCGTGGCAGGCATCGATCACGTGGTCGATCATTGGCCGTCCACCGACCCGATGGAGCACCTTAGGCGTGCGCGAGCGCATGCGGGTGCCGAGGCCGGCGGCTAGGATGACGGCCGAGAGTGGAGTTTCACTCAAAAGGGTTCCCCGGGGGGTGAACGGAATTATAAGGGGGTCGGTTTCCCGCTTCGGGGCGGGGGCCCTGGCCCTGCTGCTGGCCGGCTGCCTGTCGCCTGGCTCGAGTCATCCTGCCCCCGCCGCTTCCACGCCCCGCACCTCGGGGGGCGCCACACCGTCCGCCGCGCCCACCCTGCAGTCGGCCTCCGTCTGGGTCCTGAACCCGGTGGGCGTGAACATCCGGGCCCAGCCCGACACCGCCGCGCAGCGGGTCACCACGCTCACCCAGGGCGCCAAGCTGGACGTCCAGGAGCAGCGCCAGGTGGCCGGCGCCACCTGGCTGCATGTGAAGAGCGCCTCCGGCCAGATCGATGGCTGGGTCCTCGATCGGGCCGACCTGGTGATCCATTTCGACGTGTCCCAGCACTTCGAAGGCGCCGGCTGGTCCATCCTCTTCCCCACGGCCTGGACGCTGCAGACCGGCAACCCGACTACATTCACGGCACCTGCGAGCGACACTCTGGGGAGCTCGCTGCTGGTCCAGATGGCGGCCTCCACGGACAAGCTGCTGGCGACCCCGACGGCGGCGGGCCAGGAGGTGCGCCAGGAGTCGCCGATCGAGGTCTACGGCAAGACCACGTACCTGACCGTCTACAAGCTCGCCTCCGGCGCCTGGGAGTTCGCGGTCAAGGTCCAGTACGACGCCCAGCGCTCCTTCCTCTTCGACTACAAGCAGTCGGCGCGCCCGGACGCCGACACCTCGCTCTTCAAGCAGCTCTTGACCAGCGTGATCGTGCAGGGCTGAGGCAAACTGCGGGGATGGCCGGAGAACGCAAGACGCTCCCGGTGCTGCCCCTGAAGAACACCGTCGTGTTCCCGCACGTGCTGATCCCGCTGGCGGTGGGGCGGCCCCGCTCCCTGCAGCTGCTCGACGACCTGCCCCCCGGCGACCGCCTGATGGCCGTGGCCGCGCAGCTCAACGAGGACGTCGAGGAGGCCGCCTGGGACGACGTCCATCACGTCGGAGCGGTGGTTCGGATCCAGCACATGCTCAAGCTGCCCGACGGCACCGTCCAGCTGGCGGTGCAGGGCCTGTACCGGGTCCGCCTGGTCGCCGAGGCGCCCGGCCGCCCGTACCTGAGGGCCGAGGTCGAGGAGCTGCCCGAGGCATCGCCGGAGGAGGCCGGGGTGCCTGCAGAGGCCCTGCACCGCTCGGCCACCGCCTCCTTTCAGCAGCTCGTGGCGATCGCGCCCTACCTGCCGGGCGAGCTGCTGGGAGCCGCGCTGAATCTCGAAGATCCTCTCTACCTGGCCTACTTCATCGCCAACCAAGTTCGCCTGACGACCGAGCAGCGGCAGGAGATCCTGGAGATGGCGAGCGCCCGCGAGAAGCTCGAGCGGCTGATCGGCCTGATGGCCCGCGAGCTGGAGGTCCTGGAGCTCGGCCGCAAGATCCAGACCCAGGCCGAGGAGTCGATCGGCAAGTCGCAGCGCGAGTACTTCCTACGCGAGCAACTGAAGGCTATCCAGACCGAGCTGGGTGAGATGGACCAGGACGCGGCTGAGATCACCGAGCTGCGGGAGCGGATCGAGCAGGCGGGCCTGCCGCCCGACGCTCGCCGGGAGGCCGACCGCGAGCTGACCCGCCTGGAGCGCATCCCCTCGGCCTCGCCCGAGTCCTCGGTCATCAGGACCTACCTGGATCTGCTCGTGTCGCTGCCCTGGAACAAGTCCACCGAGGGAGAGCTCGACGTGGCCCGCGCCCGCCAGATCCTGGACGCCGACCACTACGACCTGGACAAGGTCAAGCAGCGGGTGGTGGAGCACCTCGCGGTCAGGCGCCTCAAGCAGCAGCGGGGCTCCAGCGAGCGCGGCCGGGAGCCGATCCTGTGCTTCGTGGGGCCGCCCGGGGTGGGCAAGACCTCGCTCGGCCAGTCGATCGCTCGCGCCATGGGCCGGAAGTTCGCGCGCGCCTCCCTGGGCGGCGTGCACGACGAGGCCGAGATCCGCGG
>DHIW01000060.1:8178-37648 GCA_002404015.1 Chloroflexi bacterium UBA4736
GGCCGAGATCCGCGGCCACCGGCGAACCTATATCGGCGCCATGCCCGGGCGGATCATCCAGGCGATCCGGCGCGCGGAGTCCAACGACCCGGTCTTCATGCTCGACGAGGTGGACAAGATCGGCGCCGACTGGCACGGCGACCCCTCGTCGGCCCTCCTGGAAGTGCTCGACCCCGAGCAGAACCGCGACTTCCGGGACAACTACCTGGACGTGCCCTTCGACCTCTCGAAGGTGATGTTCATCACGACGGCCAACACGCTCGACTCGATCCCGCCACCCCTTCGGGACCGCATGGAGGTGCTGCAGCTCTCGGGCTACACGGAGGAGGAGAAGGTCCACATCGCCGGCCAGTTCCTGATCCCCAAACAGCTCGACGCCCACGGCCTGAACCCGGACGAGGCGACGTTCGAGGATCCGGCCCTGCGCGCGATCATCCGTGAGTACACACGGGAGGCCGGCGTCCGCAACCTGGAGCGTGAGATCGCCGGCGTCCTCCGGCGGGTCGCCTCGGACGTGGCCGAAGGCGCGGTCTCGGGAACGGTGACGGTGGCCCTGGGCGGGGTCCGCGACGCCCTCGGCAAGCGCCGGTTCTTCGACGAGACGGCCGAGCGCATCGACCGGCCCGGTGTGGCGACGGGCCTGACCTGGACGCCGACCGGCGGCGAGATCATCTTCGTGGAGGCGGCGATCGTGCCCGGCAAAGGCGAGCTGCATCTCACCGGCCAGCTGGGGGACGTCATGAAGGAGTCCGCGGCGGCCGCCTTCAGCTACCTGAAGACGCGGGCCAAGGAGCTGCACATCGACCGCAAGCTCCTCGAGGAGAGCGACATCCACGTCCATGTCCCGGCGGGCGGGCAGCCCAAGGAGGGCCCCTCGGCCGGCGTGACGGTGCTGGCCGCGATGGCCTCGATCCTGACTGGCCAGACGGTGCGGGACGACCTGGCCATGACGGGTGAGATCACCCTGCGGGGCAAGGTGCTGCCCATCGGCGGGGTGAAGGAGAAGGTGCTGGCGGCCCACCGAGCGGGGATCCGGCGCGTCCTCCTGCCCAGGCGCAACGAGGCCGACCTGGACGACATCCCCGCCGAGCTGCGGAAGGAGATGGACCTGGTGCTCATCGAGTCGATCGACGAGCTGCTCAAGCTGGCCCTACCCGGGCTTTCGGCCGCGGCGGCCTAGCGGGTCAGGACCCCTCCCTCCGCCTGCGGGGGAGGTGGGGAGGGGGGCGGAGCCGACTCTGAACCGAATCAGTCGTAGGTAGGCCCCGGCACCTGAGAGTGTGCCGCCATGGATCCCTGAGGCCCCCCACGCAGCCGCCCCCCGCGAGCGGGGAGAGGAATAGCCAACATGGGGATAGTCGCGACCACTCGGGAACCGGACAGCTTAGCGGCGAGCCAGCTCGCGCTCGACGACGCGCGCGTGCGCTTGCAGCTCGAGGCCATCGTCCAGCGGGGTCAGGGTGACTCCCAGCGCCCGGCCGATGATCAGGTCGGCCAGGTGCGGGTTCTTGGGCAGCAGCGAGCCGTGGAGATAGGTTCCGAACAGGTTGCCCTGGACGGCCCCCTCGCCCCCGTCCTCGGCGTTGTTGCCGAAGCCCTTGCGGACTCGCCCGAGCGGGCTGAGGCCCTTGCCGAGGAACGTGCGCCCGCTGTGGTTCTCGAAGCCGACGATGGTCCGCGGCTCCAGGCCGAGGCTGGGGTCGGCCTCGATCACGACGTCCCCGATGCAGCGTTTGCCGCCGGCTTCCGTGTGGGCGTCCAGGAGGCCGATCCCCGGCAGCCGCTGGCCATCGGCGGTCTGGTAGAAGTGGCCGAGCAGCTGGTAGCCGCCGCAGACCGCCAGCACGGCGGCGCCGCGGTCGACCGCCGCAGCCAGGTGGCCGGCCTTTGTCTCGATCAGGTCGTCGTACACCAGCGCCTGGTCCTTGTCCTGGCCGCCGCCGAAGAAGAAGATGTCGACCTCGTCCATGCCTTCCGCCGTGCCCTTGCCGAGGTTCAGCAGCCGCGCCTCGTAGCCGCGCCAGGCGGCCCGGTTGAGAAGGGTCAGGATGTTGCCCCGGTCGCCGTAGATGTTCATCAGGTCGGGATACAGCCAGCCGACCGTGAGGCGCCTGGGATCGCTCACGTGGCCCAGTATGGCCGCAGCCAACCCCGGCGGACCAGCAGCCCTCGCAGGTCGAGCATGGCCGTATAGGTGCAGAGCAGGAAGCCGTCGGCGCCCTCCGGCATGGCCTCGATGAGCTCGTCCAGGGCCCTGCCCAGGTCGGGCTCAGGGGGCCGCGCCGCGGCGACGGCGGCGTACTTCAAACGGACGGCCATGTCGTAGGCCCGGTCGCCGCTGGGGACCACGACGGCGGCCTGGTCTTTGAGCACCTCGAAGTCGACGTCCCAGATCCAGGAGACGTCGCGGCCGTCGGCCAGCCGGTCGTTGAGGCCGACGAGGTAGTGGCGGCCTCCCGCCAGCCGGATCGACTCCCGCAGGATCTCGTTGAAGCCGGTCGGGTTCTTGGCCAGCATCATCGTGAAGCGGCGGCCGCGGGCCTCGAAGCGCTCCTGGCGGCCGAACGCCGCCTCGACGTGCTTCAGCCGCTCCGCCATGTAGTCGGGCTTTAGCCCGAGCGCGCGGCCGAGGGCGAAGGCGGCCATCAGGTTGTAGGCGTTGTAGAGCCCCCCCAGGGCCACCCCCAGCCGGGTGCCCGCGGCGGTGAGCTGGATCCGGTCCAGGCCCTCGAGGCGCACGTCGGTCGCCGCCAGGTCCGGTCGGGGCCGCGCGAAGTCGCCGTTGGGGCACCGGTAGTCGCCGTCGTGGCCGACGTAGACAGCAGCGAACTCGAGCGCCGCGCCGCAGCGGGGGCAGGTCCGGGCGTCGGCCGCGTGGGGCAGCTCGCCAACGGCGACACCGGGGTCCTCGATGCCGTACCAGAGCGGGGGCCGGCTCAGGCTCAGGCCGATCTGGCCGACCCGCGGATCGTCGGCGTTGAGGACTGCCTGGCCGCCCGCCGGCATCGCCTCCAGCGCGCGCTCGATCGTCATCGCCAGCAGCTCCAGCTCGCCGTAGCGGTCGAGCTGGTCGCGAAAGAGGTTGCCCACCAGCACCGCTTTCGGTCGAGTCTCCTCGACCGCCTTCGGCAGCGTGGCCTCGTCGATCTCGAAGACCGCCCACTCCGCGTCCAGGCGTCCGTTCAGGCCCGCCCTAGCGACCGCCGCGGCGGTTGCGCCGTAGATCAGGTTGGCGCCGGCGCGGTTGGCCACGACGCGCGCGGGCAGGCCTTCGAGCAGGGCGGCCACCAGCCGGGCCGTCGTGGTCTTGCCATTGGTGCCCGTGATTAGGACGGTCCCGCCCTTCAGGTCGCTGGTGAGCTTGCGAAGGACCTGGGGATCGAGCGCCCGTGCCACGTCGCCGGGGAACGTCGTGCCCCCGCCCCGGCCGGTCAGCCGGGAGAGGTTGCCGGTCGCCTTGCCGGCCATCACGGCCAGAGCCCGCCTCACCTCCGGGGTCCCTGCGGCAGGCCGGGATCCCCCGTCCCGATCATGCCCAGGCCACCTCCGTCCAGCACTCGAGCCCGGCCACCGCCGACCGCGCTTCCGCCTCCGTCGCGGCGGGTTTGAAGAAGGCGGAGCCGCTGCCGGTCATCCGCCAGCCCGGGCCGAGCGCCTCCGTGAAGGCCGCCAGGCGCGGCTCCACGGTGATCGCCGCCCGCAGCAGCTCGTTGGGCGGCTCGCCGCCGGTCTCGTCCCACGCCCGGTAAACGTCGGCGGTCGAAACCTGGTATCCCGGCCAGGCCAGCGCGTACCAGCCGGGCTGGGGCCTGGCCGGATGCAACTCCTCACCGCGGCCGCCGGCGCGGGCGGCGCCACCGCGCAGGAAGAAGCTCACGTCGGCGCCCAGGGCCGCGGCAACCGGCGCGAGGTCAAGCTCCAGCCCATACAGGCGGGCCAGCGCGCGCAGGGCGGCGGCCGCATCCGAGCTGCCACCTCCCAGCCCGGCGCCTGGGGGGATCCGCTTGAGCAGCCGCAGCCGCGCCGGCAGCGGGCGGCCGGCCAGCTCCTCCAGCGCCCGCGCCGCCTTGAGGACCAGGTTGGCCTCGCCGGCCGGCGCCTCACCGTCGAGCTCCAGGGTCGTGGCGGGGGCGGCCGACGCCAGCAGCAGGTCGTGGAGGGAGATGGCCTGGATGAGGGTGTCGACCTCGTGCTGACCGTCGGGCCGGGCGCCCAGTACGCGCAGCTCCAGGTTCAGCTTCGCGTGCGCGGGAAGCGCGAGCGTCAATCCGGCGGCCGCAGGCCTCTCCGGTACCGGACCGAGTTCTCCCTGTAGTGCTGGGCGGGCCTGACGACCCAGTCCGCGGAGGAGCCGGAGAGCTCCTTTTTGACCTCGGCCGGGATACCGGCCGCGAGGTGGCCGGCCGGCACCTCGCGCCCCTCGCCGAGCACGGAGCCGGCGGCGAGCATGGCGCCCTTTCCCAACCGGCTGCGCTGGAGCATGATCGAGCCGGTCCCGACCAGCGCGCCGTCCTCCACGACGCAGCCCTCGAGGCAGGCCCGGTGGCCGATGGTCACGTTCTCGCCGACCACCGTCGGGAGGCCGGCCGAGCAGTGGATGACGGTCCCGTCCTGCACGTTGCTGCCGCGCCCGATGGTGATCGTCGACTCGTCGCCACGCAGGATCGCCCCGAACCAGACGCTCGCCCCGGCTCCGAGCTCGACGTCGCCGATCAGCACGGCGGTCGGTGCGACGTAGGCGTCGGGATGGACGCGCGGCCGCCTGCCGTCGAGTTCGAATTCGGGCATCTGGCTATAATCCTATCTCCGTGCAGATCCTCAACCGGACGTCGAACCATGGCTAACATCGCCTCCTCCAAGAAGGACGCGCGCCGCAGCGCAGTACGCGCCGTGGCCAACAAATCGGCTCGCTCGGCCGTCAAAACCAGGGTCACCAGGGCCCGCAAGGCGATCGCCGAGGGCGCCGAAGACCTCAGCGTCGTTGTCGTCACTGCGCTGTCCAGCCTGGACCGGGCCGCGTCCAAGGGCATCCTGCACCGCAACAACGCTGCCCGCCGCAAGTCCCGACTGGTGAAGCGCCTGAAGACCGCCGCCAACACGCCTGCGGTCGCCGCCAGGACCGAGAAGAAGGCGCCTGCGAAGGCCGCCGCGAAGGGCTCGGCCAAGAGCTCCGCCAAGGCCCCTTCGAAGGCAGCCAAGCCGGCAGCCAAAGCCGCCTCCAAAAAGCCGGCTGCCAAGAAGTAGCGCCCAGGCGCTACAGCTTCGCGAGCACCACTCCGAGGCCAAGCTCGGCGTCGATCTGGCCGGACTTGACCTCCCACTCGTAGTCCAGGAGCACCTTCAGGCCCGCCTCGAGGCGCTCGCTTGACGTGGCCCGGGCCATCTCGTACGCCTTCTGCACCACAAAGCGGTGCTCGCGCATCTCGTCCTGCATCTGGGACAGCGACTCTCCGCGCTCCTGCCGGGTCCGCACCTCGAGGACCAGGGCCAGGTGCCGGGCCAGGCGATACGCGATCAGGGTCGCCCCCTCCCTCTCGAGAAGGTTGGCGGCCACCCGCCAGGCCTCCCCGGTGGGCCTCGGCAGAAGGTTGTCGGTGAGCTTGAAGATCTCGTCCTGGCGGCCGCCCGCGACCAGCTGCTCCAGGGCGGCCTGGTCGAGCTCGTTGCCGCTCGCCCGGTAGGCGGCCAGCTTGCGGATCTCAGAATCGAGCACTCCCAGGTCGGGCCGCGCGCTGCGCACCAGGAGGGCACCGGCCGACGTCGGCAGGCCGGCCTCCTTGACGCGGCCGAAGATCCAGTCGGTCAGGGCCCGGCCCTTCAACGGTGCGTGCTCCCTCACCTGGCCGCCAGCCGCCTGGACCGCTTTCAGCAGCTTGCTGCCGGCCGCCAGGCGGCCGTTCACCGTGAGGAGGAGCCGCGTGCTGTCGGGCACCTCGCCCAGCGCTGCCGCCAGCGAGTCCGCCCGGCGGCCGGGGATTCCCCGCGCGGCCACCACCCGGTAGGGGTCCAGGAAGGGCGCCTGCAGGATGGCGTCCCGCAGCCGGTCGGCGGTCAGCTGGCCCGCGTCCAGCGCCTCGTAGCCGAAGTCGGAGACGAGGTCCGCCCGCCAGCCCGCGAGAAGCCGCCGCCAGTCGTCCTCGATCAGGAAGCTCTCGTCGCCGTGGAGGAGGACGACCGCGGCTGGACCTGGCACCCCTGGATGTTAGAGCGGCAGCACGATCGTCCCCTCCTGGTCGGTCCTCTGAACCAGGCCGGCAGGCAGGTCGCGCGCCAGGCGGCCGGAAGCCAGCGAGGCGATCAGCACACCGGGGTGGGCGGCGCGCATCAGGTCGGGCGCCAGGGCGCTGCGGCCGCCAGACGGCAGCAGCAGTTCATCGCAGCCCCCGCGCAACCGAGGCGCGGCCGCGACCTGGGCCTCGGGATCCAGGTCGGCGAGGTCGCAGAAGGACCGGCCGCCGGGCAGGCTCAGGCGCAGCGCCAGCTGGCCGTTGCTCTCCAGGACGTCCACGTCGAGCCCGGCCAGCCGCAGCCGCTCGCCGGCCACGGCGGGCTGGATGCCGGCACCACGGGCGGCAGCGGCCAGCGCAGCGGTACGCCAGGCCACTCCGTCCGGCCGGGTCGCCGGGACCACCACGGTTCGGACCGGCAGGTCGAACCCCGTGAGCCCGCCTGTGTGGCCGCGGCCGGGGCCGGTGATGATGAGCGCTGCCAGCTCACGCTGCCACGGCGGCAGGCGGGCGCCAAGCTCGTTGCTCAGAACGGCTGGGCTGGGGCCGCCGTCGATCAGGATGCGGCCGGCCGGGCCGGTCAGCAGCACAGCCTGCCCGTCGCCCACGGCGAACACCGCCACTGAGGGCGCCGGCCGGGACCAGGCGGCCAGCTCTCCGGCGCCGATCGCCAGGGGGGCCAGGACGCCTACGGCGATTGCGGCCATCCGGGCCCGGCCTGGCACCCGGACGGCCGCAACGGCCGCGCCCACGCCCAGGTAGTAGGCGACGCCTGACCAGGGCGGAAAGGCGGGAACACTGACCGCGGCCAGCGGCAGCCGGGCCAGCCAGCCGGCGACCTGTTCCAGGTAGATCAGGAGGCCCGCCAGCGGCAGCGCGAGCAGCCGCCCCACGTCGGGCAGGGCAGCCAGGGGCGCGACGAGGATCCCGGCCCCGATCATGGCCGGCAGCACCGGCAGAACCAGCGCGTTCGCGATGGGTGCGGCCGGAGACAGCAGGTGGAAGTCGGCCGCCATCAAGGGAACGGTGCCGACCTGGGCCGCGCAGGTCACCGCAAAGGGCTCCCGCAGCCAGGCGGGAATCCAGCCCAGCCGGCGCTCGATGCCCGGCGTCAGCAGGACGATCGCCGCCGTGCCCGCGAACGAGAGCTGAAAGCCGACGTCCCAGGCCAGCTCAGGGTGCCAGGCCAGCATCGCCGCAGCCGTGGCCGCGAGCGAGGTCCAGACGTGGGTGGGCCGGCCGAGGTGTCCCGCCACGAGGACCAGGCATCCCATCGCTGAGGCCCGGACTGCCGCCGGTGAGGCCCCTCCGATCAGCGCGTAGAGCGCCACCAACGCAATCCCCGGCAGCGTCGCCGAGCGCCCGAGCAGAGGGGCCAGCACTGCCGTCACGATCCTGGCGAACACCGCGACCTTGAGCCCGCTGAGCACGAGAAGGTGGACGAGGCCGGTCGCGACCAGGTCCGCCTGGAGCCGGCTCGGGATGCCCGAACGGATGCCGAGCACGACCGCCACCAGGACGGCGGCGTGGGGTGGCGGCAGCAATGCCTGGACCGCGTCCCGATAGCGGGCCCGGACAACTGCCGGAAAGCCGCGGAGGTCGCCGGACGGCTTGACCAGGCTGAGCTGGGTGGCCGGCAGCTCGAGGTAGGCCTGGCGCTGGGCCAGGTAGGCGCGCCTGTCGAAGGTGGGCAGGTCGACCGGCAGGCGCAGGCGACCCCCGGCGTCGACGATGTCGCCCACCGCCGGCGGCGAACCGGTTCGAACGCGAACCAGGACGTTGCCGGCCGGTCGCAGCAAGCCCTGCTGACCGCTGATGCTGGTTGGCGCTACCAGCACCTCGTAGCCGGCGCCCAGCTGGCGGGCGTCGTCCGCCACCCGGCCCTCGAGCAGCACCTGCTGGCCGGCCAGCGCCGGCGCCCGTGCCCTGGCGCTGGGGTCTGTGGCGGGTATCTCGGCCCGGGCGAGGCCCAACAGCGCGGCGGCCACCGCCAGTGCCGTCCAGACTGGCCGGGTGACCGGGGCCAGCGCCAGGGGAAGCGCCGCGAGGCCCGCGGCGAGAACCCCGAGCCAGGGCCGCTCCGGCGCCAGCACCACGCCCGCCGCGACCCCGACGCACCAGGCGACCGCGCAGCCGAGGGCCGGGGTCATATGTGCACGTACTTCTTCACGAGCAGGTAATCGGCCTCGCTCATCCCCAGGACGGTCACGAGCTCGCGACTGGACGCGAACCCGCCGAATTGAGTCCGGTAGTCGAGGGCCGCGGCCGCGAGCTCGGGCGAGATGCCAGGGACGGATTCCAGCTCGTCGAGGGTCGCCGAGTTGAGATCGACGGTCGCCGAGCTCGACCGGGCCGCGGCTCCGGGCGTCTTCCGGGCCGGCACCTTCACCTGCTCGCCGTCCTTCAACCTGGCGGCCATGGCCGGCAGCTTGTCCGGGTCGGCGTCGGCCGCCAGGCCGCCCGCGGCCGCGATGGCCGCGTACACGCGGTCGCCCTTGGCAACCCGGTAGAGGCCCGGCTTGACAACCGCGCCCGAGACCTGGACCAGCAGGCCGGTGGCCGCGGGCAGCCCGAGGGGAGGGGCGCCCGCCGCCGGCGCCACACCGGGCTGGGGGGTCGCGGCCGCCGCAGCCGAGGGAGCGGAGAACACAAGGGCCGCGATGAGGGCCAGGGCCGCGACCAGGACAGGCAGGAGGAGGAAGACTGTCAGCGGCCAGCCGGGCAGCAAGCGGAGCCGAGAGCGCATGCGACGAGTCTCGGCAGCGCGGGGGGCAGCTGGAAAGAGTGGTTGTTAAGGCGCTCAGGTAGTCTCCGCCGGGCGGCGAAGCATAGGTACCCTACCTGTGTCGTTGGGGCGTGGCCAAGTGGTAAGGCAGGGGTCTTTGGAGCCCCTATCGAAGGTTCGATTCCTTCCGCCCCAGCGCCCGCCATGGCCCGGGCGGTCACCGTCCCAGCGCCCTCCGGCGGGCTCGTCGGATTCACCCCAGGTGTGCGAACATTTGCTCGCTGTGTCCAGGCTGAAGGCGACAGCTGCCCCGCCACCGCGACCGAGGTGACCACCCCCCGGGAGCCTGAGGACCTCGGCCTCAACACCGCCGAGCCGGCCACCCTCGTGATCGATCTGAACTGCGCCTTCGCCTCGATCGAGCAGCAGCACGACGCGAAGCTCCGAGGCCGGCCGCTGGCGATCGCCGCCTATGCCACCGGCGCCGCCACCATCGTCTCCTCCTCGCGGGAGGCCCGAGACCTCGGGATCAAGACCGGCATGCGCGTCTTCGAGGCCAAGGCGATCTTCCCGAGACTCGCCGTGATGGAGCCCAACCCGCCCCTCTACCGCGCCGCCTCGGATCAGCTGATCGACATCCTGGAGCGCCACAGCCCCGACGTCCTTCGCATGTCGATCGACGAGGCCTCCCTGAACCTGGCCGGGACGCCCAACTTCGCGAAGCTGGGCCCCGAGGGTGTCGGCCGCGCCGTCAAGAGGGCGATCCGCGAGGAGATCGGCGAGTACGTGACCTGCTCCGTCGGGATCTCGACCTCCATCTGGATGGCCAAGCAAGCCTCCAACCTCGACAAGCGAGACGGCCTGGAGCGAATCGATCACACCAACCTGGTCTCCGTGTTCGGGCGCCTGCAGCTCACCGACCTCTCCGGCATCGCCGAAGCCTCCGCGAGCCGGCTGCACAAGGCGGGCATCCTTACCCCGCTCGAGTTCCTGTACGCGACCGTCGATCGGCTGAGCTTGGCCGGGATGCACGCCGAGGTCGCCACCAGCTGGCAGCGGCGGCTGCGCGGCTTCGAGGTCGGCAGCTTCGAGAGCGCAGCCCGCAAGAGCTACAGCCACTCCCACGTGCTCGCGCGCGCCACCAGCTCGCAGGCGGAGCTCGAGGAACTGCTCATGCGGCTCTGCGACATGGTCGGGCGCAGGCTGCGGGGCGCCGGCCGCCGCGGCAGCGTGGTATCCGTCGGCGTCGTGTACCGGCCTGACGCCGGCCACTTCTCGAAGCAGTCGAAGCGGGCCAAGCCGATAGCCACCGGAGACGAGATCTACCAGGCGGCCCTGACGTTGCTGGCCACTCGCGAACCTGGCCGCGACGTGGGAACCCTGGGCGTCGGTCTCAGCGGGCTGAGCGAGGGGGACACGACGCAGATGAACCTGTTCGGCGACCCTTCGAAACCGCGCAACGAGCGTCTGGAAGCGGCCCTGGACGCGATCCGCGATCGCTTCGGGGAGGACGCCGTCCAGCGCTCGCGCCTCCTCGGCCGGGCTCCGGTGGTCCGAGATCGGATCGCCTTCGGGAACACCGGGCATCCTGACGAGGTCAGGCGCCGAACCGAGGCTGACTAGGATCCGCGGTCAGGTCTTGGGGCGGACCGCATCAGGACCAGACCGTTTACGTGATCGTGTTTTTGGAGGTGCAATCGGTTCACTTGTTGGGCTGTCGCTCAGCACGGTCCAGCCGAGAAGCCCGCTCACACCCTCGAGTTTTTCCAAGACCTGGAACCCATGGTCCGTGATGGCAAACCTCCACAGGCCTTTCTCATGGGCACTGTTACGCATCTTGAAGATGGCGACCGCACGGCCGACCTCCGAGTTCTGCTCGATGTACCGCAGCAGGAATACGTTGTGGTACAGGAAGGAAAGACCACCCACGGGATCCGTCATGGGGCCGAGGCTGCTTGTCTCGCTGGTCGTGAGTACAGAGACCCCCGCCGCCCGCAACATACCCAGTAGAGCGCGCGCATAAGCGGGAAAGCGTTCCGACTCGCGAGCCGCCAGGACCATTTCCGCCAAGCTGTCGATCGCCATCCGCTGTATAGGAGCCGCCGCCAGGTGTTCCCGAACGACCGACGCGACGACGTCGAGATCGAGCGCGCCCTCGGGGACGTGATAGATCGCCAGCTGGCCTGATTCGAGAAATGGACGAAGGTCCCAGCCAAAACTGGCTGCCTTGCGGATCAGCTGAGCGGCATTCTCCTGGAACGTGATGTATAGGCAGCGTTCGCCGTCCTCCAATCCCTGGACGATGAACCGCAGGGCGAGCGCGGTCTTGCCGCAGCCCGACGGTCCCAACACGAGGGTTGATCCTCCCCTCGGCAATCCACCGTGGCACATTTCATCCAGGCCCGGTACTCCGATGGTGGTTCGGCCCTGCGGCTCCGCTCCCGACTGGAGGTGGCCGCCGTCCAGGGTTTCGGCTCGCACGAAGACGGTTATCCCTGCCTCGCTGATCCGCAGAGGGTGCTGGCCCGAAAGGGGGCTGGCACTACGCAGCTTCCGCACGCGCAACCAGCGCCGATCCATTGGCTGGTGAGCCTCATAGACCAATTCCACGATCCCGTCGGCTAGAGAGAATTCGGGAGCCGACGCGATCTCGTCCGAACTGTACTCCCCGACAAAGATCACAGTAGTGTCCGTGTGAGCGATGCGGGCTGCAAACTTGTAAACCGCGGATCGCAGAGCGCGCTCGCTTTCGCTAAAGTCCCGAAGCGCCTTCGCGCTGTCCACGACGACTACGACGGGATGCTCCTCGACGCACTTGCGGACAATCTCGTCCATCATCGATGCGAGCCCCTCCTTCCCACTCGCCTGAAGAAGCTCGCCGAGATTGATGAATTCGACCCTGTCCACCAACGCACTCCTGTCGAAGAAGTCAAAGGTCTCGAGGTTGGCGATGAACTTCCCTGGCGGTTCCGAGATCGTTGAGTAGTAGACCGCCTTGTGTTTCCGCGTAGCGCTGTTGAAACAGATCTGCTGAGCTAGGATCGTCTTACCGGTGCCAGGGACGCCCGACAAGACGGTAAGCGAGCCTACCGGCAGGCCTCCACCGAGGACAGTATCGAGTGGGGGGATTCCAGTGCTGAGTCTCTGCACATTTCGAGTCTTCACCTGCGTCACCCTGGACGGAGTACTCCGACTTCGAGGGATCGGACGAGTTTCACAAGGGTGGCTGGTTTGAACGGTTTGCTCATCACCGCGTCTGCCCGTTCCGAGGCTCGGACTCCCTGTGCAGCGTCGGCGTTGGCGCTCAACACCACGATGAGAATCGAGGCCGTTGTGGGCTCTGATCGAAGCCGACGAATGAACTCGTTACCGTCCATGACAGGCATCATCAGGTCGGTGAGGACGATATCCGGAAGTTGGGGACCCACGATCAGGTCGAGCGCAGCCTTTCCGTGGCCGGCCTCGGCGACCTCGTAGCCCTCCATCTCGAAGATCAACCTGAGAATGGCTCGGAGGCTCGGATCATCGTCTACAATCAGGATTTTGCTCACGCCACTCCCCAGCACTCCTCGGCCCTTGTACGAATCGCCGCGATAAGGCCGAGAAAGGGACGGTTCGAGGACCTTGTATAACACGCGCACATGTGTTCAGGTGCTAACTGGGGTCCGGCTACAGCGGCGGCAGGTAGCTGTCAGCGCTGACCTTGACCCAGTTTGGTGGACATCTGCAGAAGCCGCACCGCGATGTAGGTGGCAAACGCCAGCGTGGTGATGAAGAAGCTGACCGGATGCGGCGAGTAGTAGGCGATCGTGAGGCCCGCCCAGGTGAAGAGCAGGGCCAGCCCGGCGGCAGCCGCGATGGCGGCTGAGGGCCGGCTGGTGAACCGAACGGCGATGGCGGCCGGCGTCACGACCAGGGCGAAGATCAGGAGAACCCCCACAACCTGTACCGCCTGCGTCACGGCGACGGCCAGGATGGCCATGAAGGCGATGGAGAGGGCCGTGACTGGCACCCCCTTGGCGGCGGCCAGTTCCTCGTCCACCGACGCAAAGAGCAGTGGCCGGTAGAGCACGATCAGGGCAGCCAGCGTGACCACGCCCGCGACGAAGGTGATCGCCACGTCGGTGCTGCTGATGCCAAGGATCTCACCGAAGAGCAGCGCGTATGCCTCGGTGGCGTATCCGCGGTAGAGGGACAGAAAGAGCACTCCCAGGCTGAGGGCCCAGGCCAGCACTATGCCGATCGTCACGTCTCGCCCCCTGAGGCGGTTGCCCAGGGCCCCGATCGCGACCCCGCTGCCCAGCGTGAAGGCGAGAAGGCCGAACACGGGGCTCACGGCCAGGACGACCGCGCCGGTGGCGCCCGCGAACCCGATGTGGGACAGCGCGTGGGCGGCGAAGGCCGACCCGCGCAGGACCACGAAGTAGCCGATGGCCCCGGCCACGATGGCCACCACGGTGCCGGCCATGAAGGCGTTGACCATGAACTCGTAGTGGAAGAGCTGGGCCAGGTCGACGATCGGGTTCCAGCTGAACGCCGGCGAGGTGTCGGTGATCGTGAGAGGGACGGCCCAATCAGCCATGGGGGTGGCTGGCCTCCTCCTCAAGACCCACCACGAACACCCGCCCGCGGCTGTCCCTCAGCACCTCGACCGGGGCGGAGTAGATCCGGCTGAGCGACTCCGACGTGATGATCTCCGCCGGCTGTCCGATGACGATCTTGCCCTGGGCGATATAGACGACCTGGTCGATATGGGACATCAGCGGGTTCACGTCGTGGGCGATCAGGACCACGGTCAGGCGCCTGGCCCGGGCCACCTCGCTGATCAGCTGGACGATCGCCCCCTGGTGCTTCACGTCGAGGTGGGAGAGCGGTTCGTCGAGGAGCAGAAGGCGGGGTTCGCCGACCAGGGCCTGGGCCAGCAGCAGCCGCTGCTGCTCACCCCCCGAGAGCCGACCCAGCGACCGGTCGGCGTACTCGACAGCTCCCACCGAGCGGATGGCGGCGTCGGCTGCGAAGGCTGCCCGGGACCCGCCCGGCAACCGAACACCCCAGCGGTGACCATCGACCCCCAGGCCGACGAAATCCCGACCGCGAACCGAGAGCTCGGGATCGAAGCTGGAACCCTGGGGGATGTACCCGATCGCGGGGTTCCCCCGACGCGGCCGGTGGCCGAACACCTCGATCTCGCCCTCCGCCGGGCTGAGCTGCCCGAGGATCGCCCGGATCAGGGTCGATTTGCCGGCGCCGTTCGGTCCCAGCACCGCCGTGAAGGAGCCTTCCGGGATCGCGAAAGAGGCCCCCGACCAGACGCGGTCCCGCCCGTAGCCCATCGCCAGCTGGCGGGCGACGATCGCCGGGGGACCAGGCCCTGACGGAACGGCGCCGGCGCTGCTCACCCGTGCAGGGCGTCGGCGTTGAGAGCGTTCTGCAGCGCGATCAGCTGGGCCACCTGCCAGTCCTGGAAGGTGGCGGTCTCGGGCTGCATCGTTTCCGACACACCGACTACCGGGATGTCGTTGGCGGCCGCCAACCGCTTGACGTTCGTGGTGACCGCCGTCGCGGTCTGGACGTTGTAGATGAGCGCCTTGACCTGCTTCCGGGCGATCTGCTCCTGGAAAGTCACCACCGCATCGGCCGGCGGATCGTTGCCTTCGGCCACCGCCGCCATGAATGCCGGGGGCGAGACCAGGTTCAGGCCGAGGGCCCTCGCCATGTAGACGAAAATGCTCTCGGTCGAGCCGATCGGACGGCCGCTGAACTTCTGCTTGATCTCCGCGATGCGGTCCGAGTAGGGCTTCAACCCGGCTGCAAATGCCGCCCGCCGCTGGTCGAAGTAGGCGGCGTCGGCAGGGTCCAGGGACTTATACGTGGCCGTGATCCGGTCCGCGACCGACACGACGTAGCCGGGTTCGTACCAGAAGTGCGGGTTGTCGCCCTGCTTCTTGCCGAGCAGCTGGGCCACGTCCACGAGCTGCCGGTTGGCGCTCCTGTTGGCCGCCAGAAGCTTCTGTCCCCAATCGTCATAGCCGGCGCCGTTCAAGACCACCAGGTTGGCGTCGGCGAAGGCCCGGGCGTCGTTGGGGTTGCTCTCGTACAGGTGGGGGTCGGCGTTGGGGTCGCTGACCACGCTCTGCACGGACGTCTTCGAGCCCCCCAGCTGGGACGCCACGCTGCCCCAGAAGTTCTCACCGGTGACCACTTTGAGAGCGCCCCCACTGGGCGAGATGCCGGCGAGCGACCCGTTGCAGGCTGTGGCAAGGACGACAGCCACCACTCCCAACATCAGTGACCGAACCACACCCCGACCTCCAACCTGCAGGCGGACGAAGGCCCGCCGCGATGCGCAAGAGTATTGCACAAATGACTTGCGCAAATAGGATGCACGACTCCGGTATAGTCGTCCGGTGGCGCGCCCCAGCCCTGTCACCGACGCGGTACGCGGCCTGTTCCTGGCCCACGAGCGCCACGCCTGGTCGCTCGACGAGCTTCACGAGTCGGTTCGCGTCAGCCTGGGCTCGGCCGACTACTCCACCGTCTTCCGGGCCGTCTCATCTCTCGAGCGCGAGGGTCTCATCGATCGAATCGAGCTGGGCGACGGCAAGGCCCACTACGAGATCCGCGACGAGCACCACGAGCACGTCCGCTGCGATTCCTGCGGCCGGGTCGCCGAGGTCCCGGGCTGCGTCCTGGACGGCGCCAGCGCCGGCGTGCGCGCCACCACCGGCTTCGTGGTGACCAGCCATCAGATCGTTTTCACGGGGCTCTGCGCGGAGTGCGCCAGCGCTCGCACCGCCCGGCTCTGACGACGCGAGCCTGAACTACAGGTCCAGGCTTGCCATCAGCTCCCTGACCTTGCGCTCGATCTCGTCTCGGATCGGCCGGACAGCCTCGATGGGCCGGCCCGCGGGGTCGTCCAGCTCCCAGTCCTCGTAGCGGCGGCCGGGATAGAAAGGGCAGGCGTCACCGCAGCCCATCGTGATGACCACGTCGGCCTGCCGGACGGCTGAATCCTGGAGGAGCTTGGGCCTCTCGCCGGTGACGTCGAGGCCGACCTCGGCCATCGCCTGGACCGCGACCGGGTTCACCAGGTCGGCGGGCTCGCTCCCGGCTGACAGGACCTCGACCCGATCGCCCGCCAGGTGCTTCAGATAGCCGGCCGCCATCTGGCTGCGGCCCGCGTTGTGCACGCAGACGAACAGGACCGTCGGGCGCTCAGCGCTCGCGCTCAAGGCCCGCCAGCCGGTTTGACGGCCCGGATGTAGGCGCTGCCGATCTTGCCGCCCTCCGGCACCTCGTTGACCTGGTGGATCTCGATCTCCGGGTCGGCGAAGCCGGCCGAGACCAGGATCTGCCGGTAGTCGTCGACGGGGATCGTGCCGGCGATGCACCCGGCCCAGGCGTCGGCGGCCTTCTTGACGTCTGGCGCCAGCGCCTCCATCTCCACCATGTCGGCCACGGCCAGTCGGCCGCCTGGCTTGAGGACCCGGTACGCCTCGCGGATCACGGCGCCCTTGTCGTCGGCGAGGTTGATCACGCAGTTGGAGATGACCACGTCCACGGTGGCGGCAGGCAGGGGAATCGCCTCGATCGTCCCCTTCAGGAAGGTGGCGTTCGCCAGCCCCGAGTTGGCTTTGTTGCTCTCGGCCAGCTGGAGCATCTCGTCGGTCATGTCCACGCCGTAGGCATGACCCTCCGGGCCGACCCGGCGGGCCGACATCAGCACGTCCATCCCGCCGCCACTGCCGAGGTCGAGCACCGTCTCGCCCGGCTTCAGCTGCGCCAGCGTGGTGGGGTTGCCGCACCCCATGCTGACCGACTGCGCCAGGCCAATCTGGACCAGGTCCTGGTCGGTGTAGCCGGTGGTCAGGCTGATCCCGGTGGCGTCGTCTGCGGCTGAGCAGCAGCTCTCGGAACTGCTCGAGCAACATCCGCCGCCGTCCGCGCTCATCCTGGTGGCCGCGGCGGCGTAGCGCTCCCGCACGGCCTTCTGAACGTCACTCATGGTCGCCTCCAATGGATCGACGGGTTTCGATGGCTGCACAATAGCACAACGCATCGACGTTTGCGAATGGGTCTGCTAACATGGGCTGGTGACGCTGAAGGAACTGCCTGTCGCTCGCGAGCGGGGTACCTGCTGCGAGCTTCCGGTCAGCGTGGACCCGGAGTGGGCGTCCAGCCAGGCCGATCTGCTCAAGGCGCTGGCCGATCCCACCCGGCTGATCATGGTCGCGGCTCTCCGAAAGGCTGAGGAGCCGGTCTGCATCTGCGACTTCACGGCCGCGCTCAGCCTGAGCCAGCCCACCATCAGCCACCACATGGCCAAGCTGCGCGAGGCCGGCCTGGTGAAATCGGAAAAGCGCGGCATCTGGGTCTACTACCGCCTGAACAACAGCCTGCCCCCGATGGCGGCCAGCCTGCTGAACGCCCTTCTCAACTGACACCGTCGCGATAATTCGGGCGTGAGCGACTGCTGTACGCCCAAGGGTTACCAGCAGGTCTTCAGCCGGGAGAACGCGCAAGCGCAGGCCAGGCGCTATCGGCGCCGGGGCCTCGATCGGATTTCCCGGCGCATCGTGAAACTCTTGCTGGAGCAGGGCGTCGAAGGCCGGACGCTGCTCGAGGTCGGCGGCGGCATCGGGGCCATCCAGCTCGAGCTCCTGAAGGCGGGGGCGGCCCGGGCGGTGAGCATCGAGCTGACACCCACGTACGAGGACGCCGCACTCGAGCTCTTGCGCCGGGCCGGGTTGGAAGATCGGGTGGAGCGCCGGGTGATGGATTTCGCCGGGGCCGGCGCCGAGGTCGAGGCCGCGGACATCGTCATCCTCAACCGGGTCGTCTGCTGCTACCCGGACATGCCGAGGCTGGCCGGCGCCGCAGCCGGCCGTGCCCGAGGCAGGATAGTGCTGAGCCTGCCCAACGAGAGGTGGTGGACTCGCCTCGGGGTCGCCGTAACCAACCTCGGCTGCCGCGTTGGGCGGCGGCAGTTTCGCGTCTTCCTGCACCCGCCGGACCAGGTGCTGGCCGCGCTCGCCGAGCACGAGCTGAGGACAGTGGTCGACCAGCCGGGCCTTATCTGGCAGGTCGCGGCGCTGGAGCGGCCGGCCGCTTCCTGAGACTCAGGCCTTTCGTGCCTCTCCGCGGTAGGTGCCGAACGACCAGCGGTTGCCTTCGGGGTCACGGACGTAGAAGTCGCGCGATCCGTAGCCGGTGTCGTGAAGGCCGTTCAGAACCTCCGCCCCGGCCGCCGTAGCCCTGGCGAACTGCCCGTCCGGGTCGTCGGTGACGACGTAGGCGCCGAAGGTTCCCAGGCGCCAGCGGCCACTGGTCCTCGGGGCCGGGTTCGTGAGCGGAGCCGAGCATGATCCCACCACCGGCAGGCCAGGACAGCTGGGCGTGGCTGACGTGATCGCCTTCGCCGTACACGACGGTCTCTTCAAAGCCGAAGGCGTCGACCAGGAAGCGGATGAGGGCGCGCGCGTCGGGTGCGCGCAGGGTCGGCCAGACCTGCGGTGGAGGCGGGGCTTCATTCATACGGCCAACTCTGCCAGCGGGTCCCAGTCCGCGTCTTGGACGTTTCGGAACTCGTCTGCCAGCCATCGGCTCGGCGGACTCCCGGCCAGCTCCCCGAAGTCGCGGGCCAGATGGGCCTGGTCGTAGTAGCCACAGGTGGCGGCCAGGTCCGCCAGACCCGGCCCGCCCCCGGCCGCCGCACGGGTCTGCAATAAGCGTCGCGCGCGGTCGAAACGGATGACCCGGGCAGCAGCCTTGGGACTGAGCCCGATCTCCGCGCGGAACTGCTCGCGCAGATGGCGGCTGCTCCAGCCCACCTGCCGAGAGAGTTCCTCGACTCCGGCGCCGCCGCCCGAGGCCTGGAGGCGGCGCCAGGCCCGCACGAGCTGCGCGGGCGGTGCTCGGTCGAGATCGATCTGCCGCAGGAGCAGCCGGTCCAGGATGGCAAACCGTTCGCTCCGCATGGCGGCCTCCCGCAAGCGTTCGTGCATCTCGGCGGCCAGCGGGCCGAGCACTTCAGCTGCGTGAAGGTCGATGTTGGCCAGCTAACCCGCCGGCAGTCCCAGCAGGGCGCGGGCGCCGAGCGGGCTGAGGGCCAGCTGGATCCCACTCTGTCGGCCCTCGTGGGTGATCAGGGCCGGCGTCGTGTGAAGGCCGCCCACCAGTGAGACGTACTGGCCCGGGCCCTGCCTCGGGTCCGGATGCTCGGACACCGTTAGAGGATCGTCCAAGGTCACGATCAGGTCAGGTAGGGCGATGGCAGCCCGCGGTGCCTGGCCGGTTCGAGGCCCGCCTCCCGGTAGCCGGAATACCAGGCGATGAGGGAGCGCAGGGCAGCCGCCGGCTGCCAGTGCACCGATTCCCTGACTGTATCCGGCGCCTCGCAGCCAGCCGCAGGTCGATTGTGCCTCAGTCCGATTGCTGAGTTTGTTACCCGGCATCGGCCAATGTTGCCAGCCTATGGCCAAGCTGCCCCCGCACTCCGTGCCGAGCAAGTCACCACGGCTCTCGATCGTGGCCAAACCGGTGCGGCACTCCATCGCGACCAGGCCGCCGCGGCGGTCCAGCCCGAGAAAGCCGCCAGGGAGCTCGATTGCGATCGTCGACGATCGCATCGAGGTGCGCAAGCTCCTCGTGATGCGACTGTCGATGGTTCCCGGCCTGCATGTGATCGGGCAGGCGGCCAACGGCGCCGATGCCATCGACCTGGCCACCGAGCAGGCGCCCGACCTGATGATCCTGGACCTGAGCATGCCGGTCATGGGCGGTGCCGAGGCGATCCCCCTGCTCCGTGCGGCGGCCCCGCATATGCGGATCGTGGTTTACACGTCGGATGTCGACCACGCGGACCTCTCCAAGGGCGCCCGGCCGGACGCGGCGGTGCTCAAGGGCGGCAACCTCGGCGACCTGGTCGCGGTCATCATCGGACTGCTGGCCGAGGGACCGCTGGACGTTGTCGAGATCGATCTCGGGCACCTTGCGGTGCACGTCGCGGTGGACGCCTTCGACAGCTGGGTGGGCCTGAACGCACGCGTGCGCGAGGCGCTCGCGACCAAGGGAGATGTCAGCTCGGAATTGCTGGGCGATCTCCCGCTGGACTCTTCGGAACTTCTCTGCCTGATGGGCGTCTTCATGCAGTTCGGCATGCCTCTCCTGGAGGCGACCGCAGCAGGCGAGCAGGTGGTGCATCTCCATTTCCCCGTGAGGCGCGAAACGGGCGCCGCGGCCCGGCGGGCGCTGCTCGCCTTGGGCGGTAATGGCACCCTGCGGGCCTTCAACCGGGCCTGGTCCCACACGCCGACGAAGGCGGCGGAAAAGGCGCTCGACCTGGTTGACTCCAAGCTCGTCGAGCAGCTGCCGGTTACCTGATCCACGATCGGGCTCTGCGCCCGAAGTCGGACAGGTCTGCTACTTCTTCTCGAGCAGGGCGAGGATCCTGTTCTGACCCTCCAGGATCTCAACCGACTGCGACGAGAGCTTGTGGATCGCGTCCAGGGTCTCGTGGTCGGTCTCGGCGCGAGCGTCGCTCGCCGCCGTCTGGACGTTCTGGCCGACCATGATGGCGACCATCGCCAGAGCCTGGAAAATGCCCCCGACGATCAGCAGCATCAGGGCGAACGGGTAGGGGTCGAAGGCGATCCAGCCCAGCTTGGAGCCCAGCATCCAGCCGCCTATGAAGATCGCCAGCCCGTAGAAGAACCACATGTTGCCGACGCCCGTCGTGATCAGCACTGCCAGCCACTTGTTGAACCCGGTGTGAGGGTGGACGTCGTTGGAACGGATCAGCTTGTGCGGCGAAGGGCTCATCGGTTCCTGATCACCCCCAACGAGAGGTCGATTCGGTCTTCGAGGGCGGCCCACTTCTCGCTCCGCCAGACCTGGCTGAGCAGCTCCTCCAGCTGCGAGTGGAGGTCGGGGGATTCGTAGGAGTCGGGGCGCAGCTGACGGACGTGTTTCAGGTGGAGCGCTGGAATCGGTGTCTCTTTCTCCCAGGGTGGATGACTCACTGACGACCACACTCGCCCGCAAGTCGTAAAAGAGTCAGTAATAGCCTGAAGTTCGTAGCCTGCAGCTAACTAATAGCCTCAGGTCTGCGGTTCAGTCCGGCGGCGTGTCCAGCGGGGGTTCGGCCCCTGCGAGCTGCAGGCAGGCCGACACGAACTGCTCTTCGGGCAGCGCGCCCACGAACGCGCCGGACTGGTTGACCACGGTGCGAGGCACGCCCTGCACCCCGAACCTCTGGGAGAGCTCGGGAAACTCGCCGGCCTCCACCGACAGCGCCCGGACCTGGGGTGATGCGATGGCCATCCGGTTGGCGAGGCTCACGGCCTGCGGGCAGTACCGTCAAGTCGGGGTCGCGAAGACCATCACCTCGAGCGGGTCGGTGAGCGCCGCCAGGCGATCCAATGTCCGTTCGCTGAGCCCCGCCTCGTCACGCGACACGCGCTCGATCGCGTCAACCACCGTCGCGAACTCGTAGCCCGCCGTGAGCCCTTGCCAGGCGATCCGGCTCTCCTGGCCGGGCGCCCCGAGCGTCAGGGTCGGAACCTCATGGGTATCCCCGTTGGCGCTGACGTCGATCACCTCGAGCGCCAGCAGGTCGGGGGCGGCCGACTGGACGTCCTCGGCAAGCTGCCGCGCCTCGTCACAGGTCGCACAGCCCAGCCCGCTGGGCAGGATAAGGCGGCCGCTTCCGGGGCGCGTGAACAGGCGCATCTGGACCGGACCGGCGAGCCGCTCCTCAAAGCGCGCGCGCAGCTGCTCCTTGAGCTGCTCGCTGAGGATCGCCATCACGGCAAGCGTATCCTGGGACCTCGGCCGGGCGTGACCTGGCAGTGGGGTCACGCGTTGATCAGCCGATGCGAACCTTAGCTCTCGGCCTCCTGGCGGCTGCCCTTCTGGGCTGCGGGCAGCAGGTCACGTTGGTGACAGGCAGCGTGACCGGCACCGTCAGCGCCAGTCCCTGCCGCCCGGTCGAGCGGGTGGGCGATCCGCCCTGCCCTCCAGTCCCCAATGTCGCGATCGACTTCACCGACAGCGGCGCTCACACCTTCACAGCGACCACCGACTCGACCGGCACCTACCTGGTCTCGCTGGCGCCAGGCGCGTATTCGATCCGGGTCAGGTCGGGGTTCCGAAGCCAGCCCGATCGGGTCACGGTGGCGGCCGGCCAGACCGTCTCGCTCAACCTGACCTTCGACTCCGGCATCCGTTAGCGGCGCCGGCCTCCAGGCGACTCCCTGGGTCGTTCAGCTGTCCAATCGGGCCACCAGGTCGACCAGCCGCTCGAACTGGGCCACCTGCTCTGCCGGCTCGGTCCCGAACCAGGGGACGCTCAGCGAGAGGCGGTCCGCCAGCGGCCGCCATCTTTCCAACCCGGCCGCCAGGTCGTCGCCGACGATGACGCCGAGTCGGTCCAGATAGTTCTGGTCGATCAAATCGCGGGCCTCCTGGCGGCGGCCCTCCTTGCCCGCCGCCAGGACAGCGTCCGCCACCTCGCCCAGGCCCGCGTGGTCGAGCACTCTGCGATAGGCGGGCACGGTGTAGGCGACCATCTGCGCCGCCGCCGCCTCGCGGGTGGACGTCACCACCAGCTGGAGCAGGAGCTTGGGGACCGGGCGCCCGGCAATGTGGGCGCCTTCCGCCAGTGCCGGCCGCATCACGTCGCGGACATACTCGACCGTCGTGAAGGGGTGCGCGGCCAGGCCATCCGCGACCTCGCCGGCCGCCCTGGTCATCACCGGGTTGACAGCCGCGACGTAGATGGGCGGCTCCTGCACGCTGGCGTCCGCCCCGGGTTGGAAGGCGGGCCGGCGGATCCGGTAGAACTCCCCCTCGTACTTGCCGTAACCCTTGCGGAACGCGTCGAAGCAGGCCCGGACCGCCCGCACGTAGTCCTTCATGCGGCTCGCCGGATGGTCGGCGGTGACCCCATAGCGGGACTCCAGGGTGGGTCCCACCTGGCTGCCGAGTCCGAGGACGAAGCGGCCACCGCTCCACTCCGAGAGGTCCCAGGCCGCGCTGGCGGTCACGGTCGGTGAGCGCGCAAAGGCGACGGCCACGTTGGTCCCCACCTGCACGGTCGAGGTGCCCTGGATGGCGGCGGCGCTGAGCAGGTACGGCTCGCGCCGAACGTCAAGGACCCAGACCGCCTCGCAGCCCGCCGTCTCGGCGAGGCCTGCCAGCCGGCGGGCCTCGGCCGGCCACACTGCGCCAGGGAGCGCGATGCCCGGCTTCATTAGGCGTGGGGGAAACAAGCTTGTTTCCGCCACGGACCCCCTTCCCTCATCAGATGTCGGTCGGCGAAAGGATGAGGGACTCACACGGGCGGGCGAAGCCCGCCCTTACGGCGCCATCCTTCCTAGTCAAAGAAAGGTCCTCTATGGGACGAGGTTGATGAGCTTGTCGGGGACGAAGAACACCCGGCTGGGGCGGCCGCCGTTGAGAGAGCGCTTCACGGACTCGCTGGCGAGCGCCGCCAGGATGGCCTCCGGCTCACTCAGGCCCGCCGGCACTGAGAGGCGGTCGCGGACCTTACCGGCCACCTGCACGACCAGGGTGACCTCCGGCTCGGCGGCCGCCGCCGCGTCGTACTCGGGCCAGGCGGCGTCGGCGCAGAGGCCCTGCCCCCCGACCCGCTCCCAGAGCTCCTCGCCGACGTGGGGCGCCATCGGGTTCAGGAGGAGCACCAGCGTCCGGATCGAGTCCGCCCAGGCCGCATCCCGGGCGCCGCCCTTCTGGACGTGGTCCTGCTGGGCGTTGGAGAGCTCCATGAGGGCGGCCACGGCGGTGTTGAAGTGGAAGCCGGCGTAGTCATCTGTGACTTTCTGGATGGCCTGTTGGGTGCGCCGGCGCAGCAGCTCGTCGGAGGCCCCGGACCCGATCACCTCCAGGGTCTCGGGCTCGACCGCCAGCCGCCAGACCCGGTGCAGGAAGCGCACCACCCCGGACATGCCCTCGTCCGACCACTCCACGTCGTCTTCGGGGGGGCCGATGAACATCTCGTAGACCCGGCCCGCGTCCGCCCCCTGCTGGGCGACGAGCTCCTCGGGCGTGACGCCGTTCCCCCTGGACTTCGACATGACCTGCCCAAAGCGCTTGACCATGCCCTGGGTGAACAGGCGGACGAAGGGCTCGCCGGCTTCGACGAGCCCCGCGTCCTGCAGGACCTTCTGGAAGAAGCGCGAGTACATCAGGTGCAGGATGGCGTGCTCCACGCCACCGGTGTACTGGTCGACCGGCATCCAGCGGTTGACCAGCTCGGAGTCGAACGGCCGGTCCTCGTTGCGCGCGTCCGTATAGCGCAGGAAGTACCAGGAGGAATCGACGAATGTGTCCATGGTGTCGGTCTCCCGGCGCGCCTCGCCGCCGCATTGGGGGCAGGTGGTGCGGTACCAGTCGGGCTGCTCGGAGAGTCGCTCGTAGCGCTCGGGCAGCTTGACCGGCAGCTGCTCGACAGGCACCGGCACGATGCCACAGGTCGGGCAGTGGACCATAGGGATCGGGCAGCCCCAGTAGCGCTGGCGCGAGATCAGCCAGTCGCGCAGGCGGAACTTGGTCGCCCTCCTGCCCACTCCCCGCGCTTCCAGGTCGTCGGCGATCCGCTCGAACCCGGTCCGCGCGTCCAGGCCGTCATAAGGCCCGCTGTTGACCATCGTCCCGTACCCCGTGTAGGCGCCGGCAAGCTCGCCCTGCGGACCGTCGGGGGGCGCGGTCACCTCCCGGATGGGCAGCCCGAACTTCCTGGCGAACGCGAAGTCGCGCTCATCGTGGCCGGGCACGGCCATGATGGCTCCGGTCCCGTACGTCACCAGGACGTAGTCGGCCGCCCAGATCGGCACCCGCTCGCCGTTCACGGGGTTGATCGCGAAGGCCCCGGTCGGTACCCCGGTCTTCTCCTTCTCTGTGGAGAGCCGCTCGATGTCGGTCTCCTTCCGCGCGGCTTCGACGTAGGAGCGCACCGCCTGGCGATGCTCGGGGGTGGTGATCCGCTCGACCAGATGGTGCTCGGGGGCGAGGACCATGAACGTCGCCCCGAACAGGGTGTCAGGGCGCGTCGTGTAGATCCGCAGCATTTCGTCGGCGCCCTCGACGGCGAAGTCGACCTCCAGGCCCTGGCTGCGCCCGATCCAGTTGGCCTGCATCACGCGGACCTTCTCCGGCCACTCGCCCAGCAGGGCGAGGTCGTCGAGCAGCCGGTCCGCGTAGTCCGTGATCTTGAGAAACCACTGCTCCAGGTCCTTCTTCTCGACCGGGACTTCAGGGTGGCGCCAGCAGCAGCCGTTGATGACCTGCTCGTTGGCCAGCACCGTCTGGTCGACAGGGCACCAGTTGACGGGCGCCATCGCCCGATAGGCCAGGCCGCGCTCGTGGAAGAGCAGGAAGAGCCACTGCGTCCAGCGGTAGTAGTCGGGTTCGCAGGTGGTCACCTCGCGGTCCCAGTCGTACAGGGTGCCGATCATCGCCAGCTGCTCCTTGAAGGCCGCGATGTTCTCCTGCGTCCAGGTTCGGGGGTGCATGTTCCCGCGCTTCATGGCGGCGTTCTCGGCGGGCAGGCCGAAGGCGTCCCAGCCGAAGGGGTTCAGCACCTCGAAACCGCGCATCCGGTAGAAGCGGGCGATGAGGTCGCCGATCACGTAGTTGCGCATGTGACCGACGGTGGGGTCCCCGCTGGGGTAGGGGAACATCACCAGGTTGTAGTACTTGGGCTTGGACGAGCCGTCGTCCGCCTTCATCACGCCGCGCTCGCGCCAGGTGCGCTGCCATTTGGGCTCGATGTCTTGCGGCACGTAGCCGCGACGGCGGTCGAGGGTCATGTGAACCGTAGAGTTTATCGAGCGCATGAAGCAGCTCTTCGCGCCGTGGCGGATGGAGTACATCGGCGGCGAGCCCGAGGCCGGCTGCCTCTTCTGCCGGGTCAGGGAGGCGGGCCCCGAGCATGACGCCGACAACCTGGTGGTCTGGCGGGGGCCGGAGGCGCTCGTGATGCTTAACCGGTTCCCCTACAACAGCGGCCACGTGCTGGTCGCTCCGCGGGCTCATGTCGGCGACCTGGCCGACCTCGGAGACCCCGAGTCGCTGGCCCTGATGCAGGCGCTGCGCAGAGCGCTCGGCGTGCTCCGCCAGGTGCTGGCTCCGGACGGCTTCAACGTCGGCGCCAACCTGGGACGGGTGGCGGGAGCGGGCATCCCCGACCACGTCCACCTCCACGCCGTCCCGCGCTGGAGCGGCGACACCAACTTCCTTCCGGTGCTGGGCGAGGTCAAGGTCATCAACGAGCACCTGCAGCGCACCTGGGAGAAGGTGGCCGCAGCCTTCAGCGCGGCCGGCTGACCAGCCGCACCGGGCCTCGTCAGCGGGCGGCGGGCCGGGCGGCGAGGCTCAGTGGTCTTCGAAGTGTTCGCGCTCAGCCGTCCCGCCGAGCGGGTCGATGGTCCCGGGAGCGCTGAGAAATCCGCCGATCACGGCAGACAAGAGCACGACCGCCCCGGCGGCGAGCGCGGCCCCGAAGCCGGCCCACTGATATACGACGACGCCCGAGATCCAGCTGAGGGCGAAAAGCATCACGAATCCGATTCGGGACACCAGGATCCCGGTCTTGAGGTCCGTGCGCCAGGCCCTCACCGCCGGGGCGAAGCGGCGGCCAAACGGGCTCTCGAGAGCCGCGTCGACGCCGGCAACGCTCAGCCTCCGCGCCTCCTGGGCAAGTTTGTTCATGGTCGATCTGGCGGCCCTTAGCTTGTCAGAAAAGTCGTCGGCCGCCCCCGCATTGCTTATCCCCACGTACCTGGACAACGCCCCGCCGGCGACATCCCTTGCGGACTCGACGGCTGGGGAAGGTCCTCCATGCGGCCGATCCGACCCCGCCGGGACCGTGTTTCAGACGCTTGCCAGCAGGGCCAGGTTGTTCAGCGAGACGATCAAAAGCCCGATCGCGCAGCCCTGGATGGAGGCGAGCACGAGCCCGTAGATGAGGCGCGATCCGGGCCGCCCGGCGAAGACCCAGCGCGACGCCAGGGCCGCCGCCGCGGCCAGTGCCAAGACCAGCGTGAGCTTGGTGAACCAGAGCAGCCCGAGCCCGCCGAGCCCGAGCAGGTTGGCGCTGACGGACATGGCCTCGATGGTGCCCCGCGTCCGGTCGGCCGCCGTGGTGAGCACGTCGGTGAACTGCGCCAGGCCGAGCAGGATGATCCAGACCAGGGCTTGGCGGAGCACTCCTAGTGCGGCTGTCGCATCTTCAAGATCGCCTGCGCCAGGCAGCCACCGATGGCCGCGGCCACCAGGTTCAGTTCGACCAACCGGAGAATCACCAAGTGATCCAATCCCCCCCGGAAAACGTTAATCCAAACGGACGATCTGAGCAATAGGCGATCTGGCCGCCATGGGGCCAGAGGGGCTGAACCGGCTGGTCAGGGCCGCGGTGGTGGGGCAGCGATCCGACCTGGGCGGGCTACATGCCGTAGGTCTTGGCGATGATCTCCTTCATGATCTCGTCTGTCCCCGCTCCGATCCGGGCCAGGCGGGCGTCGCGCCAGGCTCGCTCGACCGGGAACTCGCGCATGTAGCCATGGCCGCCGAGGATCTGGATCGCCTCGTCGGCCACCCAGACGCTGACCTGCGTCGCCAGCAGCTTGGCCTGCGAGATCTCGCGCACCGGGTACTCGCCGCGGTTCCACTTGTCGGCGGTCTCGTAGACGAGGGCCCGAACCGCGGCCACGCGAGTCCCCATGTCGACCAGCTTGTGCTTGATCACCTGGAAGTTCGCGATCGGGCGCCCGAAGGCGACTCGGTCCTTGGCGTACTGCATCGCGTACTCGAAGATCGATTGCGCGCCGGCGATGTGCCCGCAGGCCGCGATCAGGCGCTCGCCCTGCAGCTCCCACATCAGGTCGCTCCAGCCCTCGCCTTCCTCGCCGAGCCGGAACTCGGCGGGCACCCGGCAGTCCTCGAACAGCAGCTCGGCAGTGTCGGAGGAGTGCATTCCGAGCTTCTTGAGGGTCCGGGTCACGTGGAACCCGGGCGTCTCCTTGGGGACGACGAAGAGCGAGAAGCCCTTGTGGCCCGCCTCGGTGTCGGTCTTGGCGACCACCAGGCACCAGCTGCAGCGGGCGCCGTTGGTGATGAAGATCTTGCGGCCATTGATGACGTACTCGTCGCCGAAGCGCCGGGCTGTCGTCTTCATGCCGGCGAGGTCGGAGCCGGCGTCGGGCTCGGTCATGGCGATGGCGGCGATCGCCTCGCCACTGATGGCGGGCACCAGGAAGCGGCTCTTCTGGGCGTCCGTGCCGAACTTGAACACGGGCGGTGTCGCCATCTCGGTCTGGACCGCGACAGCCATGCCCAGGCCCCCGCAGTGGGCGCGCGCCATCTCCTCCGAGAGGACGACGGCCGAGAAGTAGTCGCCGCCCTGGCCACCCAGCTCCTGCGGGTAGCGCAGGCCCAGGAACCCCAGCTCGCCGAACCGGCGGAAGATCGAGTCCGGAAAGAGGGTCTCCTCCCACTCGTCGAGGTGGGGCACCACCTCCTTCTCGAGGAAGCGCCGGATGTGCAGGCGCAGCTCCTCGTGGGCATCGCTGAAGTGGGTGGTAGCGGCTTCGGCCATGCGGCGATTCTATGGGCGGCTACGGCTCCGAAGCGCCTTACGGTATGATTCGCGAGGCCCACCGGGGCCCGGTTCCCCAATTTGAAAGTTACGCGCGCATGGAGTTGGTTTGGGTTCGGTAATCAAGAAGCGGCGCAAGAAGATGCGCAAGCACAAGCACAAGAAGATGCTCAAGAAGACGCGTTGGCAGCGTCGAGCCCACGCCTAGCCGGTCCCAGCTAGGCACACACCAGGAGAGAGCATGGGGTTCGTGATCCTGATCGTCGTACTCGTGCTCGTCGGCGTCTGGCTCCTGCTGAGCTACAACGGGCTGGTCTCCGCTCGCAACCGGACCCAGGAGGCCTGGTCGCAGATCGACGTCGAGCTGAAGCGGCGGCATGACCTGATCCCCAGCCTGGTCGAGACCGTCAAGGGCTACGCCGCCCACGAGAGCTCGACCCTGGAGGCCGTCACCAACGCCCGCGCGGGCGCCGTCTCGGCCGGGGCCACCGGCGACCCAGCCAAGATCGGCCAGGCCGAGAACATGCTGACGCAGAGCCTGCGGTCGCTGTTTGCGGTCTCCGAGAACTATCCCGACCTGAAGGCGGTGGCGGTCTTCCAGAACCTGCAGGAGCAGCTGACCGCGACCGAGGACAAGATCGAGTTCTCGCGCCGCTACTACAACACCAGCGTCCGCGACTTCAACACGCGGATCCAGTCCTTTCCGGGCTCCCTGGTGGCCGGTCCGTTCGGCTTCAAGCCCTTCGAGTTCTTCCAGGCCGATGAAGGCGACCGCGAGGTTCCCCAGGTGAGCTTCGGCCAGACGCCGCCGGCGGTCCCACCGCCGACGGCTGCCGAGCCGCCGCCGAACCCCCCGGCACCGCCCCCCGCTACGCCGCCCACGACCTAGTGGACCGTAACAGC
>DHIW01000008.1:0-805 GCA_002404015.1 Chloroflexi bacterium UBA4736
GGCCGATGTCATCGGTCGCTCACCCCGCGCCACAAGCTGCGGTGCGAAGCTAGACGTGATTTTCGAACCCCATACGGCTCGGGCATGTGCTCGCAGGAACTGCGACCAGGTCGGGCCTGAGCGCCGCGGTGCGGGCCCCAGTCGATGACGGCGAAGGAGCTTGCGGATAGTGGAGTTGGAGAGTGGATAGCCAAGCTTGAGGAGTTCGCCCTGGATCCTGCGCTCGCCCCAACGCGGGTTTTCGTTGGCCATGCGACGATCAGGCTGCGTACCTCCTCGGAGATGGGAGGCCGTCCGCGACCGGGTCGGCGCCCGAAAGCAGCCCAGCGTCGGCGGACCAGTTCCCGGTGCCAGCGGAGGAGCGTGGCCGGAGTGAAGAGCAGGCGTCCGGCCGGCAGTCTGCGGCCGAGCGCTGCCAGGAGCAAGCGGTCGGTCGGAAGCAGCTCAGGTCGCTTGACATTACGGCGAAGGATGGCGACCTCGTGGCGGAGGGCAAGCAACTCGAGGTCGCGCTCGGCCTCCGACCGAGAGCGGACCACGAGGATGCCCACCAGCAGTCGCACCAGGGCATAGATGGACGCGAAGAGCACGAGCCGGGAACATAGGCTGACATCCGCCACGCTTCAAGCCGGAGGTAGTCGCCAGGCGATCACGGGATGCCGCCTCCAATAGGCAACCAGCGCCGTACCCCCAGGGAGCCTGCTGCGAGTTGAACGGACTTTTCGCGCCGCACAGGGGCAAAGTCAATCTGCAGGGCCTGGTCGGACTTTGCCCTCCTACGGCCCGGTCGGACGGCCGCAATTGT
>DHIW01000008.1:1070-14641 GCA_002404015.1 Chloroflexi bacterium UBA4736
CGAGTTTTCGGCACCCACACGCCGCGGGCGCTCGACCCTGACAGAAACCACACTCCCGCAAGCCATGGCCGGTGGGCCCCGATGCTTGGCCGCCGCCGCGGACCCAGTCCAGGCTGACCGCGTCCCGCAAGCGGTCGAAGAAGCCCTTCGAGGCCCACTCCGGCTTTCCGGTCAAACCACCCGGCTTGCGGAGCCGGATGGTCTCATGGTTGCCCGATCAGCTCTGTGACCAGGCTCCGTCGACGAGGCGCATGATCCTCAGCGGATTGCCCTCCTGCAGCTCCGGCGGAAGCAGCTCTGCGGGGTAGGACTGGTATGCCACCGGGCGGAGGAAGCGCTTGATCGCGGCCGTCCCCACCGAGGTGTGGAGGGGCAGGGTGGTGGCCGGGTAAGGACCTCCATGCACCATCGCGTGGGTGACCGCCACCCCGGTCGGGTACCCATTCCAGATCAGGCGACCGACCTTCTCCCGCAGTTCTGCCACCAGTCCGGCCAGCCCCAACACCTCCGAGGCCTCGGCATGGAGCGTCGCCGTGAGGTTGCCATGCAGTCCCCTAACCAGCTCCAGCCGCTCCGCGTCTGAAGCGCAGCGCACCACCACCGCGAAAGGCCCGAAGTGCTCAGAGGCCAGCTCCGGCGTGGTCATGAAGGTCCTGGCATCGGTGCTGAGGACTGTCGCCGGGTACGTGAACCCGGCAGCGCTCGGCGCCGGTCCCCCACCCGCCAGCAGCTCGACCCCCGCCAGCGCCGCTGTCCGCTGCACCTGGGCGGCGAGCGCGTCACGCGTCGCTGCATTGAGCAGGAAGGAAGCCTCAGTCTCCCCGGCCTTGGATCCAACCAGTGCCGCCCAGCGGCGTCCGGTCTCGCTGTCGGGCACGAAGACCAGGCCGGGCTTGGTGCAGAACTGGCCCGTGCCCTGCGTCATCGAGCCGATGAAGCCTTCGGCGATCGCGTCAAAGCGCGCCGCCAGCGCCGCCTCGGTGACCACGAACGGGTTCACGGACCCCATCTCCGCGTAGACCGGAATCGGCTCCGCCCGGGCAGCTGCCAGGTTGTACAGCGCACGCCCGCCACGAAGCGAGCCCGTGAACCCGACTGCCTTGATCCCGGCCGCCGCGACCAGGGCCTCTCCGACCTCGTTGCTGCGGCCATGGACGAGCGCGAAGGTCCCGGGTGGCGCCCCCACCGATTCAATACCGCGCAGGATCGCCTCGGCGCAGAGCTGGGATGTCTCGGGGTGCGAGGGGTGCCCCTTTACAACCACCGGGCAGCGCGCGGCCAGTGCCGAGGCGGTGTCACCGCCGGGAACGCTGAAGGCGAGCGGGAAGTTGCTGGCCCCGAAGACCGCGACCGGCCCGAGCGGGAAGAGCAGCCTGCGCAGGTCGGGCCGCGGCGGCGCGAGATCCGGCCGGGCGTGATCGATCACCGCCTCCAGGACCGATCCCTCCTCACAGACATCGGCGAAGAGGCGGAACTGACCGCTGGCCCTGACCACTTCGCCGGTCAGTCGAGGAACCCCCAAGCCCGACTCACGATCTGCGACCGGCACGATCGAAGAGCTGGCCGCGTCCAGCTGATCGGCGATCGCACGCAGCATCGCCGCCACCTGAGCGGGGGTGTACGAACGCAGCACCGCGAAAGCTTCAGTGGCCCGCTCCACCGCCGCCAGGACTTCGGCGGGTGAGGCATCGCTGAAGGTCGCCGACCCCGGCTTCCCGGTCCGCGGGTCGAAGGAGCTGAAGGAGCTCACAGGGCGGGCCTCGCGAAGGCGCCCGAATGGGGCACGGACACCACCCGGTTCACGAGCCGGCCCAGGCCCTCGATCGCTATCGACACCTCGTCCCCGGCCGTGGCGGTGTATGGAGGCGGCGGGACCAACGAGGTGCCGGTGAGAAGCCAGGCGCCCGTGGGAAGGGGATAGCAGGAGTGGAGAACGGCGGCCAGCTCAGCGGGGCGCCGCACCATTTCCGAGAGCCGCGCCGAGCCCTCGAACACCAGCGACCCTCCACGCCGGATCGACATCGAGATCGGGGCTGCGGACACATCAACCGCCCACACCGGCACCGCTGCCGGGCCGATCGAGCAGCTCCGGTCGTACACCTTCGCCTGGGGCAGATAGAGGGGGTTCTCACCCTCGATCGAGCGCGAGCTCATGTCGTTGCCACAACTGAAGGCGACCGGCTCGCCGCGGCTGTTCGTCAGCAGCGCCAGCTCCGGCTCGGGCACATCCCAGGAGGAGTCCGGTCGCACGCCAACCTCTCCGCCCGAGGCGACCACCCGCCAGCCCGCCGCCTTGAAGAACAGCTCCGGCCGTTCGGCCGCATAGACCCGGGCGTAGACGTCGGAGTCGCCCGACTCCTCCATCCGCGCCTCCCGGCTCCGCAGGTAGGTGACCCCCGAGGCCCACACCTCCTGCGACTCGGCAGGGGCCAGCAGCTCGCACTCGGCAGGATCGAGTTCGGCGACGCCTGATTCGAGGGCGACGCGCAGTTCCTCCAGCGGCAGCGTCAGCAGGGCGTCGAGGCTCTGACCGACCTCCAGCAGTCGACCCTCGTACCAGAAGGCGAGCTTGGCGCGCCCAGCCTGGCCGAGGCGGACCAGCGCAGTCGCCGGCAGGGGATCCAGGTCGAGTGGCATCGCATAAAAATACCGCAGCGGCTGGCGGCCGGCCCGCTCTTGGAGGATGTCGTCGCCAAGGCTGAGGGGGGCTTGAGTTCGCCCGCGTCCGCCCGCACGCGACCGCACGATGGGGTCCCAGCTCAACCGATCGAGCCCCTTGACGACGCCGTCCCGGGGAGTTACTTTCCGAAAGTAACTAAGTGCGAGCAGACCTCAGAATTGACCCCAACCGCCGGCTCGGACCCGTCCCCAGGCGCCTGTTCGGCCACCTCCTGGCCCGAAGGATGGGCGTGGCCGAGGAGGGCCTTCATGACCCGGTGCACCCAACCGCCGACGCTCACGGCGTGAGGCAGGACATCGAAGGCCTCATCCGAGGCCTGGAACCGTCGGTCTTCCGCTGGCCCGGCGGCTGCACCGGAACCAGCTACCACTGGCTGGACGGCGTCGGCCCAACCGCCGAACGCCCCAGAAACATCGACCTCCACTTCGGCTGGGAGACCGGCTACCGCTTCGGGACCGACGAATTCCTCGCCTGGTGCCGGCGGATGGGAGCTGAGCCGCTGATGAATTGGAACATGGGCACCGGCACCCTCGAGGAGGCCATGGCCTGGCTCGAGTACTGCAACCGCAACGACGGCACCCAATATGCCCAGTTGAGAAAGAAGAACGGCCACCAAGAGCCCTATGGCGTGAAGCTCTGGCAGCTCGGCAACGAGACCTATGGCCAATGGGAGATTGGCCACACCAGCGCCGCGAACTATGCAGAGATCGCCAGCGAATGGGCGAAGACGGCCAGAAAGATCGACCAGCAGATCGAGATCGTCGCCCTGGCGGGCGCCCTCACCCACTCCCTCGACTGGGCCGCGACCGTCATCCCAATCGTCGCCCCCCACGTCGACTTCATGACCTTCCACGCCTTCTGGCGCAAGACTGTCGGCAGCCGCGGCATGCCCCCGGCCAACGACCCCAACCTGAAGGGCGACGAATGGTATTTCGTCCTCGCCGGCCCCCACCTCGCCGAGGCCTACATCCACTCCCTGAAGGGCCTCATCGACACCGCCAGGCGAGAGGTCCCCGGCGCCCGGCCCATGAAGGTCGCGATCACGGAGTGGAACACCGCCGACTTCGCCGTCCACATGGCCGACAACCCAAGCCTCGCCACCTTCCAGCCCTACTACGACCTTCGCGATGCCCTCGCCAACGCCGGCTTCCTGAACATCCTCCTCCGCAACTCCGACACCGTCACGCTCGCCACCAGCGCCCAGGCCTTCAACGTTCGCGGCCACGTGATGGCCAACGACAAGGGCGTCTGGCGTGAGCCGATCTACTGGCCGCTCCAGATGATCGCCGCCAAGATGGGGCCGATCGTCCTCGACACCTACAGCGACTCCCCCGGCTTCACGGCCCCCGAGTACCGGCTCGAGGGCCTGCAGGTTCTTGACGCCGCCGCCACCCTCGATCCGAAGACCAGGCGCGTGGCGCTCAGCCTTGTCAACCGCAGCCGGACCGAGCCCCTGGAAGTGAAGCTCCACCTGGCCGGAGCAACCGTCGACGCCGAGGCCAGCCAGACCCTCCTGCACCACGATGACCCTATGGCCATGAACGGGCCCGACCAGCCCGACAACGTGAGCCCGAGGACCACCCCACTGACGCTCAGGGACAACACCATTGAGCTACCCCCCCACTCCCACGCCGTGGTCGAGCTCCAGCTTGGTAGCTGAACTCCCTTCGCGGCTCCACCCGGCCGGCCGCCGCCAGCCCGCGATCAGGCACGGCAACGCCTCCGCCGTCCTCCGAGCCGTCCTCTCCCTGGGCCCGGCAGCAAGGTCTGAGATCGCCGCCGCGACCGGCCTGTCCCAGGTCAGCGTCGGCCGCCAGGCCGCCGACCTGATCGCGGCCGGCCTACTGAGAGAGCAGGCCCCAGTCCCCAGCTCCGATCTCGGCAGACCACGGGTCCCCCTCGAGATCGACCTCAACACGCATCGTGTCGCGGGCATCCACATCGGCCTCCGCCGCACCAGCCTCGGGGTCACCGACCTCCGCGGCAACCTCCTCCAGCGCATCGAGCTGAATCACCATTCCACCGACCCGGCCGAGATCGTGGAGCAGGCAGCGCAGGCGATCGAAAGGCTGCAGAGGAGACCGCTCGGGCTTGGGGTCGCGGTCGGCGGCTGGGTCCGCTCCGAGACAGGCACCGTGGTCGAGAACGACGCCCTCGGCTGGCGCGACGTACCGCTCGGCACTGCCCTCCGCCAGCGCCTTCAGATCCCGACCTGGGTCGAATCCAACGTCAGGGCGATGGCCCTGGCCGAGAGCTGGCTCGGCGGCGGCGAGGCGGCTGCCAGCCTCGCCTACGTCTTCGTCGGCAACGTGATCGGAGCCGGCCTGGTTATCGGCCGCGCCCTCCACCGCGGCCCCCAGGGAGCGGCCGGGGCCCTCGCCCACATCCCCCTCAGCGACCGCAGCGTCACCTGCCAGTGCGGGAGGGAGGGCTGCTTCCAGGCGCTGGCGAGCGACTCGGCCCTCGTCGCCAGAGCAGAGGACCAGAAGCTGAGCACCGGGGGCGACCTCAGTCACCTCATCGCCCTGGCCAGGGCCGGCAACCAGGCTGCAGACGCCCTCCTCCGCACCCGCGCCCGCCACATTGGCGAGGGCATCGCCTTGCTGGTCGACCTTCTCGACCCCGAACTGGTGGTGCTCTCGGGCAGCGGCACCCTGGACGCTCCTGAGTACCTGGACGAGATCAGGAGGGAGGCCGCAGCCCGCGCCCACACCGACTTTGATCCGAGCAACCTGATCGTCCCCACCCGCTTTGGCGCCGACGCGGTGGTGGTCGGCCCCTGCGGCCTGGTCCTCGACGCGATCTACCAGCGCCCTATCGAGACGTTGGTATGAGCTCCCGCATCACCAGGCTCGAGAGCGCCAGTGTGAGGGTCTCCGACCACACCACCTGGACCCTGCTGAGGCTCACCGACGATGCGGGCAGAACCGGGCTCGGCGAGTGCTCCGACGGCGCCCCGCCGGCTGAGCTCGAGCGACTCCTGGTCAACGCCTGGCAACAGCTCGCCGGCACCGAACCCGATGACAAGCCGGCTCAACGGCCGGAGGGTCTGGCAGCCACCACAATCAGCGGCGCGATCGAGGTCGCCTGCCTGGACCTGATCGGCAAGCGCGAGGGCCAGCCGATCTGGAAGCTGCTGGGCGGCAGCGACCCGGGGCCGATCCCCATCTACGCCAACATCAACCGCGCCCCTGGCCCCAGGACCCCGAAGCGCTTCGCGGAAACCGCCAGTCGCGCAATCGAGGACGGTTTCAGGGCGGTCAAGTGCGCCCCCTTCGACCACCCCGAGGACGAGGGCCTGAGAATCGTCGAGGCGATCCGGGCAGCGATCGGCCGGGGCCCCCAGCTGATGGTGGACCTTCACCACCGCCTCGACCCGGACCGCCTCGACCAGCTCCTGCCGGACCTGGAGCGCCTGGACCTGGCCTGGCTCGAGGATGCAGTAGGCCTCGATCAACCCGAGCAGCTGCGGCAGCTCTCGGGCAGAACCAGCATTCAGATGGCGGGCGGCGAGATGTGCAGCGACCCGGTCGAGCTGGAGCCGTCGCTCGGCAGGGGCGGGCTGCACGTGGTCCTTCCGGACGTGAAGCACGCCGGCGGCCTCCGCCAGGCGCAGCGCCTCGCCGCGCTCGCCGCCGCCCACGGCGCCAGCGTCTCCCCCCACAACCCGACCAGCCCGGTCGGTACCGCCGCCAGCCTCCATCTGGCCGGCCTGGTGCCGAACCTGCTGAACCTCGAGTTCGCCTATGGCGAGACCGAATGGAGGCCCAGAACGACCGTCCCAACCGAAGAACCCAGGGCGGGCACCCTGAGGGTGCCCACTGGTCCCGGCCTTGGCATCACGACAAACGAAGACCTGATCCATTTCCAAGCGATAGGAGGGAAGCGATGACCATTGAGGAACTGATCCAGCACCGGATGAGCCGCCGGGCGATGATCCAGACCGGCGCCGCCGGCGCCATCTTCCTTCTCAGCGGCTGCTCGAGCGCAGCCCAGCCCTCCAACGGGGGCAGTTCGAGCGGCGGCCCCAAGAAGGGCGGCACCCTCCACATGGCCCAGGTGCCGGACATCATCCCCAGCGGCCTTTTCGGCCAGAACTTTCCCAACGGCGCCGTCGGCCGCCTTGTCTTCAACACCCTGACCGAGTACGACCACAAGACGCTGAAGCCCAACCCCAGCCTCGCCACCAGCTGGCAGCTTAGCGGCGACGGCACCAGCCTCAGCATGGAGCTCCGCAAGGACGTTAAGTTCCACAGTGGGCGGTCCTTCACCGCCGACGACGTCATCTTCTCGATCCAGAACATTCAGGACCCCAAGCGAGCCTCCCAGCTCCGCTCGACCGCCGCCAGCATCAGCGACGTGAGTGGCAGCGGCAGCAGCGTCAAGCTCCGCCTCAGCCACGCCACCAGCAACCTCTTCGACCTCTTCGAGATCATGTTCATCGTCGACAAGGAGACCCTTCCCGACATGCTGAGCGGGAAGAACCTCAACGGGACCGGCCCCTTCACCTGGAAGCAGTGGAACCCGGGCGAGTCCGTGATCCTGGCGCGCAACCCCAACTACTGGAAGCCGGGCCGTCCCTACCTCGACGGCGTCGAGCTCCGGGTCATCCCCCAGGCCCAGTCGCTCCTCGCCAGCCTCCAGGCGCAGCAGACCGAGCTCGCCCTCGGCCTGGCGCCCAAGGACTTCGTGGCCCTGAAGAGCAACACCACCTTCACCACCTCCCTCGGCGACACGGGCGACAACGCCTACTACGTCGGCTGCAACCTCAAGGTGCCCCCCTTCGACAAGAAGGAGGTGCGGCAGGCGGTCGCCTACGCTGTCGACAAGGAGCGAATCCTGAAGGAGGTCTTCAGTGGCGTCGGCTACACCACCTCCATCCCCTGGCCGAAGGCATCGCCCGCCTACAACGACGCCGCCGCCAGCCATTACTCCTACAACCCCGACAAGGCCAAGCAGATCCTGCAGGCGGCGGGACTCAGCAACATCCAGGCCGAGCTGGCCTTCAACTCCGGCAGCCCGCCGCTGAGCCCGATGGCCCAGATCGTTCAGTTCAACCTCCAGCAGATCGGGATCACAACCAAGGCCGTCTCCTATGACGCGGCCCAGTTCATCCAGCGCCTGCAGGCGGGGACGCTCCCGGGCCTCTGGGTCAACGTCCACGGCTTCAGCCAGCTCCACCCCGCCACCCTGATCGTCAGCGCGTTCCCCTTCAACGCGGCCAAGAATGCATCCAACCTGGTAGACCCGGTCTACCAGGACCTCGCCAACCAGGCCTTCACGGCCTCCGACAGCAACGCTCAGTCCGTCTACCAGAAGGTCACGGCTTACCTGCTCGACCAGGAGTTCGTCATCGACAGCGTGATCACGCCGGGCACCTACGTCAGCGTCAACCGCCTGAAGGGCCTGGCCTACAACATGTTCGACTACCTCGACTTCGACGAGGCCTACCTGGCCTGATGCTCGAGTACGCGGCCCGGAGGGTGCCGTCGGCGCTACTGGTGCTACTGCTGGCATCGGTGGTGATCTTCGGCATCCTCCGCCTCACGCCGGGCAACCCGGCGGTGGTCCTGGCCGGCCCCGACGCCAACCCGGCCACCATCCATTCGATCGAGCACGACCTCGGTCTCGACCAGTCACTGCCGGCCCAGTACACACGCTGGGCCGGCGGCTTGGTCACCGGCAACCTCGGCCACTCCTACGTCCTCGGCGCCCCGATCGCGACCCTGATCGGCCGCGGCGCCGGCAACACCCTGGAGCTGACCCTGGGAGCGATGATCCTGGCCCTCCTGATCGGGATCACCCTCGGAGTCCTCGGCGCCACCACCCGCAACCGGGCGGGCCAGCTGGTCCTGCTCGCCGTCAACACGATCACCTTCGCCGTCCCCACCTTCATCAGCGGGGTGGTCCTGGTCCTCGTCTTCGCGGTCAGCGTCAAGCTCCTGCCGCCGGGCGGCCAGGTCTCGCTCCTGAAGGACCCCTCGATCGGGATCCAGTACCTGATCCTCCCCGCCCTCTGCCTGGCCTTGCCGGTCTCGGCGGTGATCGCCCGCTTCCTCCAAACCTCGATGCGGCAGGTGCTGGAGGAGGAGTACATCCGCGCCGCCACCGCCAAGGGCCTGCAGCGGCGGCTGATCTTCCTCCGCCACGCCCTCCCCAACGCGCTCCCGCCGGTGATCACCGTGCTCGGGATCCAGGTCGGCCAGCTCCTCGGTGGGGCGGTGATCGTGGAGGCGATCTTCGCCTGGCCGGGGCTGGGCCAGCTGGTCCTGCATGCGGTCCTGAGCCGCGACTACCTCCTGGTCCAGGACCTGCTCATGCTGGGCGTCTTCGTCTTCATCCTGCTCCGCACCGCCGCCGAGGTGTGCCAGGCCGCAATCGACCCCCGGATCAGGTTGGGCGGTTAGGGATGGCCCAATCCGCGGCGGTCGGCATCGGCCTGGTCCGCGAGCCAACCCGTTTGTCCCGCAATCGCTATCTGAGGGCTCTGCGCACCCCGAGTGGCGTGCTCGGCTTGACGCTGGTTGCCGCGGTTGTCCTGCTCGGCCTGCTCGCACCCCTCCTAACCTCGTACCCGCCGACCTACCAACTGCGGCTACAGGAGCTGCTGGCTCCCAGCAGTTCCCACCCCTTGGGCACCGACGAACTCGGCCGCGACCTTCTGAGCCGGGTCCTGAACGGGATCAGGGTAGACCTCGTGGTCGCAATCCTCGGCGTTCCCGCGGCGGCCATCATCGGCTGCCTCGCCGGCCTCCTCGGCGCCGCCGGCCCGCGCTGGCTGAACGCCTCCCTGCAGAGGACCTTCGACGTCATCCTCGCCTTCCCCGCGATAATCCTCGGCATCGCCGTGGCCGCGATCCTGGTCCCCGGCGAGCGCGCGATCGTGGTCACGATCCTGCTCGCCAACGTGCCCATCTTCGGCCGCCTCAGCCGTGATGCCCTGATCTCTCAGCGCGAGCGTGAGTACGTGATCGCCGCCCGCCTGATCGGCGTCTCCCCGGTCCGGGTGCTGCTGCGCCACATCCTCCCCAACGTGGTTGACCCCCTGATCGTCCAGCTCGCGCTCTCCATGTCGCTGGCGGTCTTCCTGGAGGGCGGCATGAGCTTTGTCGGGATCGGGATCCAGGTCCCCCAGCCCTCGCTCGGCAACCTCCTCAACGAGGGCCTCCCCTACCTCTCCACCAACCTCAACTACGCCCTCGGCCCGATGCTGACGCTGACGGCGCTGGTGGTGGGATTGAACCTGATCGCCGACGCCCTGAACGCGGGGGTGCTGAGGCATTGAGACTGCTGAGCCACCCGCTTACCGAGCGGACCCCGGCCTACCGCGACAACCCCAGCCCCCGGATCGAAGCCACCAAGACCGTGGCCGCCGACGGCAATCGCTCCTACTCGATCACCTTCGGCAATCACACCGGTACCCACCTCGATGCCCCGGCGCACTTCCATCAGGAGGGCCGTCCCCTGGGCGGCCTCGCCCTCGACGACCTCCTCTTCCGACACCCGGCCTTGGTGGACATCCCGGCCGGCGACGACACCCTGATCGAAATCGACGATTTCGAACCCTGGCTCGACCGACTGGCCGAGGCCGACCTGCTGCTGGTCCGGACCGGCTACGGCGCCCTCTGCCGCGACTCCGACCCGGCCCGCTACCGCCATCGGGGACCAGGCTTCGCGGGGCCGGCCGCGGCCTGGCTGCGCCGGCGGCTTCCCCAGCTGCGGGCTCTGGGGATGGATTTCATCTCAGCGGCAGCTCCCGCTCACCCCGAAGCCGGCCGTGCTTTCCATCTGGCAGCTCTCGACGAGGGGAGGGTGCGTGGGCGGCCGTCAGTTTCGGCTCCGGACGCGGGCCGGGCGGTCCTCCTGATAGAAGACATGCGCCTGGATCCAAGCCTCACCGATTCCGACCTGGGCCGGGTCCTGGTCGCCCCGCTCTGGCTGAGCGAGCTGGACGGCGCCCCGGTGACCGTGGTGGCAGGCCTGTGACCGGGGTTGCGATCGTGACCGGCAGCGCCCGAGGCATCGGGGCCGCCGTCGTGGCCAAATTGAAAACGCAGGGCATGACTGTGGTCGGTGTCGACATCCTGCCCGGGACCACGGTCACCGGCGACCTCCGCGACGACGCGGTCGTCGAGCAGTGTTTCGGGGCGGCACGGGCACTGGGCGGGGAGCTGCGCATCCTGGTCAACTCGGCCTTCTGGGAGGAGCGGCTGCCCCTTCTCGAGGGAACCCAGGCGGGCTGGGACCAAACCCTGGCGGTGACCCTCGGCTGCACCTGGAAGATGATCCGAGCCTTCGCAAACCACCTATCCCTCCCCCCGCCGAGCGCAGAGAGGTTGGGTGGGGGGCCGGCGGGCGGAGCCCCCCCCACGAGCCATCCGCTGCGCCAAGCCGCGATCGTGAACGTGGCATCAGTCCACTCCTTCGGCGCGGTGCCGAACTTCGCTGCCTACGAGGCGGCCAAGGCGGCTGTCGTGTCCCTCACCCGCTCGGCCGCGGTGGAGTTGGGCCCAAGGGGGATCCGCTGCAACGCGGTCGCCCCGGGCCTGGTCGCGGTGGAGCGGAACCAAGCGGTTTGGGAGGACGCGGCCCGCCTCGCCCAGCTGCTGCGCGCCTACCCCCTGGGCCGGGCCGGCCGGCCCGATGAGGTTGCCGAGTGCGTCGCCTTCCTGGCCTCGCCCGCCGCCTCCTTCGTCACCGGCGCCGTGCTGACGGTGGACGGCGGCATGTCCGCCCAGCTCCCGGAGGCCCTGACCAGGTGAGCGGAACGCCCCTACTGGACGTCCGCGACCTGAGCGTTACATTTGGTGCGGTCACCGCTGTCGACGGCCTCAGTGTCCAGGTCAGGTCGGGCGAGATGGTTGGGATCGTTGGCGAGTCGGGCTCCGGCAAGTCCGTGACCGCAGCTTCGATCCTGAGGATGCTGACCCCGCCCGGGCGGGTGGTCAGCGGGTCGATCAGCTACGCAGGGCGAGACGTGCTGGCGATGGGCGAGGCGGAGGTCCGAGAGCTCCGCGGCAGCGCCATCTCGATGGTCTTCCAGGACCCGATGTCATCCCTCAACCCGGTGCTGAGGGTCCAGACCCAGCTGGTCGAGGCGCTCCAGGCCCACGGCAAATTCGACGGTGCCAAGGCCCAGCCCCGGGCGGTCGAGATGCTGCGCCGGGTCGGCATCCCCTCCCCCGAGACTCGGATCCGCGACTACCCGCACCAGTTCTCGGGGGGCATGCGGCAGCGGACGATGATTGCCATGGGCCTGGGCAATGACCCCGGCCTCCTGATCGCGGACGAACCCACAACCGCTCTCGACGTGACCATCCAGGCCCAGGTCCTGGAGGTCCTGCGGAGGTTGAACCAGGAGCTGGGCACCGCGATCGTCCTGATCACCCACAACATGGGCATCGTGGCCGAGCTATGCCAGCGGGTGGTGGTGATGTACGCCGGCCAGGTCGTGGAGGAGGGGCCGGTCGATCAGATCTTCGCGCACCCCGACCACCCCTACACCGAGGGGCTGCTGCGCTCGGTGCCCCGTCTCGACAGCTCCCGCCACGGCCGCCTCTACTCGATCGAGGGCCAGCCACCCCAGCCCGGATCGGTACCGGCGGGCTGCCCCTTCCACCCCCGCTGCGCGTACCGGATCGAGCGCTGCGCCAGCGAGCGGCCGCCGCTGGCCGAACTCTCAAATATTCACCTCTCCGCCTGCTGGGTCACCCAGGCCGGGCTGGAGCTGAACGCGGCGCCCGCCGGCAAGCCCGCGGAGGCCAATCCCGACGCCCAGCGACCCTCAGCCTCGGCGGCACCGCTGCTGCAGGTGAGGGGGCTGGTCAAGCACTTCCAGGTCGGGGGCGGCCTCCTCCGCCGGGCCGAGACCGTGCACGCGGTCGACGGCGTCGACCTGGAGGTGGGCGCGGGCGAGACGCTGGGTCTGGTAGGCGAGTCCGGCTGCGGCAAATCGACGCTCGGCCGGGTCGTGCTGGGCGTCTACCCGCCCACCGCAGGTTCGGTGTTCTTCGACGGCGTTGAGGTCGGTCGCGGCGACCAATCGATGCTGCGAAGTCAGGCCCAGATGATCTTCCAGGACCCCTTTGGCTCCCTGAACCCGAGGCTGACCGTGGGTCAGATGGTGGCCGAGCCGCTACAGGTGCACGGCCTGGCACGGGGGGCTGCCGCCACCGAGCGGGTGGCCGAGCTGCTGGAAATGGTGGGACTCAGCCGCCGCCACGCCGGCCGGTACCCACACGAGTTCTCAGGCGGCCAGCGGCAGCGGATCGGGATCGCCCGTGCCCTCGCCGCCGGCCCCAAGCTGCTGGTGGCCGATGAGCCGGTCTCGGCCCTCGACGTCTCGATCCAGGCCCAGATCATCAACCTCCTCCAGGACCTGCAGGACCGGCTCGGCCTGAGCTACCTCTTCATCGCCCACGACCTCGCGGTCGTCCGCCACCTCAGCGACCGGGTGGCGGTGATGTATCTGGGCAAGGTGGTGGAGACCGCCCCGACAGAGGCGCTCTTCGCCAAGCCGCTGCATCCGTACACCCTCTCCCTGATCTCGGCCGCGCCGGTTGCCGACCTGAAGCCGGCCTCGCGGCCGCCACGGATAGTGCTCCAAGGCGACCTGCCCAGCCCGGTCCGGCCGCCGCAGGGCTGCCGCTTCCACACCCGCTGCCCGATCGGGCCGATAGCTCACCCCGAGCGGACGATCTGCATCGAGCAAGAACCGCAGCTGTCATGGTCCCTTTCCCAACCGATCGGGCGGAGGTTGGACGGGGGGCCGTCATCGACCGCTGGCACGAATGGGGAGCGAGCGGTCGCCTGCCACTTCGCCGGAGAGGCGGTCACCGCCGGAGGGCGTTCACGCACCTAATCCATGAGTTGTGGAGTAGGCGGCTGGTGC
>DHIW01000049.1:0-1406 GCA_002404015.1 Chloroflexi bacterium UBA4736
AGATGTGTATAAGAGACAGATCAGGGACCTGGTGGTGTCCCTGGAGGATCGCCAGCATCCGTTCCGCGGCGCGTCCGCCGGCCGCAGCGACTGGTACCAGGGCCTGGGGGTGCGGGAGCTGGCCGACATCTCCGATCCCTCGCAGCTGGAGATCGTTTACTGGGCCGGCTGCGCGGTCATCAGCAGCCCCCGCGTCGCCGCCGTGGCGCGCTCGGTGGTGACGCTGCTGCAGGCGGCCCGAGTCGACTTCGCCGTCGTCGGCGACCAGGAAGTCTGCTGCGGGGACCCGGCCCGGCGCAGCGGCAACGAGTTCCACTATGACCTGCTGGCCAAGCAGAATCAGCCCGCGCTGGCCTCGATCGGGGGTGCGCGGGTGCTGACGCACTGCCCCCACTGCCTGGAGGCGCTGGGAACCGAATACGCCCAGATGGGCATGAAGCTCAACTCCGTCCACCACACCGAGCTGATCAAGGAGCTGATCGACGCTGGGCGCCTGCGATTGACCCGGCCGCTTCCCGCCACCGTCACCTTTCACGATCCCTGCTACCTCGCCCGCTATCGCGGGCAGACCCGGGCGCCGCGCGAGGCGCTGGCCGCAGGCGGGCTGCGTGTGCTGGAGATGGCGCAGAGCGGCCGCGACAGCTTCTGCTGCGGAGCGGGTGGTGGCCATGCCTTCTTCAGGGATCCGACTGGCAAGATCAACCGAAATCGCGCCGAGCAGGCCCTCGAGACCGGCGCCGAGACCCTGGCCACGGCCTGCCCGTTCTGTCTCACGATGATGGAGGAGGGGGTCGAGCTGGCGCGGCCGGGCGACGCCATCCCGGTCCGCGACGTCGCCGAGCTGGTCCTCGAGGCCCTTGGCGAGGGCGAACCCGATACCCAGGCTTGGCAACCATCAAGAGCAGGGAGCGTGGACGATTGAGCCACCTGACCAGCGGCGCCGACCCCCACGAGCGCACCGAGGATCGCGACGGCATGCGGGTAACCTGGCACGCCCCGATCGAGGCCGACGACGGGACCGTGCTGCGCGCCGACGTCTACCGTCCGATCGGTGAGGGCCGGCACCCCGTGATCCTGACCTACGGGGTCTACGGGAAGGGGCTCGCCTTCCAGGAGGCCTACGCCGCCCAGTGGGAGAAGATGCTGCAGGATCATCCCGAGGTCGCCGAAGGATCGTCCTGCCGATACATGAACTGGGAGACGCCCGACCCCGAGCGTTGGGTTCCGGCCGGCTACGCCGTCGTCAGGGTCGACTCCCGCGGCGCCGGCTGGTCGCCCGGGGTGCTCGACGTGAACTCCCAGCGGGAGATCCGCGACCTCTACCAGTGCATCGAATGGGCGGGGACCCAGCCCTGGTCGTCGGGCAAGGTCGCGCTGCTGGGCATCTCCTACTACGCCTCCAACCA
>DHIW01000049.1:1632-2773 GCA_002404015.1 Chloroflexi bacterium UBA4736
CGCTCCAGCCGCCCCACCTGGCCGCGATCATCCCCTGGGAGGGCCGCGCCGACGACTACCGCGACGGCCTCTACCACGGCGGCATCTACTGCGAGTTCCGGGCCAGCTGGTTCCAGATCCAGGTCCGGACCGTGCAGTACGGGGTCGGCGACCGAGGACGTCGAAACCCCAACACCGGGGAGCCGGTGGCGGGGCCGGTGACCCTTGCCGAGGACGAGTTGGAGCGCCAGCGGGTCAGCCGCGCCCTGGAGGTCAAGAAGCACCCCCTGGACGACGAGTTCCACCGCGCCGCCAGGGCCGACTGGAGCCGCGTCACCGTCCCCCTCCTCTCCGCCGCGAACTGGGGGGGCCAGGGCCTCCATCCCCGCGGCAACTACGAGGGCTTCAACCAGGCCGCCTCGACGCAGAAGTGGCTGGAGGTCCACGGCGGGACCCATTGGGGACCCTTCTACTCCGGCTCCGCGGTGGACCTCCAGCGCCGCTTCCTGGACCACTTCCTGAAGGGCGCCGACAACGGCTGGGAGCAGCAACCGAGGGTGCTCCTCAACATCCGCCACCCGGGTGAGCGGTTCGTCCTTCGGGCGGAGAACGAGTGGCCGCTCGCCCGCACCCGCTGGACCACCCTGGACCTCGATTGCGCCACGCTGGCGCTGAGCGAGTCGCCGGCTCCTGACGCCTGCCGGGAGTACGACGCCGGCGGGGAGGGACTGACATTCCGCCTGCCGCCGGTCGAGCGCGAGACCGAGATCACGGGACCGATGGCGGCCAAGCTGTTCATCTCCTCCTCGACCTCGGACGCCGATCTGTTCCTGGTCGTTCGCGTCTTCTCCCCCGGCGGGGAGGAGGTCACCTTCCAGGGCGCCCTGGACCCCAACACCCCGATCGCGAACGGCTGGCTCCGCGCCTCCCACCGGCGGCTTGACTCCGCCCGTTCGCTGCCCTACCAGCCCTATCACCGGCATGACGCGGTCGAGCCCCTGACGCCGGGCATGGTATACGAGCTCGACGTCGAGATCATCCCCTCCTGCATCGTGCTCCCCCCGGGCTATCAGCTGGCACTCAGCGTCAGGGGACGGGACTACGAGTACCAGGGGCCCGTCGCCGAGTTCGGCCGCAAGTTCGTCTACGCCGGCCGGGGCGT
>DHIW01000052.1 GCA_002404015.1 Chloroflexi bacterium UBA4736
TCCTGGCGGCGGCGGCGGATTCGCTGGGTCGTCGAGCGGCTGTCCGAGGGTTGTGAAGAAGCGAACATGCTGGCTCCCGGGCGAAACGATCATCAAAGAGCGAAGCCAGCCGGGTCCCGGATTGTGGAGGGAGTGAAGAACACCAGGTTGAATGCAGAGGAAGTCGCCCGGCCGAAGTCGATGCTGGACCCCTTCGGCCTCTATCTCCAGGATCCCCTCGAGGACGTAGAAGGCCTCATGGTTGTGCTCGCTGTGTGTCGGCACGCCATCTCCCTGTGGGATCCGACCTTCCCATAGGAGGAAGCCATCGCCGTTGTCATCCGGCTCGTCCTTAAAGCTCAGAGAGTGCCCCAGCAAGGCCAGGTTGCGGCCCTTGTTGGCGGCGAGGTACTTGACCTTGGCAGTGATTGTCCCTGACATGTTTGGCCTCAGCGAGTCTCGGTCTGATAAGATGGTCGTAGCATAATGAGATGATAGTCTCACGTCAAGACGGCCGTTTCAACCAAAAGCGGCGAACGCGTCGCGCAATCATCGAGGCGGCCTCGAACCTGGTACGAGCGGGCCAGCAGCCGTCGGTGGCAGAGGCTGCGGAGGCAGCCCTGGTCTCCAAGGCCACCGCCTACCGCTACTTCCCGACCCAGCACTCGCTGCTGCTGGAGGTCGGCTTCGAAGCTATCCATCCGTCCGCCCAGTCGTTGCTCGAGGGAGCGCCCGAGGATGATCCGGGGGCGCGTTTCGAAACCGTTCTTCGCGCGGTCCACGCGTACATGACCGCGGAAGAACCCCTCTTCCGAACCTTGATGAAGGTGACCCAGGAAAGATGGCTGGAGAGCAGGGACCGGGCCGAGCAGGATCCCGTGGTCCGCGAGGGCCGGCGGCTGGAGCACATAGATGCCGTCATCCAACCCCTCCGGCACAAGCTTGATAGCGAGGCGCTTGCCCGGCTCCGTTGCGGACTTGCCCTCGTGTTCGGAATCGAACCGATCGCGATCCTGAAGGATGTCTGCGGCCTCGACTCAGCCGAGGCACTCAAGGTGCTGGAATGGGTCGGCAATACCCTCATCGAGGCAAGCACGAGACACTCCTCCCGCTCACGGGCCGACCAGCCGGTGCCTCGGAAGCCAGCTGGCTAGGCTAGGACTCGAGCGGGATATCTCGGCCGTTAAGTTCGGTTAATTGGTTCGACCGCTGTAAGCCTGGGTCCGTCCGGACGGACTCGAACCGGGGCATTGGCACGCCGGTCACCCGCTGCCTAGACTGGTTTCGCGAGGCGGTATGCGAACTCGACGTGGTTATTGGTACCAGGGACGACAAACCCCGTCTCCCGCTCCATACATCCTTGCTCGAACTCGGTCACTCCAACGAGCAACTTCGAGGGGTGGGCCGCGGCACCTCTTTGCCGCCCAAGGTTCGGTAACTATGTGTACGCAGATGCGCGACAATATGTACACATGACCAGACGAACCACCATCGAGATTGACGAGACTCTCCTGGCCCGGGCTAAGAAGGCGCTCGGCTCCAAGACGACGCGAGCCACCGTGGAGGAGTCTCTCCGAAGGGCAGCCGAGGGGGCGGAGACTGCCGCGGCAGCACGTTCGGCCGGCCAGCGCCGATACCTCGAGCGCCTCGGCTCCCATGCAGATCTCACAGTGCTGGGTTCGGAGGAGATGTGGCGGTAGCTGGCTGGATCCTCGACAAGAGTGCCGCCGCCCGAGCCGGGATTCCCGCAATCAACGCGCAGTTGGAGGAGCTGGTTGGCTCACTGGCGGTCTGTCCGGTTGGCGAGCTGGAGCAGCTCTACTCCGCGCGATCCGCCAAAGACTACGACGCCCTGAAGTCCGATCTCCGCGATAACTTCGAGATGGTTGCGGCGCCGCCCGACCTACTGGACAGAGCGCTTCGCCTTCAGCATGACCTCGCGCATCACCAAGGCATGTGGCATCGGACCCCGATCGCCGACCTGCTCATCGCCGAAACCGCCCTATACCACGGTCTGGGCGTGGTTCATGTCGATGGCGATTTCGACCGCATCGCGGAAGTTCGGCCACTTGCCGTCCGTCGTTTGAGGGAGTAAGGACGCGAAAAGCCGTTGGCCTGGTATCGGTCCAGGCGCTGGCAAGTTCCAACTGCTGTTCGCGAACGTTGCCGAGGTTCGAACAAGCGAACGTGTGGAGCTCCATTCCTTCCTAGATCCAGAAGGCACCAAATGGCGCGACAGCGGAAGTGGCGGTCCGGGCTGGCAGAAGGGGTGGGCTGGGGCCTGGTGCTGGCGGGGTTCGCGGTCGTATTCAGCATCCTCGGGCTGACGCCATCCTTGGCCTGGATCCCCGAGGTGCCGCTGCTGGGGCGCCGGCGCCGCGGTGCCCCTTCTGGTGCTGGCGATAGCAGGGTCGCGAGCCGGCTCACGGTCGGGTCAAACCGCAGGGGGCTTGCTGGCGGGCGCAGTCGCCGGCGCGATGGGCGGCGTTGCCGGCGGCCTCTGCTACGTGGCTTATGGCAAGCCGGCGGTCAACGTGGCGGTCGGCCTTCTGGCCGGCGCTGCGGGTGGTGCTGTGATCGGGGGGCTGGCTGCGCTGTTCGGCCATCGACGTGGGTTTCGTTAGCGCATCGTTCTAGGCCTCGGTTCGACAGGCCAGCGCCGGGTCGATCTCGGCTCAAGACGTCTCCTTCGGTGAGCTCACCGGGCGACCGGGGGCCCCGGCAACTTAGCAAACCCGCTCTGCGTTCGCCAACCGGACGAAACCCGCCCTATAGTTCCGCCAGCATGTCGACCTTTGACGCAACTGCTGGAACGCCGGCCGCGGCCCAACCGAGGATCTCCGTGCTGCGCCACACGGGCCTCGGCGCGTACTGGCTGGGCACCTACTTCGTGATCACTCCGATCTACACCATCCTGCTCCAGGTCCAGGTTTCTCAGACCGTTGGCCAGGACCTCCAGGCCGTCGCGGTCGGCCTCGCGACCGGCATTGGCGGGATCTTCGCGATGGTCCTGCCTCCGCTGGTGGGCCACTACTCGGACGGGCTGCGGACGAGGTGGGGCAGGCGGCGCCCGATCCTGGTGGCGGGCAGCCTGGGCCTGGTGCTGGCGATCGTCGTGATGGGCCTCGCCGGCAACTACCCCACGCTGCTGCTCGGCTTCGTGCTGGTGGTCGCGCTGGTCAACGTGGCCGGCGCCGCCTTCGTCGCGGTCATTCCGGACACGGTGTCCTCGGGCGAGCTCGGCAGGGCCAGCGGCTTCCTGGGTTTCTTCGTACAGCTGGGCAGCGTGCTCTCCCTGCTGACCCTCCTGTTCGCCTCAAAGGCCCACCAGCTCAAGTTCAGCTACGTGGTCATCATCGCGGTGCTCCTGCTGACGCTGATCGCGACCCTCTGGGCGATCGGCCAAGAGCCCGTGTACGAGGATCGCCAGAAGAGCGAGCTGCCCTCCTTCGAGCGCCTTCGTATCTTCATAAAGCCGCTCTGGACCGGCGATTTCGGCTGGGCCGTCTTCACGCGCTTCCTGAACAGCAGCGCCTTCTACACGACGCTTCCGTTCCTGCTCTTCGTGTTCCGCGACGTTCAGAAGGTTCCCAACCCGGACCAGTTCACAGCGACTTTCGAGCTGGTCGTGACCGCGGTCGCGATCCCATTCGCGATCGTGTTCGGCTGGCTGTCCGACCGGCTGGGCAGGAAGCGTTTCGTATACGCCTCGGCCGGTATCTCGGCCGTCGTGCTCCTGGCGTTCCTGGCCGGCTCCAGCCTTTCCCAGACTGTCGTGCTCGCCCTGGGCGCGCTGTACGGCTTCGGCTACGGAACTTACACTGCTGTGGACTGGGCGCTGGCCCTGGACACGCTGCCAGACCGTTCGCGGTCGGCCAAGGACATGGGCCTGTTCCACGTGGCGGACGCCCTGCCTCGGGTCCTGATCCCGACGATCGCAGGTGTCGTGGTGGGCGTGTTCAACAGCTTCTCGACCAACCTCGGCTACCGGGCCATCTTCGTGATGGCGGCGATCCTCTACGTGCTGGGCGCTGTCTTCGTGAGGCAAATCAAGTCGGTTCGCTGAGCCTCAAGCCGCTCGCTCCGCGGCCTTGACCGAGGCCCGGCGAGGCTTCAGCCTGGCCAGTGCAAGTCCGGTCAGCACCAGCGCCGCGCCCGCCAGCTTCACCGCGTCGAAGGCCTCGCCGAGGAGCACGAAAGAGGTCAGGCCGCTGGCCACCGGGACCAGGAATATGAAGGCGTTGGTGGCGCCGACGCCGGCGCGAGCGGTCGCCCACGACCACAGCGTCCAGGCCACGTAGACGGGCGCGACGGTCGACCAGACCAGCACCGTCCAGCCGGTCGGGTTGACCCGCGCCCAGTCCTGGTGCAGCAGGGAGGGCAGGCAGACCAGGAACACCGGGACAGAGCCGATCGCCAGCGTGTAGGCGGTGACGACGGTCGCCGGGTAGCGCGCCAGCAGCGGCTTCAGGACGACCTGGTAGGCGGCATAGAAGACGGCGGCCAGAAGGCTGATGCCGTCGCCCAGGCCGGCGATCAGCTGGCCGCCGTGCAGCTTGTCGGCCAGGAAGACGGTCACGCCCAGGAAGGAGACGCCGAAACCGATCGCCCGGGCCCGGCCGACCGGCTCCACCCGCCAGGCCCACAGCATCAGGGCCGCGAAGAGCGGCGCCGCCGCGATCAGGATGGCGTTGGAGAAGGCGGTCGTGAAGTTGAGCCCGACGATCGAGAGCTGGATATACCCGGTGTAGCCGAGGAGGCCCGCAGCCCCCAGCCGCAGCCAGTCCTGGCGTTCGATGTGGAGCCGGCCGCGCTCCCGCCAGAAGACGACGGCCCAGGCCAGGGCGACCATGCCCGCGAAGCGCAGGAACGTGAAGGCCAGCACCTCGAACTGGCCGAGCGCGAACTTCAGGATCGCGAAGTTGACGCCCCAGACGATCACGACCATAAGTGCGACAAGGGCCGGTGTGTGCTTTCTCATCTGGAGGCAAACACGGCCCATGGCGAGTTCGTTGCATCGCTAGCATTGACCGGCATAGACGCGAGGTGGATGGCGGTCGCCAGAGGCGACCAGCCGGCGGACGTGGTGATCAAGGGGGGCCGCGTCCTCAGTGTGTTCACCAAGGAGTGGCTGGAGGTGGATGTCGCCATCTGCGACGGCCACGTGGTCGGCCTGGGCGCCTACCAGGGCTTCACTACCGTGGAAGTCGAGGGCGCTTACCTGGTCCCCGGGTTCATCGACGCCCACATGCACCTGGAGTCGTCGAAGCTGATGTTCGACGAGTTCGCCCGAGCGGTGGTGCCCCACGGCACGACCACGGTGGTGGCGGATCCCCACGAGATCGCCAATGTGCTAGGTCCCGACGGTATCCACTGGCTCCTGGACGTGTCGGCCGAGCTGCCGCTGGATGTTTTCGTGATGGCCAGCTCCTGTGTCCCCGCCTCTCCGTTCGAGTCGCCCCGCCGCCCGCTGACGGTGGGTGACATCGAGGGCCTGCTGAGGCGCCGGCGCACGATCGGGATCGCCGAGATGATGAATTACCCGGGCGTCATCGCGGGCGCTGCCGCTGAGATGGCCAAGCTCACGACCGGACTCACGGACCACGTCGACGGCCACGCGCCCGGCCTCCGCGGCCCGGCTCTGAACGCCTACCTGGCCGCCGGCATCCGCTCGGACCATGAGTCGACCACCTTCGAAGAGGCGCTCGAGAAGCGCCGCCTCGGGATGTGGGTGATGCTCCGAGAGGCGTCGATCGCGCGCAACCTGGTGGCCCTGCTGCACCTGGTCCGGGAGCACGGTCCCGAGCACTGCATGTTCTGCACCGACGACCGGGAGCCGAGCTTTCTCGTCGAGGAGGGCCATATCAACCAGATGGTCCGGGTGGCGGTCGAGCAGGGTATAACCCCCGAGGACGCCATCGTGATGGCGACAATCAACCCGGCCGGCTACCACCGGCTCTGGCGGCATGGCGCCATCGCCCCCGGCTACCAGGCCGACATCCTGGTCCTGGACGACCTGGTGGGCTTCCGGCCCCGGATGGTGCTGAAACGGGGCGCCGAGCCTGTCTACCCCTCGATCCGGGTGCCGGAGTGGGTGCGCCAGACCGTGCAGGTGGCGCCGGTCAGCGCCGAGTCGTTCCGGATCGACGAAAGCTCCGGCCAGGTGCGCGTGATCCAGCTGGTGCCGATGCAGCTGCTGACGATCGAGCAGGCCACGGAGCCTTGCATTCGGGACGGCCGGGTGGTGGCCGATCCCGGGCGCGACCTGGCCAAGATCGCGGTGATCGAGCGCCACCACGCCAGCGGGCGGATCGGCCTCGGACTGGTCACGAACGTCGGCCTCGCGCGGGGCGCCTACGCGTCCACGGTCGCCCACGACGCCCACAACATCGTCGTCGTGGGAGTGGACGACGCGGACATGGCGCTCTGCGTGCGCCGGCTGGCGGAGCTGGGAGGCGGGATCGTAGTGGCCGAGGGCGGCCAGATCGTGGGCGAGCTGGCGCTGCCGGTGGCCGGCCTGATGAGCGACCAGCCACTGGCCGAGGTCCACGCTCGAATGGCGGCCCTGGAAGCCCTGCTGCGGGAGCAGGGGGTGCGCTCAGAGGCGCCTTTCATGAGCTTGAGCTTCCTGGCGCTCTCCGTCATCCCCGAGCTGAAGATCACCGACCAGGGCCTCGTCGACGTGGGCAGGTTCGAGATCGTTCCCCTTAGCATCCGTTGATGCTCGTCACTTCACCCAGGAGCCTCAGCGACGCCCTCGCGGTGGTCGCGGACCACCCCGGCTCCACGCCGCTGGCCGGCGGCACCGACCTCATGGTGGGCATCAACTTCGGCCGCGAGCGTCCAGAGCGCGTCCTGGCGCTGCGCCGGTTGGAAGAGTTGAAGCAGCTGAGCGTCGACGGCGCGGTGCGAGTCGGCGCCGGAGTGACGTACACCCGGATGCTGGAGCGCCTGCGGGACCCGGCCATGCTCCAGGCGGCGCGGACGGTCGGCTCGCCCCAGATCCGCAACGCGGGCACCATCGGCGGCAACCTGGGCACCTGCTCGCCGGCCGGCGACACCCTTCCCGTCCTGAGCGCCCTCGACGCGACCGTGGTCCTGGCCTCGACCGCCGGCGAGCGGCGGGTGAAGTTCCGGGACTTCATGTACGCGCCGCGCAAGCGTGACCTGCAGCCGGGCGAGCTGATCGTGGCCGCCGAGTGGGAGGAGGCCGGACCCGCGCAGGTGTTCCTCAAGGCCGGCACCCGCAACGCGATGGTGATCGCGGTCGCCAACCTGGCGATGGTGGTGGATCGCCGCCGGCGCCGGGTGGGGATCGGGCTGGGCTCAGTGGGGCCCCGGATCATGCGTCCGGAGGCGGCCGAGCGCTTCGCGGAGCAGCTCTTCGAGGAGGCGGGTTGGGAGGCCACCAAGGCGCCCAGCGAGGCCGCCGGCCGGCGCTTCGGCGAGCTTGTGGCGGAGGCAGCTGAGCCGATCGACGACGTGCGGGGCACGCTCGCCTACCGTCGCCACGTCCTGAACGTGATGGCCCGGAGGGCCCTGGAGCGCACGTGCAGGTCAGCCTGAGCGTAAACGGCGAGCCGCGGGATTCAGAGGCCTGGGAGGGCGAGTCCCTCCTGTACTTCCTGCGCGAGCGGCTGGGCCTGATGGGGAGCAAGAACGCCTGCGAGCAGGGGGAGTGCGGTTCCTGCTCGGTGCTGGTGGACGGCAACCTGGTCTGCGCCTGCCTGGTGCTGGCCGCCGACGCCGAGGGTGCCGAGGTCACGACGGTGGAGGGCATGGCGGCCGACCCCGTGGGGCGGCGCGTCCAGCAGGCGATGGTCGAGGCCGGCGGTGTCCAGTGCGGCTTCTGCACCCCCGGCTTCGTCGTCGCACTGACGGACCTGCTCAAGCGCAACGCGGCGCCGGACGATTTCGAGGTCCGCGAGGCGCTGGCCGGCAACATCTGCCGCTGCACCGGCTACGTCCGGATCTTCGAGGCGGCCCAGCGGGCGGCCAGGCCGTGAGCCTGGTCGTACGGGCCGGCTTCCTGCTGACGCCGTCTGGGCTGAAGACCCAGGGCTGGCTGCGCAGCCGCCACGGCGTGATCGTGGAGACCGGCGCCGGCGAGCTGCCCGAGGCCGGGGAGTCGCTGGACCTGCCCAACTGCCTGGCCGTCCCCGGCCTGGTCAACGCCCACGACCACATGTACCAGTGGGCGACCCGGGGGTACGCGCCCGGCGGCAAGCTCTTCGACTGGCTGACCGCGCTGTACCCGGTGTGGGCGGGGCTCGACGCCGGCGTGGTGCGGGCTGCCGCGCGGGCGGCCATGGCGCGCCTGCTGACAGCCGGCTGCACGCTGAGCACCGACCACCACTACATCTTTCCGCCGGGCCGCCCCGGCATCTTCGAGGCGCTGGTGGAATCGGCCAGGGAGCTGGGGCTGCGCTTCCACCCCTGCCGCGGCTCGATGAGCCTGGGGCGGTCCCAGGGCGGGCTGCCGCCCGACCAGATCGTTGAGGCCGAGGACGACATCCTGGCCGACACCGAGCTGCTGGCCGCCAAGTTCCACGACCCCCGGCCGCACTCGATGTGCCGGGTGGTGGTGGCGCCTTGCTCGCCTTTCTCGGTGACCCCGGAGCTGATGCGCGAGTCGGCAGCCCAGGCCCGCCGCCTCGGCCTCCGCCTGCACACCCACCTGGCCGAGACGATCGACGAAGAGCGGTTCTGCCTCGAGCGGTTCGGCAAACGCCCGCTCGACCTGATGGAGGAGTGGGGCTGGACGGGCGACGACGTCTGGTTCGCACACGGCATCCACTTCAACCGTGACGAGATCGCCGCCCTCGCCAGGACGCGGACCGGCGTCGCGCACTGCCCGTCGAGCAACATGCGTCTGGGCGCGGGGGCCTGCCCCGTGGAGGAGCTGGTCGCCGCCGGCGTCCGGCTGGGCCTGGGCGTGGATGGCAGCGCCAGCAATGAGGACGCCAATCTGGCGGGCGAGGTCCACCAGGCGGTGATGCTGGCCCGGCTGCGCGCGGCGCTGCTGGGCCGCGAGGACGCCGCCGGCGCGCTGGACGGGTCGACAGCCTGGCGGCTGGCCACCGAGGGCGGCGCCCAGTGCCTGGGCCGCGACGACTGCGGGACGCTGGAGGTGGGCAAGAGCGCGGACGTGGCGCTGTACCGCGTGGACGACCTGCTGCACACAGGCATGGAGAACCCGCTGGAAGCCCTGGCCCTGGCACCGCCGGCTCGCGCTCATGCCGTGATCGTCAACGGCCGGGTGGTGGTGAGGGAAGGGAGGCTGTTAACGGCCGACGAGGAGGCGATCACGAGGGAGCTCAAGCAGGCCAGCGATACGCTGCGGAAGGCGGTCCATGCCTGACGGCCGGGGCGTAGGCGCGTCGATTCCGCGGCCGGACGGGCCCGCCAAAGTCGCCGGCGCCTTCGACTTCGCCAGCGACCTTCGGGTGGAGGGCATGCTCTTCGGCCGCACCCTCCGCTGCCCGCATCCGCGCGCCGTGGTCAAGAGGATCGACATCGCCAGGGCCGAGGCGATGCCGGGCGTCCACGCTGTCCTCACGGCAGCCGACCTGCCCGGCCGCCGCTTCTACGGCCTCGACCGGGTCAGGGACCAGCCGGTGCTGGTGGGCCCCGGCGAAGAGGTCCGCTACGCGGGGGAGCCGATCGCCCTGGTCGCGGCCGAGCACCCGGAGCAGGCGCTCCAGGCGCTCCGAACGATCGCCGTCGAGTACGACGAGCTCCCGCCGCTCACCGACCCGGTCGAGGCGCTCGCGAACGGCGAGAGCCTGCGCAACCTGCTGATCCGGCGGGGCGACCCCGAGAACGCCCGCGCCGACGTGGTAGTCACCGGCTACTACGAGGTCGGCCAGCAGGACCAGGCCCCGCTGGGCCCGGAGTCCGGGCTGGCGATTCCCAAGGACGGCGAGGTGGACCTCTGGATCGCCACCCAGGCCCTGCATGTGGACCTCCGCCAGGTCTCCGACTGCCTGGCCCTTCCCGCGGAGAAGCTGCGCCTGCGCCTCGCGGGAGTGGGCGGCGCCTTCGGCGCCCGCGAGGACCTCTCCTGCCAGGTCCACGCCTGCCTGCTCGCGCTGCGCACAGACCGGCCGGTGAAGATGTGGTACGGCCGCGAGGAGTCATTCGTCGGCCACGTCCACCGGCACCCGGCGCAGATGTGGTACGCCCACGGCGCCGACCGCGACGGCAGCCTGGTGTTCGTGCGCGCCACCATCGTGCTGGACGGCGGCGCGTACGCCTCCAGCTCGCACGCCGTGGTCGCCAACGCCGCCATCTTCGGCACCGGCCCCTACCGGGTGGCCCACGCCCTCATGTGGTGCGGCGCCGCCCGCACCAACACCGTGCCGAACGGCGCCATGCGCGGCTTCGGCGCCGTCCAGTCCTGCTTCGCCCACGAGTCGCAGATGGACCGGCTCGCCAAGGAGCTGGGCATGGACCCGCTGGACCTGCGCCTGAAGAACGCCATCCGGCCCGGGGACCGGCTCATCACGGGCCAGGAGGTGACCGGCTCCGCACCCCTGGAAGAGCTGATCCGGCGGATGGCGCAGCTGCCCCTGCCGGAGCCGCCGCGGACCGCCATCGCCCTGCCTGGCGGCGCGGGCAACATGGCAGAACCCGGCGACATCCGGCGCGGCGTCGGCTTCGCGCTCGGCTACAAGAACATCGCCTACTCGGAGGGGTCCGACGACTACTCGACCGCCCGCGTACGGCTCGAGCGGCGGCCCGGCGGCCAGGTCGTCGCGTCCGTCAAGACCGCCGCGGCCGAGGTGGGGCAGGGGCTGGTCACCATCTGCCAGCAGATCGTCAGGACCGAGCTGGGCGTCGACGAGGTCGAGCTGGAGCCCGCCGACACTCTGATCGGCGACGCCGGCTCCTCCAGCGCCTCCCGGCAGACCTGGATGACGGGCGGCGCCGTCCAGCAGGCCGCCAGGCTCGTGAAGGAGGAGGTGCTGCGCCGCGCCGGCCCGCCCGGCCGCGAGCTGAAGGACGGCCAGGTCCTGGACGACGAGGGCGCGCCGCTGGCCCCGCTGGCCGTCCTACTGGACGAGCCAATCGAGCTCGAGTGCGAGCACCACCACCGGCGCACCTCGAAGCTGGACGAGAACGGCCAGGGCGACGCCCACGTCTCATTCATGTTCGTTGCCCAGCGGGCGGTCGTGGACGTCGACCCGGAGGCCGGCCTGGCCCGCGTCGTCCAGGTCGCCACGGCCCAGGACATCGGCAAGGCCATCAACCCCCTCCAGGTCCACGGCCAGATCGAGGGGGCCGTGGCCCAGGGCGTCGGGCTGGCCACCATGGAGGAGATCCAGGTCCGGGACGGCGTCATTCGCAACGCCTCCTTCACCGACTACCTTCTGCCGACCACCCTCGACATGCCGGAGATCGCGTCAGTCCTGGTCGAAGACGGCGAGCCGGACGCGCCCTATGGCGCCAAGGGCGTGGGCGAGCCGCCTCTGATCTCCTCCCCGGCCGCGGTCGTGGCGGCGATGCGGGCGGCCACCGGGCACCGCCTGGGCCGGATCCCGGTCCGGCCCGACGAGCTGGCCGGTCTCAGCGAGACCGCACCGCCCCACACGATCGAGCCCGGGCAGCCACCCGGCTAGCGCTCACTTGACCTTCGGCAGCGTGACCCGCTGCCAGTGGGCGCCTTACAGATGCGCTTGCGCCGGGACCCGTTGCAACCTGGGCAGCCGCAGCGTGACCGCCAGGAGGCTCATGAGCAGCGCGATGGCCGCCAGCAGGCCCACGCCGACCACCGCGCTGCCCGTGGCGTCCCAGACCGATCCGGCAGCCAGCGGTGCCAGGAAGGCGAGCATGTACTGGATGGTGAAGATGGCGGCGCTGAGGCGGTGCACGTCGCCGGGAGCCGAGAGCAGCGGGGGCAGCGACAGGGTCAGCACGAGCGGCAGCGCTGTCGAGAAGCCGATGACGCCGGCGAACACCACCGGCCAGTACCCTGGCGCCAGCACCAGCCCGAGAAGCCCGCCCAGGTTCAGGGCCCCGGTGACAATGAAGGGCCCGCGGCGCCCGATCAGGCGGTGCGCGAGGACGGCCATCAGCAGCGAGGCCGGGATCTGGAAGGTGTTGAGCGCGGCCAGGCCGGCTCCGGTCAGGGAAGCCCGGCCGGTGGCCCTGAGGAAGTCGGGCAGGAATGCGTTCAGGCCGAAGTAGATGGCCGAGGCGCAGCCCATGATCAGCCCGATCTGCCAGGTGCGGAGGCTCCGCCAGTCCGGCCACCAGCGAGTCGGCGGCAGGTCGACGTGAGGACGGCTCTGGCGCGTGAAGGCCAGCAGCAGCGCCGCGCCGGCCACAACGGGCAGCGACCAGAAGGCCAGGCTCAGCTCCCAGCTGTTCCCGGTCAGAGGCAGTACGAAGGGGATGGTGAGGGAGGCCGGGACGCTCTCGCCGACCAGCAGGCCGAGCGCGTAGACGCCGGTCGCCAGGCCGATCCGGGCCGGAAACCAGTCGCGCACCAGGCTCGGGAAGGTGGGCTGGGTGACCGCCACCGCCACGCCCATCAGGACGGTCATGGAGAACAGGACAAACTGCGCCGGCCCGATGCCGCGCAGGGCGCCCGCCGCGGCCATCAGGACCAGGCCGCTGAGCAGGGCCCGGCGGGGGCCCAGGCGGGCGATGAGCAGCGAGCCGGGCACCGCGAACAGCGCCAGCAGCAGCACCGGTAGGCTGCCCAGGGCGGCGACCGACTTCTCGTCGAGGCGGAGGTCGTGGTGGATGGCGGGTATCACCGGCGGGATCGCGAGGATCGTCACCCTGAGGTCGAATCCGCCCAGGAAGAGCAGGCCGAGGTGCAGCCAGTCGCGCCGCCTAGACGGCAGTGATGCCTCCATCGACGGCGATCGCCTGGCCGGTCACATAGCTGGAGGCGTCGCTGGCGAGGAAGAGCAGAGCCCCGTTCAGCTCCCCCTCCTGGCCCGCGCGGCCCATCGGGGTCTTGCGCTGGACCCATTTCATCGAGCGCTCGTCGGCGAACATCGCCGCGGTCATCTCCGATTCGAACCAGCCCGGCGCGATCGCGTTGACCCGGACGCCCCGCCGGGCCCACTGCGCCGCCAGCTCTCTGGTCATGCCGACTACGCCGTGCTTGCTGGAGACGTAGGCGGCCTCGGGGATCTGGCCGACGGCGGTCAGACCCAGCACGGAGGCGACGTTCACGATCGACCCGGAGCCCTGCTTCAGCATCTGGCGGCCGGCCAGCTGGGCCAGCGCGAACTGTGCCACCAGGTTGACCTCGATGACCTGGCGGAAGACGTCGACCGGCTCCTCTTCGGCGGGCTGGCTGTTCGAGATGCCCGCGTTGTTGACGAGCACGTCCAGCCTTCCGCTCAGCTTCAGCGCCTTCTCCAGCAGGTGCTCGCGGTCGTCCGCCACGAGGACGTCGCATTGGACGGCCAAAGCCCCCAGGTCGTCGGCGAGCGCTTCCAGCCGATCCCGCCGACGGGCCGCGATCACGACCTCGGCCCCGGCCCCCTTCAGAGCCCGGGCGAACTGGGCGCCCAGCCCGCTGGAGGCGCCGGTGACGATCGCGACGCGGCCGTCGAGCGAGAAGGGGTCGGGGCTAGCCACGGCTGGCGCCGATCGCGTCGAGCGCCGCCGGGTTCTCCAGGGCGGAGAGGTCGCCCGGCTCCAGGCCCAGGTAGACGGCCTTGACGACCCGGCGCAGGATCTTGGCGTTGCGGGTCTTGGGCAGGTCGCCCACGAACTTGACCGTCTTTGGTCGCAGCGGCTTGCCGAGGGCTTCGGCCACCCGGTCTTTGAGATGCTCCGCCAGCTCCGGGCTGGGCTCCTGCCCGGCTCGCAGGACGACGAAGCAGACCAGGGCCTCGCCCTTCAGCTCGTCCGGCACGCCGACGGCAGCCGACTCGGCCACGGCGCTGTCGGCGCCCAGGACGGACTCCACCTCCGCCGGCCCCAGGCGCTTGCCGGCGACCTTGATGGTGTCGTCCGAACGGCCCAGCACATACCAGAGGCCGTCCTCGGCGACGTAGGCCCAGTCGCCGTGCACCCAGACATCCGGGAAGCGCGACCAGTAGGCTTCCAGGTAGCGCTCGCGGTTCTTCCAGAAGCCGCGCGTCATGCCCGGCCAGGGCTGGCGGATCGCCAGCTCGCCGACCTCGTTGCGGACGCTCTGGCCCTGGTCGTTCAGGACGTCGGCCGCCATGCCCGGCAGCGGGCCGGCAAAGGAGCAGGGCCGCAGCGGGGCGAGCACGTTGCCACAGAGGATGCCGCCCGAGATCTCAGTGCCGCCCGTGTAGTTGATGACGGGCAGCCGGCCGCCACCGATGACGTTGAAGAACCACTTGAAGGGCTCCGGGTTCCAGGGCTCGCCGGTGCCCCCGATGACGCGCAGCGAGGAGAGGTCGTGGGCGCGAGGCGGATCTTCGCCGTGCGCCATCAGGCCGCGGACCAGGGTGGGGGAGACGCCCAGGATCGTGACCTTATGGTCTTCCACCATCCGCCACAGCCGGTCCGGGCCGGGGGTGTCCGGGGTGCCCTCGTAGAGGACCATGGTGCCGCCCAGGATCAGCGTCCCGAAGACCAGCCAGGGACCCATCATCCAACCGATGTCGGTGAACCAGAACATGGTGTCGTCGGCCTGCATGTCGAAGCCGTGGGCCATGTCCTGCGCGGTCTTGATCGGGAAGCCGCCGTGGACGTGCAGCGCGCCCTTCGGCTTGCCGGTCGTGCCGCTGGTGTAGATGACCATGAGCGGGGTCTCGGGATCGAGCCGGGCGGTCGGCAGGTCCGTGCCGTGGTCTTCGACCAGGACCTCCCAGAGGTGGTCGCGGCCGACCTGCCAGGGCACCTCGCGGCAGATCCGGCGGTGCATCACCAGGTGTTTGACGCTGGGACACTGGAGGAGGGCCCGGTCGGCCATCTCCTTCATCTCGACCACTTGGCCGCGCCGGTAGAAGCCGTCGGCGCAGATCAGCGCCTTGGCCTCTCCGTCCTGGAGTCGGCCGGCGATGGCGTCGGCCCCGTAACCCGAGAAGAGCGGGATGAAGATGGCGCCGATCTTGGCGCAGGCCAGGACTGCAATCGCCACCTCGGGTGTCATCGGCATGAAGATCCCGACCCGATCGCCAGGCTCGATCCCCAGCTTGTCGAGGGCCGACGCGAAGCGGTTGACCTCGTCGTGGAGCTCCCGATAGGTGAGCTTGCGGACGTCGCCCGGCTCGCCTTCCCAGATGATCGCGGTCTTGGCGGCTATCTCGGGGTCGTGCATCCACTTGTCCAGGCAGGTGGCCACGATGTTGAGCTTGGAGCCGGGAAACCAGGTCGGGAACTGGATGCCCTGGGAGAGGTCGACCACCCGGTCGTAACCCTTATAGAAGTGGATGCCCAGGTCGTGGACGGCGGCGTCCCAGAACCACTCGATGTCGCTGGTCGAGCGCTCGATCAGCTCATTGAAGTCCGCGATCCCGTGCCGGTCCATGAAGCGCTTGAGGCGGCTGCGCTCGATCACCTCGGCAGTCGGCTCCCAGATCACGTCGCCGACCACGACCGGCTGCACGGGATCGATTCTATAGACTCCCCCGATGCCCGCCGGCGCCGATCAGCCGGTCCTTCCACCCGAGTTCGCGGGGATGCTGTCGCGGGTCCTGGCACCGGGCGAGGCCGACGCCGCCGCCGAGGTCATACAGGAGGCGCTGACACTCGACGACCGCGGGCTGGCCGCGTTCCTCGAGGCGGTCGCGGCCAGGATGGAGCAGCCGGACGGGCTGGCGGTCACCGCCGCCGAGCTGCGAGCTCTGCTCGTCGCCGTCCCGGACGCCTGACACCCAGCCGCTCCGCCTCGCAGCGCAGTTCCCAGTAGTTCGCCCAGGCCGCCCTCGCCAGCGCCAGCGCGGGCTCGACGGGCCGGCGCTCGCGGGCCGCGCGGAGAGCCTGGTGCTGGGCGTAGGCCCAGCGGTCACAGGCCCGGTCGACCGTGTCCTGGAGCATGTCCAGCCACTGCTCCTCGGTCGTACCGGTGGGTCGGGGCGGCAGCGTCAGGAACTTCCAGGCTCCGCCCGGGGTGGCGGCGAACTGCGGCTGCCCGCCCTGGCGCCCCAGGTGCGGCCGCGGGTGGGGGTTCTTGGGGTTGGCGGCCATCAGCCGCTGCTGGACGGCGAACACCAGGTGGTGGGCGGCCTGCACGGTCGCCAGGTGGCCGGGGTCGGGGCGCCCCAGCCGCCTCTGCAGCTCGACGACCGCCAGCTGGAGTGCCCGCGGCACCTCGCGGCGGTCGGCCAGGTTGAGCTCCTCGACGGCCTCGAGCACCTGGTCGGACTCGGCCAGCAGCTGTCGCCTTCGGCGCTCTGACGACTCCAGGTCGTGGTCGAGCTCGGGGCTGATGTTCATCGTCGCAGGTTATGGATTCGACCTCGCCTTGTAAACCTATTCTTTACAAGCGGTGGCGGAGAGGCGCCCTTAACAGGCACTGTTGGCGGGGCTCCGGAGCAGCCCTAGCATCGGCCCCGTGGCACCCAGGTCCGCCGTACGGCGCTGGCTTGTGGCGCTGGCGGCGCTCCTGAGTGGAGGTCTGGTCGCCGGCGCGCTGCTCGTCGTCGACCGCGGCGATCCCGCGACGGCCGACTACGTTGTGGCCGCCCGTGACATCGCGGCGGGCTCCGTCCTGTCGGCCGACGCGCTCACCCACGAGCGGCTGCGTCTCGGAGGCGGTGCGCGGCTTGCCTTCCGGCCCGACTCGGAGCCGGCGCTGGCCGGCAGCCGGGCCGCCCACGGGCTCGCCGCGGGCCAGCTCATCCAGCGAGCGGACGTGACGGGCGCCGACACCTCCGCCGACCGACGGCTGGTCTGGCTGCCGCTCAGGGACCTGCCCCCGCTGGGCCCTGGCGACCGGCTCGACCTCCTGGAGGTGGCCGGGCCACCGGACCGCCTGACCGTGGCGCCGTTCGCCTTCGGGGTCGTTGTGCGGTCGGCGGCGGCCGGGGGCGTGGTGGTGGCCGTCAGCTCGCACGATGCGCCGGCGTTCGTGTACGCGGCGACCGCCACCCACCTGGTCGGGGTGGCGGCGCCCGGCGATGCCGCGCCAGGGCAGGAGGCGCCGGTTTCATCGCTGGACCAGGCCCAGGCGCTGTTGAGGCACTGACGTGCGGGTGCGGGTCGTGGCCGTCGCCAGCGCCAAGGGCAGCCCCGGCTGCACGTTCGTGGCCGTCAACCTGGCCCGCCGGTTGGCAGACGCCGGCCTGGAGACCCTGCTGGTGGACGCGGACGCGGAGGCGAGGGGAGCCGCCTCGATGTTCGGTGCGGGCGCGGCGGCGGCGTCCGGCCTCCTGACGCGGGCGGCCCGCCTGAGTGGGCTGGACCCGGAGGCGATCGAGCGCAGCTCAGGCCCCGTCGGGCCGCGACTCCGGTTGCTCGAGCTGGAGCCCAGCGGAGCGGCCGGCGTGGAGGGCCGCGAGCTGGTGAGTGCGGCCCTCGACGGCCGGTCGGCGATCGTCCTCGACCTGGGCCACCTGCATGGACCGCTCCAGCACCAGCTGGCGGCCGCCGCCGACTGGCTGCTGTGGGTCGTCAGTCCGGACCGGCAGGGCCTGGAGAGGGCAGATGCGGTGCTGGCCGGCCGGCCGCTCGGCGGCGCCTCGCCAGGGCTGGTCTTGAACCGGATATCCGGGTCGACGCTGCGCGGAGCGGAGGCCGTGCTGGTGGAGCGCCACCGAATGCCGGTGATGGCGCGCCTGCTGGAACGCAGGGCGGTGGCGACCGGTCCGCGCCAGGCGCATCGAGCGCGCGCCTTTCGCTCCGGCTTCTCCGACCTGGCCCGCACCGTCCACCCTGACATCCCCCGGGCGGCCCGGACGTGGCCGTGAACCTTGCGGAGCCCGAACGCCGAATTCGGGCCCGGGTCGAGGAGGAGCTGGCCGCGCGGGTCGCCGGTCGGGAGACGACCAGGCTGCAGCTGGCCGACCAGGACTGGATCTACCAGCTCGTCGGCCGGCTCGTCACCGAGGAGCACCGGCGCCCAGGCTCTGAGCTGGCGCCTGGCGATTGCGAGCAGCTCTGGCGGCGCGTCTTCGGGGCTGTCACGCCCCTCGGCCCGCTGGCGGAGCACCTCGCCGACCCCGAGGTGGAAGAGGTCCGGCTCAATGGGACAGAGGCCTGCTTCCTGCTGAAGGCGGGGCGGCGCCTGAGGGTCGCGCCGCCCTTCGCCGATGAGTCGGCGCTGGTCGAGCTCGTGCTCTGGTACGCCGACGCGCTGGGGAGCGCCCGCTTCGACCGGTCCAGCCCGACCGTCACCCTCACCCTGCCCGACGGTAGCCGCCTGCACGCCGCCCTTAGCCCGCCCGCCCGGCCGATGAGCGTCACCATCCGGCGGCATCCCCCCAGCCGTTTCGGGGACCTGGCCGACCTCGCGGCGGTCGGATTCCTGCCGGAGGCCGCCATCGATTTCCTGTCGGCCGCCGTGCGAGGCCGGCTCAACGTGCTGGTGGCCGGCGGCACCGGGGCCGGAAAGACGACCGTGATGCGCGTTCTCTGCGGCTTGATCCCCGAGCACGAGCGGGTGGTGACCATCGAGGACCAGGCCGAGCTGCACCTGTGGCAGTCGCTTACGGACTGCATCTCGCTGGAGGGGCGGGCGGCCAACCCCGAGGGTAAGGGCGCGATCAGCATCGAGATGCTGGTCCACGAGGCGCTGCGCATGTCACCGGACCGGATAGTGATCGGCGAGGTCCGAGGCGGCGAGGCGCTCGACCTCCTCGACGCGATGAACACAGGACACCCAGGCTCGATCTGCACGATCCACTCGGAGACTCCGCGCGACACCCTGCCGCGCCTTGCCCGGCTGGCCCTGAGGAACCCGCACGCGCCCCGCCCGGAGGCGATCCTGGCGGAGGTGGTCCGGAGCGTCGACCTCGTGCTCCAGCTGGGCAGTTCGACCGAGCAGGGCACGCGACGCCGGTATCTCAGCTCAATCGGATTCGTGGTCGGGCTGGAGGGTGATCGCCCGGTGGTGGAGGAGTTGATGTCCGGGGATCCGGGCGCCGGCTGGACCCTGCACCTGTCACCCTCGGCCCTGCCCGATCGCATCCGCTCGAAGCTGGCCCGTGTGGCCGCCGTTGACCAGCTGATGAGAGCGGTCGGTGCTTGAGGCGCTTGCCGGCGCAGCCGCGGGGGCCGGGGTCGGCGGGGCCATCCTCATCCTCGGCGGCCCCGACCGGCTGCGCCTTCCAGCAGCGGTCCCGACCGGCTTGCGGGACAAGCTGCGCAGGGCCTGGGAGGCGGAGGTGGCACTGGTGGCCGGCGTCGAGTTGCCCGGCCTGACGCTTCGCCGCTTTGTGCTGGTCGAGGCCTGCGCGGCCACGACGGTGGCGCTGCTCAGCCTCGGCCTCACGGGACTGTGGGCGCTGGCGGCGGTGGGCCTCGGCGCTGGCACGGCCGCCGTCCGCGCAGCCGCCGCGATCCGCCGAGCCGCCCTGCGGCGGGCCAGGCAGGACGCGGTCCTGGAGGCGGTCCGGATGCTGCGCCATCTCCTCGAGACAGGCGGGGTGGGTGTCCAGCAGGCGCTCCAGGCGCTCGCAGTACGCGGCCCTGACCGCCTGCGCGCTGATTTCGCGGCGATCGCCGACTCGGCCGCTTCGGGTCGCCAGCGCGAGGCCTGGATCGGGGCTCGGGCCCGGGTCGCCGAGCCGATGTTCGACCTGCTCGCCGCGGCCATCGAGCTGCAGCGCCCCGGCGGCGGCGAGCTGACGCCGCTGTTCGCGGGACTGGAGGAGTCGCTGAGCGGAATCCACGAGGTGACGCGCGAGGCCGAGGCGCTGCAGGTCCAGGCGCGGGGCGCGGCCGCCCTGATCGTCAGCTTGCCGGTCGTTTTCATAGTGGTACTGGCCGGCCTGGGATCGCCTTACCTGCAGGCCTATCGAACGGTCGCGGGCGAGGTGTTCTTGCTTGGGATGCTGCTGGTGATGGCGGGCAGCTACGCCTGGATCCTGGCCAGGCTCCGGCTGCCGTCCGAGCCGCGACTGCGACTGCCCGATGCCTGACCGCGTGATCGTTATGGCGGCACTCGCGGCCGGGCTGGCGGCGGCACTCGCTGTGTGGACGCTCGGTGACCGGCCGGAACCTATGGAGGCCGCGGCCTGGCTCGCGCGCCGGCGAGGCGCCGAAGACCGCTCACTGACCCGGGGCCGCGAGTTGAGCGGCGCCCTCTCCCGTGCCCGCTGGCGCCCACCGCTGGCGGGCCTCCTGTTCAAAGCGGGCTGGTCGGAGAGTCCGGAGCGGATGGCCGCGGCGACCGCCGCCGCCAGCTGCGCCCTGGCCCTGGCCGGGACGGTGTCGGGGATGTGGCTGCACGCCCCGGGCGTCGCGGGCGGTCTTGGGCTGGCCGGCCTGGCGGCCGGGCCTGCCATCGCCTACGGTGCCCTGCTGGGGTCGATCAGGCGGCGGCGGCGCCTGCTCCTGGGCGAGCTGGCGCCCACCCTCGAGCTGGTGGGCCTCGAGATGAGCTCAGGCGCCAGCGCATTCGGCGCGCTTTCCGCCATCTCAACGCGAACCACCGGGGCCCTGGCGGGCGAGCTGAGGCAGATCCTGGTGGCGTCCCAGCTGGCGGGGTCGGCCACGGTTGACGCGCGCATCGACGAGCTCGGGATCCGCCTCGGACTGCCCGCGCTTCGCAGCCTGGCGGCGCTTCTGGGCACGACGCGGGCGTACGGATCGGGCGCGCTGGAGGGCGTTCGAGCCCTGGCGGCGGACCTCAGAAGGGCGCAGCGCCGGGAGCTGATCGCAATCAGCCGCCGGGCGCTCAACCGAGTCCTCATCCCCTCGGCGGTGGGCGTCCTGCTGCCGTTTCTGGCCATCCTCCTGTTTCCAGCCGTCACCGCGCTGATGGCCAGCTTCCGATGACCGCCCAGCGAGGGGCGGCCATGTTGGAGTTCGCGCTGGTCTGGCCGGTGCTCCTGCTGCTCGTCACGGGGGGCATCCAGCTGGCGGTGTGGAGCTCGGAGGTTTTCGCGGCCCAGGCCGCCGCCGCGGCCGGCGCCAGGGCCGGGTCGGCCGCGGGCGCCGGCGCCGCCGCGTCCGAAACGGTCGCGCTGGCGTCCCTGCGCCCGAGCCTGGTCGGGACGACCGCCTCCAGCTGGTGTCCGGGAGCAGGTTCACCGCCGCCGGTCTGGGTTTGCGCCCAGACGGCACCTGGCGCGGTTCGCGTCCGCGTCGGCGGCGCCGTCCCTGCGCTGGTGCCGCTGCTACCTCGAGCCGGTGGCATGCCGCTCCGGGCGGATGTCACCGTGGCAACCGAGGCCTTCAGGTGAGGGGTCAGGCCCTGGTCGAGTTCGCGCTCTGCGCGCCAGTCCTCGCCGCCCTCGCGCTGGGCGCGGTCCTCGTGGTTCGGGTGGCGGACGGCCGCGCCGGCCTCGATGAGGCCACGGCCACGGCGGCAGCCGTGGCTGCCCGCGCGCCCGACGCCCGCAGCGCCGAGACGACAGCCAGATCGAGCTTCAGCTCGATCGCGGCCGGCTACCCATTGGAAACCCCGACCGTCGCGCTCGACCTGCAAGGGTTCGCGAGAGGCGCCACGGTCAGTGCGACGGGGACCGCTGATGTCAGCTTGGACCTGGCGCCGCTTCCCGGCCTCCCGCGCACAGTCCGGCTTGGCTCGGTGGCGCGCTCACGGGTCCAGCCGTGGCGAACGCGGCCTTGAAGTCGCGCAGCGGCCAGGTGCTCGTGGCGGTGGCTCTGCTGGTCCCGCTGGCGCTGCTGCCCATCGCGGCCTACGCGATCGAAGCGGCCCGCCTCGCCGCCACCGAGGCCAGGCTGCAGGAGGCGGCGACGCGGGCCGTCGAGGCGGGGGCTGCCCAGCTCGACGCGGACCGGCTGCGCTCGGGCTCCGGCTTTGCTCTCGATCCCGCCGCCGCCCGGCGCGTCGCGCTGGCCGAGATGGCCGTGGCCGAGCCGGCGGCGGAGATCGACTCGGCGGCCGTGAGCGGGAACGAGCTGAACCTGGCCGTCCGCGAGTCGGTCCGCCTCGACCTGGGAGGATTCCTCTCGGTCGGGGTCGTCAACGTCCGCGCCCGCGTAAGCGCGCGGCTGACGCCCGGCTACGACAGCCCGAGCAGTCGCTCCGCATCGTCCACCGGCAGCGTCTGAGTGACCGAGTCAGAGGCCTACCGTTCTTCGCGAGCACGATATGGCGCCCAGGCGCCTGGCGCGGGAACGGCCACCGTGGCAGCCTGCCTGCGTCGTGAGTGATCGGGCTTTTGACCGGCTGGGCGCTGCGGTCGGTGTGATCGGCGTGGTGATCCTCCTGGCCGCCCTTACTGTCGGTGGCCTGGGCTCGTCGTCCACCTCAGGCAGGCCGGCGCCCGGCGCAACCACCCAGCAGATCGTCGCGTTCATGTCGCGGTCGGCTCCAGCGACCAGCTCGATCGGGTTCGCGCTCGTGCTCACAGGTTTCTTCGTCCTGCTCGTCTTCGCGGTCCGGCTCTGGGCGACTTTGAGGAATGCCGAGGGCGGCGCCGCCTGGCTTTCGACCGCCGGCCTCGCCGGAGCCGTGGTCTACGAGGTCGCTGACGTCAGCCGCTTCGTGCTCAGCGAGGGCCGAAACCTGGCTGCCGGCCACCACCTGGAACCGGCCGAAGGGGTCGCGTTCTTCGATCTCTCGAACGCGCTCACACCATTTGCCTGGACCGGCATCGCGATGTTCACGATCCCCATGTCAATAGTCGCGGTCCGGACGGGGGCGCTGCCCGCCTGGTTGGGTTGGGCCGGCCTGGTGATCGGGCTGGCCAATCTCGTCTGGGGATGGCTGCCGCCAGGCGGGACCTCCACGCCCGCCGAGGACGCCTTCATCTTGTGGGTGGTCATAACCAGTGTCGTACTGATCCGGCGGCCGCTGGTTCAGGGCGCCAAGGTGAGTACCTAGGACACCGGCCCGGCCGACGCCCGGTTACGACAGCCCGAGCAGCCGCTTCCCGTTGTCCAGCAGGAGCTTTTGAGTGACCGCGGCTGAGAGCTCCAGCGAGGCCAGCTCGTCCAGGCAGCGCTCGGGGTGGATGAAGGGGTAGTCGGAGCCGAACAGGAACTGGTCCTGCAGCCGGCCCTTCAGGTCCCGCACCACGGTCGCAGGGATGTAGCGGGGCGCCCAGCCCGAGATGTCGATGTGGACGTTGGTCTTGTGCAGGGCGATGGTCAGCAGCTCGTCGTGCCAGGGGTATCCGAAATGGGCGGCGATGATCTCGAACCGGGGGAACTCGGCCGCCACCGTGTCCAGCCGGATCGGCCGGCAGTAGTCGAGCCGGATGCCCTGCCCCCCCGGCGTCCCCGCCCCGATCCCGGAGGTGCCGGTGTGGAAGAGGCCTATCAGGCCCAGCTCCTCGCACCTGGCGAAGACCGGCCAGTAGCGCTCGTCGTCGGGTGCGAAGCGCTGGATCGAAGGGTGGAACTTGACCCCCTTCAGGCCCAGCGCCTTGATCTCGTCCAGGCCGCGGACGGCCTCCTCGCCCTTCAGCGGGTCCACCGAGCCGAAGCCCAGGAAGATGTCGGGAAAGGCCTTCACGGCGTCGGCCACGTACTGGTTGGACAGCCGCGGCCGGTGGGTCGCGGTCTCGGCGTCCCAGGCCAGCAGGAGGGCCATGATGTCGAGCCCGCGATACTCCTCGGCCACCTGCTCCAGCGTCTTCCGCGAGACAGGGGAGCGGAAATATTTCTCAGCGACCTCGGTGTAGCCCTCCATGGTCACGTCGAGCCACTCGGAGGTCGGCAGGTGGACGTGGAAGTCAATGGCGCGCATCGCAGCCGATCATATGGGTGGTGGAGGCGACGCTGCTGGTGCTGGCGGGCGGCGAGAGCCGCCGCATGGGCCGGCCCAAGGCGTTGCTGCCGGTAGGCTCGACCACCCTTGTCGAGTACCTGGTCGAGCGCCTGGCGCCGTCCTTCGATGAGGTCCTGGTCTCGGCCCGGGAGGCGGATCAGCTGCCGGCCGGCCTGCGCGACCGACTGGTCCGCGACCTCCACCTGGGCCAGGGCCCGCTGGCCGGGATCGAGGCCGGGCTGGCGGCCGCGCGTCACGATGTCCTCTTCGCGCTCGCCTGCGACATCCCCAACCTGAGCCCCGAGCTCGCCGGGCGGCTGGTGGCCGAGTCGGCCGGCCACGACGCCGCGGTGCCGCGCGTCGGCGGCCGGCCCCAGCCGGCGGCGGCAGCCTACCGGCGCTCGGCCGCGGCGGCCGTGGCGGGCTCGCTGGGGGCTGGCCGGCTGCGGGTCACCGACACCCTGGAAGAGCTGGACGTGCGCTGGGTAGACGACCTCGACCCTGAACAGCTCTGGAACATGAACACCCCCGCCGACTATCAGGTGTTCCTCGACGCAATGCGTAAAAGCCGATAATTGATACGAACTCAGACCCTCGGCAGAGAACCGCCAGGAGGCCGTATTTGAAGATCGTCGTAACCGTCAAGCAGGTCCCGGACCCCAACGCCGCGCAGGGGCTCGAAAGTGACAACACGATCGCGCGCGACAAGGAGGTCGTCCTCGACCCTGGCGACGAGTACGGGATCGAGGAGGGCCTGCTGCTGAAGGAGGCCCACGGCGGCGAGGTCATCCTCGTGTCGATGGGTCCCGAGAAGGCCCGCGACGCCATCCGGAAGGGCCTCTCAATGGGTGCCGACCGGGGCATCCTGATCACGGACGATGCGCTCTCCGGGGCCGACGCCCTGCTGACCGCCCAGGCCCTGGCGGCGGCCATCAAGCCCGAGTCGCCCGACCTGGTGATCTGCGCCACCGAGTCCTACGACGGCTCCACCGGCATGGTCCCGCCGATGCTGGCCGAGCTCCTGGACATGCCTCAGCTCACGATCGCCAAGTCGGTCGAGGTCAGCGGCGACAAGGTCACGGTGCACCGCCAGACCGAGGACGGCTTCCAGGTGGTGGAAGCCACCACGCCGTGCCTCGTGACTGTTACAGCCGGCATCGCGGAACCGCGCTACGCCTCGCTCAAGGGCATCATGGCCGCCCGCTCCAAGGAGGTGAAGCAGGTCGGCCTTTCCGACCTCGGCATCGAGAAGGGTGAGCCCGCCGAGACCGTCGTTTCCATCAGCGACGCCGAGACCCGCCAGGCCGGCGAGGTGGTCGAGGACGACGGCAGCAGCGGGGTGGAGAAGATCATGGCCGTCCTGGTCACCGCGAAGGTCGTCTGACATGGCCAAGATCTGGGTCTATGCGGAGCTCAACCAGGGCAAGCTGCAGCCCGTCAGCCTCGAGCTGGTGACCAAAGCTCGTGACCTGGGCGACGTGGAGGCGGTGGCCCTCGGGCCGGGCGCCAAGGCCGCCGCGGAGGCGCTGGGCAAGCACGGCGCCAAGAAGGTCTACGTCAACGAGGACCAGGCCTTCACCGACTACATCGCCGAGCCGGCGACCGACGCGCTGGCGGCGCTCGTCGCAAAGGGCGCTCCCGACCTCATCCTGTTCGGCTTCACCTCCGACTCCCGCGAGGTGGCGGGCCGCCTGGCGGCGCGGCTCAAGACAGGCTTGATCTCGGGCGCCATGGACGTGACCGCCGGCGGCGGCTCATTCACGGTCAAAGTGCCCTACTTCGGGGGCGCCAAGGTGGCCGACTACAAGACCAACACCAGGCCGGCCATCGTGCTGCTCCGGCCCAAGTCGGTCGAAGCCAGCCCGAGCGGCGGCAGCGCCACGGTCGAAGAGATCGAGGCCGCCATCGGTCCCAGCTCCAAGCGAGCCAAGGTGGTCGAGCGCAAGGTCGAGGCCGGCGACAAGATCAAGCTGGAGGACGCCAAGATCGTGGTGTCGGGCGGCCGCGGCCTGGGCGGCGCGGAGAACTTCCACCTGGTGGAGGAGCTGGCCGACGCCCTGGGCGGCGCCGCGGGCGCCAGCCGGGCCATCGTGGACGCGGGCTGGGTGCCCTACTCGCTCCAGGTCGGCCAGACCGGCAAGACGGTGCGCCCGGGGGTCTACATCGCGATCGGGATCTCGGGCGCCATGCAGCACACAGTCGGCATGAAGGGCTCCAAGACCATCATCGCGATCAACAAGGACGCCGAGGCGCCCATCTTCAAGATGGCCGACCTGGGCGTCGTGGGCGACGCCCTCAAGATCGTTCCCAAGCTCACCGAGGCGGTCAAGGCCAAGAAGGGCAAATAGACGAGGAAGAGGCGCTCGAGCTGGCCAGGGAGCGCTGGCGGCTCCGCCAGGCCAAGGACTTCGCCGCCGCCGACGGCATCCGCGACCAGCTCGGGGATGCCGGCTGGGAGCTGGTCGACCAACCCGACGGCTACCGGCTGAATCGCTCGGCGAGGCTGCGCCACGCTGTGACCATGGGGACGATCGTCCACGGCTGGCCCAAGGACGCCCAGCGCTGGCTGGGCTCGGTCCGGCGGCACACTGCCGCTCACGACTTCGAGGCGCTGATGGTCGTTAACGGGGGGGACCCCTGGCCCGACCCCGACTCCTGGCCCGAGGGCGCCCGCGGGCACTCGTTCGAAGAGCGTGTGGGGTGGGGGAAGGCGGCCAACGAGCTCATCGCGCAGGCCACCGGAGATGTGGTCGTCCTCTTCGACCCCGGTACTGAGCTCACCGGCGACGTCGCCGGACCCCTGCTGGCGGCGCTGAAGGACGAGAGCGTCGCCCTGGCCGGCGCCTTCGGGGTGCGCTGCGAGGACCACGTCGGCCACTTCCAGGAGAGCCAGGGCCCGGAGGTCGACGCGCTCGAAGGCTACTGCCTTGCCTTCCGCCGCGAGCAGGCGCTGGAATGCGGTGGCTTCGACGCCAAGTTCCGCTTCTACCGGATAGCCGACTTCGACTTCAGCTTCCGGATGCGCGAGCGGTACGGTACGGCGACGATCGTGCCAGGGCTCCCGCTCGTCAAGCACGAGCACCGGCTCTGGGAGGCCCTGGAGCCGGATGAGCGGGAGCGGCTGTCGAAGAAGAATTTCTTCCGGTTCATGGATCGGTGGCGGGGCAGGGAGGACTTACTGGTTGAGCGATAACGGCGGCGAGCACAGCGAACGACCACGCCAGCTCGTGTCCTGGACCTTCTACAAGGTGGCGCCGGAGTGGCGGCGCCTGGATATCGAGACCAGGCGGAAAGGGAAGGAGGAGTTCCTGGCCATCCTGGACGAGTTCCGAGCCAGCATCTTCCTGCGCACGTACAGCCTGGTCGGCATCCGCGGCGACTGCGACTTCATGGTCATGAAGGCGGCCCACGAGCTGGAGCTCTTCAACCGCCTCGAGGGCGAGCTCAACGCCACCGGGCTGGGCGCCTACCTGGAGCGGCCGTTCACCTACCTGGCCGGCCTGCGCCGCTCCCTCTACCTGCCCGAAGCTGCCGGCGGCGAGCGCCATGGGGCCGGCACGATCAACCCGGGCCGGGGCGGCAAGTACCTGTTCGTCTACCCCTTCGTGAAGCAGCGGGCCTGGTACAAGCTCACCAAGGCGGCCCGCCAGGGGATGATGAACGAGCACATCGCGGTGGGCGGCAAGTACGACTTCGAGATCAACACCGCCTACTCCTTCGGCCTCGACGACCAGGAGTTCGTTGTCTGCTTCGAGGGTGACGACCCCCACCACTTCACCGACCTGGTGATGGAGCTGCGGGACACGGAGGCGTCTGCTTACACGCAGCGCGACACACCCACGTTCACCTGCCTGCGCCAGCCTCCGGCCAAGGTCCTGGAGCTGATCGGATGAGCGCTGTCAAGTTCGGAGTCACGTACTTCCCGACCGACTACGCCATCCCCCCGGCGGACCTGGGCCGGGAGTGCGAGGCGCGCGGGTTCGAATCCCTGTGGGTCGCCGAGCACACGCACATCCCGGCCAGCCGCGAGTCGCCCTGGCCGGGCGGCGCCGACCTGCCCCAGGAGTACTGGCACACGCTGGACCCCTTCGTGGCGCTGACGGCCGCCGCCATGGTCACCACAGGTCTCCGGGTGGGCACCGGGATCGCGCTGGTGATCCAGCGCGACCCCATCGTGCTGGCCAAGGAGGTGGCCAGCCTGGACCACATCTCCGGCGGCCGCTTCCTGTTCGGCGTTGGCGGCGGCTGGAACAGGGAGGAGATGCGCGACCACGGCACCGACCCCGCTCTGCGCTGGGGCGTCCTCCGGGAGCGGATCGAGGCCATGAAGGAGATCTGGACCAAGGACGACGCCGAGTACCACGGCCGGTATGTCGACTTCGGCCCCATGTGGTCCTGGCCCAAGCCGGTCCAGAAACCGTACCCGCCGATCCTGGTGGGCGGCGACGGCCCCAACACGTTCAAGCGGGTGGTCGCCTATGGCGACGCCTGGTCGCCGATCGTGGGGCGGAGCAGCGCCACGCCCTTCGAGGACCGCCTGGCCGAGTTTCGGCGCTATTGCGAGGACCACGGCCGCCCCGGCATCCCGGTCACCGTCTACTTCGTGGGGCGTCTCGACGAGGAGCAGCTGCGGCGGTTCGCCGGGCTGGGGGTGGAGCGGCTGATCTGCTATGTCCCGCCGGCCGGGGCCGACCAGGTGATCCCCCGGCTCGACCGCTACGCCGAGCTGCTGGCGAAGCTCTAGGTCGGCTACTGGCCGTTGCCGACCACGTGGATCCAGGTCAGGCCCGAGTTGAGCTGCAGAGGCTTGCCGGCCGGATCGCTGAACCACATGGGGTCGTGGTTGTTCCAATAGGGCTGGCCGTTGCCTGCCCCCATGTGCCAGACGGCAGGAATCAGCATTCCGTCCGAGTAGAGCTCGGCCGGGCCGGAGCCGTTGATGTCGTACCAGACCGAGTGGGCGCCGCCGTTCTCGTCCTCGACCCAGCCCGCGTCGTGAAACGGCGTGTGAAGGATCACGACGTTCTTGACCGCCAGCTGGGCTCCAGTGGTGGTGTCGGTGAAAGGTGTCCCGTGGTCGAACCGGAGGTACGCCTTGGCGTTGCCGTCGTATCCATAGCTGACGAAGTGCTGGCCTACCGCGGGGGCCGCGGCCGGTGTGCCGCCGGGAGTCGAATCCGGATGGGGTGGGTCGAGTGCGTAGTTGGGCGCCGTAACGCCGTACTCAGACCGCAGCCGGACGGCCCGATCTGCGGAGGTGTAAAGATTGTGGGGCGCGGCCTTGGCGTTGCTCCGGAAGAAGTGGTTGCCGCGGTCGAAGTCGTTGATGGTCACCGGGAGCATCGGAGTCCCCTCGGGGTTCCCGAACACATAGTGCAGCGTGCCAACGGAACCGCCGCTGCACATGGTGACGCTTCGGAAGGCGAAGCCGATGTAGGGGTTGATCATCCGGCAGCTGCGGACCGGTCCGATCAGCGCCGGCGGGGAGTTGAAGTACACCGCTGTCATGCGGCTGATCTGGTACTCGCTCACGTACTCGTAGACCATGTCCGCCTGTTGGAGGCCGCTCTGCGGGCGCGAGTCTCCTGAATTCTCGATCGCGATCATGATCGGCGTCACCGGCTTGAAGTCGGGCCCGATGCCGCTGGCCGGATTGGTCGGCTCGAGGGCCTCCGGGACGAGGTTGATCTCCGCGTTGTCCAGCAGTACCTCGCCATTGGACCCGTTGGCCCCGGCCAGCACCGTCAACTTGAGGGGCTGGTAGGGGGCCAGCACGCCGAGCGCCAGGTCGACCAGCGTAGGATCGCCCGCCGCCCAGCTCAGTTGGCCGGCGGCCAGTGCGGTGCCGTTGGCCGAGATGGCCACGGTGGACGCCTTCATCGACGTCGTGAACGTGACCGAAAACTTGGCCGAGGGCAGTACCAGAGCGCCCTCGCCGACCGGCTTGTCATCGACCTTGAAGGCGGCCACGCTCACCTTGTTGGCGGTCGTGAACTGCACCTTCCAGTCCTTCAGCGGGGTCCCCGTATGTTTCGCGTTGAGGACGCTGCCCACCTGCAGTGTGTACGTCTTCTGGGCGTCCCAGCTCTTGGTGGGCGCGAGCACGAGCCGGTCCTTCAAGCGCTGCACCTGGAAGTCCGCGGCCGGCGTCAGCTTGATCTGGGTCTTGGCCAGGTCCACGGGCTGGTCGAACCTGACGATCAGTGGCTCCAGCACGCGCACCCGCTTGGCGTCGCTCACCTGGAGATGGGCGTGGATGGCGGCTCCCGGGCTCTTGAGGTAGACCACGAGGACACCTCCCGCGACGATCACGACCACTAGGGCCGCGGCCACGATCGCGTGGACGCGTGTCAGCTTGAACGGCAGTGACAAGGGCGCCAGCCTACCAAACGACAGCCCTCAACCGGGGGATCTCTAAAATGCAAGACGGGTGAGCGACGAATTCGCGGCGAAGGTGGACGAGCTTCACTGGCGGCGCGAAAAAAACCTTCTCATGGGCGGCGAGGAGAAGGTCCAGAAGCAGCACGACAGGGGCAAGCTCAGCGTCCGCGAGCGCATCGACCTCCTCTTCGACGGGGGCAGCTTCGTCGAGCTCGGCCTCCTGGCTCACCAGCAGAGCCTGCGCGGCCAAGCCGTCTCCGATCCCGACCTGAGCCCCGCCGACGGCGTGGTCACCGGGCACGGCCTGGTGGACGGCCGCCAGGTCTGGGTGATCGCGTACGACTTCACCGTCATGGCCGGCTCCATGGGCCAGGTGGGCGAGCAGTTCAAGGCCGCCCGCGTCCGAGAGCTGGCCCTGCGGTACCGCAAGCCGCTGGTCTGGCTGCTGGACTCGGCGGGCGCCCGCATCCAGGAGGCCGCCGGATCCACCTTCGCCGGTTCCGGCTACCTCTTCTACGACCAGGTCGTGATGTCGGGCGTAATCCCCCAGGTCGGCGCGATGCTGGGACCCTGCTCGGCCGGGACGGCGTACATCCCGGGCCTCTCCGACTTCGTGCCCATGGTGAAAGGCACCTCCTCCATGTCGCTGGGCGGCGCGCGCCTCGTCAAGGCCGCCACCGGCGAGGACGTCACCGATCACGACATGGGCGGGTCGCAGGTCCACTGCTACGAGTCGGGGGTGGGGGACAACGAGGTCGCCGACGACGCGGAGTGCATCGCCGCAGTGCGCCGTTTCCTGTCCTTCCTGCCCTCCAGCAACCTGGAGCAGCCCCCCTTCGTGGAGACCGCCGACCCGCCTGATCGCCTGGTCGAGGGGCTCGACAAGATCGTCCCGGCCAGCGCCCGGACCGCTTATGACGTTCGCAAGGTGGTCAGGCTGCTGGCCGACGAGGGCTCCTGGTTCGAGCTGAAGCCGGCCTGGGCCAAGAACATCGTCATCGGCTTCGCCCGCTTCGGCGGCCACGCGGTCGGGGTCGTGGCCAACCAGCCGCTGCAGAAGGGCGGCATCCTCGACTCGGACGCCGCCGACAAAGCGGCCCGCTTCATCCGCCTGTGCGACGCCTTCAACGTGCCGCTCGTATACCTGGTGGACGTGCCCGGGTTCCTGGTCGGCTCAGCAGTCGAGAAGGCGGGCATCATCCGGCACGGCGCCAAGATGCTGTACGCGACCTCGGAGGCGACCGTTCCCAAGATCACGGTCGTCATGCGCAAGGCCTACGGGGCCGGCTACTTCGTGATGTGCGGCAAGGGCTACCACCCCGACCTCCTGGTCGCCTGGCCGTTCGCCGAGATCTCGGTGATGGGACCTGAAGGCGCTGTGAACATCATCTTCAACAAGCAGGTCGAGGCCGCCGACGACCCGGTCGCGGCCCGCGCCGAGCTGGTCGAGCAGGTCCGCGCCACCATCAGCCCTTACATCGCGGCCGGCTGGGCCATGATCGACGACGTCATCGACCCCGCCGAGACGCGGCGAGTGATCGTGCAGGGTCTGGAGCAGGCGCGCGGCAAGACGGTGGAGCGGCCCTGGCGCAAGCACGGCAACATCCCGGTATGAGCTCGACCCCGTGCGTGGTCAGCGCCGCGCTCACTGGAGTCCTGGCCAAACGCGACCTCTGCCCGGCCATCCCCTACACACCAGAGGAGATCGCCGAGGAGGCCCGCCGGGCGGCCGACGCCGGGGCCGCCATCGTGCACATCCACGCCCGCACGCCGGAGGGGGGCCCGGACTGGAGCGTCGAGACCTTCAGGCGGATCAGGGCCGAGGTCAGGGCGCGGACGGACGTGATCCTGAACTTCTCGACGGGCGCGGTCGGAGTTCCCCGGGAGGAGCGGGTTGCGCACATCCGGGAGCTGGGACCGGAGCTGGCGGCTCTGAACATGGGCTCGATGAACTACGCGATCTACTCCGCCCGGCAGAAGCAGTTCCATGTGGACCACGTCTTCGCCAACCCGTTCACCGACATCCGCTTCTTCCTGGAGGCCATGAACGAGGCTGGCGTGCGGCCCGAGATGGAGTGCTTCGACACCGGCCACATCGGCAACACCCGGCCGCTGATCGACCTGGGCATCCTGAAGAAGCCCTACCAGTTCAGCCTGATCATGGGCGTCTTGGGCGGCATCCCGGGCACGGTGGCCAACCTGGTGCACCAGGTGGCGTCGCTGCCTCGGCCGGCCCACTGGCAGGCGATCGGGATCAGCCTGAACCAGTGGCCGCTGGCCGCCACCGCAATCGCGATGGGCGGCAACGTGCGGGTGGGCCTGGAGGACAACTTCTACCTCGAGGAGGGCCGGATGGCCCGCTCCAATGGGGATCTCGTGGAAAAGGCCGTCGCCATGTGCCGCGACCAGGGAAGGCCCGTAGCCTCCATATCCGAGGCTCGTGAGATTCTGGGTCTGAAGGAGGCCGAATGACAGAGGTCAAGGCGGAGCTGGTCGGCAGCGTCTGGAAGGTGGAGGCCAAGCCCGGCGACCAGGTGGAGGAGGACGACGTTCTGATGATCCTCGAGTCCATGAAGATGGAGATCCCGGTCACCGCCCCCGTCGCCGGCACCGTGAAGGAGATCCGGGTCAAAGAGACCGACGTCGTCAAGGAGGGCCAGGTCCTGGCCGTCCTCGAGTGAGCGCGCCGCCCGTCAGCGGGTTCGAGCCGCGCGCCTGACGGCCCGCCTGCGCACGGTCGTCGAACTGGTCCCGACCGGTGGCCCGGTCGCCGACATAGGCGCCGGCGACGGGCAGGTGGCCCTCCGCCTTCGCGCCGGCGGCCGCCGGGTGATCGCCTGCGAGATGGCGGCCGGCGCCTTCGCGCGGCTGCCCGCCGACCTGGAGCGCCGGCTGGGAGACGGGTTCTCGGTGCTGGCCCCGGGCGAGGTCGAGGGGGCCGTGATCGCGGGCATGGGCGGCCACAAGATCGCCGGCATCCTGGAGCGGGGCGCCGCCGTCGCGAGCAGCCTTCATTGGCTGGTCCTGCAGCCTCAGCAGCACTCCGAATGGCTGCTGGCGTTCCTCGAGGGCGCGGGCTACGAGGTGCGAGCCGGCCGCGACGTGGTCCAGGGACGGCGCTCCTATAGAGTCCTTCTGGTCACGCCGCCCGATGAACACCCCTGAGCTCCTCCTCCATCACCAGCGGCTGGACCAGCGCGCCCGGGCCCTGACAGCAGACATCGCCCGCCTGGAGGCGCGCCTGGCCAGGGACCCCGAGGCGGAACGCCTGGAGGCCCAGCTGGCGACCACCCGGGCAGCCAGGGAGGAGCTCGCCAAGCGCTTACGCGAGCGCGAGCGCGACGTCGAGGACCACCGGGCGCACATGAAGTCGCGCGAGAAACAGCTGATGAGCGGCCGGATAAACAACCCCAGCGAGCTCATCGCACTGAGCCAGGAGGTCGACCACATGAAGTCGGCCGTGGCTCGCGAGGAGGACGCCGAGCTGACCCTGATGGAGGAGGCGGAGGCGCTGGACGCCGAGCTGCGCCGGCTCGAGGCGGCCCTGGCCGAGGTCCTGGCCGGCACCGCGGCGGCCGCTCCCGAGCTGCGCCAGCGTCTCGAGCAGGAGCGCTCCGAGTTGGCTGCGGTGGAGGCCGAGCGGGCGGAGACCTGGGAGGCCATCCCGGCCGACTTTCGAGCCGCCTACAGCCGGATCCGGCTGGCCGACCCGGTGGCCGAGGTGGTCAACAACCAGTGCCAGGGCTGCCGGGTGACGGTCACCTCCAGCGGCATGCAGCAGCTGCGCCGGCACCTCCTGGTCACCTGCGAGCACTGCGGCCGGATTCTGGTCATGGCGTGAAAACGCTGCGCCTCTTCACGGACGGCGCGGCGCGCGGCAACCCCGGCCCGGCCGGGCTGGGCCTGGTGGTCGAGGGCGCAGACGGGGTCCGCCTCTGGGGCGGCTGCCGGTACATCGGGACTGCCACCAACAACACGGCCGAATACCTGGCCCTGATCGAGGGCCTGAAGAAGGTGGCGGACTGGAGTCCGGAACGGCTGGAGATCTACCTCGATTCCCAGCTGGTCGTGGAGCAGATGATGGGCCGCTACAAGATCAAGAAACCGGAGCTGCAGGCGCTCGCGCAGACGGCGCGCTCGCTCCTGAACCAGTTCCCGAACCACTCCATCTCGTACGTTCCGCGCGAGAAGAACAAGGGCGCCGACGCTCTCGCGAACAAGGCGATCGACGAGTACAAGCCTTCCTAGGGGTTGGGTTCTGGTGCCGGTTCGACCTCCAGCTCGACCCTTGACACACGAACCCCGAACTGCTCCGTGATCGGGTTCATAGCCTGCCCGACGGCGGCCGAGACCGCGGGCAGCTGGGCCACCAGCTCGTCACCCGTGCCGTGGGTGGTGGTCCGGCGGGCCACCATCGACCAGAGCTCGACGAGCGTCCGCAGGTAGTCCCTGGTGTCCACCGTCAGGAGCGCCAGGCGAGGCTCGAAGACTTGGAAGAAGACCTTCCCGTTGAGCCGGAAGGGCCGATTGTCCAGGGAGCTGACGTCGAGCGGCCCCACCAGGATGACCCGCGGCCGCAGGTCGACAGTCAGCAGTTTGTCCGCGACCGGCAGGAGGCTTACGGGTCCTGGTCCGACCGTGGCGTGGAACCTGCCCATCCGCGTGATCACCCCGGCGTGCCCTTCGGGGACTTCCATGTGGGGGGCATTCTCCGCTGTTCGGCCGATGCGTCAATTGCCGTGCTCAGGGGTAATATCTTGTGGGCCGAGGCGGACGGGTGACCGCCGGACCGCAAGGTTCGGAGGAAAGTCCGGGCTCCCAAGAGCAGAGCGCTGGGTAATCCCCAGTCGGGGTGACCCGAAGGAAAGTGCCACAGAAATACACCGCCTGTTGACGGCATCTCCGGAGGCCGGCAGCGGGTAAGGGTGAAATGGTGGGGTAAGAGCCCACCGGCGGCCGGGTGACCGGCCGGCCAGGCAAACCCCGCTCGGAGCAAGACCAAATAGGAGGGCGTCGAAAGGCTGCTCGTCCAAGCCCTCGGGTAGCGGTCGCTGGAGGCGTCGGGAGACCGGCGTCGTAGATAGATGGTCACCGCCCCGGGCAACCGGGGTACAGAACCCGGCTTACAGTCCGCCCTCGGCCCACCTTCGGCGGATTCGCATTCGCGTTGAAGGCTTGATTCGCGAGCCCTGCTGCTCGCATTTGCAGAAGCGCCCGTACCCCGCTTTCGGGCTGCACGACGCTTACGTCGCCGCCCGCGAATTTTGCAAGCGCGGATTCCCCACGACTTCTCGCTCCAAACTTATGTTCGCAAGCAGTAGCTCAGGACACACCATCTGGTCGCCGGCAACTGAGCGAATACCACATCTCGTTTCCACGCACGAAATGTGCCGCTAGACGTCCACAACATGTTGCGTTAAGTGGTTGACACCGAGTGGGGCAATCGTTACTGTTCGTGGCGAATCGCGGTGATAAGTGGGGAGAAGTGGTGAACCCGAAAACGTCGCAGCATCCGTCGCAGCTCACGTCCAAGTCAGACACGCAGCACAGCTCCACCAGGCCATTTCTCCCCGCAGCCGCGATGCAGCACCAGTCCGGGGGCGGCCGTTGAGTGTTCGCGGGCACCTACCGAGTCCGGACCGACGAGAAGGGCCGCCTGGCGATCCCGGCGCAGTTCCGCAAGCAGCTCCCGGAGGGGAGCTACATCTCGGTCGGCCAGGACAGCATCCTGACCATCTATCCGCCCGACCAGTGGGAGATCCTGGCCAACCGGCTGCAGGACCCCCTTCTCGGCCCCGACCAGCGGGCGCTTTCCCGCGCGCTCTACTCGAAGGCGGTGGCCATCGAGTTCGACGGTCAGGGCCGGGTCGGCCTGAGCCCCGCCCAGCGCCGGCTGGCGGGGATCGAGCCGCGCTCGACGGTGGCGGTGATCGGCAACGGTCGCCGCGTCGAGATCTGGTCGGAGGCCCGATGGGACACCTACTCCGACGACGTAACCGATCGCTTCACAGAGCTCGCTGACAAGGTCGTCCAGGGCCCATAGCCCACACTCGGTGCAGATGCACCGGTCCGTACTTTCAAAAGAATCAATAGAGCTACTTCAGCCCCGGCCGGGGGCGGTCGTCGTTGACTGCACCCTGGGCGCCGGAGGCCATGCGCGGGCGCTCCTGGAAGCGATCCAGCCGGGCGGCCGCCTGCTCGCCATCGATCGTGATCCCGGCGCGGTGGATGCGGCCCGGACCCTGCTGAGCGGGTTCGAGCCGCACCCCGCGCTGGTGCGCGGCGACTTCGGCGAGCTGGCCCTGATCGCCCACGAGGCCGGTTTCGACAGGGTGGACGCCATCCTGTTCGACCTCGGGATCTCGAGCACGCAGCTCGACGACCCCGGGCGCGGCTTCAGCTTCCGGTCGGAGGGCCCGCTCGACATGCGAATGGACCCCACCCAACCGGTGACCGCGGAAAGGCTCGTCAACGAGCTGACCGAGCGTGACCTGGCTGAGCTGATCCTGAGGCTGGGCGAGGAGCGCTGGGCGAGACGCATCGCCCAGTTCATCGCCCGCCGCCGTCCGCTGCGCACCACGCGCGACCTGGCGGCGGCCGTCGAGGCAGCCATACCGAGGGCGGCCTGGCCGAAGGACATCCACCCCGCGACCAGAACGTTTCAGGCCCTGCGCATGCGCGTCAACGACGAGCTGGGCAGCCTGGAGCGAGGGCTGAAGGGCGCAATCGAGATACTCACCCCCGGTGGGCGCATGGCGGCGATTTCCTTCCACTCTCTGGAAGACGGAATGGTTAAAGCATTTTTCAACGCCGAGTCGAAGGACTGCCTCTGTCCCCCCCAGCAGCCAGTCTGTACCTGCGCTCACCGGGCTTCCCTCCGGGTATTGACCCGGAAACCGGCCCGCCCCTCCGCCGAGGAGGTGGCGGCCAACCCCCGAAGCCGGTCGGCCCGCTTGCGGGCGGCCGAGCGAATCTGACTTCTCCAAAAGCCCTGGCGGCTTCCCGACCCTAACCCCCCCTCCTGACTCCCTTCCAAATAGGGACGCCGCCAGGCACAACCACTCCAGCCAACGTCCCACCACAGACGCAGCTCACGTAAAGGCACTCACTTGGTAACCACGCGCACAATCCATCGCCGCCGGCTTTCGGCCGGCACCAAGGGCCACGCGGCCCACCCCAGCCGGAGGCGCCGGCGAACACGGCTCGACCTGGCGATAGCCGGGACGGTGGCCGCGCGGCGCCTCCGGCTTTCGTCGTTCGCCCGCGTCTACCTCGTGGCCGGCGCCCTCCTGTTCCTCGCCGTCGCCTACCTGGTGGTCGGCGCCCAGCTCACCCAGACCTCCTACGAGCTGAGCCGGCTGCAGCAGCAGCAGGCCGACCTCAGCGCCACCCAGGACCAGCTCCGTTACCAGGCGGCGTCCATGCACACCCCAGCCCGGGTCGAACAGGCGGCCACCACGGCCGGCCTGCAGCGGACCTCGCCCGCCGGCTATCCCGCCTACCAGCCGGTCGCGATCGACCTGGGCGCCGCGATCGGCGCGGGCCGCCCCGACGACAGCCCGCTCTGGCAGCGGACGCTGGCAGCCGTTCTGGGCGGCACCACCAGGGACGCGCTCGCGAGCGATCGCTGATGGCGGCGGTTCGGTCCTTCTCGACCACCACCTGGCAGGGGCCGCGCCGCCCCCAGCGCCAGGTCCCCCGCATGCGGGTGCTCTGGCTGATGGTGGCCGCGATCCTGCTCGCCGCAACGATCTGGGGCCGGCTGGCCTACTGGCAGGTCGCCGAGCACCACCAGCTGGCCCAGGTCGCCTACGACCAGCACGTGGCCCGCATCACGCTGCCCGCCACGCGCGGCGTCATCTACGACCGCCAGATGCGGCCGCTGGCGATCAACACCACCGTCTACTCGGTCTATCTCTCCCCGGATTTCGTGCCCTCGAGCTCGCGACAGCGGGTCGCCGCGAGCCTGGCCAACGTCCTCGGGGTGAAGGCCGACGACGTGATGAAGGTGCTGGTGTCGACCCAGAAGTTTGCGTATGTCGCCAGGCGGCAGCCGATGGACAGGGCCGAAGCGCTGAAGAAGCTCAACCTGCCCGGCGTCGGCCTGCAGGCCGAGCAGCAGCGGACTTACCTGCCCGGGGGCGCCCCGGACAGCACGCTGGCCGCCAACCTCCTCGGCTTCGTCAACTACGACGGCCAGGGCCAGCGCGGGGTCGAGGCGTTCTACCAGGACCGCCTCTCCGGCAAGAGCGGCTACGTCTCCACGTACCGCGACCTGGCCGGCCGCGATATCGTGCTCGGCGACCAAACCCGGCGCGACCCTGTCAACGGGGCGGACCTGGTGCTCTCGATCGACAGCGACGTCCAGTACGCCGCCGAGCAGGCGCTGGCGGCGGGCGTGAAGGCCGCCAAGGCGGAGAGCGGCAGCGTCGTCCTAATGGACCCCAAGACCGGAGGCATCCTGGCCTGGGCCACCTATCCCAGCTACGACGCCAACAAGTTCACGACGGTCGACCCCAGCCTGACCCGCGACCCGGTCGTATCGGACACCTACGAGCCGGGTTCGATCATGAAGGTGGTCACGCTCTCCGGCGCCCTTGACCAGGGCAAGATCACGCCTACCACCACCATCAACGACCCTGGGTTCCTGAAGGTCGGCGGCGTGACGATCCGCGACTGGGACCTGAAGAACCACGGCACCGTGACCATGACCAACGTGCTCGAGAAGTCGCTCAACGTGGGCGCCATCAAGGCCCAGCAAGCCGAGGGCCCAGACGCCTACTACCGCTACCTCCAGGCCTTCGGATTCGGCGCCGCCAGCGGAGTCGACGTCGCCGACGAGGCCGCCAACCCGCTGCGGCCCCTGGACCAGTGGCGGGAGTCGGAGCTGGCGACTGCGTCATTCGGCCAGGGCATCGCCGTGAACATGGTCCAGATGACGGCCGCGGTCAACGTCGCCGCCAACGCCGGCAAATACGTTCCGCCGCACGTCGTGGAGCGCGTCAACGGCCAGCCCGGCCCCGGCGTCAACGCCCCCATGACGCAGGCCGTGAGCCCGCAAACGGCCACCTTGATGACGAAGATGATGGAGTCGGTCGTGCAGTCCGGCTCCGGCTACACGGCCCGGGTCCCGGGCTTCGAGCTGGACCAGGCAGGCAAGACCGGCACCTCGCAGATCCCGGAGAACGGCCAGTACTCCACCGACCACGTGTGGGCCTCGTTCGCGGGTTTCCTGCCCGCCGACAACCCCCGGTTCACGATGCTGGTCATGGTCCGCAAGCCCAACAACGGCAGCTTCGACCACAACGAGGGCTACTACGTGTCGGGGCCGATCTGGAGGGACATCGCGAAGTCGATGGTCCTCCAGTGGCGCATAACCCCCGACCCCCGCTAACGCCCGCTGCCCCCGGCGCCCCTGCTCCGACACCGCCGGCCGCTCCTGCCGTTAAATCGAACGGATGCGTTTGAGCCTCGTGGAGGTCCTCGAGGCGACGGGCGGCGGCGTGGGCCGGGGCACCCTCCACGCCGACGCCTTCGGGACCTACCACACCGACTCCCGTGAAGTCCGTCCCGGCGGGCTCTTCTTCGCGCTGAAGGGCGCCGAGCAGGACGGCCATCGCTTCGTGCCCGACGCCCTCGAGCGGGGCGCGGCCGGTGTGGTGGTGGATCACCCGGTCGAAGCCAGCCTCGGGGCGGCCGTGATCCAGGTCACCGACACCTGGGCGGCCCTCTATGCGCTCGCCCGCTACGTGCTGGAACAGGTAAGCCCGCTGGTGGTCGCCATCACCGGCAGCAACGGCAAGACGTCCACCAAGGAGCTGACGGCCGCCGTCCTGGGGGCCCGCCACTCAGTCCTCAAGACAGAGGGCAACCTGAACACGGAGACCGGGGTCCCCATCACGCTGCTCCGGCTGGAGCCGGAGCACACGGCGGCCGTGATCGAGATGGGCATGCAGGGCCGCAGCGAGATCGAGCGCCTGGCCGGACTGGCCTCCCCGCGGATCGGCGTTGTGACCGGCATCGGCACGGTCCACATGGAGTTCTTCGAGAGCCAGGAGGACCTCGCCCGGGCCAAGGCCGAGCTGCTGGCGGCGCTGCCGGCCGACGGCCACGCGATCGTCAACGCTGACGACCGGTTCGCGGACCTGCTGAGCCGGCTGTCGGCCGCGCCAGTGACGACGTTCGGGCTCGAGGCGGGCGACCTCAGAGGCGAGGGCTACCGGCCTCTCGAAGACGGGTCCGAGATGACCGTCGAGGGCGTGCGGGTGCGGCTGGCGCTGCCGGGGCGCCACCAGGCCCGGAACGCGCTGGCGGCGCTGGCCGCCGGCCGCACGGTTGGGATCGACCTGGCCTTGGGGGCCCAGCAGCTGCAACAGGTCCGCGTCGAACAGCGGCTGCACGAGCGAGCGGCGCCCGAGGGCTTCACGGTGGTCGACGACGCCTATAACGCCAGCCCGGAGTCGATGCTGGCGGCTTTCCAGACGCTTGCCGAGCGCCCGGGCAGGGGCCGCCTGATCGCCCTGCTGGGCGAGATGCGTGAGCTGGGCAGCCTGTCGGAGGCCAAGCACCTGGAGGTGGGCAGGGCGGCCGCGGCCGCCTTCGACGCGGTGGCGGTCGTGGACGTGGGCCGGGGCCGGGAGCTGGCCGCCGCTGCCGGCGCGGAGCTGGTCGAGCCCTCGGACGCCGCGGCCTGGGTTCGCCGCACGGCGCGGCCGGGGGACCTGGTCCTGGTCAAGGCCTCCCACGGCCTCGCCCTCTACGAGGTGGCGCAGGAGTTGGCGCCGTGATCTTCGACGCCATCACGTTCGCGGTCAGCCTGGCCCTGGGCCTGCTGGCCTACCCATTCCTGATCAGGTTCCTGCGCCGGCTCAAGTTCGGCCAGGTGATCCAGGCCGAGCTCTCCGAGGCCCACCAGAAGAAGGCAGGTACGCCGACCGGAGGCGGAATCCTCTTTGTGGGCCTCGGCATTCTGGGCGGCCTGCTCTCGCTTGCAATGCACCCGGGTGCAGTGCCCGCTCTCTCGGGTCTGGCGATCGGGGGCGCTCTCGGTCTGCTCGACGACCTCACGAAGCTGCGGGTGGGCTCGCTCGGGATCCCCGCCCGCCTCAAGTTCCCGATCCAGGTCGTGGCGGCCATCCCGATCGCCTGGCTCGCCTACCGGGCGGGCGGCGATCATCAGCACCTCCTGCCTTTCCAGCTGGGCTGGCTGTACTGGCCGCTCGCGGTCGTTGCCATCGTTGGCGCGGCCAACGCCGTCAACCTGACCGACGGCCTGGATGGACTCTGCGGCGGCCTCAGCCTGATAGCGCTGGCCCTGCTGGCGCTGGCCGTTCCCGGTGCCCCGGCCGGTGAGCGAGCGGTCGCCATGTCGCTCTGCGGCGGCCTGGCCGCCTTCCTTGTATACAACCGGTATCCCGCTCGCGTTTTCATGGGCGACACCGGGTCTCTGGGCCTGGGCGCCGCACTGGCCGCTATGGCCATCCAGCAGGGTTACCTCGTCCTGCTGCCGCTGCTGGGGCTCGTTTTTGTGGTCGAGACCCTGTCTGTCATCATTCAGGTCGCCTACTTCAAGGCAACCGGCGGCCGACGCGTCTTCAAGATGACCCCGATCCACCACACGTTCCACCTAGAGGGTTGGTCCGAGAACCGCATCGCGCTCTCGTTCTGGAGTGCCGGCGCGGTCGCCGGGATTGCCTCCGGCTGGGTGGCGCGGGCGCTCGGATGAGCCTGCCCAGCGCCGGTCGGAGGGCGCTGGTCGTGGGTCTGGGACTGAGCGGGTTGGCCGTCGCGCGCTTCCTGGTGGATCGTGGGGTCCGCGTGCGCGTCTGTGACCTGCGCCCGCCCGAGCGGCTGGAGGAGTTCCTGTCCCGGCTGCCGGAGGGCTGCGAGACGGTGCTGGGCGGATACGACCTGGCGGTCCTCGACGGCTGCGAGGCCGTGTACGCCAGCCCGGGCGTGCCCTGGGACGCGGAGCTGCTGCGGGAGGCCCGGGGCCGCGGCGTGGCGGTATCCAGCGAGATGGACCTCTTCTTCGAGCTCTGCCCGGCCCCGATCGTCGGTATCACCGGGACCAACGGAAAGACCACGACCACCGCCCTGGTGGGGCGGGTGCTGGAGCGGGGCGAGCGGCCGGTCATGGTCGGCGGCAACATCGGCGAGACCGTGCTCGACCGCCTGCCTTCGCTGACCCCCGAGCATTGGGTGGTGCTCGAGCTGTCGAGCTTCCAGCTGGAGTCGGTGGCCGAGCCCCGGCCTCACATCGGGGTCGTGCTCAACGTCACGCCCGACCACCTCGACCGCCACCACACGATGGAGGCGTACGCGGCCGCCAAGGCCCGCATCGTGGAGTTCCAGGGCGCCGTGGACTGGGCGGTCCTCAACGGTCGCGACCGGGTCTGCCGGCAGCTGGCGGAGAGGACCCGGGCGCGCGTGGTCTGGTTTGACGAGCACCAGCCGCTGCCGCCGATGCCCATCCCGGGCCGGCACAACCTCGAGAACGCCCAGGCGGCGGCTGCGGTGGGCCGGCTGGCCGGTCTCGCCGACGACGCCATCGACGACGCCATCCGCCGCTTCCCGGGCGTGGAGCACCGGCTGGAGCTGGTCGGGGAGTGGGGCGGGGTGCGCTGGTACAACGACTCCAAGGCCACCAACCCGGACGCCGGCCTGGTCGCTCTGAGCGCGTTCGAAGGCCAGCACCTGGTGCTGATCGCTGGCGGCCACGGCGGCGGATTCGAGCTGGCCGAGTGGGTCGCCGAGGTCCGCCGCCGGACGGCCGCGGTCGTGCTGCTGGGCGAGAGCGCGACCGAGCTGGCGGAGGCCCTCGAGGGCCTCCCGCTCCGGCGCGCCGGCAGCCTGGCCGAAGCCGTCGCCACCGCCGCCGAGCTGGCTCGGCCGGGCGGTGTGGTCCTGCTCAGCCCGGCCTACAAGAGCTTCGACATGTTCGACAGCTATGAGGATCGCGGCCGCCAGTTCAAGGAGCTCGTAAGGGGGCGGCATGGCTGAGGCCACAGAGCCGCTGGCGGAGGCACCCGAGGAGAGGGATCGCTGGCTGCTCCTGCTCACCGTCCTGCTGGTCGGCTTCGGCCTGCTCATGGTGCTCAGCGCCAGCCAGGCGCTCAGCATCAACCAGAACCGCTCGCCCTTCTACTACTTCATCCGCCAGGCCGCGCTGATCGGGGCCGGAGTTGCGGCCATGCTGGTCCTGCGCCGCCTTGACTACCACCGCCTGCGCCGGTTCGCGCCGGCCGCCGCGGGACTCGTCCTGCTCCTCATGCTGCTTGTGCTGGTGCCCGGTATCGGCGTCGATGTGAACGGCGCCCGGCGCTGGTTCAACGCCGGTCCCCTGGGTAGCTTTCAGCCCTCCGAGATCGGCAAGCTGGTGTTCGCGGTCTTCCTCGCGCACTGGATCGACAAGCGGGACGAGCGCCTGCACAGCCTGGCCGACGGCCTGGTGCCGTTCGCGATCATGTTGGGGGCGGTCCTGGCCCTGCTGATGCTCCAGAAGGACCTCGGCAGCGCCCTGATCATTACCGCGATCTTCATCTCGATCTACTTCTCGGCCGGCGGCTCCCATGTCCACCTTGCGCTGCTGCTGGTAGGCCTGCTGGTGCTCTTCCTCCTCTTCACGACTTTGGAGTCGTACCGCTCGCAGCGCCTGGCCACCTTCCTGCACCCCTTCCGGGACCCGCTCGGCACCGGCTTCCAGTCGACCCAGTCAATCCTGGCGCTGGGCTCGGGCGGATTCAGCGGGGTGGGCCTCGGCCACTCGGTCCAGAAGTACCTCTGGCTGCCGGAGGCCCACACCGACTTCATCTTCGCGATCGTCGGCGAGGAGACCGGGCTGATCGGAACCACCCTGGTCCTGCTCGGTTTCGTGCTCTTCGCCGTTCGCGGCTACCGGGCGGCGATGCGCGCCCCTGACCGCTTCGGCGTGATACTGGCGGTCGGGATCACGACCTGGATAGCGTTCCAGGCCCTCATAAACATGGGCACGGTGACCGATACCCTGCCCATCACGGGGGTGCCGCTGCCCTTCATCAGCTACGGCGGCACGTCGGTCGCCGTGACCCTCGCCGCCGTCGGCGTGCTGCTCAACATCGCCGGCCAGGGCGGCCGGCAGACCCTTCGGAGGTCGGATGCGACTCTTGATATCGGGCGGGGGGACCGGAGGCCACGTCTTCCCGGCGCTCGCCGTCGCGCAAGCGTTCCGCGCTGAGGCGCCGGAGGGCGCGCTCCTGGTGGTCGGCCGTCGGGGCGGCCCCGAGGAGCGGCTGGTGCCCGCCGCCGGGTTCGACCTGGAGACCGTGCCGGTGCGCGGGTTCGACCGCGACGCGGTGTGGAAGAACGTCGCGCTACCGGCTGTCCTGCCGGCCGCGTTCGCGCGGGGCCTGTGGATAGTGGACCGCTTCCGGCCGGACGTGGTGCTCGGGGTCGGGGGCTACGTCATGGCGCCCGCCCTGGCCGCGGCGCGCGTCCGCCGCATCCCCTACGTGCTCCAGGTCTCCGAAGCGCGCGGGCTGGCGAACCGCGCCTTCCGGGCCGGCGCCGCCGCGGCCTGCGTGACCTTCCCGGGCGACGTGGTGGCCTTCCCCACACGGCGGACCGTGCTGACGGGATACCCCCTGCGCCCGGGCTTCCGGCGCCGGACACCTGAGGTACCGCCCCGCCGCCTGCTGGTGCTGGGCGGCAGCCAGGGCGCCCGCCGCCTGAACGAGGCCGTCTGGGCGGCGCTCACCGGCCTGCGGGACCGTTTCCAGGAGGTGGTCCACCTGACAGGCGCCCAGGGCGCGGCCGAGGGAGCGCGGCTGGCGGGCGACCGCTACCGGCCGCTGCCGTTCTCCGACGACGTGCCGGGGCTGATGGCCGAGGCCGACCTGGTGGTGAGCCGGTGCGGGGTGGGGACGCTGGCGGAGATCACGGCGGTCGGCCTCCCGGCGATCGTCGTGCCCGGCACCTTCGGCGGCGGCCACCAGGAGCACAACGCCGCCCAGATGGTCGCGGCGGGGGCTGCGGTCCGGGTGGGCGACGCCGACCTGACCGGCGACTCGCTGCTGGCGGCGATCGCAGCGCTGGCGCCGGATCGGCTGCGCGCCATGGCCGCCGCCTCGGCCGGCCTCGGCCGGCCCGACGCCGCGCGCGACATCGTGGCCGTCGTGCGGGAGGTCGCGGGATGAGGGTCCACCTGGTGGGGATCGGTGGGGCCGGGGTCTCCGCCCTGGCCCGGCTCTTCCTGGCCCGCGGCCACGACGTATCCGGCTGCGACCTCCGCGAGTCGTCGACGACCGAGACGCTGGAGGTGGAGGGGGCCCGGGTGGAGATCGGCCACGACCCCGCTCACGTGGAGGGCCAGGACCTGCTCGTCTACTCGGGGGCGGTCCAGAGCGGCGCGGCCGAGATCGAGGCGGCCAGGGCCGCCGGCGTGCGCGTGCTGAACCGCGCCGAGATGCTGGCCGAGTTGATCGCCACCTCAGACGCGATCGCGGTGGCCGGCACCCACGGCAAGACGACCACCACCTTCATGCTCGGCCACATCCTCACAGCGGCCGGATTCGACCCCTCGGTGCTGGTGGGCGACGGCTCGAGCTCCCGGGCCGGGGCCAGCCGCTGGCTGGTGGCCGAGGCCGACGAGTCGGACGGCAGCCTGGTCCTCCACCACCCCGGCCACGCCATCTTGACCAACGTCGAGCTCGACCACCCAGACCACTTCGCCGACGTCAACGAGGTGGCTGCGCTGTTCGAGCAGTTCCTGCGCGGGCTGCCGCCCGACGGCCTGGCCGTGGTCTGCGCCGACGACGAGCGCCTCCGCTCCATGTACACCGCCGCGCGCCGGGTGACGTACGGCTTCGCGGAGGGCAGCGACTACCGCTGCGGCGAGCAGCGCCCATTCGGCCTCACCGTGCACGGCCGCGAGCTGGGCCCGGTCCGCCTGCCCGTGCCCGGCCGCCACAACGTGCAGAACGCGACTGCCGCCCTGGCAATGGCGCTGGAGCTGGGCGTGCCCTTCGAGACGGCGCGCGACGCCCTGGCCACCTTCCCGGGGGCGCACCGCCGGATGGAGCGCCTGGGCACCTGGCACGGGGCCTCCGTCTACGACGACTACGGGCATCACCCCACCGAGGTGGCGGCCGTCTTGGCGGCGGCCCGGGAGCTCGGCCACCGGCGGGTGATCCTGGTCTTCCAGCCTCACCGCTACTCGCGCTTCGTGGCTCTGCGTGATCAGTTCGCGCGGAGCCTGGCCGGCGCCGACGCGGTGCTGGTGACCGAGATCTATCCCGCCGGCGAGGAGAACACCGCCGGCGTCAGCGGCGCCGACCTGGCGATCCGCGTCCGCGGGGGCCGGTTCACTCCGGACTTCGGCAGTGCCCGGGCCGAGCTGGAGGAGCTCGTTGGACAGGGCGACCTTCTCCTCCTGATGGGAGCCGGCGACATCTGGAAGCTGGGCGATGAGCTGGCGAACGAAGGCAAATAGAGACTGGCTGGCGGGCCTACCGGAGGTCGTGCCCGGCCACCCGTTGGCCCGGCACACATCCTTCAACATCGGCGGGCCCGCCGAGTTCTTCGTGGAGATCGGGCGCACCGAACTCCTCCAGGAGATCGTTGAGGAGTGTGGGCGGCGCGGTATCCCGCGGCTTCTGCTGGGCGCCGGCACCAACCTGCTGGTGGCCGACGCCGGGGTCGAGGGTCTCGTGATCCGGTGCGCGACCCGCGAGCACCGCGTGACCGGGAACCGGGTTAGCGCCGCGGCCGGCCTGAAGATGCTGCGCCTGGCCCGCATCTGCGCCGACGCCGACCTGACGGGCTTCGAGTGGGCGATCGGGGTGCCCGGCACGGTCGGGGGCGCCGTCTACCAGGACGCGGGCTGCTGGGGCGTCGAGATGCGCGAGGTCCTCGTCGAGGCTCGCGGCTACGTGCCCGGCCAGGGCCCGGTCAGCTGGGACCTGGCCCAGCTTCAGCTCGGCTACCGGACGTCGGCCCTGCGCGAGGGGCGGCTGCACGGCTGCCTTGTCACAAGCGCCGTCATCGAGCTGCGGCCCGGGGACGGGGCACGGTCGCGGGCCCAGATGGCGGCCTGGACAGAGCAGCGGACGCGGACCCAGCCGATCAAGACCAAGAACTGCGGCAGCGTCTTCAAGAACCCGGCCGGCGACTCCGCCGGCCGTCTGGTCGAGGCCGCCGGGCTGAAAGGGGCCCGTCAGGGTGCGGCCCAGGTGTCCGAGCAGCACGCCAACTTCATCATCAACACCGGCGGGGCGACCGCCGCGGACGTGGCGGCGCTGATCGAGCGTATCCAAACCGCCGTCCGCGAGCGTTTCGGCATTGAGTTGGAAACCGAGGTCGAGATGGTGGGACGCTGGGGATGAGGGTCGCCGTCCTCTGCGGAGGCAGGTCGGCGGAGCGAGAGGTCTCCCTCCGTTCGGGCGCCCAGGTCGTCAGCTCTTTGGGGGCGCGCGGGCACGCGGCGGAGCAGGTGGACCTCGGGCCGGACACCTGGGACCGCCTGCGCGACGGCCGGTTCGACTGCGTCTTCGTCGCGCTGCACGGCCGGCTGGGCGAGGACGGGACGGTGCAGGGCATGCTCGAGCTGCTGGACCTGCCGTATACCGGTTCCGGCGTGCTGGCAAGCGCGCTCTGCATCGACAAGACCAGGACCAACCAGCTGGTCCAGTCGGCGGGCCTCGCCGTGCCGGACTTCGAGGAGGTCTCCGGGGGCGAAAGTGTTTCCGGTGACCTGGTCGATCGCCTTGTCAGCTCGCACGGGCTGCCGCTGATCGTCAAGCCGGTGCGCGAGGGCTCCACCATCGGCTTCACCAAGGCCGGCAACTCCGACGAGGTGGCCAGCGGGCTGGTGCTCGCGGGGCGTTACGACCGCCGCATCCTGGTCCAGCGCTGCGCCGAGGGCACCGAGATCACGATCGGGGTGCTGGCCACGCCGGAGATCCAGCTGCTGCCGACGCTGGAGATCACGTACGAAGAGGCGACGTACGACTACACGGCCAAGTACACGGCCGGCCGGAGCCACCACATCATCCCCGCCCGGATCCCCGAGGCGGCGAGAGAGCGGGGGGGCGAGGCGGCGGCCGTCGCCTTCAACACGACGGGCTGCGAGGGCATGGCCCGGGTCGACTTCATAGTCGACGCCGAAGGCACCCCCTGGTTCCTGGAGGTCAACACGGTTCCCGGGCTGACGGAGCTCTCCCTGCTGCCAGACGCCGCGCGGGCGGCCGGGGTCGGGTTCGACGAGCTCTGCGATCGCCTGGTGCGGCACGGGGTCCAGCGCCACCGGGGCAAGGTGGGGCCGTGAAGTTCCGCCGGCGCCGCTCCAGCCGAATCCCGCGCCCGGACTGGCGCTCTGAGAAGGCGCCGCCCGTGATCGGCAGCGACTGGTCGCGCAAGGAGCCGGGCCGCGAAGTCGACCGCGGCCGCCGGAGCCTGCGGGTCCTGGCCGGGATCGCCGCCCTGCTCGAGCTCGGGCTGCTGGTCTGGCTCCTCGCGGGCCCCGCCTTCGACGTGCGCCGCGTCGATGTGACAGGCGCCCACCGCCTGGACCACGCCCAGGTCGTGGCCGTCGCCGGCCTGGAGCGGCCGGGTTCGGTGTTCGCGGTTGACGCTGCTACGATCCGCCGTAGGTTGAGCGGTGCGACGTGGGTCCGCTCGGCGGCCGTCAGCGCCCAGCTGCCCGACCGGATCGTGGTCCAGGTCGACGAGTGGCAGCCGGTCGCCGACTACCACGCCGGCAAGGGCAAGCCCTACTTCGTTTCCGACCAGGGGGTCGCACTCGGGCCGTCCCCTCCGAGCGACGGGCTGCTCGACATCCAGGGGCCGACCGGGCCCGACCCCAAGCCGGGCCGCCAGGCGATGGACGCCCGCCTGCTGGCCGCGCTTGTGAACCTGCAGCGGGGGATGCCCATTCTGCTGCCGGGGCAGGAGGTGCAGTCCTTCTCGGTGGACAGCTGCGGCAACCTCACGATGACGGCCAGGAAGGGCTGGCAGGCCCAGTTCGGCCGAGTGCTGACTCCCGAGGAGTACTCCAGCCTGGACGCCAAGCTGGGCGCGCTCCGCTCGGTGTCGACCAAGATCGACTACAACAACCCCGACCTGGAGTACGTGAACGTCATGAACCCCTCGGCGGCCGCGGTGAAGCTCAAGTCGGCGAAGCCGGCGCCCACCCCCACGCCCAGCCCGCTGCCCAAGGGCGCCCCGCCGGCGCCCAGCCCCAGCATCCAGGTGGTCGCCCCGTGCCGGTGATCGTTGTCGCGATCGTCTGTGCTCTCATCGGCGTGCTCCTCGGACTTCTCTCGCCGGTGACGATCCCGATCACGTATGCGCGCTACACAGCGGTCGCCCTGCTGGCGGGGCTCGACTCCATCTTCGGTGCGTTCAAGAGCTACATCGCGGGCACTTTCGAGCCCCGCGTGTTCGTGTCCGGGCTGGTCACCAACTCGCTGCTGGCGGCCGGTCTGACCTACGTCGGGGACAAGCTCGGCGTCGACCTCTCGATCGCCGCCATCGTGGCCTTCGGGGTGCGCATCTTCAACAACCTGGCCTCGATCCGGCGCCACTACCTGTGAGGCCCAGGGCGCGGCTGCGGCTACCAGATGTAGCCTGCCGACTTATCCACAAGAGGCTACCACCCACTAAATCTGTGCCATTTCCGGAACCGACCCACAAAATCTAGTTGCAAGGCCCGGCAAAGCCGATATACTGACCCGCGACCCGCCAAGTCAATCTCTTCGTCGTTCCAGGAGGCATCCCAGCACAGTTGTCACGGCGGAAACGCTCGGTCGGGCTCGACCTGGGCACCAGCAAGGTCGCCGTCGTCATCGGTGAATCCGACGACTACGGGGCGATCAACGTGATCGGCGTAGGCGAAGCCCCGGCCGAGGGGCTGCGCAGGGGCGTCGTCGTCAACATCGACAAGACCGTCCAGGCCATCCAGAACGCCGCCGTGGCGGCCGAGCGCATGGCCGGGGTCCGGATCGAGTCGGTGCTCTGCTCGCTGGCGGGCCCCCACATCACCTCCCAGAACAGCCGCGGCGTGATCGCGGTCTCGCGCCCGGACCGGGAGATCGGCGGCGACGACGTGCACCGGGTAGTGGAGGCGGCTCGCGCCGTCAGCGTCCCCAGCGACCGCCAGGTGATCCACGTCCTGCCCCGCACGTTCACGGTCGACGGCCAGGAGGGGGTCAAGGACGCGGTCGGCATGACGGGCCAGCGCCTCGAGGTGGAGACGAACATCGTCACGGGTGCCCAGACCTCGGTGCAGAACGTCATCAAGTGCGTCCACCAGGCCGGCTTCGACGTCGAGGACGTCGTCGCCCACGGCCTCGCCGCCGGCGAGGGCGTGCTGAGCGAGAACGAGATGGACCTGGGCGTGTGCCTGATCGACATCGGCGCCGGCACCACCGACGTGGTCATCTACAACCAGGGCTCGCCTCTCCACATCGCGGTGCTGCCACTGGGCGGCAACCACGTCACCAACGACATCGCGATCGGGCTCCGGACGACCCTGACCGACGCCGAGGCCCTGAAGCTCAACTACGGGCACACGCTGGCCGAGGTGATCTCCCCCGAGGAGCGGATCGAGGTTCGCCAAGTGGGGGGCGACCGCCTCCAGCCGACTCCCCGCCGCTACCTGGCGGAGATCATCGGCCCGCGGGTGCGCGAGATCTTCTCGATGGCCCGGGAGGAGGTGAAGCGCAGCGGCTACGACGGACTGCTCCCGGCCGGGGTGGTGGTCACCGGCGGCGGGGCCCGGCTGATGGGGACAACCGACGCCGCCCAGGCGGTGTTCGACTCCGGGGTCAGGCTGGGACTGCCCTGCGGAGTCGGAGGCCTCGCCGATCGGGCGGCCGGACCGTCGTACTCGGTCGCCGTCGGGCTCGTGAAGTGGGGAACGCGGCTGCAGCCGCACACCAACGGCAAGAACCACCACGAGCCGGTCGCGCTCGGCTCGGCCTATTCCAAGACCGTGAGGTGGCTTCGTGACTTTTTCTAGAGACCAACTCCAATTCGACGCACTATAAGAGGAGGCACGCATGGAAGCACGGTTGAAGGGTGATCGCCAGGATGGCAGGGCCCGGATCAAGGTGGTCGGCGCCGGCGGCGGCGGCGGCAACGCCGTCAACCGCATGATCTCGGCGGCGCTCAAGGGCGTCGAGTTCATCGCCGTCAACACGGACCTGCAGGCGCTCGAGCGCTGCAACGCCGACATCAAGGTCAACATCGGCCGTAAGCTGACCCGGGGCCTCGGCTCCGGCGGCGACTGGACGAAAGGCCGCGACGCCGCGGACGAGAGCCGGACCGAGCTGGCCGAGCTCGTGAAGGACGCGGACATGGTGTTCATCACCGCCGGAATGGGCGGCGGCACGGGCACCGGGTCCTCGGGCGTGATCGCGGAGGTGGCCAAGAACGAGGGCGCCCTCACGATCGGCGTGGTGACGCGGCCCTTCCGCTGGGAGGGCAAGATCCGCAACGAGACGGCCGAGGAAGGGATCAAGCACCTTCGCGACAAGGTCGACGCCCTGATCGTCATCCCCAACGACCGCCTGACCCAGGTCGTCGACAAGAAGACGACCCTGGAAGAAGCCTTCCGGATCGCGGACGACGTCCTGCGCCAGGGCGTGCAGGGCATCGCCGACCTGATCGTGAACTCCGGCGTCATCAACCTCGACTTCGCGGACGTGAAGGCGGTCATGACCGACACCGGCGAGGCCCTCATGGGCATCGGCTTCGGCTCCGGCGACAACCGGGCCGAGGACGCCGCCAAGCAGGCGGTGGCCAGCCCTCTCCTGGAAACCAGCATCGACGGCGCCCAGGGGATCCTGTTCAACATCACGGCCGGCAAGGACATCACCCTGCACGAGTGCGAGAAGGCCGCCGAGATCGTCAAGGCCTCGGCGGACCCCAACGCCAACATCATCTTCGGCGTCGTCAACGACGACCGGATGCAGGGCGAGGTCAAGATCACGGTCATCGCGACCGGGTTCGGTAAGACCAAGAAGGTGTCGCACGAGTACGAGAGCAGCCCGGTCGAGTACAGCCGGCCGCTGGTCGAGGCGCAGCCGCGCCCGAGCTTCGGGAGCGACGACGCCGACCTCGACATCCCGGCCTTCCTGCGCAACCGGGCTTAGCCGGACAGCATGCGAAGCGAGCACCGAGGGGGTTCCCGCCAGGTCGCCGGGCCTGGCGGGGTCTGATGCGCTGTCCTTACTGCGGGCACCACGACCTCAAGGTTGTGGACTCCCGCGACTCCGAGGTCGGAGAGGCGATCCGGCGGCGGCGAGAGTGTCTCGCCTGCGGCCAGCGCTTCACCACGTACGAGCGCATCGAGACGGTGCCCTTCTTCGTCACCAAGAAGGACGGGAGGCGGGAGGACTTCGACCCCCACAAGCTCTTCAACGGTCTCAAGAAGGCGACCGAGAAACGGGACGTGTCGCCCGAGCGCCTGAACGCGATCGTCGACGACATCGAGGCCGAGTTGCGCCGCAGCGGCCGGGTCGAGATCCCCAGCAGCGAGATCGGTGAGATGGTCATGGAGAAGCTGAAGGACCTGGACGAGGTGGCCTACATCCGCTTCGCCTCTGTGTACAGGGAGTTCATGGACCTCCAGCAGGTCAAGAAGGAGATCGAGCAGGTACTGTCCGCGCGCACCCGGCGCTAATCTGTCCGCGGGATGGACTGGCTGGGTTATTTCGTGCCGCGCTTCGCGCACCGCAAGCCGCTCTTCGAGAGCCTGGCCCCTCCCCAGCAGGACGACCTGGCCCAGCTGGAGGAGCTGCGCCTGGGGGGGTCGAAGCTCAAGCTGCCCCACCCGGTGCGCGCCTTCCTGGACTTCCCCGACGAGGCCAAGGCGCGCCTCGCCATGGACATGCTCATGAAGGATGGCTACAAGGTCCAGCTCCGCATGCAGGCGGCGGACAGCTGGGTGGTCACGGCGATCACTACGCTGGTGCCGACGGTCGGCACGATGACCAGGCTGCGCGAGGTGATGAAGGGAATCGCCGAGGCGTTCGACGGGGCCTACACGGGCTGGGGGGCGCCGCCCGTCTACTGAGCGGCGGTGAGGAAGTCGCGCACGACGGCCGCGGTGGTCGTCCGGTTGCGCCGCCAGCCGTCGAGGATCTCGGCCCGGGGTGCCAGGGACGCGATCTCGAGCGCGGTGGAGCGGGGGTGGAAGTCATCGTCTCCAGGCAGCACCAGCGCTGGGCACCGTAGGCCGGATACAAAGTCCCGGCTGACGCTGAAGACGAAGTCGCCGCCGAACATGCGCTCCCCGAAGCCGACGGCCGTCTCCTTGGGCACCCCGCGCTGGTCTGCCCACTCCTGGAACATGCGCTGGAAGAGGGGCGCGTTGCCGGCGCTGCGGCCGATCGGGTTCTGCAGCACGAGGGCGGCAACGCGCCCCGGTGCTGCCTCCGCCAGCCCGAGAGCGAAGGCGCAGCCTATGCAGCCGCCCATCACCGAGAAGCGGTCGATGCCCAGGTGGTCCAGCAGCGCCAGCTGGTCGGCGACGTAGGAATCCCAGCCGTCAGCCGCGGTGATCGGCGCCGACGAGGCGCCCGCGTTGCGCTGGTCCATCGCGATGACGCGAAATTCGTCGGATAGCGCAGCCAGGGGGTCGATCCACACCGGCGCCTGCTCGGGATCGCCCGGCTGCTGACTCCAGAAGCGGGCCTCCGAGCGCATGACCCCGGCGCGCAGAGGAGAAAGGCCGGCCCGGCACCTGCCTCCTCGTAGTGGATTACGACCTCGCCGCAGCCGAACTCCGGCATCCGGAAAACGATAGCGGACGCGCGGTAAGAAGCGGTTTTGCCAAGGCTGCTAGCTTTCTTCGCAGTGGTGCTCACGATCCGGGCCCTGGATGGCGAGCCGCGCCTGGCGCACGGCTTCTCGACCCTGGCCCTGGGCTCCATGAGACGCGGCGCCGACGACCCGTCGCCGGGGACCAGTGCCCGCCGCGCCTTCGTCCAGGAGCTCGGCCTCGACCCCGACCGCCTCACGGTGGCGGGGGCGGTGCACGGGGCCGACGTGGCCAGGGTGGACGTACCCTCGGCCGCCGTCGAGGGCGTCGACGCGCTTGTCACGGCCCGGGCGGGCATCCCCCTGTTGGCGACATTCGCCGACTGCTATCCGATCCTGCTCTGGGACCCTGAGCTGCCCGCCCTCGCCCTCGTCCACGCCGGCTGGCGAGGGACCGAGGCAGGGGTGGCGCCGGCTGCTGTCCGGGCGCTGGCCCGCGAGTACGGCAGCGAACCCCGGAAACTGGTGGCCGGCATCGGGCCGGGCATCTGCGGAGACTGCTACGAGGTGGGCGAGGAGGTTGCGGACCGCTTCGATCCCGAGATCGTCAGGCCCTCGCCAGGCGGCCGCTACCTGCTCGACCTGGCCGCCGCCAACGTCCGGGCGCTCCTGGCGGCCGGCCTCTGCCGCGACCGGATCCACATGCTGGGGGTGTGCACGATGGAGTCGCCGGACCTGCCGTCGCACCGCCGCTCGCCGGATGGGAACCGCTTCGCTTGCCTGGCGGCGATCAGGTAACAGCCCGGCTGGAGGCGGTCCGGCGCCGCATCGAGCGGGCCGCCGGAGACCGGGATCCTGGCAGCGTCGCGATCGTGGCGGTCACCAAGGGCCAACCGGCCGCGGCCTGCACGGCGGCGCTGGCGGCCGGCCTGTCGCTGCTGGGGGAGAACCGCGTCCAGGAGGCGCTGGCCAAGATGGACCAGGTCCCCGGCGCCGAGTGGCACCTGGTCGGCCACCTGCAGACCAACAAGGTGCGCCAGGCGGTGTTCCGCTTCGCCCTGATCCAATCGGTGGACTCGCTGCCGCTGGCCCAAGCCGTCCACGCACGCAACGACCGGCAGCCGGTCCTGCTGGAGGTGAATGTCGCCCGGGAGGCCGCCAAGCACGGCGTGTCGCCGGAGGCGGCTGTGGACCTGGCGGTCCAGGTAGCGGCTCTGCTGCCGCTCCGCGGCCTGATGGGGATGGGGCCGCAGCCGCCCGCCGATCCCCGTCCCGCCTTCCGGGAGCTGAGGCGCCTGCGTGACGCGGCGGAGCAGGCCATGGGCCGCCCGCTGCCGGTTCTCTCCATGGGGATGAGCGACGATTTCGAGACCGCCGTCGAGGAGGGCAGCAGCATGGTGCGCCTGGGTCGCATCCTTTTTGGCCAAAGATGAATGTGCTCGTGACGGGCGGCACTGGTGCCTTGGGCCGCGACGTGGTCACGGCGCTGCGCGCAAGGGGACACCGAGCGGTCGTGCTGAGCCGGCGTGCCGGCGAAGGCGCGGATTGGCGGCAGGGCGACCTGGCCACCGGCGCAGGCATCGCGGCTGCCGTGGCCGGTCAGGATGCGGTGGTCCACGCCGGCTCCGCCACCGTCCAGCCGTGGAAGTACCGCTCGACCGACGTCGACGGCACGCGCCGCCTCCTGCAACTGGCCGTCGAGGCGGGCGTGAAGCACGTCGTCTACGTGTCCATCGTCGGGATGGAGGGGGTCGCCTACCCGTACTATCGGTACAAGCTGGCAGCCGAGGCCGAGATGAGGCAGGACGTGCTGCCCTGGTCGATCCTTCGGGCGACCCAGTTCCACACGCTGTTGGAGCTCTTCCTGGGCCTGATGTCCAAGCTGCCCGGCCTTATGACGGTGCCCTATTCGTGGCAGTTCCAGCCGGTTGACACGGCCGACGTGGCGGCCCGCCTGGTGGAGGCGGTGGAGGACGGGCCGGGAGGCCTGCTGCCGGACTTCGGCGGTCCCGAGGTGAGCGACTTCCGGAGCATCGCCGAATCGTGGCGGCGCGCCCGCCGGCTGCGGCGCCGGCTCGTCAACCTGCCTCTGCCGTTCAAGGCGAGCCGCCAGTTTGCCGCGGGCCGGCTGCTCTGCCCGGAGCACGCCGACGGCAAGGTGACCTGGGAGCAGTACCTGGCGAGGAAGTACGGCTAGTGTCCCGCTCCAGAGATTCGTCGGCAGTTTGCGGGTGCTTGCCAAAACTTACTCGACTACCCTCCGGAGCAGGACACCCGTGGTGACGAAGGGTGTGCTGCTGATCGTGGGCCTGAGCGATGCCCTGGCCGGGCTCGCCCTGCTGTTCGCCCCCCGCTGGTTTTTCGACACGATCGGCAACTTCCCGCCCTTCGGCCGCCACTTCATGGGCGACACAGGTGCCTTCCTGCTCCCGATCGGGCTGGCTCTGATCGTCGCGGCCAGGGATCCGCGCCGCTACAGGCTGCTGGTCTGGCTGGGCGCCGGGGCGAGCCTCCTCCACTTCCTGAACCACTTGTACGGTTCACTTGCCGCGGGCGAGGCGTGGCTGCCGACCCTGGAGGTCGCCGTGCCCGCGGTCGCGATGCTGGCGATCGCGGCTCTCGGCGAGCGGCGCCCAAGTATCCTCTAGGCGAAAGAGATGGTCATCGGTCCCGCCCTTCAGCTCATCCTGATCGCCTTTTTGGGCTGCCTGATCGTGCGTGCCGTCTTCTCCTGGATCGAGCCCTACCCCAGGAACCGGATCCACCGGCTGGCCTTCGACATCACCGAGCCGGTGATGCGCCCGGTCCGCCGGTTCATCCCGCCCATGGGCGGGCTGGATCTCTCGTTCCTCGTTGTGTTCTTCATCGTCTCGTTCCTCCTGAACCTGGTGCAGCGGGCAAGGTAAGATCGGGTTTCTGGCGTAGACGGAGACAGGTAGGTCCTCGACCAACCGCCCACAGAGAGCCCGGGCCGCTGAGAGCCGGGCGGCGGAGCGAGGGCTGAGATCACTCCCGAGCCGAACACCGAAGAGTCGCCCGGTGACTGCCGGGAATCTGGGTGGTACCGCGGGCTGTCCAATGGCCCGTCCCAGGAGTGACATTGGGACGGGCTTTCCTATGCGCAGCGAAAAGGTATTCCGAGAAGTAAGCAGCCGGCCCCACTTCCCCGAGGTGGAGCTCGAGGTCATGCAAGCCTGGGCGGAGGAAGGCACCTTCCGGAAGAGCCTGGCCCAGACCGAGGGGAAGCCTCGCTTCGTCTTCTACGAGGGACCGCCCACGGCCAACGGCCACCCGGGCACACACCATGTGCTTGCCCGCGCCTTCAAGGACCTGTTCGGGCGCTACAAGACGATGAAGGGCTTCTATGTGGAGAGGAAGGCCGGCTGGGACACCCACGGCCTGCCGGTCGAGCTCGAGGTGGAGAAGCAGCTCGGCATCTCGGGCAAGCAGCAGATCGAGGACTTCGGCATCGAGCGGTTCAACAGCCTGTGCAAGGCCAGCGTCCACGAGTACGTGGACGAGTGGCGCGTCTTCTCCGAGCGCATGGCGTTCTGGCAGGACTACGACGACGCCTACTGGACCTACCACTCCGACTACATCCAGTCGGTGTGGTGGGCCCTGAAGCGGATGTGGGATCAGGGCCTCATCTACAAGGGCTTCCGGGTGGCGCCCTACTGTCCCCGCTGCGCGACGCCGCTGTCCAGCCACGAGCTGGCACAGGGCTACCAGGACGACACCCCCGATCCCAGCGTCTTTGTCCGCTTCCGCCTGAAAAACGAGCCCGGGACCTCCATCCTGGCCTGGACGACCACGCCCTGGACGCTGCCTGGCAACGTCGCCTTGGCTGTGGGCGAGGACATCGACTACGTGAAGGTCGAGCGGAACGGGGAGCGCCTGATCCTGGCCGAGGCCCGGCTCTCGGTCCTGGAAGGCGAGTACACGGTCGTGGAGCGCCTGAAGGGCAAGGACCTCCTGGACCTCGACTACGAGCCGCTCTACCCCTACTCGGTGCCGGCAGAGGGCCGCGCCCAGTACGTCGTCTCGGCCGACTTCGTATCCACCGAGGACGGCACCGGGGTCGTGCACACGTCGGCGCTCTACGGCGCCGACGACCTGCGGCTCTGCCAGGAGAAGGGCATCCCCTTCCGCCACACGGTGGACCTGCGGGGCCGCTTCTTCCCCGAGGTCGAGCAGTTCGCCGGGCTGTTCGTCAAGGACGCCGACCCCGAGATCACGGAGGACCTCCGCGAGCGGGGGCTGCTCTATCGGGACGGCCAGATCCGCCACACATACCCCTTCTGCTGGCGCTGCAAGACGCCCCTGATCTACTACGCGCTCGACTCCTGGTACATCCGGACGACGGAGCGCAAGGCGGAGCTGCTGGCCAACAACAACGCCACCAACTGGGTGCCCGAGCACATCAAGGCCGGGCGCATGGGCGACTGGCTGGAGAACAACGTCGACTGGGCGTTCTCCCGGTCTCGCTACTGGGGCACGCCGGTGCCGATCTGGGTCTGCGAGGGTTGCGCCGAGCAGCGCTGCGTCGAGTCCGCCGTAGAGATCGGGCTCGACCCGGAGGCCGACCTCCACCGCCCATACGTCGACGACGTGGTGCTGAAGTGCGCCAGATGCGGCGGCGACATGCGCAGGGTGCCCGAGGTCGTCGACTGCTGGTTCGACTCCGGCTGCATGCCTTTCGCCCAGCGGGGCTACCCGCAGAAGAACCGCGAGCTCTTCGAGCAGACCTTTCCCGCCGACTACATCTCGGAGGCGATCGACCAGACGCGGGGCTGGTTCTACTCGCTGCTCGCGATCTCTACGCTCAACTTCGGCCAGAACTCCTTCCGGAACGTGATCTGCCTGGGCCACATCCTCGACGCCGAGGGCCTGAAGATGAGCAAGTCGAGGGGCAACATCATGGACCCCGACCAGGCGTTCGCCGAGTTCGGGGTGGACGCGGTGCGCTGGCTCTTCTTCACGCAGCAGGTGGGAGAGAGCTACCGGGTGGGGGCCAAGACGCTCCAGGACGTGGTTCGCCAGTTCCTGCTCACGATCTGGAACGTCTACTCCTTCTTCGTCACCTACGCCAACGTGGACGGCTTCGCGCCAGGGGTCGAGGAACCGGTGCCGGTCGGGGAGCGGCCGGCGCTCGACCGCTGGCTGCTGGCCCGGCTGAACGGTCTCGTCACGACCATGGGGAAGGCGCTCGACGCCTACGACGTGAACGGCGCCGCGCGGCCCATGGAGGCCTTCGTCGAAGACCTCTCCAACTGGTATGTTCGGCGCTCTCGGCGCCGCTTCTGGAAGTCGTCCTCCGATCTGGACAAGCTGGCCGCCTACCAGACCCTGCACACCTGCCTGGTCACCATGAGCCGGCTGCTGGCCCCGTTCACGCCCTTCGTGGCGGACGCCCTGCACCGAAACCTGGCCGGCTCCAGCGCCCACCTGGCCGCCTTCCCGGAGCCGGACCCGGCGCTGCTCGACAAAGCCCTGGAGGAGCATATGCGGGTCGCCCGCCAGATCGTGGCCGATGGCCTGGCCGAGCGGGACAAGGCCCGGATCAAGGTCCGCCAACCGCTGCGTGCCCTTGACGTGTCGTTCGAGCCGCTGCCGGACGAGGTCGACGCGATCGTCCGCGACGAGCTGAACATCAAAGAGATCCGCTACAAGCGGCCGCTCAAGCTGGACACCGAGATCACGCGAGACCTGATGCTGGAGGGCAAGGCCCGCGACCTGGTCCGCCTGATCAACGCCGAGCGCAAGGCGGCCGGCCTCAACGTGGACGACCGCGTGGTCCTCCACTGGTGGGCCAGCGGCGAGTATGAGGAGGCTTTCCTGCACTATGGCGGCTACATCGGGGCCGAGGTGCTGGCGGTGGACGTGATTCGGGAGCGCCCGGCCGGGCTGGCCGGGTCTGACCTGGGAGACAACTTATGGATCGGGCTGAAACCAGCCGGCTGATGAACGGTCGCCTGCTCTTCGTGGGCCTGGCGGCCGTCATCTTCGTGCTGGACCGGATCACCAAGGGCCTGGTGGCGGCCAACGTCGCGCCCGGTACCGAGCGGGCCGTCCTGCCCGGAGTCTGGATCACGAACACCCAGAACGCGGGCGCGGCATTCGGGGTTGCCCAGCAGGGAACGGCCATCTTTCTGTTCGCCTCGATCGCCGTGGCGCTGGGGCTGGTCGTCTACGTGGCGCGCAGCCGGATCTCCACCTGGATCTCCGCCCTGCTGGGGCTGATCCTCGGAGGCACGCTGGGGAATGGCTACGACCGCCTCTTTCACGGCTCCGTCACCGACTTCATCGCGCTCCACGTCTGGCCGGTGTTCAATGTCGCCGACTCTGCGATCACGATCGGGGTAGTCGTCCTTCTGATCGGGTTCTTCCTACGCCGAGGCGGCGAAGCTCGCTGATAGCCAGGGCCCCGGCGCGCCGCCTGGACGCCTGGCTGGCAGAGGCGGAGCCCGAGCTCAGCCGGTCTGCCGCCACGCGTCTGGCTCGAGCCGGCAAGGTGACGGTGAACGGCAAGCCGGCCCGGGCCACGGACTCGCTGCGGATCGGCGACCTGGTCGAGTTCGAGCTTCCGGCCACCGTCAACCTGGAGCCCGTGGGAGAGCCGATCCCGCTGGACGTGGTCTATGAGGACGAGGACCTGGTCGTCCTGAACAAGCCGGCCGGGATGGTGGTCCATCCCTCGGCCGGGCACGCCTCGGGTACCCTCGTGCACGCCCTGCTGGGGCGAGGCGGCCAGTGGTCGGCGGCAGGCGGCGCGGGCCGGCCCGGCATCGTCCACAGGCTGGACAAGGGAACCTCGGGCCTGATGCTGGCCGCCCGCAACGACGTCGCCCACCGCTCACTTTCGGCTCAGCTGGCGGACCGCTCGCTCAGCCGCAGCTACCTTGCGATCGTGAAGGGCCGGCTGGGTGCGGACCAGGGCGTGCTGGAGGGGCCCATCGGCCGTCATCCCAAGGACCGCCTGCGGATGGCCGTCGTGGCAGGCGGCCGGGCGGCCCGGACCCGCTACGCGGTGGTCGAGCGGCGGCCGGGGCATACTCTCGTCCGATGCGAGCTGGAGACCGGCCGGACGCACCAGATCCGGGTGCACCTGGCGGCGCTCGGGCACCCCATCGCGGGTGACCCCGTGTATGGCCGGCGGCGTTCCCTCGGTGACCCCGAGCGGCCGATGCTGCACGCGACGGCGCTCCGCTTCCGCCATCCCCGCACGGGAGCCGAGATGGTTTTCCAAGCCCTGCCGCCGGCCGACTTCCAGAACTTCTGGGAGTCCCTGAGCTGAGCCGGCCGGGCCGCCCCCTGTTGGTCGTCATCTCCGGCCCGGGCGGGGTGGGCAAGGACTTCCTGATCTCGCGGCTGCTGGAGGACAACCCCAACCTGCGCTACTCGGTGTCCTATACGACGCGGCCCAAGCGCGCCTACGAGGAGGACGGCAAGCACTACACGTTCGTGAGCGAGCAGGAGTTCCGCAGCCTCGTGGCGCAGGGCGAGTTCCTCGAGCACGCGACCATCAACGGCTATCTCTACGGGACCTCGGAGGACCGGGTCGAGCAGCTCCAGCGGCAGGGCCACGACGTCATCCTCAAGATCGACGTGAAGGGGGCCGAGAACGTCCGCCGCCGGCGTCCTGACGGAGTTCTCATCTTCGTCGCGCCGCCCTCGATGGAGGAGCTCATGCGGCGCCGGCTGGAACGGGGCACCGAGACCCCCGAGGTCATCGAGGCCCGCCAGCGCCTGGCCGAGGTGGAGATGTCCTTCGCCGACCGCTACGACTACGTGGTCGTCAACGACGACGCGGAGAGGGCCCTGAAGGAGATCGAGGAGACCCTCCGCCGCGAGCGCGAGAAGCGCCGCCGATGAGCCCGCTGGAGAAGTCGGAAGTGCCGGCCGCCGTCCGCGGCCTGCGCATCGCGGTGCTGGTATCGGGCGGGATCGCCGCGTACAAGGCGGCCGACCTGGTCTCCCAACTGGTGCAGGCGGGGTGCCGGGTCAGGGTCGGCATGACCGCCGCCGCGACCCGCTTCGTGGGTCCGACCACGCTGCACGGCATCTCCGGCCAGCCCGTGCTGAGCGACCTCTGGTCGCCGGCCGGAGCCCCCGAGCCCCACGTCGAGCTCGGGGACTGGGCCCAGGTGGTGCTGGTGGCCCCGGCCACCGCCAACACGGTCGCCCGCCTCGCCCGCGGCGAGGCGCCTGACCTCGTCTCGGCGACCGTCCTCGCCGCCCGGGGACCGGTCGTGGTGGCGCCGGCCATGAACGACGCCATGTGGGCGAAGCCAGTGGTCCAGGAGAACGTGGCGGCGCTCCGAGCCAGGGGCCTGCTGGTGGTGGACCCGGAGTCCGGCCACCTGGCCAGCGGTCACAAGGGCGCCGGTCGCCTGCCAGCTCCGGCGGCCATCTTCGCCGCTCTCGAGTCTGCGGTTCGGGGGCGTTACGACCTGGCCGGCAGACGGGTCGTGGTCAGCGCGGGCGGTACCCGGGAGCCGATCGACCCCGTCCGCTTCATCAGCAACTACTCGAGCGGCAAGATGGGCTTCGCGCTCGCGGCGGCCGCCGCCGAGCGGGGCGCCACGGTCAGCCTGGTCTCGACCGCCCAGCATCCGGCCCACCTGGGCGTGCGGGTGCGGCCGGTGGAGACGGCCTCGGAGATGCTGGCGGCCCTGAGCGACGAGCTGAGCTCGGCCGACCTCCTGGTGATGGCGGCGGCGGTGGCCGACTTCCGGCCTGCTCAGGCGCAGGGGACCAAGATCCGGCGTGAGGAGCGCGCCAGCCTGACCCTCGAGCTGGAGAAGAACGTGGATATCCTGAAGGAGCTCGCCGGGCAGCCGGGCAGCGAGGCAGTCTACCGGGTGGGTTTCGCTGCCGAAGACGCCGACCTGGAGCAAAAGGCGGTCGAGAAGCTCCAGCGCAAGGGCCTGAACGCGATCGTAGCCAACGACATCAGCCGCTCTGACATCGGCTTCGGCAGCGAGCACAATGCCGGCGTGATGCTGTTCCGAGACGGCACCCGGGTCACGCTCGATCGGACCAGCAAGCGCGAGATGGCGGACCGCATCCTTGACGAGATCGTGGCGAGGCTCCCTTGAAGCGGCCTTCGATGGTCCTCCTCGCCTCTCTGGCCGTCGTGCTGGTGGCGGCCTGCGGCGCTCGCACCAAGGCCGAGCAGGACAAGGACGGCAGGGTGCTGGGCGACGCCATCAAGACCGCCGACTCAAGTGGCGTCACGTTTTCCATGAGCGAGACGCTGGTGCTGACCGGCGGCGACATCCCGAGCGGCAAGCAGGCGGTCATCAACGCCACGGCCAGCGGCGTGGCCAAGGACGGCAACCTTCAGTTCATCTACAAGATCCCGGAGGGCAAGACAACGGTCAGCTTCGACATGATCGTGGTCGACCAGCAGCTGTACGTCCGGCCCCACAATGCCACCACCTGGAAGTCCGTCCCGGCGACCACGGCGACAGCGCTCTTTCCCGCGCTTCGCCTCCCACTCATCCGGCAGTCCGTGCTGCTGGCGAAGTCGGTGTCGGGCTCCTCGCTCAGCAACACCAGCGGCGGCTTTCTCCACAAGTACGCGGTCATGCCTGCCAAGGACCAGCTGGAGCAGCTCCAGTCGATCCCCCTCCAGGGGAGTGCCGAGACCCAGTTTCTGAAAACGGCGACCGCCGAGGTCGACGCTTTCCTGAGCCTGTCGGGGAACACGCTCTCGCGGCTCGAGGTGCACCTGAACGGCACCGACCCCAGCACCGGCACCAAGCAGAAGATCGACTCCACGATGACCCTGAAGCCGGGGACCGGCAAGCTGCAGGTGATCGTGGGTCCGGCCTCGTCGACCCCTGTCAGTCCGGCCGACATCCTGACCGTTCCCTAGCAGGGTGCTGAAAAAGGTCGGCGGGGGTCGCCTGGGCGCCGAAGCACCGTCGATTACTTTTCAGCGGCTTGCTAGTTGTTGTACGCGGAGATAGCGGTCGAGGCCGCCCGCGGCCTCGACCGGGAAACCTACACCTACGCCGTGCCCCAGGGCATGGAGGTGGTGCCAGGTCACCGGGTCTGGGTGCCGTTCGGGCCGCGCGGCACCTATGGCTACGTCACCGCACTGCACACGGACGATCCGGGCCTGGAGGTGAAGCCGATCGAGCGCGCCGACGCCGAGCCCCTTCTGCTGCCTCACCAGGTGGCCCTGGCCAGGAGCGTTGCCGACCACTACTGGGCGCCCCTGATCGAATGCCTGCGGGCGATGGTCCCGCCCCGGATCCGCGGCGGCAAGTCCTCGGGGGCCGGGCCCTCCGCCAGGCAGCGCCGCCACAGCCGGCTCCTGGGATTCGCCCGGCCTTTGGGACCGCCTGAGCCCGGCCCGGTCCCCAGCCCGGAGCAGGCTCGAGCGCTGGAGACGATCCGGGGCTCGCGGGCGGTCCTTCTCCACGGCGTGACAGGCAGCGGCAAGACAGAGGTGTACATGGCGGCCGCCGCCGAGGCGCTGGCCGCCGGCCTCAGGGTCCTGGTGCTGGTGCCCGAGATCTCGCTATCCCCGCAGCTGGTCGGCAGCTTCGCCCGCCGCCTCGGGGAGCCGCTGGCGGTTCTGCACAGCCAGCTGACCGAGCTGGAACGGGCCCAGCAGTGGTGGCGCGTCCGCCGAGGCGAGGTGAACCTCGTCATCGGGAGCCGGTCGGCAGTTTTCGCGCCCGTGCCCCGGTTGGGCCTGGTCTGCGTGGACGAGGCCGGCTCCTCGGCCTTCAAGCAGGACCGGACCCCCCGCTACGAGGCGGGCTGGGTGGCCCGCCGCCTGGCCGAGGCCACCGGCGCGCGCCTCGTGATGGGAACCGCGACGCCGCCGGTCGCGCTCTACCACGAGGCGGTCACGGGCGGCCTGCAGCTCGCCGATCTGCCTCGCCGCGTCCGCGGCACGCCGCCCGTGATCGAGCTCGTGGATATGCGCGAAGAGGCCCCGCGGGGCAACCGGATGCCGCTCAGCCGGCGATTGCTGGAGGTCGTTGACGAGGCGCTGGCGGCCGAGGAGCAGGTGATCCTGTTCCTCAACCGGCGGGGCGCCGCGACGTACCTGCTCTGCAAGGACTGCGGCAAGTCGGTCGAGTGCCCGAACTGCTCGGTGGCGCTGGTCCAGCACCCGGAGCTCGCGGGTCTGTCCTGCCACTACTGCGGCTACACCCAACCCCAACCCGAGTTCTGCCCTCACTGCGGCAGCCGCCAGGTCAAGGCGCTTGGCATCGGCACCCAGCGGCTCGAGGGGATGGTGAAGAAGCTGTGGCCGGCAGCCCGGGTCCTCCGCCTCGACAGCGACGTCGCGAGGGGGCCCGACGCCTACTTCGAGATCTTCGAGACGTTCGCCACGGGGCAGGCGGACATCCTCGTGGGCACCCAGCTGGTAGCCAAGGGCTTCGACCTCGAGGCTGTCACGGCCGTTGGCGTGGTGGACGCCGACCTGCCGCTGCATTTCCCCGACTATCGGGCGGCGGAGGCTACGTTCGGTCTGGTGACGCAGGTCGCCGGGCGGGCGGGCCGCGCCAGCCGGCCGGCCCGGGTTGTGGTCCAGACCTCCAACCCCGACCACTACAGCCTGCAGCGGGCCGCCGCCCACGACTACCGGGGCTTCTACGAGGACGAGGTGCCCTCGCGGCAGTTGTTCGGCTTTCCTCCGTACGCTGATCTGGCCGTGATGACGTACTCGGACGAGGACCCGGAGAAGGCGGCCACGGTCGCGCGGGAGGGGGCCGAGCACCTGGCTTCCGGGCTGGTCGGACAGCACATCGAAGGCATCCGGCTGCTGGGTCCATCACCAGCGTTCATCCACAAGCTGCGCGGCCAGTACCGCTGGCAGGTGACCCTCAAAGGCCAGGGGCTGGACCGCGTCCGCCGCCTGGCTCCCCGCGGCCGCGGTTGGACCAACGACGTGGACCCGGTCATGTGACCCGTCCGGAGAGCCAGTCGAGCTCGTGGAGCGCGAGTTGAGCGAGGCCGTTTTCGTCCTGGTCCACAGCCCGCTGGTCGGGCCCATGACCTGGGAGCCGGTCGCCGAGCGGTTGGTGCGGGAGGGCCACGACGTGCTGGTCCCCCGGCTCTCACGGCCGGCCGGCGTGCGCCGGCCCTACTCGCTGCAGTACGCGCTGGAGGTGGCGGGCGCCGCCTCGCTGGTTCCCCCGGGCAAGCCGATCGTGCTGGTCGGCCACAGCAACGCCGGCCAGCGGCTGGCGTCCTTCCGGCAGGAGATCGCGGCCCCCGTCGCCGCCTACGTGCTGGTCGACTCGGCCCTGCCCGAACGGACCTTGAGCGAGGAGGGCCGCAGCTACCTCGTGCAGCGGCGGCGGCAGGCCGTCGAGGGCATGATCGAACCCTGGACGGAAGATGAGCTGGCGCCGGCTCTGCCCGACCCCGTGCTCCGCCGCCGCTTCGTGGCCGAGATCACGGCCTGGCCGCTGGCCTTCTTCGAGGAGGAGATCCCGGTCTTCGTCGGCTGGCCGGACGTGCCCTGCGCCTACATCCGCTTCACGGCCAACTATCGCGCCGCAACCGAGCGCGCGATCCGGGAGGGCTGGCCGCTGATCGAGTTCGACGGCGCCGACCACTTCCACATGCTCGTGGACCCCGAAGCCGTCGCCGATTCCCTGCTGGAGGCCAGCCGGCGGCTCTTAATTTAGGGGTGCTCGGGCGAGGGTTGACGCGAACGGGCCCTCGGTAGAATCAAGGCGTGGCGATCCGCCCGATTCTTGGATTCGACCAGCCCATCCTGCGCGAGAAGGCGCGCCGGGTGTCGAAGATCGACTCGTCGATCGTGCGGCTGATCGACGACCTCGCCGACACCATGTTCGCGGCTCCCGGCGCGGGACTGGCGGCCAACCAGGTGGGCGTGCTGCTCCGTGTGTGTGTCGTCAAGGGCGACGAGAACCAGGTCTGGGGCCTCGTCAACCCCGAGCTCGTGAAGGGTGAAGGACTGCAGGTCGGCTACGAGGGCTGCCTCAGCTTCCCGGGCTGGGTGGGAGAGGTCGCGCGCTACGAGAAGGTGGTGGTGAAGGGCCGCAACCGCAAGGGCAAGGAGGTGCGCATCACCAGCACCGGCTTCACGGCGCGGGCCTTCCTGCACGAGCTCGACCACCTGGACGGCATCCTCTTCACCGACCGCCTGACGAGCCTGGACAGCCTCCGCCGAGTCGAGGACGTGGAAGATGAGGAGGTGAACGCGGAGGACCTCGAGGCCGCGCAGGCCTGAGACTCGTGTTCGTGGGCACGGCGCGGTTCGCCGTACCCTCGCTCGAAGCGCTGGTGCTGGCCGGCCACGACATCGCCCTGGTCGTGACCCAACCTGACCGTCCCGGGCACCGCTTGAAGCTGACGCCGCCGGCCGTGAAGCTTGCCGCCCAGTCCTTCCGCCTCGAGGCCTTCCAGCCGGAACGGATCCGCGCCGACGCCAGTATCGATCGGCTGCGCCAGGCCGCAGCGGAGCTGATCGTGGTCGTCGCCTACGGCCAGATCATCCCGACGTCGATCCTCGAGTTGCCGCCGCGGGGCGTCGTCAACGTCCACGGCTCGCTGCTCCCACGCTGGCGGGGGGCGGCGCCGGTCGCCCATGCGATCCTGGCCGGAGACCGCGTCTCGGGTGTGACCATCATGCAGATGGACGAGCTGCTGGACCACGGCCCGATCCTGGCCCAGAGGGAGGCCGAGATCGGCCCCCACGAGGTCGCCGCCGAGCTGACCGAGCGACTATCCGTCCTGGGGGCAGACCTGCTGGTCGATACCCTGGCCGGCCTGGACGAGATCCTCCCGCGAGAGCAGGACCACGCGGCCGCAACGTTGGCGCCCAAGCTGAGCCGCAAGGACGGCGAGCTCTCCTGGGATCTCCCCGCCGAGGAGATCGACTGCAGGGTGCGCGCGTTCACGCCCTGGCCGGGGGTCACGCTGCCTTTTGCCAACGTCCGCATCAAAGTCCTCCGCGGCCAGCCGCGGTCCGGCTCCGGCACCCCGGGTGAGGTGCTCGCCGCTAGTGGGGAGGGGGTGGAGGTGGCCTGCGGCACCGGTTCCTACCTGCTGCGTGAGGTCCAGCTGCCGGGCGGGCGACCCCTGCCGGCGACGGTCCTGGTGGCCGGAAATGCCTGAGAGGAAGGTCGGCGACCGGGAGGTCGCCGTCAACCGGCGGGCCTACCACGACTACTTCGTCGACGAGAAGTACGAGGCGGGAATCGTGCTCACGGGCACCGAGGTGAAGTCGCTGCGCAGCGGCAAGTGCAACCTGCGGGACGGCTTCGTCCGCATCGACGGCCACGAGGCCTGGCTGGAGAACGTGCACATCAGCCCCTACGAGCAGGGCAACTACGCCAACCACGAGCCAATGCGGCCGCGCAAGCTGCTGCTCCACCGGGGCGAGATCGCCAGCCTCATCGGGAAGGTGCGCCAGAAGGGCTATACGCTGATCCCGCTCCGGGTCTACTTCAGGCGCAACCACGCCAAGGTAGAGGTCGGGCTCGGCCGGGGCAAGCGGCAGTACGACAAGCGCCAGGCGCTGGCCGAAGCCGACGCCAAGCGCGAGATGGAGCGCGCGATCAGGCGCTAACGCGGTCAGGTTTCGAGTGGGAACCCCCTCCCATTCCTCCCTGTGAGACCCGAATCCACCGAAGGTGGAGTG
>DHIW01000084.1 GCA_002404015.1 Chloroflexi bacterium UBA4736
TACAGCACCGGGGGGACGCGACCTCGGGATAGAGGCCGGAGGGGGTTCCATAGTGCTCGCGCACCTCGTCATGGGTACCGAACACGACCGGTTGCGTCTCAGCCGGAAGGTATGCGAGCCGGATAGGTCCGGCTTGGCGGACGATGCGCACTTTCGATACATAGGCGGGTTTATCCATGTCGAGTTCAACCGCGTCGCCGGTCCCGGCATTTCCCCCCCTGCTAACGGGTTGGCTGGACGGTTGGTGCCCGCCTTCCCAGCTACGCGCCGCGATGGAGACGTTCCCACTCTTCGAGTACTTGGTCTGGGGCCTCGTTGCGTTGATACTGGACGCAAGTGGCCGGCAGCGTGGTTACGAGCCAGAGTACGGCCCAACCCTCGAACTCAAGTCGATGTACGTTTAGCAAATACGAGGCGCGCCGCTGGCGCCCTGAACACCCGGGCTTTTCGGCCGCGCCTCAAGCCCGGAACTTCGTGAGCGACTTCCGCACCACAACCCTGTAGCTTTCTGGAGATGGCTCAACTCCTCATCTCCACCAGCACCGGCCCGGCCGACCCGACGCGGGCCAGCATCGCCTTCCACATCGCTGCCAACGGCAGCGGGACGGCCGGCGTCACGTGCGCGATCGCGCTGGCCGGGGACGCCACCGAGATCGCCAAACCGGAGGTTGCGGCAGGCGTCCGCGGTGTCGGGATCCCGCCCCTCGCCGACCTGCTCGAGAAGTGCCGCGCCGCGGCGATTCCCATCCATGTTTGAAAGGGGTGTGCCGAGGCCCGTGGGGTCTCCGAGCTGCCCGAAGGCATGACCTGGATCACGCCGCCCGACTACGTGCGGCTGGCGATGGAGGCGGAGCGCACGCTCAGCTTCTGACCAGCGTGGAGACCCGGTTTTTCGAGACCCCCGCGGAGTTCCGCGCCTGGCTTGCGGAGAACCACGCCACGGCGACTGAGATTGGCGTCGTCTTCCATTCCCGGGCGTCGGGCAAGCCCACGATGACCTGGGCGGACGCCGTAGACCAGGCTCTCTGCTTCGGCTGGATCGACAGCGTTGCGCGGCGGCTCGACGAGACCAGCCGGGTGCAGCGGTTCTCGCCGCGCAAGCCGAAGAGCAACTGGAGCGCGGTCAATATCGGGAAGGTCGCGGAGCTGACCGCCCGGGGCCTCATGTCGCCAGCCGGTGACGCCGCCTTCGCCCGCCGCGAGGAGGCACACTCGGCGATCTACTCGTACGAGAATCGCCACCTGGCTGTCCTCGATCCTGACCGGGAGGCATTGTTTCGTGCCAACGCGGCCGCCTGGGAGTTCTTTTCGAAGCAGCCGGCCGGGTACCGGCAGACCGCCATCTACCTGGTGATGAATGCCAAGCGCGAGGAGACCAGGACGCGGCGGCTGGCGAAGCTGATCGCCGACTCGGCGGCGGGCCGCCGGCTGGAGAGCTTCACCTAGGCAGACGTCATCAGAGTTTCGGCGGTAGGCCGAATGCCGGGAACAGCCCGGCGCCGAACGTCGTGACCCACCAGTCGACGAAAGCGATGTCTTGATATGCCTCCGACTGGATATAGACTGGCCGCGAAAGCTACGCCGTAAGGACCGGCCGCGCGCGCTCGGAGGTAGGACTGAAGAAAGTGGTGACCGGGTGGTTGGCGCGGATCGGGACCGCCTGTGGCGCGCTCTACGTGATCATTTCCGTCATTGCGACGGGTGGCGGCGGCGACACGAATTCGCCGAGCCTGGGCGCCGACGGGGCCACGATCGCCCGCTATTACGCCGCGCACACGTACTCCCAAGGGGTGCCCCTCGAAGCCCTCGCCATTCTTGTACAGGTCTTCTTTGTCGCGGCGCTCTGGGGAGTCCTGCGGCGCTCTGAACCTGCTCCCGCATGGCTGTCGGCAGCTGCGCTCGGCGCCGGTATGGCGGCAGTACCCCGACCAGAAGGCTGATGGCGATGAGGCCGGCTGGCACGCCGAGCCAGAGCGGCAGCGCACCCCATCGTCGTACCTGAACTCCTCTGGCTCCTCTGGGTGGTAGTTACAAGTGTCTATCTGACGATCCGGCCGCCGCGGGAGGCGGTCCGGGCTTAGACCACCCGCTTCGGGCGCAATGGTGACAGTAGGGCCTCAAGGAACACGTACGCAGTCGTAGGCCCGGGCGGCTTGGGGCGGCGAGACAATGAGTTCGAGTCTGATGCACTTTTAGCAAATACGGGCCACGGCGTAGCGATGTGGTCCGAGTCCGCCGTGGCTCGCCACCGAATTCATAAAGCGAACCGGGGCCGTCGGGACGCCGAGGGTCGCAGCGTTGCGCCGCGCAAGTGCTCCTGGCGATTGCGTCCCGAATCACATGACCGCGCCTTTGAGCGGCACGCCGCCCAGCCGGCGGCCTGATTTCAAGGAGGGCCGTCGAGTGAGGCGCGCCCAGAACCGTTCGACAAGATCCAATGTCGCAGAGGCGAGCGACGCGCTACCCCCGGAGCCTGATGGTTGGCGCCAGCGTGGCCCCATCCCAACTCTTAGGCTGGCTCAGACCAGCCGGCCTCGGCGGTGTGCGAAGGTGATGGAAAGGGGGTCATCTGTTCGCCGTCGTCCGCCCAAGTTCGCCCTAACTGCTGTCAGATCGCTGTCAGCGATGATATGCTGGCATACCATGAAGCGGACCACCGTCAAGCTGCCGGACGACCTCGATGCCCGCCTCCGCCACGAGGCTGAGCG
>DHIW01000035.1 GCA_002404015.1 Chloroflexi bacterium UBA4736
GCGCACCGGCGTGCAGGTTGCGTTCAATGCGTCTCCGCTCGGCGTCGGCGGAAGCCTCCAATCGCCCACGCGACGCCTGAAGCTCGGCCGCCCGCTGGCGCAGCTGCTCGAGAGAGTCCTGCAGCGACGAGTCCAGGTGGGCTTTCTTCAGCGCCACTCCCAACTCGCGAGCCACCTCCTCCAGAGTGACGTCGATTTCGGCTGCGAAGGTTTCGACCCTGCGCGCGCGCTGAGCCACGACCAGGCCGAAGAGCTGGCCGCTGTTGCTGACCGGCGCCACCCGCAAAATCGCCTGGTCCCTTCCCTCCAGCAAGGCGGGCAGCCAGACCTTGGCCCAACTGGCACTCGATACATGGGCGTTGGCGGCGATGGTCTCTTCGGCGGGCGTGATCGAAATGGACTTCCTCTCCTGTCGTGGCTCCGCCGCCGCCAGTCGCAGGCTACCGCCCTCACACAACCAGAGCTCGGCGGCGTCGAGCTTGAATCCATCCCGCAACGCCTCCACCATCTGCAGCAGCAGCTCGTCCATGGGCACGCCGCGACTCAGTTGGCTGGCGAAGGAGCTGCGCACAAAGTCGATGGCGGAGAGGCTGGCCTTCTCCCGACGTCGGCGCGATATGGCCGTGGCGGCACCGGTGGCCAGGGCGACCGCCAGGATCGCCGCCACCAGCGCCGCGAGAAGAACGTTCGGGCCAAGCTGGCTCAGGTCAGGCACGTCGGGCTGTGTTGTTCAGTCCTCCAGGCGCAGGGCTTCGACCGCGGGCAGGCGGGCGGCGCGCAGGGCCGGCGGGATCGTGACCGCCAGTACCGCCAGATAGACGAGGACAACAGTGAGCGACATCGATGAGCCGTCGATCGCGATGCTGGTGCCGGCATGGAATGCGTTCATGAAGATGGCACCTATCAGCAGCCCGACTCCAATCCCAATCAAACCACCGCATGTGGCCGTGATCAACCCCTCCGAGACGATCCCGGCCAGCACCTGACCCGGCCGGTAGCCAAGGGCTCGCAGCATACCGATCGCTCGGCGGCGCTCGATCACCGCTCTCAGTGCAAGGATGCCCAGGCTCAAGACCCCGACCAGAAGTCCAATCCCCATGACCAGCTGAATCGCGTTGACCCCTGCCTGCGGGCCACGGGCGGTCGAGTCGAACATTTCCTTGACGGTCGTCACCTCGGCCCCCTGGCTGAAGACTTCCCGCTGGATCTTGCGGGCCACCGCCTCGGCGTTGGCGCCCGGCGCCGTCTTGGCGAGGATGGTGGTGCCGACCGGCAGCGTGGCGAAGGGCGCCATCGCGGCCTCAGAGCCGGCCAGGCCCCAGAGACCCAGGGTCTTTATGCTGCCCGCCACGCGAAAGTGCACCGGCCCGTTCGGTCCCGCCAACGTTATCGTTATCCCGGAAGTCCCGTAGGTGGGTGTCACGACAAGGTGAGGGTCTTGCGCCATGGCCGCCCATACCTCGGCGTCGCTCTTGAATCGACTCTCCCGACTGGCAAGCTGGAATGGTCCAGCCGCCAATTGGGCGGGGCTGAGCGAGTAGAGGGGCAGGTAGACATCCTCCTGCGGCTTGCTCGGGTTTGTGCTCACGATCACCTCTCCTCGATAGGGCCGGGTTGGCATGGCGACGTTACTGAGGATCTCCGGCCGCACCGAATCGGGAATCGTGACACCGGACGTCGTCGGCGCCGTGACGCGTATGTCGTACTCACTCAGGGTGCTGCGGGACTGCCCGAGGTAGGTCGCGACAAACACCGAGGAAGTTGTCATCAGGGCCAGCACAAGCGCGAAGGCGCCGATGCCCAGGCCGGCTCGTAGGGGCCGCCGCGTGAGGTAGGCGAGAGACGGCCTCAGCGTTGCCCGGGCTCCGCCCTGAAGCATGCCTGCCGGTATTTCCAGAACGCGAAGGTTGGCCGCCACGATCAGGCTGAGCCCAAAGACGGCAACGAGGGCGCCGAGGCCGATGACCAGGGGATCCCAGCCCCACGAAGATGCGGCTGTGACAATCGTGGCAGCTGCCCACACGCTCAGGGCGGCTCCGGTCAAGGTGGCCCGCAGCCGGCCCGAGATCCGGCTACCGACCAGCGCTGCAGCCACGACCACGAGGCCCACCCCGCCGACCAATCGGATGGAAAGGTTGCCGGGCACCAGGGCCGCAATCGAGGCCACGCCGAGTCCGGCCAGGAACACAGTCCTCCAGATCGATCGCTTGCGCCGGCTGGCCGGCTCAGGCAGGTTCCTGATGGCCGACGAGATCTGCATGCGAGAGCTTCGGATCGACGTGGCGAACAGCGTTGCCAGCACGACCAGGGCCCCGACCGCGACCGATAGGCCCGCCGAACCTGGCGTAATCGTGTACAGAACTAGCCCGCCGCGAGCCTCCAGCGGGCGGGTGTACAGCAGGCTGCCGCCCTCCAGGGCTCGGACGATGACAAGACCGATGACCGCTCCGGGGGCAAGTGCCGCGATGACGGCGACCAGGCTGTAAAGAGCGCCCTCCAGCACTGACAGGGTCACCATTCCGGAGCGGCCGAGTCCGAGGGCTCGGAGCACGGCGTGGCGCGGGCGCCTCTCCTCAGCCAGGGCAAGCCCGAGGTTAACCACTAGCGCGGCCCCGGCCAGGGCGACCAACAGGCTCAGGCCTGCGAAAAGGCTTCTGTCTGACTCTGTCTGCTTGATGATGGCGTTGACGTCCAAGCTCTTCGCTTCCCGCAATGCAAGGCTCGTTCCGCCCGCAATTGTTCGCAGCACTGCGCGTACCTTGGGCGCCAGCTCACGTGCCCGGTCCAGCTCGGCCTGGCCTTCGCCTGGAGCCGCCAGACGGATGACGTTGATACCCTGCCCGCCGAGCAGTGGCCCCAGGTTGGCGATCGGAGTGAAAAGCGCCGGCCTAAGGGTGTAGGCGCCAGGGCCCTCGGCTCGCGCGATGCCCGCCACGCGGAGCTCGACCACCTGGTTGAGACCGACGATGATACGGAGCTGGTCACCCGTCCGCGCCTCCAGGGCGCTGGCCAGCGAGGCGGACACGAGCACCTGGTCCGAGGCCAGATCCTGACCCAGCGTGGTCTTTCCATCGGTGAGCACATAGCTGCCGAAGGGGCCTTGCGTGGCCGGGTCGAATCCGACCAACGTGACCAACGGCTTGGCATTGCCGCGATCGAGATCGACCACCGAGCTGGGCAGCTCGACCCCTGCCTGCACGCCGGCCAGCGAAGACTTCAGTCCTGGATCGGTGGCCAGCTTGGAGGCTATGGCGGGGTCGAAGAAGCGGCCTCCGTCAGCGGCGACCATGTCGACGTGGCCCCAGGCAAGATATGCCTCCTGCGTCTGGGACTCGCGGAAGGAATCGCCCATGACCTGACTCGAGAAGATGGCCACGGTTCCGACCATCAGGCCGAGCACCACAATTGCCGACTGTCCAGGCCGCCGCACCGCCTCGCGCAGCGCCAAGCGGGCCAAAAGGGGCCGGCGTATGGCGAGCACGAAAAGCGCCGCGTACGCCAGCACGAACAGCCCGATCACGACTGCGCCCACGCTCATCAGACCGCTCCCACGCGCAAGGCGCTCGCTACCTCGATGCGGCCGTCACGCATATGCAGTGTGCGGCGGGCGCGCTCGGCGACCTGCGGGTTGTGGGTGACGAGAACGATGGTCTGGCCATCCTTGTTCATACGCACAAGGAGCTCGACGATGACCTGCGTGACTTCGGTATCGAGGTTGCCGGTCGGTTCGTCAGCCCAGACTACCGCGGGCTTGTGAACTAATGCCCGCGCAACAGCAACCCGTTGCTGCTCCCCTCCGGAGAGCTGGTCCGGACGGTGATTCGCGCGGTGGGCCAGCCCCAATGTCTCCAGCATCTCCAGCGCGCGCCGGCGGGAGTCACGCGAGTTGAGGTTCTGGAGGAGAAGGGGAATCTCCACGTTCTCGACTGCCGAAAGAACGGGCAGCAGGTTAAAGGCCTGGAAGACAAAGCCCATGTGGTCGCGTCGGTAAGCGGTGCGGCT
>DHIW01000111.1:0-1202 GCA_002404015.1 Chloroflexi bacterium UBA4736
CGAGCACCTGACCAATGAGCTGGAGCTGCGAGCCTGGGCGGAGCTGGAAAGGATCGAGAAGGAGATCGGCGGCGCGGTGGCGGCGATCGAGACGGGTTACTACCAGCGTTGCATCCAGGAGGAGTCGTACAAGTTCGAGAAGGCCGTGGAATCGGGCGAGCGGGTGGTGGTCGGTGTCAACAAGTACCGCGATGAGGGTGAGCAGCCGCACCCGTTCTTCCGCGCCGACAATCCAGCCCTGGAGAGGGCTCAGGTCGCCAAGCTGGAGGCGCTGCGAGCGCATCGGGAGGCGGCTGCCGTGGAGAGCTCTTTGGCGGGCCTGCGGGCTGCCGCCGAAGACGGCAAGACGGACCTGATGCCCCCGATCATCGACGCCGTCAGGGCCTACGCTACGCTGGGCGAGATCTGCGGCGTCATGCGCGACGTCTTCGGCGAATATCGCGCCCTGGCAATCGTCTGAGCGAGCTCGACGTCCCCGACCCCGAATCCCGGCTGGCCGGGCTTGGCTATGGGTTGCCGGAGTCGGCACCGGTGGCGGGGCTGTACGTCCCGGCGACGCGGGCCGGCGACCTCGTCTTCAGCTCCGGGGCCGTCCCCGTCCGCGACGGCGAGGTGACCCACAGGGGCCGGGTCGGTGCCGAGGTCAGCCTGGAGGAGGCACAGGCCGCCGCTCGGATCGCCGTCGTCAATGCGCTCGCCTCCGTTCGCGCCGAGGTGGGGTCGCTGAAACGGGTGATGCGAGTGATCAAGCTGACCGGCTACGTGGCCAGCGCCCCCGGCTTCTCCGACCAGCCCGCGGTGATGAACGCCGCTTCGCAGCTCCTTATCGACGCCTTCGGCGAGGCTGGGCAGTCGGCGCGGACCGCCGTGGGCGTGGCCGAACTGCCGTTGGGAGTGCCGGTTGAAGTCGACCTGGTGGTGCTGCTCCGCTAACCCCGCCGGGCGGCTTTGGCCCTCGCCGCCGGCTTCTTGGCTGTCGTCTTCTGGGCGGCAGCGCCGGGAGGCCAGTTGCCCGCGGCCTTGGCCGCCCGCTTGATGTCGCGGTATTTCAGCAGCGCCGCATGGCTGTCGACGTCGGCCAGGCTGAACCAGCTGGGCGAGTACCTCTCCCAACCCGGGATCGGCATCGCCAGTCGCTTGGCGAGGCTTCCGATGATGACGGCGGCCTTGTTGGCGCTGAACCCGGGCAGCTTGGCGATGCG
>DHIW01000111.1:1337-1859 GCA_002404015.1 Chloroflexi bacterium UBA4736
AGCCATGCTGGCCGGGTAGCGGTGGAGGGGAGGCTTGCTGACGAAGGCCTCCACCAGCGCCAGCTCATCCATGGCCGCGATCTCGCGCGCGTCGAGTTTGCCCCCCAATCGCTGGCGCAACTTCTCGGGCGCGCCGAAGGCCCATTCCATCGGCACCTGCTGGTCGAGCAGGAAACCGACAAGGAGCGCCATCGGGTCTTTGGCCAGCAGCTTGGCGGCATCCCGGTCGTCGGTCCAGGCCAGCGCGGCGTCGGCCTTCCTGGCGCCCATCAGCTGCCCAGGCTCAGAAGCGCGGAGCCGACCTGCACCGCCGCCAGCAGCTCGCCATCGATGTCCAGGAAGAGAGAGAAGAACTCCGGCGGCAGGTCGTAGTGGAACCGGATCCCGGACTCGACTTCCTCTGGCGACTCGATGGCTCGCGACATGGTCCTCCTCTGTCTGACTGGGGCAGGAGTCTACCCGGCCGGGAAAAAATCGTGGCCGCAGTTTCGGCAGATCCCGCCATCGGTGCGGCTGGTGGCG
>DHIW01000111.1:2119-2921 GCA_002404015.1 Chloroflexi bacterium UBA4736
GTAGATGGCGAGCGCGGTGCCGAAATCGGCAAAAGCCCGGGTCATGACGGCAAAGCGACAGAGGCTGACGATGCTCCCCTTGGTCGGGGCAGCCGTTGGGGGCAATGAAGATCGGCACGAAAGCGTAGATCGCCAGGCCCACCGCGATGACAAACCAGATCAGCAGCGCCCAGGTCGCCTTGCGCTGGGGTCGCAAGAATTTGGACACGGCTCGAGTAAAGCTCACTTAAATGAGCAACCCGACCGCTGAGGAGCCTGCGGCCGGGTTGCTGCGGATCGAGAAGTCTGTTCGGCTAGGCCGAAGGGGGAGGCGGCGGGGGAGGTGGCGGCGGGGGAGGTGGGGCGACACCGCCGGCAACCAGCGGCGCTTCATTCGAGAAGCGGCTGATGACCACGATGTAGTAGACGATGAAGTCGATCACCAGCCCGACGATGACACCGCCGATGCCGCCGAAGCCGATGCCGTAGACCACGCTGCCGAGGGCTCCCAGGGCGATTCCGTAAATCAGCAGCTTCTTGCCCTCATGGTTCTCCTGGTACATGCGGTAGCCACCGATCAATTCCAGGAGGGCGGCGACGACCCCGATCCCGAGGCCCAGCAGGGCGACGGCCAGAATGCCCGCATGCGTTCCGACGGGGACACCAAGAACCGTCTCCGCCGTGCCGATCAAGAGGACCGCCGGGATCGCGAAGAGGTATCCAAGCAGTCCCAGCGCGGCCAGGATGCACGCGATCAGCCCGATGATCTTGGCGCTGATGTTCAGCTTGACCGGCGGGTCCGCCAAGAATGGCGGATTCAGCA
>DHIW01000111.1:3173-3671 GCA_002404015.1 Chloroflexi bacterium UBA4736
GGTAGCAACGCTCCCCTCGGCTGCATCTGCGGCCTATCTGTACCACGTCACCGATCTCGACGCAAGTATCCGGGAGTCGCCCGGCACTGATTTGGCTCGTAGGTGCAGCGCTATTGCGCCGCTATTCGCCCAGCAGGCCTTGCTCCCGTGATTGCTCAGGCGTCAGGTCGGCGGGCTGCAGGTCGGGGAAATGCTCGCGCTTGGGCACCATCACCCGACGCCGGTAGATGCAGACTCGCTCACCATGCTGGTTGAAGCCACGGGTTTCGACATAGACGATTCCGCGATCGGGCTTGGAGGTGGATTCCTTCTTGTCCAGCACCGTCGACTCGGCATAGATGGTGTCGCCGTGGAAGGTGGGGTTCTCGTGCTTGAGCGACTCGATCTCGAGGTTGGCGATGGCCTTGCCCGAGATGTCCGCCACGCTCATTCCCAGAACCAGGGAGTAGACGTAGTTCCCAACCGCGACGTTCCTGCCGAACTGGGTCTTGGTCTCCG